>NZ_JBUPZY010000005.1:0-302374 GCF_055524115.1 Marinobacter sp. V34 | reverse complement strand
CGCCGTCGGCAGGCCGCAGATAATCCATGCGCAAATCCAGCGTGGCGATGGGGGTCAACTCCTGAGCCTCTGCAAACACCGCCAGCCCACAGGCTGAGTCCGCCAGCGAATACAGTATGCTGGTACAGATTTCTTCGCGGTCATCGTCGTCCGCGAACATCCACGGCTGTGGGGAGAGGCCTATGCTAGCCTGGTTGTCCTCCACACGGACGACCTTCATACCCAGATCCCTGCCGTGGGGCACTTGTTCGGTGAAATGCCACGCAGTCTCTACGGCGTCACTGTGCTGAAACCTGTTTGACTCAATCATCGGATCTGCGCGGCCTGCTCGCCCTCTCGCATAGGTGTGACAGTACCAGTGACCGGGAACAGTGCTTGTCCATAGGTAATCGCCATATCGTTTTTCTTCGGTGATTAAAAAGTCGCTGCCCGATTTTGGTTGGTTAACCAACTAAAAGTCAAGAGCACGCTGACGCAAATGGCGGCTACCCGCGGAATGGCGTACCATCAGCGCGAAGGGTCTGGTAGCAGCCGCTCTGATGAACATGCACTGGCCAGTGGAGGAGATATTAAAACTATGGTGAACAGGCAGGTCCCACCTATACGCAAGCTGGACGATCAGGGCCATGTTTTGTCCAATGCGGCCCGGCTTTTTCGTGAGAAAGGCTTCGAGAAGACGTCTCTCAAGGAGATTGCCGAGGCTTGTGACATGCTACCGGGGAGCCTTTACTACCTTACAGCACCAAAGAAGCACTCCTTGTCGAGCTGATGCGACGGGGAGTCGACCTGGTGACAGCAGAGGTCGAAATGGCGCTAACCAGCTCGGATGATCCGGTGGAGAGACTGCGTCTCTGTATCAATGCGCATCTGCATGCTTTATTGGTTGATTCGGACACGGTTTACGTACTGTTGTTTGAGTGGCGTGCGCTAGGCCCAGAGGCACGAGAGGAAATCATCGAACTGCGGGATCAGTACGAGTCCCTTTGGGCCGGTATCCTAGAAACGATGATGGAACAAGGCGTAATTCAGAAAGGTGTTGATGAACGCCTACTTCGCCTGATCGGCCTTGGGGCGCTCAACTGGGTTGCAACGTGGTTCGATCCGAAGGGTGCCTATACACTCGATGCCATTGGCGATTTTATCTGGCAAATTACAATCGATGGTGTGATCAGTCAGGATGCGCAAGCATCGGCTACAAGCAACCTTTCAGGCTTTTGACAGTTGGCCGTCTTAATGTTGCCTAAGGTTTTAGACACTGAGATCAAAAACCCCACGTTGCTGAAACGGTCCCGAAAGAAAAGGCATTTTTATTTGTTTCATCCTGGCTCGTCGTTGCCCTTAACATTATTGCCAGATTGAACCCTGGCGCGTGCCAGCCAATACCTATGCCGGCCACTCCGATCAGTAGGCGCTGATCATAATCATAGCGACCTGATTGCTCTTCCAGGTAGCTGTAGGGTATGACTTCAATGCCCATCCCTACAAAGGACGCCCATCCGGGGGCGGGTGAATTCAGGGACCCCGGCAAACCTATAGTAGACGAGGCTCCGGCATAATCCGGAATGAAATTCGCGGGGAGGTTCGTGCCGATTCGCCATGAAACGCCCAATTCCGCGCTGCTGATAAAATTTGACAGCTTGCCGCCAGCCATCCATGCCATTTCCTGGGAAAGACTGTTGGCCATATTCTTGCGGAAAAGTTTGCGGGCATGAAAGGTGTGAACCTCTCCAATCACATCGGTGCCGAGCTGGTTATCCCAGCCTTTTGGCCTGGTGCTGCCGGTAAACTTATGGACCCAGGTCTGGATTGCCTTAGCACCGGAATCTGGACCGACAAAACCAATGGCCAGGCCAAAGCCGGTCAGTGATCTTGCATTCCAGCTCCACAATGTTCCAGAAGCGGAGAGATAACCCGTATAGGGAAGATCCTCGAAAATAGGGCCGGTGGCCTGGATATTCTCTGGAGTAACCATGAACTGTGACAGGCTGAAGGTCACCGTATGGGCGTTGCTCGTTCGACCGATGACGGGCAACCAGTCCAAGCGCTCCTTGGCCGTGTGAGCCAAGCATGCTTCACAGTCACCATCATTTTCAGTGGTTGCCCCCAAGTAGGTCAGTCTGAGGCCGTTCGTATACCCTTTATCTGTGCCTGTCAGCAGATCGTTATCCCAGGCAATGCTCAGCCCCCCGGGGCTTGCTCCAGCAATCGACGGAATGAGTAAACATATAAGAAATATCAACTTCAAAACAGGTTGTTCCTGTTTGGGATAGGTTTTTTAGCAAAAGACGCCAACTTTAAAACGCGACCGGCGATGGGCCGGTCGCTTGAGCGTCAGATGGACTATTGGGTGGCGGACTGAGGTTGTTGCTTCCCGCGCTTTGACTGTAGCCAGTCACCACTATCTTCAATCAGACGATAAAATAGGGGCACGAAAAACAGCGCCAGCGTGCTGGCCGCTACCATACCACCCACGACCACAGTGCCAATTTCCTGCCGGCTGGCAGCACCGGCACCGCTGCTGAAGGCAAGCGGCAACGAACCCACAATGAACGTCAGGGCGGTCATCATGATGGCGCGAAAACGCTGGCGTGCTGCGGCACTTGCCGCCTCAATAGAGCTCATTCCGGTGCGACGGTTCTGGGCCGCAAACTCGACAATCAGTATCGCGTTCTTGGCCGCAAGCCCAATCAGTACCAACAGGCCCACCTGAAAATAGATATCGTTGGGGAAACCGCGCAACAGCGAAGCCGCGGCAGCGCCGAAGACGCCAAACGGTACCGCCGTAGCGACAGCTAGCGGGAGCCCCAACCGCTCATACTGGGCTGCCAGTATTAAGAACACCAACAGCAAACCCAGGCCGAAGGCCACACCGCCAGCCCCGCCGGCATTTTCCAGCTGGTACGCCTCACCGATCCAGCCCAGCAGGCTGTTCTGATCCAGAGTCTCCTCGCCCACTTCCTGCAGTGCTGCAAGGGCATCACCGGTAGTGTAGCCAGGCCCGGGATTGGCCAGCAGTTTTGCAGCCGGATAGACGTTGAAGCGGTTGAGAATGTCAGGTCCGCTGGTCCGTTCCATGGTGACCAGCGAACTCAGCGGGATCATCTCGTTGTACTCTGAGTGCACAAACACCTTACGCAAGTCATCTGGCTGACTGCGGAACTCACCCTCGGATTGCAGATTGACCTGCCAGTTACGACCTTCCAGCGTGAAGTCGTTGACGTAAAGGGCTCCGAATGTACTCTGCATGGTCGAGAAGATCTGGTCGATCGGCACCCCGGAGGCTTCCGCCTTCTGACGGTCGACACTGGCTCTATAACGCGGAATCCCGGTATCCAGAGTCACCCGCACGTTACTCAGTTCGGGACGCTCATTTGCGGCCCGAGTCAGCCGGTCTGCCATTGCTTTAATCTCATTAGGCGTGCGGCCACCACGAGCCTGAATATAGCCCTCTACGCCACCGGTCGTGGACAGCCCCTGAATCGGTGGCGGGGTAAAGGCTATCACGTTGGCTTCCTTGATTTTCGCGCCGAGGCCCATGATTTTGCCAGCCACACTGGCCGCATCTTCTCCCGGGCCGGTACGCTCGGACCAGTCCTCCAACGTCACAAACGCAACCCCGGCATTGGAGCGAAGCGCACTGGAGATAATGTCGAAACCGGCGAAGGAGACTACATCACTGACTTCCTCCAAAGCCAGTATGTTCTCTGTCAAGTCGTCGCGCATCGCCTCCGTGCGGTCGAGAGACGATACTGGCGGCAATGAGGGCGCCACCAGCACAAAGCCCTGATCCTCTTGCGGCACCAGACCGGACGCCATGGTGTTAAGCATAAAAAGCGTGCCGCCAATCATGGCAGCAAACAGAAGCACTCCGACCACGGCATGATGAAGCAGCCAATCCACGATCTTCACAAAACCGTTGGTGAGCTTCTGAAAGCCGGCGTCAAACCAGCGGAACAGGGCAGGCTGCGTCTTGGTCGGCCCGCCCAGCAGCATGGCGCACATGGCAGGCGTCAGGGTCAGCGCAACAACACCGGAAATAATAACAGACACGGCAATGGTCACCGCAAACTGACGGTACAGTTCACCGGTCAGCCCCCCGAGAAATGCCACTGGCGCGAATACGGCCACCAGCACCAGAGTAGAAGAGACGACAGCGCCCGAGACTTGTTTGACCGTCTCCACAGCGGCCTTGTGGGCTGACATTCCTTCCTCCTTCATCAGCCGCTCGGCGTTCTCCATAATGAGAATGGCATTATCCACCACCACCCCGATGGCCAGAATCAACCCGAACAGCGTCAGCAGGTTGATGGAAAAGCCGAAGGCCAGCATGCCCGCAAAGGTGCCTACCAGTGACACCGGGATGGCCACCAGCGGGATCAGTGTGGCTTTGAGGTGCTGCAAAAACAGGAAGGTCACCAGCACCACCAGAGCGATGGCGATCATGAACGTCGAAACAACTTCCTGAATGGAGATGTCGATGAATCGGGTGGTGTCATAGGGGATGCTGTATTCGAGCCCTTGCGGGAAGCGGCTGGAGATTTCCCGCATGGCCTGTTCGACCTCGGCGGCGGCATCCAGCGCGTTAGCTCCCGGTTGCAGATAAACCCCCATTGGCACTGCGGTTTCGCCATTGTAGTTGGCGCTGAAATCGTAGCTCTGCGAGCCCAGTTCGGCCCGGGCCACATCGCCCAGACGCAGAGCGGCGCCGTCTTCGTTGCTGCGCAGGATGACCTGTTCAAACTCTTCCGGCGTGGTCAGGCGGCCAGGCGTGGTAACGGTATATGTGAAGGCTTGTCCTTCCGGCGCCGGCTGCGCACCGAGTCGACCTGCTGCGTATTGGGCATTCTGGCTTTGCAGGGCTCGTTGAATATCCGACGGCGTCAGCTCGTACTGAGCCATCTTGTCGGGGCGCAGCCAGATACGCATGGAATAATCCTGGGCACCGAACAGAGAGGCGTCGCCAATTCCCGGAAGGCGAACCAGCTCATCCAGCACGTTGAGCAGGGCATAATTACTGATCTCCACCTCGTTCATGGAGCCATCAGAGGACGACAGGGTCACGACTTGTAGAATCGAGGTTGAGCGTGCTTCAACGTTCAGGCCCTGATTTCTAACCTGTTGGGGCAGCTGAGCGAGAGCCTGCTGAACGCGGTTGTTGACGTTAATGGTGGCCTGGTCCGGATCGGTACCGATATCGAAGGAGACAGTGACCCGAAAGGTGCCGGAGTCGGTGCTGTTGGACTCCAGATAGATCATATTGTCGACGCCATTGATTTCCTGCTCCAGTGGCGCCAAAACTGAATCAGCCAGCACCTCGGCACTGGCACCGGGGAAAGAACCCTCAACCTGCACCTGAGGTGGGACCACGTCGGGGTACTGCTCTACCGGCAGACCGAAAATGGCGGAAGCTCCACCGAGGGTAATAATAATGGAAATGACCGAAGCAAAAATCGGCCGGTCTATGAAAAAGCGCAACATTAGTCAGCCTCCCCTGCGTCGGAGACCTGTTCATCCACTTCCACGTTGGTGCCGTCCTGAAGCCTAACGTGTCCGTTAACTACCAATCTTTCGCCGCTTTCCAGACCCGCCAGAAGCACCTGCCGACCATCCACCACAGGCCCGAGCTGCACAGGGCGGGCAACAGCCTTGTTGTCTACCACAACGTAGACTTGCGCACCTTCCGGACCTTCGCTGATGACGTCTTCAGGTACGGTGACCACGTCCTCCAGCTCCTGCAGTGTGACCCGGACCCGCACGAACTGACCCGGGATCAACTGACCCTCGGAGTTGGGAAACACCGCCCGCGCCGAAACACTGCCGGTACGCGAATCCAGCGTACTGGCGGTGAAGTCCACTTCACCCTCCTGCTCATAGATGCTGCCGTCCGAACGGATCAGCATGGCGGGGATGCTCGTCTGCTCGCCATCGCCGGCCATGGCTTGCCTGGCCTTACGCTGGATGCTGGCATCGTCCTCGGGAAGGGCGAAGCGCACGTGGATCGGATCCTGCTGGACGATGCTCGTGAGCAATGTACCCACCTCCACCAGGCTGCCCTCGGGCAGATCCTCAAGGCTGGTCACACCGGATACCGGCGCTTCGACGTCGGTGTAACCCAGATCCAGTTCCGCTTGGGTCAGGGCTGCCTGAGCCACCGCCAGATTTGCTTCGGCCAGTTCACGCTCCGACCTGGCCGTATCCCGATCGCGTTCACTCACCGCGTTACGCTCATAAAGCGAGGCGATGCGATTCCATTCCCGTTCGGCCTGGCGCAACTCGGCTTCTGCCACACGTTTCTGCGCCTCAGCGCTCTGAACGGCAGCCTCGGAAGGGCGTGGATCAATCCGGAATAAAGGTGCCCCTTCTTCCACAATCTGACCCTCATCGTACAAACGCTTTTCCAGAATACCCTGAACCCGCGCCCGTACTTCCACCTCCCGCGCGCCTCTGGCCCGGCCGGCATAATCCTGTCTGACCTTCACGTCGCGGGTCTCAACCGCCTCCACAGACACAGTTGGTGCCGGCTGACCACGCCCCCCTTGTCCGCCATTACTGGGCTCTTCACTACTGCTGCATGCCGCCAGCCCGAAAAACAGCATGAATAGCACCGGTCGCCAAATCAGGCTGGGTGGGTACGTTTTTACAGAACGTGAGCACATGAGGGAGGTCTCCTGACATTGTGTATCTGAAAAGAATCTGCGCTTAAGATCGCAAAACAATACATTCATACATGGATGTATGCAAAAACTTTTGGCATTATGGTGCTTGAAATTTGGGGAGCAGACAGATACCTCCCTCTCGAGGACACAGATATGGCCCGCAAAACGAAAGCAGAAGCAGAAGCCACACGCCAAGCTATTCTCGATGCAGCTGAGCAGATCTTTATTGCAAAAGGGGTCGCCCATGCGTCACTGGAAGAGATCGCCCGCACCGCGCAGGTTACTAGGGGGGCCGTCTACTGGCACTTTCGTAACAAGTCTGATCTGTTTGACGCCATGCTGGAGCGGGTTCGGTTACCCTTGACCGAAATGGCGGAAAATGTCACCAGTGAGACATCCCTCTGCCTGGAAGACCTCAGACAATTGTGTTTGTTTGCTCTGAAAACCCTCGCCGAAGACCAGCGACATTTTCAGGTGTACAAGATTCTGTTCCATCACACCGAATCGGATCGCAGTCTGCGCACCCAGAATGAACTGGCCAGTGTCGCCATTGACAACATAACCTTTTTTTTCGAACACAACCCGCACCATGCTTCACTAACGCCTCGGCAGGCTGCCCGGTCTCTGCACACTCAAATGCTCGGGATCTACTATGACTGGCTCAGAAACCCTGAAGCCTACGATCTGCGCGACGAAGCTGAGAGTCTGGTGAACACCATTTTCAGGGGTATATGCCGCTGAACTTAACAACCCTCCTCGGAGAAGATGTGATGAAAAGAAACCGCCTGCTACTCGGGCTTCTGGCCATGCTGTCGGCCCAGCACGTGCTAGCCACGAATCTGATCGAAACCTATGAGAAAGCGCTTTCCTACGACTCTGGTATCGCCGAGGCCCGCGCCACCCTGGAAGCCGAACAGGCCAACATCAACGTGGTCCGCTCGGGGTTGCTGCCCCAGATCAACGCCTTTGGCGATGCCCAGCACATCGATTCGAACCCGGACAACGCCGACAACGACTCCTACAAGGCCTACAGCTACGGCGTCGAGTTAACCCAGCCGCTGTTCCGCGCCGACGCCTGGTTTGATTTCGAGACCAGCCAGATCCAGAGCAAGGCCGCCCGGGCCCAGTACAACCTGGCCCAGCAGCAGCTGATCCTGACCGTCGCCGAGGACTATTTTAACGTCTTGCGCGCCGCGGATGCCTTGACCACCGCCCGTGCCACTGAGACCGCCATCCGCCGGCAGTACGATCAGGCCCAGGAGCGTTACGACGTCGGTCTGATCGCCATCACCGAGGTCTATGAGGCACGCGCCAGCTACGACGACTCGAAAAGCCGGCGCATTGCTGCAGAGAGTGATCTGGACATTGCCCGCGAGGAGCTGGCCCGGCTCACCGGCGAATACACCGAACAACTGGACAACCTGCGGCAGGAATTCCCCCTGGCGCGGCCGCAGCCGATGAACCCCAACGACTGGGAGGCCATTGCCCTGGGCCAGAACTGGCAGATCCAGACTGCCTTGTTTCAGCTCGATGCCAGTGAATCCACGCTAAAAAGCGCCCGGGCCGGGCATTACCCGACGCTGAACTTGAGCGCCTCCTACGGCCAGACGGAAATCGACGGGCTGGGCTTTGGTGGCGCCAGCGGCACCCCCGGCAGTGGCGGCGCTACCCGTGCCGGCGACGGCACCACCACCGAGGGGGTGATTGCGCTGCGCCTAAACGTTCCGCTGTACCTGGGCGGGGGCACACAGGCCTCCGTGCGTCAGCAGCGTTCGCTGGTAACGGCAGCGGATGAAGCCCTGCACACGGTTCGTCGGGATGTGCGGGTCAACACCCGCACTTTGTTTCGCCAGGTCAACACCAATATCGAGTCCGCTTCGGCGCTGGAACAGACCATTGTCTCCCGGCGCAGCGCTTTGGACGCCACCCGGGCCGGTTATGAGGTCGGCACCCGTAATATCGTCGAAGTGCTGGACGCCGAGCGGGACTACTACGAGGCGCTGCAGAACTACGCCAACGCCCGCTACGACTACGTTATCAACACCCTCACCCTAAAACAGTCCGCTGGCACCCTGAGTCCGCAGGACCTGATGGATTTGAACCGTTGGATCAGTCCCTCTGCTCCGGGTATTGAGGCTCTCGCCGAAAACGATGAAACCATTGCGGATCCGACGGAGAACTGAATGATGCTTTTAAGAGTTTTATGGAAAAGTGCCGTAACCTCGACTCTGTTCCTGACCTCTGCTGTGACTCTGGCGAACGGTCAGTGGCATGATGCAATGACCGGCGCTGACTGGGATGGCAGTATTGGTGTGGGGGCATTCTATGCCCCGGACTATCTTGGTAGCGACGACTACGAAACCCGCGTTGATTTGTACCGCAGAATGGCATGATTCGGGGCATTGCCGTTTATCATCGGATTAACGGAGAGTGTCTAGTCATAGTCCTTGACGACGACAAAGCAAGATTCAATGCGCCAGCAAAAGGCCAATCACGCCGACGGCACTTATAACCACGGGACAAGGAACCTTTAACCATTCTACAGGACTGCGTATGAGTAGTGTCCATGAAACCGCATACCCACGATTGAAAGCAGACGTCTCTGAACAGGAACTGGCGGAAATCTATACACCCAGCGCAATGGAACGATCCTTCGCCAGAAAGCACGGCGATACCCAGGAGCAAAGCGCGCCCGTCTTCGGGTTGGCCTACCTGTTGGGTATCAACCTGATGCCCCGAATCCGTCATCTGAAGCAGTTGGTTATCCGCGGCGAGATTCCAAAGGTTCCTGCAACGCTGGAGGGCCAGGGCTTTTTCGAGCAAGGGGAGTTGCGATACTGGTCTATGTGCCAGAACGAATTATACTCCCAGGCCGTGAAAGAGTGCATGTTCGACGAGCAGGTAACCATCAACCCAGACAGTTTCTATACCATCGTCAGCAGTCTGCCAGAGAATCGCCCCGAGAACGCCAATGCCGCTTTTCTGATTATGAGGTTTATGCTGCCGGCTACTGATTTTGAACAGACTGTTCAGAATACCAGTGTTGCTGGCGACGAAGCGTCGGTTATGGGTGAGTATCAGCCGAAAGCGACCTACATGAATCGGCCTGAGTTCGAAGCTTTGGGCTGCGAGCCATACGCGTCTCTGCCCTTCGGGCAGTTGTAGGCGCTTCGTACGAAAGGTAAACCTGATCCAATTGCCATTCGGTGGAGCACTGATGTTCCGCAAGCATCTTCGAGAAATCGATTGTGATTGTGGAACATACGCCACTCCAAGAAAACGATCTCTTGTTTCACACGTTGAATGCCCAACTGCACAAGACGTCAGAACCGAAAAATTCTGTGCCGAGCCTGTCTTCTGTCGGAAAACTAAATGTTCGCTTTTGTTTAAAAGTGGACTTATTGAGCGGCCCAAGCTAGGCCGGAAACCGCTCCCGGGTTTGGTTGGCAATTCGAACGAGAACTAGCATCAACGGAACCTCAACCAGAACACCCACCACCGTTGCCAATGCCGCCCCCGACTGAAGGCCGAACAGTGCAATGGCTGCCGCGACTGCCAACTCGAAAAAGTTACTGGCACCAATCATGGCGCCAGGTGCTGCGATGCAGTGGCGGACTTTCCACAATCGTGCCCAGCCATAGGCAAGGAAAAAGATCAGGAATGTTTGCAGTATCAGTGGCACGGCGATCAGCACGATGTGTAGGGGGTTGTTCAGGATCACTTCACCCTGAAACGCGAACAACAATATAAGCGTGACGATCAGTGCTGCCGGCGTGATTGGGCCAAGGCGCTTCATAAACACATCGTCGTACCAGTGCTGACCGCGGCGAGCAACGAGGACGCGGCGGGTGAGATAGCCGGCAGTCAGCGGAATCACAATGTACAGCACCACGGAGAGAATGACCGTATCCCAGGGCACTTGAATGTCGGAAATGCCCAGCAGGAAAACCACGATGGGCGCGAAGGCAAAGAGCATGATGATGTCGTTCAGGGACACTTGAACGAGGGTATAGGCGGCATCGCCTTTGGTGAGATAACTCCAGACAAACACCATGGCGGTGCAGGGTGCCGCGCCCAGAAGGATCGCACCGGCCAGATATTCACTGGCTAACTGGGGGGCAATCAGCGGCTCAAACACCACCATCAGGAAGAACCACGCGATGGCGAACATGGTGAACGGTTTGATCAGCCAGTTCACGAAGGTGGTGATGGCCAGGCCTTTTGGTTCCTTTCGGACCCCTACAACGGCACTGAAATCAATCTGCGCCATCATCGGGAAAATCATGGCCCAGATCAGGATAGCGATGGGAATGGATACCTGGGCGTATTCAAAGCGCGCCAAGGTCTCTGGCACTACGGGCGCCAGTTGCCCCAGGGCCACACCGGTGACGATTGCCAGAGCCACCCAGACCGACAGGTATTTCCCGAAAAGGTCCATGCCGCCGCCGGTGTCGTCTGTTGTGGCTTCCACATTGCTACTCATGGCTTATCTCTCACATGGATCGTTGGTTGACTCGTTTTGATACGGCCTCGGCACTCTCCACCCGTTCGGAATAGCGATCCGTCAGATAGTCGCTGCGGTCCCGGATCAGCAGGGTGAATTTAACCAGTTCCTCCATCACATCCACGATGCGGTTGTAATAGGGTGAGGGCATCATTCGGTCGTTGTCATCGAATTCGGTAAACGCCTTGGGTACCGACGATTGGTTGGGAATCGTCACCATCCGCATCCAGCGACCCAGCACACGCAACTGGTTCACTGCATTGAATGACTGGGAGCCGCCACACACCTGCATTACCGCCAGGGTTTTGCCCTGGGTCGGGCGTACGCCGCCGATGGACAGGGGAAGCCAGTCGATCTGGGTCTTCATGATGCCGGTCATGGCACCGTGGCGCTCCGGGGAACACCACACCATACCTTCCGACCATTGGGCCAGCTCCCGCAATTCCTGAACCTTGGGGTGGGACGCGTCTTCGGCATCGGCGAGGGGCAGGCCCCGGGGGTCGAATACGCGGGTTTCCGAGCCCATGGCTTCCAGCAACCGGGCGGCTTCCTCAATGGCTAACCGGCTGAATGAGCGCTCCCGCAGTGAGCCATACAGCAACAGTATCTTTGGGAGGTGTGAAGAAGGGGTTGTTGCAAAAACCCGCTCCTTAGTGGGGTTGCTGAATTGATCCGGGTCGATATTAGGGAGGTCGTGGGTGCTCATTGTTATAGAGGGGTCCTTTACTCGTTAAAATCTTCCGGATATTATGCATTAAAATAGATATGCATAAAAACGAATATATGAGAATTTGCATATGAAGAGACGCGTTTTGTTCGTCTGTACCGCCAACAGCGCCCGATCATTGATGGCGGAAGCCTTGCTACGGGAACTGGCCGGCGACCAGTTTGAAGTGGCGAGCGCCGGCACGGAGCCTGACAACCCCCACCCAATGGCGCTTCAGGTACTCTCGGAGGCGGGCTTTTCCGTGGATGGCTTGCAGAGTAAACCCCTGGTGAGCCTTGAGAGCGAACATTGGGATTATGTGATCACCCTTTGTGAAAAGGCCGCCAATGAATGCGGCAATGTCTGTCAGCCTGCCCAACAGATCGCCTGGGACTTTCCGGATCCGGTGCCGAGCGGGCGCCATGCCACTTTCGCGCTGACCCTCAAGGAAATCCGCGAGCGCATTGGTCTGTTTACTCTGGTGCACAAGAAAGAAACCGGTATGAAGCCGGTAGATTTTGACCCGGTTGCGATATTCAAAGCGTTGGGTGAGGAGCTTCGCCTGGCTGCGCTGATGCTGGTTCGGCACCAGAAGAAGCTGTGCGTTTGCGAACTGACCGCCGCCCTTGATATTTCCCAGCCCAAGGCCAGTCGGCACCTGGCTACCTTGCGGGAGGCGGGTCTGCTGGAAGCGGAGCGTCGGGGGCAGTGGATGTACTATTCCCTGAATCCCCGGATGCCGCAGTGGCTGTCGCGGGTTCTGAATGAAACGGCCGAGAGCAATCCTGGGCTGATTATTTCGGAACTTGAGCGCCTTTCTTCCATGCCCGACAGGCCGGTTATGCGGTGCATTTAATGGGCAACGTTTTCTGGAGTACATCATGAGCAAGATCAAAGTCGGAATAAATGGATTCGGCCGAATCGGTCGTCTGGCTCTACGGGCAGCCTGGCATTGGCCGGAGATGGAGTTTGTAGCGATCAACGATCCGGGCGCCGATGCCGAGACGCTGGCGCATTTGCTGAATTTCGACAGTATTCATGGCCGCTGGGCCCATGAAGCGGGCGTTGACGGTTCGCAGATGGTCATCGGCGATCAGCGTATCCGCGTAACCCAAAACAAAACGATTGAGGAAACTGACTGGTCGGGCTGTGATCTGGTAATTGAAGCCAGTGGCAAGATGAAAAAGGTGGACGTGCTACAGGCGTACCTCGATCAGGGCGTAAAGCGCGTGGTAGTGACCGCTCCGGTGAAAGAGGCGGGGGCCAAAAACATTGTGGTGGGCGTGAATGATGGCATCTTTGACCCGGCCAATGACCGTATCGTCACTGCCGCTTCCTGCACCACCAATTGTCTGGCCCCGGTGGTGAAGGTCATCCACGAGAAGCTGGGCATCAAACACGGTTCCATCACGACGATCCATAGCCTGACCAATACCCAGACCATCATCGATGCGCCCCATAAGGATCTACGTCGGGCCCGTGCCTGTGGCAGTTCCCTGATTCCGACGAGCACTGGTTCCGCCACCGCGATTATCGAGATCTTCCCGGAACTGAAGGGCCGTCTGGATGGTCATGCTGTTCGGGTGCCACTGACGAATGCCTCGCTGACGGATTGCGTATTTGAAGTGGAAACGCCCACGGATCGCGATACCGTAAACCAGTTGCTGAAAGAGGCTGCGGAGGGTGAGCTCAAAGGCATCCTGGGCTATGAAGAGCGCCCGCTGGTGTCGATCGATTACAAGACCGATCCACGCTCGTCCATTGTGGATGCGCTTTCCACCATGGTGGTCAATGGCACCCAGGTAAAAATCTACGCCTGGTACGACAACGAGTGGGGCTACGCCAACCGCACCGCCGAACTGGCACGCTGGGTCGGTTCTGCCTGATATGACCTCCGCCATCCGACAGTACCTGGTCATCACCGGCAACTACTGGGCGTTTACTTTGACTGACGGGGCCCTGCGGATGCTGGTGGTGTTGCACTTCCATCAGCTTGGCTATTCACCGCTGGAAATCGCCCTGCTGTTCATCTTTTACGAATTTTTCGGGGTGGTGACCAACCTGGTGGGTGGCTATCTGGGTGCCCGCATGGGGCTGAACCGGACCATGAATATCGGGCTGTTCCTGCAGATCGCAGCCCTGGCCATGCTGTCGGTGCCCGCGGCCATGCTCACGGTGCCCTGGGTGATGGCGGCGCAGGCGCTGTCCGGCATTGCCAAGGATCTGAACAAGATGTCTGCCAAGAGCGGCATCAAGATGCTGGTGCCGGATGGGCAGCAGGGCACGTTGTATAAGTGGGTGGCCATCCTTACCGGCTCCAAGAATACCCTCAAGGGGGTGGGCTTCTTCCTTGGTGGTGCATTGTTGATGGCAGCCGGCTTCCAGGGCGCGGTTGTTGCGATGGCCATAGCGCTGGGCGTGGTTTGGCTGGCGAGCCTCTTCCTGCTTAAGGAGGAGCTGGGCAAGAGTAAGGCGAAGCCCAAGTTTACCGAGATACTGTCCAAAAGCCGTGCGATCAACGTGCTGTCTGCCGCTCGGATGTTCCTGTTTGGCGCCCGGGATGTGTGGTTTGTGGTGGCGCTGCCGGTATACCTGCACACGGTGTTCGGCTGGGATTTCTGGAAAGTGGGCGGGTTCATGGCCACCTGGGTGATCGGTTACGGCTTTATTCAGACCATTGCGCCACGCATTACCGGGAATATGGAAAGCAAACAACCTGCGGTGCTCTGGGCGACGGCCCTGGCGCTGATGCCCGCGGCTATCGCGACTGGTCTGATGGTGGGCTGGATGCCCCAGGTGGTGGTTATCGGTGGCCTGTTTTTGTTCGGTGTGCTGTTTGCCATCAATTCCTCGCTGCACAGTTACCTGATCGTCAGCTACGCGCGAGGCGACGGTGTCTCACTGGATGTGGGCTTCTACTATATGTCGAATGCTGCCGGCCGCCTGCTGGGAACAGTCCTGTCAGGCTGGGTGTACCAGGCTTACGGGCTGGAAGCCTGCTTGTGGATATCCGCCGGGCTGGTGGCGGTAGCAGCACTGCTTTCGGTGCTGCTACCGGAGAAGCGACCAGTTGCCGCCGTCTGATCAAGCGGTTTGGTCGGGTACTTCACGGATGCGGCCATGTTCGTCGATGGCCACGTAAATGAAGAGACCTTCGGTCACCTTGCGTGGGGCTTTGGCCGTTCGGTCCAGGGTCCAGACTTCAATGTTGATCTTCATGGAGCTGCGCCCCACCTCCACCAACTCACCGTAGCAGCCAACCTGAGACCCCACCCGCAACGGTGAAAGAAACTCCATCCTGTCCATCGCCACAGTGGCGTTGCGGCCTTGGGAAATCCGGCCCGCGAGCGTTGCGGCGGCAATGTCCATCTGTTTGACCAGCCAGCCGGCAAATACATCGCCGTTGGGGTTGGTGTCGGAGGGCAGGGGAATCACCTGGATTACCAGTTCGCCCCGGGGCGTGGGTTTGTCGTCATCAAGCGCCGTCATGGATTCAACCTTATCAGTACCGAATTGTTTTAGTACCCCGCATGTTAGCGGCCTGCGCGGCGTCTGCAAGAGAAATTGAATGTCGTGCTCTATATTTCAACGGCTGTAACAAAGTTGTCACAGACTGCCTTTACTGTTCACTCATCGGTGAAGCAAACCCGTACATAAAGTCAAAAGTGACAAATGGAGACTCAACGTGATCAAACTCAGAACAGCCCTTACAACCGTAGCACTGGCAGGCAGCATTGCCGCTGTGTCTTCTCCGGCTATGGCTCGCGATACCATCAGCATCGTCGGTTCTTCTACTGTTTACCCGTTCGCGACGGTTGTGGCTGAACGTTTCGGTTCTTCTACAGACTTCCCGACTCCAAAGCTTGAGTCTACTGGTTCTGGCGGCGGCCTGAAGCTGTTCTGCACCGGTATCGGTACCCAGCATCCGGACATCACCAATGCATCACGTCGCATGAAGACCTCCGAGTACGATCTTTGCCAGAAAAATGGTGTCAAAGACATCACCGAATTCCGCATCGGTTCCGACGGCATTGTGATTGCCAGCTCGCAGAAAGCGGATAACCTGGACATCACCCTTGAACAGCTGTTTCTGGCCCTGGGCAAGCAAGTACCTTCACCGAACGACGAGACCAAGCTGATAGACAACCCGTACGAGAAGTGGAATGACATCGATTCCAGCCTGCCAAACGTTGCCATCCGTGTGATGGGGCCTCCCCCAACGTCCGGTACCCGTGATTCCTTCAACGAGTTGGCCCTTCAGGGTGGCTGTGAAGATCTGCCTGCGGTTGCCAGCATGAGCGAAGACGACATGGAAGGCGTGTGTCAGAGCGTTCGTGAAGATGGCGCGTTTATCGAAGCCGGCGAGAACGACAACCTGATCGTTCAGAAACTGATCGACGACAAAGGCCTTTACGGCGTATTTGGCTACAGCTTCCTGGAAGAGAACGCTGACCGCTTGCAGGCTGCGACCCTTAACGGCAAGGTTCCAACGGCTGAAGCGATTGCCGCAGACGAGTATCCGGTTGCCCGTTCACTGTTCTTCTACGTGAAGAAAGCCCACGTTGGCGTGGTTCCGGGTATCGCAGAGTACGCCGAGTTCTTTGCAAGTCCGAGTGCCATGGGCCAGAACGGCTACCTGAAAGACGTTGGCCTGATCGTTCCGCCGCGCGATGCGCTGATGAAGCTTCAGGACAAGGCATCCAAAATGCCTAACCTGGCCAAGGAAGAGCTGATGTAAGCCAGTCAACACCGTGTTGACGGACAAGGGTGCGGGTCTTTGAAAGGCGCGCACCCTTTTGCACGTCTGGAAAGCAGCAAGTGCGAGCTGTTTTCCGAATGATTACACTTGTGGTTCTTTTTAGTTTGTTACGGGAATATTCATGCAACCGGCCAACCTGCTTTTACTGACCATCGTGCTTGCGATGGTTGCCTACGGCTTGGGCTATGCCCGATCGCGGTCACTCGCGATGCCGATGGGAGGCATTCGTCATCTCAAGTCCCTGCCGTTCTATTATGGGGCGCGAGCGGCTTTGTGGTGCGGTATCCCCGCGCTGCTTGTGCTTGGGCTCTGGGCTGCGTTTCAGGGAAAGGTGATCCAGACTCTGATTATTGGCTCCTTACCCCAGGAAATGCTGCCGGCATCCGAAGGCGAAGCGAGCCTTCTATTGAGCAAAATCAGTAACGTGGCCAGTGGTAGTCTGCCTCCGGGATTTGCGGAAGCGCCAATTGTCGAAGCCGCGGAGCGGTTGAAAGTTCTGCGGGAACAAGGCCGGATGTTTATGACCGCCTTGGTCGTGTCTGTGTCCGTGTTGGCAGGGTTCCTGGGGTGGCTCAGGGTTCGTCCGGCATTAAACGCCCAAACACAGGTTGAGTCGATCCTGAAATGGCTGTTTTTCGCCTGTGCCGCCCTGGCGATTCTGACCACCATCGGGATCATTTTCTCCGTCGCATTTGAAACTTTCCGGTTCTTCCAGAAAATCCCGTTCACCGAGTTTATCTTTGGCTCCCAGTGGAGCCCGCAAACCGCATTGCGAGCGGATCAAGTGGCGGCCCAGGGTGCCTTTGGCATGATCCCGCTGTTCACCGGCACACTGCTGATTTCGGCCATTGCCATGCTGGTTGCGGTGCCGGTGGGGTTGCTGTCGGCGATTTATCTCTCGGAATACGCCAATAAGAACGTCCGCGGTGTGGTCAAGCCGTTGCTTGAGATGCTGGCGGGTATCCCGACGGTGGTTTACGGCTTCTTTGCGGCACTTACCGTAGCGCCGTTTATCAGTAACTTCGCGGCTTCGCTGGGTATTGATGCCTCGTCCCAGAGTGCGCTTGCTGCTGGCGGGGTCATGGGCATCATGATCATTCCGTTTGTGTCTTCACTGTCGGACGACGTCATCAACGCGGTACCGCAAACCCTGCGTGATGGCTCTCTGGCTCTGGGTGCTACCCAGTCGGAAACGATGAAGAAGGTAATTTTTCCGGCGGCTCTGCCCGGCATTATGGGTGGGATACTGCTGGCCGTTTCGCGGGCCATTGGTGAAACCATGATTGTGGTTATGGCTGCGGGCCTGGCGGCAAACCTGACGGCCAATCCGTTGGAAACCGTCACCACGGTTACCGTACAGATTGTCACCCTGCTGACCGGCGACCAGGAATTTGACAGCGCCAAGACCCTGGCGGCTTTTGCCCTCGGCGCGATGCTCTTCCTCGCTACCCTGCTGCTGAATGTGGTGGCCCTGAAAATCGTTCGCAAATATCGGGAACAGTATGACTGATCAACGTTCACAGGCGGAGATCGTCCGCCAGTCACTCAAGCGGCGTTACCGCAAGGAGCGCCGGTTCCGGGCTTACGGCATACTGGCGATTGCGATTGCGCTTTCTGCCCTGGTGGTGCTGTTCGTCGACATTATTGGTAAAGGCTATACCGGCTTCACCAAAACCACCATTACCATGGAAGTCGAGCTTGATGGTGGCATGATGTATCTGGATGACGCCACGGACAAACAGCAGATAAAAATGGCCGACTTCGTGGAGCCATTGTTGCAGGCGCTGATCAAACAGGTGCCGGGCGCGTCGGAAGAGAATAGGGATGCCGTTCGTAATCTGCTTAACCCATACGCGTCGAATGAGTTGCGTGACATGCTCCAGCAGAACCCCGAGTGGCTTGGTACCACCCGAACGCTGACCGTTCTGGCTCACACCGACGTGGATGTCTACGTAAAGCATGCAGGTGACGACGCCTATTCCATCAAGCTCAGTGATCGGCAACAGCGTTGGGTGGATCAACTGGTGGAAAAAGAGGTTGTGCAGACATCTTTCAACGATGTGTTCTTTAGCAGCGGCGATTCCCGTGATCCATCCCGCGCAGGCATTCTCGGGGCTATCGTCGGGTCCTTGCTGACCATGCTGGTGACTCTGGCTCTTTCGTTCCCTATCGGGGTTGCGGCTGCCATTTACCTGGAAGAGTTTGCACCTCAAAACAGGCTCACGGATTTCATTGAAGTAAACATCAATAACCTGGCTGCAGTGCCGTCGATTATCTTCGGTTTGCTGGGCCTGGCGGTGTTCATCAATCTGTTCGGCATGCCCAGATCGGTTCCGGTGGTGGGCGGTCTCGTACTGACGTTGATGACCCTGCCAACCATCATCATTTCCAGCCGGGCGGCCATTAAGAGTGTACCGCCTTCAATCAGAGAAGCTGCGGAAGGCATTGGTGCCTCCAAAATGCAGGTGGTGCTGCACCATGTATTGCCGCTGGCCATGCCGGGAATGTTGACCGGTTCCATCATCGGCATGGCGCAGGCACTGGGCGAGACCGCTCCACTGTTGCTGATTGGTATGGTGGCGTTCATTGTTGATGTTCCAGACGGCTTTTTCGATTCGGCGACCGTGCTCCCGGTTCAGGTTTTCCTGTGGGCGGGCAGCCCGGAGCTTGCCTTTATAGAACGTGCGTCAGCAGCCATCATGGTGTTGCTGGCATTCCTGGTTAGCATGAACGCACTGGCCATCTGGCTTCGTAAGCGCCTTGAGCGTCGGTGGTAAGGAGATAAGCGATGAATACGATGAACCCAACGATTACCAAAGAAGCCGATCATCAAGAGGTTGAAGCGGTTGCTCCGGTGCGGGAACAGCCCGAGGAAACGATTATTGAGGAAGGCAAAACGGTGGGAGAGCCTTTTGCCGACAATGCCAAATTCAAGCTTCGCGATGTCAATGTTTCCTACGGTGATACCCGGGCGATCAAGAACATCAGCTTGGATGTGGCGAAGAACGAGGTTATCGCCTTTATCGGCCCATCAGGGTGCGGCAAGTCTACCTTCCTGAGGTGCCTCAACCGGATGAACGACAGCATTGAAATCTGCAAGGTGACGGGGTCACTGCAGCTGGACGATCAGGACATCTATGACCGTCGTCGGGACGTTGTCGAATTGCGTGCGCGGGTGGGTATGGTGTTCCAGAAGCCAAACCCGTTCCCCAAGTCCATCTATGACAACGTGGCCTATGGCCCACGGATTCATGGCCTGGCCAATCGAAAATCCGATCTTGATGACATTGTCGAGAACAGCCTGCGTAAGGCTGGCCTTTGGAATGAGGTCAAAGATCGAATGGATGCGACGGCTACTGGAATGTCCGGTGGTCAGCAGCAGCGCCTCTGCATTGCGCGCGCCATTGCTGTTAGCCCAGAGGTCATTCTGATGGACGAGCCTTGCTCCGCGCTGGATCCCATCGCAACCGCGAGGGTCGAAGAACTGATGACGGAAATGTCCGAGAGCTACACCATCGTGATCGTTACCCACTCGATGCAGCAGGCAGCCCGGGTATCGAATCGAACGGCGTATTTCCACCTGGGGCACCTGGTGGAAGTGAATGAGACCAGCAAGGTGTTTACGTCGCCCGAGCACGAACTTACCGAATCCTATATCACCGGCCGTTTCGGTTAATGCCGGTATTGTTGAACACTGGAGAACACAGTCATGCCAGATAAAAAGGACGATGTTTACGGCGATCATATTTCGCACAAGTTCAATGACGAACTGATGGCTCTGAAGAGCGAGTTCCTCGAGATGGGTGGCCTGGTGGAGTCTCAGGTTGACCGTGCGATTACCGCACTGGTGGATAACGATGGCCACCTGGCGGACGACGTTCGGGCTACCGACAAGAAAGTCGACCAGATGGAAGTGGAGCTCGACGAGGAAGCGACGCTGATCATTGCGCGCCGCCAGCCCACTGCTCGTGACCTGCGATTGGTGATTTCGGTGATCAAAATGGTGGCGGACCTGGAGCGGGTGGGTGACGAGGCGAAGAAAATCGCCAAGTTCGCTATCAAGCTGTCAGAGGAAGGTCAGGCGCCTCGTGGCTACGTCGAAGTACGTCACATTGGCAATCATGTTCTTAGTATGTTGCACGACGCCCTGGACGCCTTCGCCCGTCTCGACTCGGAGCAGGCGCTTCGGATCATGAAAGAGGACAAGCGCGTTGACGAGGAATACCAGGCGGCCACGCGAACGTTGCTGACGTTCATGATGGAAGACACCCGCAACATTTCCCGCTGCATGTCGGTGATGTGGATTCTCCGCGCCCTGGAGCGGGTGGGGGATCATGCCTGCAACATTGCCGAGAATGTGATCTTCATGGTCAAAGGCGAGGATGTTCGGCATACGCCCGTTGAGGAAGCCGAAAAAGTCGTTGGTCGCTGAAGCTTAGGCGGTCTGAATTTGGTGGCAGGGCCGGTGGGCGGTACGGCTTTCCGGGACACGCTCAAGCCGTCCATGGGCGCTTAGCTTTCGCCATCCATGGCGAAAGATAGATCCCGGAAAGCCGTACCGCCCACCGGCCTATCAAGCTTTGAGCTGGCCTCGGCAACAACTACCTAAAACCATCAGGCCTGCTTCATTCTGTCGGTATACGGCGGCCAACCGAGGGGCTTGCCGGCCAGCAGGTGCAGGTGGATGTGGAATACCGTCTGGCCGGAGTTTTCTCCGCAGTTCATCACGGTCCGGTAGCCGTCATCCGAAAATCCCATCTCCTTCGCCAGTTTGGCTGCCACCCAATACAAATGGCCGAAAAGCTCGCGGTCGCCTTCTTCCATGTCGTTGATCGTTGCGATTTCCTTCTTCGGAATGATCAGCAGGTGTACCGGTGCCTGCGGATTGATGTCCTTGAAGGCCAGGCTGATGTCGTCTTCGTAAACGATGTCCGCCGGAATTTCCCGGTTCATGATCTTGGTGAAAATGGTTTCCGCCATGATGATTCCCTGTTGGTGAGTTGAGGATTTTGAATTGGCTTAGAGGTGCTTCATCCCCGGTAGCCGCTCCGCCAGTTGGCGAATTAGCGGGGGCAGTTCGTCGTCGATACCCATAGCGTATTTGGCCACCCGGTTTCTGGCAAATGGCATCGCTTTCGCGGCGCCCAGGCCCAGATTGCGTAATAGGTGCAGCGGCGGCGTGCGGTTGCTGAACAGATGGTAGAACACATCCATCGCCATCATCATGCGGCGGTTGGCCGGGCGGCGTTGTTGCTCGTATTTGGCCAGCCACGCCGGATCGGCCAGGTCGCGGCCGGCGCGTTTGGCCTCGCGGATGACGGACTGCAGGCAGTGGGCGTCCTGGAAACCCAGGTTGACGCCCTGGCCTGCCAGTGGATTGATAGTGTGAGCGGCGTCGCCTGCCAGTACCACGCGATTATTTACGTAAGTTTGGGCGTGCTGGCGGGCAATCGGGAAGCTGGCTTTGGCTTCAATGTGTGTCAGCAGAGGCAATTCCGGCGGGAAGGCGTTCTGTATCTCCGCCATTAATGCACGGTCGTCCAGCGATTTCAGGTGCGCTAGTTGCTCCGGCGAGTCGTACCACACGAGGGATGCCCAGCTTTCGCCATTGCCAGCGGAATGCAGCGGCAGGAATGCGCGGGGGCCTGACGGGTAGAATCCTTGCCAGGTGATGTCCTCAACCGCGCCCTGGTAGCGAACCGAGATGACCATTGCCTGTTGCTGGTACTGGTCCCGGGTTATGCCGATGCCCGCCAGTTCCCGGACACCGGAGGCGGCGCCATCGGCACCCACTACCAGCTGACACTCAAGTTCGATGCCGTCCTCCAGGGTCACAGCGGCGTGGTGGTCGCCGTTATCGAGATGGCTGACGGCGTTGTTGGGAAACAGGGTAACTGAGGCCAGAGACGCGGCACCGCTCCACAACGCCTGCTGGGTAACGCGATTCTCCACGATATGCCCCAGGTGTCGGGCGGACAGGTTGCTGGCGTCAAACACCACATCAGCGACTTTGCGGGGTAGTAGGCTGCTGAGTGGGTGGCGGGTCTCGTCCCATACCGCCAGTCGGGCGTAGGGCGTGGCACGCATGGCGAGAATGCCGGGCCAGACGTCAAGTTCGCTGAGATAGCGTTCACTGCCGGCGCTCAGGGCTGACACACGGATGTCGGGAGGCTGTGAGGCATCAAACTCGGGGGCGGAGCTGCGGTCAACCAGGGCCACGCGGAAGCCACTGCGGCCAAGTCCGGTCGCGAGGGCGGCACCGACCATGCCGGCACCGACTATCACAATATCAAAGGCTTGAGTCATAACGGGTTCCTGTCTGGTACGCCCAGTTTACGCGATGGGCGCATTCAGACAAGCCGTCCGAATCAGGCCTCGGCCGGTTTTTGGTGTCAGTAACCGGCCAGGTTGGCGGTGGAGCTGCCGGTCAGGGACTCTGCCCTGCGGGGACGGCCTTTGAGCCAGGCTGGCTTTTGCGCACCGGGTTTTACAAATCCCTGCTCCAGCACCATCGGATGCACCAGCTCGAGGAAGTCTGACGTCTTCATGTGGATGGATTCGGTGTGGCTGCCTGCGGCAAAGGCCAGTTCCGGTTGCCGGGTCAGAGCCTCTGCGCAATAAACGGACATATCGAACAGGTTGCCGAATGGCGGCATGGCGCCCACTTCGCACTCGGGAAAGCGGTCCTGGAATTCCTGTTCGTCCGCGAGGTCAACAAAGTCAGTATCGAGAATTCGTGTCAGACGGTCCCAGCGGATGCGCCAGGTGGCTGGCATCACCAGCATCGCCATCTTGCCATCCAGTTCGATAATGACGGTTTTCACCACCCGGTCGCCAGCAATCTTGACGTGGTGGGCGAGTTGCTGGGCAGTGAACGCAGGGGGGTGAGACAGGCACATGTACTCCGCGCCTGCCTGGTCGAGGTATTCCTTCAACTGCTGTACCGGCATAGTGACAACCTCCTACCAGCAATGACAGCGGTACTGGAACCGGCGGTTTCTCGTTGCACCGGTTCCGGTGACTGGCGGTGAAACCGCTGTTGCGACTGCACCGCCATTACTGGTCAGCTTAGTTGAGGTTGTACAGAATGCGAGTAACAGTGTGTGTTAATGAGATACCAATCATTCTGATTTGTAGACATGCACATCCCGCTGCGGGAATGGAATGGTAATGCCCTCCGCATCGAACGCTTTCTTCACTTTTTCGTGCATGTCCCAGTAGTACGGCCAGAGGTCATCGGTGGCCACCCAGGCACGGAACATCAGGTTAACGGAGTTGTCGCCAAGACTGCCCACGCAGATACGTGGTTCAGGGTCCTTAAGTGAACGTTCGTCTTCGTCGAACAGCCGCTTGAGGATGGCCTTGGCCTTGTCGATGTCGTCGTCGTAGTGAATACCGAAGGTCATGTCGCAGCGGCGTGTACCGTAGATGCTAACGTTCACCAGGGTGGCATTGGAGAGGCTGCCATTGGGAATGACGATGCGGCGGTTATCAAAGGTGTTCACCACAGTGTATAGAATCTGGATCTCTGCAACAGCGCCCAGATAGCCCTGGGCTTCGATGGTGTCACCCACCTTGAACGGCTTGAAGATCAGAATTAGCACTCCGCCGGCAAAGTTGGCCAAGCTGCCCTGGAGCGCGAGGCCGATGGCCAGGCCAGCAGCACCAATAACTGCGATGAAGGACGTCGTCGCGATGCCGATCATCGACGCGACGGAGATCAGCAACATGACCTTGAAGATGGCGCTTATCAGGCCACACAGGAATTTGTTGAGTGTCGGGTCTTTTGCGCCCAGCTTTTTATCGAGAATGCCGATACAACGGTTGATCAGCCAGAGGCCGAGTACCAGCGTGATGATAGCCAGGACGAACTTTGGGGCGTAGGTCATGACCAACGCGAGTGCCTGGTCCCATAGCTCTGAGGCATTAATGTCGGTTCCCAGAAGATCTTCCATTCAGTGACTCCTTGTTCGGTAGTAGTGGCTTTTTGTTTGAAATCTGACAGGGACAACGGCTGTTCAATTGAGATTTGCCTGCGTTTTGTTATAGCAGAGGTTTGTGGCAAACGTACAACATGCGTGTCCGGATTACGTGGGGGCGTTGTACGTTATAAATCAACGACTGGCCCACCCGATGATGGTTTCCGGCCCGCCCTTCACGACAACGCGGCCTTCCTTCTGGCGGAGTTGGAAGTCATACATGGGGTCGTAGTAGTCCCTTAACAGTGCCTGGATCCATTCATGGTGCGCACCGGTCTCCCCGGTTCGGTGCTGGCGGTCGAGGGCATCCTCCATCATCTGCCGCAGTCGGCTATGGCGTTCACCGCCGAGGCGTTTCTGAATTCTGTCGAGGGCGCTGAGAAGATAGTCGCGGAAGTTGAGCCAGCCGGCTTCTGTGCCGTCGCGTTCCACGTAGTCGGCCGTCATCTGGTCAACATAGTCTTCGCGGATAATTCGTACTCGCTCCTCAATCGGTTGATCCAGCACCATCAAGGGTGCTGTTGCCATTCGGTTCCTGAGGCTTTCCGGCAGGGCGCACCGGCCCACCAGCCTGCTTTCATCTTCGAGGTAAACCGACCCGCCGACATGATGATGGGCTTTAAGCATGGCGACGGCCAGGCGGTTTTCGAAATCAATCTGTGACGGTTGGGGCGTTACCTGTCGACCGAAACTGGAGCCACGATGATTTGCCAACCCTTCAAGGTCAACAGGGTTGGGCAACTGATTCAGCACGCGGGTTTTACCGGTGCCGGTGCGGCCGCTGAGAATAACGAACTCGGACGATGCCGTGAGGGCTTCCAGGCTGTCGATCAGGAAACGACGCATGGCCTTGTAGCCACCCTGAATGAGCGGATACTCGATGCCAGAGTCTTTGATCCACTGCTGAGTCAGCCGCGAACGCAGGCCGCCGCGGAAGCAGAACAGGTAGCCCTGTGGATTCTGGGCTGAAAATCGCTTCCAGGTTTCAATGCGTTGCGCCTTGAGGTCCCCGGAAACCAGTTGGTGGCCCAGTTCAATAGCTTTGTCCTGACCTTTTTCCTTGTAGCAGATACCCACCCGATGACGTTCTTCGTCGTTCATCAGTGGCGCATTGATAGCGTTCGGGAAGCTGCCCTTGCTGAACTCGATCGGGGCCCTTACGTCCATCAGTGGAACGTCGTTCAGGAACAGGGAAAGATAGTCACTGGTATCAGGTCTGGACGGCATGGCAGGTTTGGGTTCGTACGGGAAATGAGGCAGCAGTATAACGGACATGCTGGTTTTTTGCTCGCCTGCGGGTGTGTCACCGCGCTGCTGCCGTTACAATGCGTGCCTTGCCAGGCCTGTGTTCCGGAGTAACAATGACCCCCGATATTCTAGATCAGCATCTTGCGAAAACCCTCAGTCGGGGGAGGGTTGCCGTTACAGCCCCGGCGAGTTGCCCCGACCTCTTCCTCTATCTGTTCGACCCTGGGGTGTTGGAAGGCCCACTGAGCCACGAAGAAGCGCAGGCGGTGGTCGCTGAGCCTGCGTACTGGTCGTTTTGCTGGGCCAGTGGGCAGGTATTGGCGGCTTACATCCTCGCCCATCCACATTTGGTGAAAGGCAAAAAGGTGCTGGATTTTGGGTCCGGTTCCGGAGTGGTGGCCATCGCTGCCGCAATGGCCGGGGCGAGGGAGGCCATCGCCTGCGATATCGACCAGGCTGCACTGGACGCGGCTGCGGCGAACGCCAGGTTGAATGGCGTGTCGGTCACCCTGAGTGGCGATTGGACGGCGCGACCAAGCGATTTGGACGTTGTGACTGCGGCGGACGTGTTGTATGACCCGGAAAACCGCCCGCTGCTGTCCGAGTTCAGGCGAGCTGCGCCCTTGGTGGTGCTGGCGGATTCCCGCTTGCGGAATCTCGGTGATGATCACTACCGGCAGCAGGAAGTGATCGAAGGTCGTACCTGGCCAGACCTGAATGAGTTCGAGGAGTTTAATCGGGTTCGGGTGTACTTGGCGGGTTAGAGCTTGATGGCCTGAGAGCGGACGAAAAAAAAGGGCAACCTCTCGGTTACCCTTTCTCGGAACAGACATCGCGTCCCTGCGCTGTTGGCAACTACCCTGTTGCCGGTTTCCCTTGCCAGTCCGTGGTGCCGGCGTCCGAGCCGGCAATCCGAAGAGTTCTCCCTTAAGCGAGGCATCCCTGTGTCCTTGCTTCTCCCTGCGTCCAATTGCCGGGGTGCATCCAGTGCGTCGTCCATTTCCCTGTCATCCTTGATGTAGCCACTATACCAATCGCAGTTTTACAAACATGTGAACTGTGCACGCCAGAGCAACGGTGCTGGCAATGGTTGGCTTATAATTTCTTAAATATCAGTTAATTGAATTGTTGGCGAGTATTCTTTCCGGGGAAACCTACGCTATTTCGCAGTAAGATCCTACGTGTTTGTGGGATATGTCTCACACGGATTCGAGTGGATGTCTCAAGTCCGCTGCATGGTGTTTTATGGACGGGTATTGGCGTGAGCGTTGGCCCGGCTGTCGTGCTCGTGTGGCTTTATAAATACTGGACACGGTAGCAATCCAATAGCAATGCCCGCCGCGTCGGCGAGAATATCGGCAATGGCAAAGGTCCTATAGGGCAGCTGGGCCTGGACAAGCTCGATGACGAGCCCGAACGCCAGCAGGCCGATGACAATCCATAATCTCCCCAACGCCGGCCAAGCCAGTCGGGTAACCACCGCCAATTGGAAGAATGCCAGCAGGTGATTGACCTTGTCGCTTGCTGCGGAGGGAATCGGGTAGGGCTGGCTGGTGGTCGCGAGGTAGATGATGGCTGCTGCCGAAAGCACCAGTATCGCCCGCCATAAAGGCTGATACTCGAGCAGGAACAAAATGCGTTGCCTCAGGAATGCCATGGTCACCGTCGGGCTGTGGTGGAGTTTGCAACATGATATGCTTTGCGCCCCGTCACTGTCATCGAAGCTGAGGTGCTGCGAGGTATGTTGAAAGGTAATTTTTTCCGCGGCCTGGGTTACCTTGGAGAAGGATTCCGGCTGATACGACAGCCTGGACTGAGACTGTTCGTTGTTATCCCCTTGGTTATTAATATTCTGTTATTCGGCCTCCTGTTCTACTTTCTGGCTGAACTCTTTGCCGCGATGATTGCCACAGCCATGAGCTGGTTACCGGATTGGGCCTGGCTGCAAAGTCTCGACTGGTTGTTCTGGATTCTCTACGGTGCCGTCATCCTGTTGATGTTGGCTTATGGGTTCGTGATTCTGGCGAACCTGATCGGCTCACCTTTCTACGGTTACCTGGCGGAGCTGACGGAAAAGCACCTGACCGGTCAGGAGGTCAGTACCGATGACGGCTGGAGCCAGATAATACAGGACATCCCACGTTCTCTCTGGCGGGAGGTGCAGAAGATCCTGTATTACCTGCCCAGGGCCATTGGCCTTTTCATCATCGGTGTTATTCCGGTGGTCAACCTGGTGGCAGCCGTGCTGTGGTTCGTCTTCAATTGTTGGATGATGTCGCTGCAGTATGTGGACTACCCCGCGGACAACCATCGGGTCAGTTTCCCGGCCTTGCGGCGACTGTTGGGCGACACCCGCCTGTCGGCCCTCGGGTTTGGCCTGCCGGTTGCACTGGCGGCCATGGTGCCGGTGCTGAATCTGGTGGTGGTGCCGGCGGCGGTTTGTGGTGCTACGGCCTTTTGGGTGCGTGAGAACGGTCCCTCGAACACAGACGTATAAAGCAGTTACGGTGAGTTAAATCTGTCGGAGGTTTCTTGGATACATCGGAATTTGTAATTGGTCAGCGTTGGGTTAGCCACAGCGATACCGCGCTAGGCCTTGGTATTGTCACGGACATCTCAGGCCGCCGTGTGACGCTGGGTTTCCCGGCGGCGGATGAGGAGCGCACCTACGCCATCGACAATGCCCCGCTGTCGAGGATCATCTACCAGATTGGCGAGGCTATCGAGACCTTCGACGGCGAACGCTACACCGTGAGGGCGGTGGAGGATATCGGTGGTGTACTGATGTATCACGCCGATGACGGCGGGGAAAACCTGACTCAGGTTTCCGAGGTAAAACTCAGCAGTTCGGTGGACTTTTCCGCCCCCCACCAGCGGCTGTTTGCCGGCCAGTTTGATCGTAATGGCGCGTTTCGCCTGCGGATGGCAACCGCGCAGCATCTGGACCGGTTGCGGGCATCCTCGGCCCAGGGTCTGATCGGCGCACGCACGCAGCACCTGCCGCACCAGATCTACATTGCCCATGAAGTGGCCACGCGCTACGCACCCCGGGTTTTGCTGGCGGACGAAGTGGGGTTGGGCAAAACCATTGAGGCCGGCCTGATTCTTCACTACCAGCTGCACACCAGCCGCGCCCGTCGCGTGTTGATCGTAGTGCCGGATTCGCTGATGCACCAGTGGTTGGTGGAAATGCTGCGGCGTTTCAACCTGCGATTCTCGATCATCGATCGCAGCCGGTATGAGGCCATGGAAGATCTTGAGGGGCTGTCGGAAGAGGATGACGACCTGACTGATGCCGACGAAAATCCTTTTGAAAGCGAGCAGCTGGCACTGTGCAGCCTGGATTTCTTGATGACCAGCGAACAGGCTCAGGCGGACGCCATTGCCGCCGGTTGGGACCTGATGGTGGTGGACGAGGCCCATCACCTGGCCTGGAGCCCGGAAGCGGCGAGTCCTGAATACCGGCTCGTTGAACAGCTTTCAGAAGCCAGCAAAGGCTTGCTGCTGTTAACCGCAACGCCGGAGCAGGTGGGGGTGGCCAGCCATTTTGCCCGCCTGCGGTTACTGGACCCGGCACGCTTTCACGATCTGGAGACCTTCCAGGAAGAGGAAAAACAGTACGAAGTCATCAACCGGGTGGTTTCCCATATCCGTGAGCAAGGCATAACCGCTCTCTCGGATGCGGACCGGAATGCCCTCAAGGGCTGGCTGGGTGATGAGCTGGAAGGGTTGATGACATCCCAAGAGCCGGAACAGGCCGTGATTGACGCATTGCTGGACCGTCACGGTACCGGTCGGGTGTTGTTCCGGAACACCCGTGCAGCCATCAAGGGGTTCCCGGAACGCCATCCGCTACCTTTAGCGTTACCCTGCCCGGAACTCTATCAGCAGGGCGATGCTTGCCTGGGACTTGCCGGGTTGACGCCCGAAACGGCCGTGGACGAGGAACAATGGCTGGCGGATGATCCCCGCGTCGCCTGGCTGGAGAAAACCCTGACCGGCCTGAAGCCGGCCAAGGTGGTGGTAATCTGTGCCCATGCCTCGACCGCCATGGCCCTGGAACATTATCTGCAGCTACGCGCGGGTATCCGCAGCGCCGCCTTCCACGAACATCTCAGTCTGATCGAGCGGGACCGGGCCGCAGCCTACTTCGCCGACACGGAACAGGGGGCCCAGGCGCTGATCTGCTCGGAAATTGGCAGTGAGGGCCGCAATTTCCAGTTCGCCCATCACCTGATCCTGTTCGATCTGCCCGCCAACCCGGACTTGCTGGAACAGCGCATCGGCCGGCTCGATCGTATCGGCCAGACCGACACCATCGATATCCATATCCCCTACTTGCAGGGAACGGCCCAGGAGGTTCAGTACCGCTGGTTTGAGGAAGGCCTGAATGCCTTTAACGAGAGTTGCTCGGTGGGTGTTGCAGTCCATGACCATGTGGCGGGGCAGTGGCAGACCGTGATCGACGGTGCGACAGATGAGTTACCGGCACTGGTGGACGCTTCGCTGGCGGAGGCCGAACGGCTGCGGACTTTGCTGCGAAACGGCCGAGATGCGCTCATCGAGCTCAATTCCTGTCGCCCGGACGTGGCAGAGTCGCTGATAGGTCAGATCGAATCGGAGGAAGAGTCTGCCCAGGTCCGTGACTATATAATGGAGGCCTGCGATATCCTCGGCGTTGAGGTCGAGGATCATTCCGAGCACGCCGACGTGCTGAGACCAGGTGAGCAATACCAGGCCGGACATGTGACCGAACTGCCGGAAGACGGTTTGACCGTTACCTGGAGTCGTCAGCAGGCCCTTGAGCGCGAAGACATGGCCTTCATGAGCTGGGAGCATCCGCTGGTAACCGGGGTCATGGAATCGGTCACCAGTTCCGGGCTGGGTAAGGCGGCTTTGGCCAGTATGACGGTTAAGGCGCTGCCACCCGGCACCCTGTTGCTGGAGGCCCTGTATACCGTGCATTGCCCGGCACCGGAATCGCTGCAATTGTCCCGCTACCTGCCGGTCTCGCCGTTGCGGCTGCTGGTAGACGTGAACGGGCGTGACCTGTCGGCAACGTTGCCCCACGACAGGCTCAACGATATGTGCTCGAACATCCGCAGGCGTACAGCCCAGGCGATCGTGCCGCAGATTCGCCCGCAAGTTGAAACCATGGTGGATCATGCTGAACATCTTGCCGAGCCGCATCTTGAGCCCCTGAAAACCTCGGCTCTGGCGCAGGTCAGGGACGTGTTTGGGCCCGAAATTCAGCGTCTTGAAGCGATGAAAAAGGTGAACCCCGCCATTCGTGATAGCGAAATCGACTTTTTCCGCGCGCAAATGGCGGCGGCGGAAACGGCGTTGGGGCAAGCCACGCTATCACTGGAAGGTATTCGCGTGATTGTAACTGCCTGATGGTGAACCAGTTGCTGGTCAGGATTCATCTGATCAGGTAGGTTAAACGTAACAAATTGTAGTTTTCGACACTTAAAACGACGGACGACAGAGAGTATCCATGATGACTTTCATACTGTTTCTTGTTGCTGTTGCCGGACTCCTTGTTGTGATGCGAAAGGAATCCGGTGCTAAACCCGCTATCGGGGTCATGGTAGTAACCGGCGTGTTGTCGCTGGTCCTCGCATCAGGGTGGCTAGCGCTGATTCTGTTTATAGGTGCTGCGGTTACCGCAGCGGCAGGCCTTCCCGGGTTCCGCCGCAGCTGGCTGACGCCGCGGGTGTTTGCGATGTTCAAGAAAGTGGCACCGAAGGTTTCCGACACCGAAAAAGTTGCTCTTGAGGCCGGCACAGTGAGCTGGGATGGTGAGCTGTTCACTGGTCGTCCGGACTGGCACAACCTGCTGATCAACCGCAACACGGGCCTGTCCGAAAAAGAGCAGGCGTTCGTGGACAATCAGTGCACCCAGGCGATCTCGATGTGCAATGCCTGGGATCTGGCGGTTGAACGTGCTGACCTGCCGGAAGAGCTATGGGACTTCCTCAAGAAAGAGAAGTTCTTCGGCATGATCATTCCCGAGGAATACGGCGGCCTGCACTTTTCTGCCAAGGCACAGACGGCGGTGCTGCAGAAGCTGGCGGCCAACGAAATGCTGATGGTTACGGTAGGCGTGCCCAACTCCCTGGGCCCGGGCGAACTTCTCGTCAAGTACGGAACGGATGAGCAGAAGAACCATTACCTGCCTCGCCTGGCGGACGGTCGCGAAATTCCCTGTTTCGGCCTTACTGGGCCGCGCGCGGGTTCTGACGCAACTTCACTGCCCGATACCGGTGTGGTCTGCAAGGGTGAGTTTGAAGGTAAAGAAGTGCTGGGCCTGCGACTCAACTTCGAGAAGCGCTGGATTACCCTGGCGCCGGTGGCCACCGTGGTTGGTCTCGCTTTCCGCATGTTCGACCCCGACGGATTGCTGGGCGATACCAAGGACTACGGCATTACCTGTGCGCTGATTCCCCGTAATACCGAAGGTATGGAAATAGGCCGCAGGCATTGCCCCATCGGTACCCCGTTTATGAACGGCCCCATCAAGGGTACTGACGTTTTCATTCCGCTGGATTACATCATCGGTGGCCAGGAAATGGCCGGTCAGGGCTGGCGCATGCTGGTTGAGTGCCTGTCTGTTGGCCGCTGCATTACCCTGCCATCCGGCGCGGCCGGGGCGGCTGCCTACTCCGTGGGCACTGCTGGCGGCTTCACCCGCATTCGCCGCCAGTTCAATACCCCGGTGGCTGATATGGAAGGCGTTCAGGAGCCGCTGGCGCGCATTGCTGCCAAGACCTACATTGCCCAGTCGGCGGTGAATCACACCGCGAACATGATCGACAAAGGCGAAAAACCGGCGGTGCCGTCGGCGATCCTCAAGTACCACCTGACCGAATTTCAGCGCGGTGTCCTGACGGACGCCATGGATGTGCACGGTGGTAAAACGGTCACCCTTGGCCCCCGCAACTACCTGGGTATCGGCTTCAGTGGTGCGGCGGTGTCCATCACCGTGGAAGGCGCCAACATAATGACCCGCAGCCTGATGATCTTTGGCCAGGGGGCGATCCGCTGTCATCCCTATGTGCTCCAGGAACTGGCGGCCAAGGACAACGACGACATCGATGCGTTCGACGATGCGTTCTTCGGCCACGCCGGGCTGATCTTTGGCAATGCCGCCCGCGCCTTCACCCAGGCCCTGGGGATTGGTAGGGCCGATGTGCCGTTTGACCATGCTGCTCGCAAATACGCTCAAGGCGTAGCCCGCTTTAGCGCGGCCTTTGGTCTGTGCGCGGACGCTGCGATGACCACGCTGGGTTCAGAGTTGAAAATGCGTGAGCTGATCTCCGCCCGCCTGGGCGATGTGCTGGCCAACCTTTACCTGGCTTCCATGGTGCTCAAGAACTGGCATGAGTCCCAGTCCGTTGACGGTGAGCGCGACCTGATGGAATACAGCATGGCGTTGCTGCTGAATCGAGCGGAAACCGCCATGGAGGAATTCCTCCAGAACCTCCCCAACCGCCCGGTAGCCATGGCCTTGCGTGCCATCACCATGCCCCTTGGCCGTCGTTGGGACCAACCCCATGATGATCTGGCCCGCAAACTGGCAAAAGCCATCTCCACCGACAGTCCGGTACGGGAAAAGCTGTTGGCCGGAGCCTGGACAACGGCTGGTGAAGGAAAAGGCGCAGTGGAGAATCCCATTGCGCAATACAACCACTTGTTGAAGGACTACGACAAGGCGGAGCAGCTTTACCGCAAAGTCACCAAAGCATACGCCAAGGGGCAGCTTCCGATGGATGCCCTGCACCCCGAGGAACGCTTTGAAGCGGCTCTGGAGGCAGACATTTTCACCAAGGAAGAGGCCGAGTTTATGCGTGATTACGAGGCGGTCGTCCTGGAAATGCTGACCGTCGACGACTTCCCGTTCGACGAGTTCGCCCGCAATAAGGACACATTGATCGACCACAACCCGGCCTGACAGACGGTACTAGGGTTTGGATTGAAGGGCGCCGGATGGCAACATCCGGCAGGCACCAAACCAGGAGGTAACTCGGAGAATGTGGCTATCAATCCTGGCGGTAAGCACCGGGGCCGTCATCGGCGCGAACCTGAGATGGGCCCTGGGCCTTTGGCTCAACAGCAGCTACCACGCCATTCCCTACGGCACCCTGGCGGCCAACCTCTCCGGCGGCTGGCTTGTCGGCCTGCTGATTGGCTATTTCGTTCACGGCACGTCGTTAGCACCGGAATGGCGCCTGTTCGCCATTACCGGCCTTTGCGGCGCCCTGACCACCTTCTCCACCTTCTCTCTGGAAATGCTTTCCGCCATTCAGGAGGGCAAATGGAGCATGGCCCTGGCTGGAATTCTGGCCCATGTTGTTGGCTCTATCCTCATGACAGCGCTGGGAATTTACACCTTCGGCCTGGTCCGGGGATGATGGGTAACTCTACGTACTCAATAAATTAAAAATACGCTTGGCAATCCCAAAAACAAAGAGTAGAGTTATTTGCGTAGGAAAGATTCAGTAAAGCTTTCATGAATAAGACGTACCTCCGCAGTTAGTAGTGACCGTCCTGTTTTTGATTCCGCGAATTCTGTATTTCCGTAAACGCTGATCAGGCATCACGATGATGGCTTGGCGGCAAGATAAAATGATTGATTTCAGGAAGTTTAAGTATGTCTACTACTACCGGCACTGTTAAGTTCTTCAACGAAGCAAAAGGCTTTGGCTTTATCACTCGTGAAGGCGGCCCGGACGTATTCGTTCACTACAGCGCAATTCAGGGCAGCGGCTTCAAGACCCTGGCAGAAGGCCAGCAGGTTGAGTTCACCGTTACCCAGGGCCAGAAAGGTCCTCAGGCGGAAAACGTTACTGCTATCTAACGGATAGTAGGACACCGCCAAAAAGGCAGCTTCGGCTGCCTTTTTTTGTGGGTGGATTTTGTGATTCCCACCCAACATGACATCGTTCATCCCCTGCCGGACGTGGAATGGGGGCGGGGAGGAAGTGAAGGGCATCATAGAAGATGCCCTCTGAGGGATATACTGTCAGTCGCTGAAAACGTCTTCGTAGAGCCGCAGGGTGCCCTCCCAGGAGCGTTTCGCTGCCTGCTTGTCATAGGCGATGGGCATATTGAATTCCTCGGCGACCTGATCCGCTCCCGGGTTGGTGAACGAATGCATGACACCGGGGAAGCTGACCAGGGTCAGATCAGCTCCGGCATCCTGCATTTCTTTTACCAGGCCGGACACCTGGTCCGAAGGTACCATCTTGTCTGCGCCACCGGTGTAGACGTGAATCCGAGGCTGCACTTTGCCAGCTTCGGCCTTGATAGGGCTGCCCAGCGCACCGTGATAACTGACCACGGCATCCAGATCCACGCCCAGGCGCGCCATGTTCAGTACCACGGCACCGCCAAAGCAATAACCCTGGGCGGCAATTTTGCTACCGTCGACACTGTCGTGCTGTGCGAGTAACTCCTTGGCAGCCATGAAGCGAGCCTTGACCTGATCAATATCTTTGGTCGCTTCCTTCATGAAGGCCTGCGCGTCTTCGGGGTGCTCGGCGAGTTTGCCCGAGCCGTACATATCCAGCGCAAACGCCGTGTAGCCGGCGGCGGCCAGCTTTTCCGCCTGTTCACGGGCAAATTCGTTGTGCCCCCACCATTCGTGAACCACCAGAACGCCGGGGCGCTTGCCATCGGCTTCGTCGTCGTAGGCCATGTAGCCGGTAAACGTTTCGCCGTTTACGGTGTATTCCACGGTTTCAGTCTGCATGTCGGCTGTCACCTGTCCGCTTGCCAGTGTAAGGGCTGCTGCGAGTGAGAGTGGCGTTGTCGCCAGGGCGTGCCTGTACCTGTTCATTGGTTCCTGCTCCGTTTGGGTCGATTGCGTGGATTGCTTCGGGTTTTATGCCGAGGCCCATCAAACCGATGCATTCAATTGCTACTGCCGGCGTCAGACCTTTTTACTACACTTTACGGGATGAGACATTGTTTACCTCACGGATTCAAGGGGTCAGTCATGAAGATCGGCGTACCGAAGGAGATCAAGAATCAAGAGTACCGGGTAGGAATGACACCGGCAGCGGTCCACGAACTGTGTGGCCATGGCCATGGTGTTTGCGTTGAGAAAAATGCTGGCGCCGCCATCGGCTTCACAGACGACGATTATGTGAAGGCGGGGGCCGAGATTCTGGAGAGTGGAGCGGCCGTGTTTGAGGCCGCCGACATGATCGTCAAGGTCAAGGAGCCCCAAGCGGGAGAACGAGCTTTGTTGAGGCCCGGCCAGACGCTTTTCACCTATCTGCACCTGGCGCCAGACCAGGCCCAGACCGATGACCTGGTGGCATCGGGGGCGACTTGTATTGCCTATGAAACCGTCACCGACAGCCACGGGCGGCTACCGCTACTGGCCCCGATGTCGGAAGTGGCGGGGCGAATGTCGATTCAGGCTGGTGCCCACTGCCTGGAGAAATCCCTTGGCGGGCGGGGTGTGCTGCTCGGCGGTGTGCCGGGTGTGAGTCCAGCGAAGGTAACCGTGATTGGCGGTGGTGTGGTGGGGCAAAACGCGGTGGCCATGGCTATTGGCCTGGGGGCCCATGTAACGGTGCTCGATCGTAATATGGATGTCCTGAGAAACCTCGACCATCTCTATGGCAATCGCATTAGCACATTGTTCTCAACCGCAGCGACCCTTGAGGAAGCGGTGACCGAGTCGGACCTGGTGATCGGTGGTGTGCTGATTCCCGGAGCGTCCGCGCCCAAGCTGGTAACCCGCGATATGGTCAGCCGCATGCCTGAAGGTAGCGTGATGGTGGATGTGGCCATTGATCAGGGTGGGTGTACCGAAACCTCGAAACCCACCACGCACGACGCGCCTACCTACGTCGTGGATGGGGTAGTGCACTATTGTGTTGCCAATATGCCGGGCGCGGTGGCAAGAACCTCCACTCTCGCACTGAATAATGTAACACTGCCGTTTATCGTCGCCCTGGCCAACAAGGGACCGGAACGGGCGATGAAAGACGACCCACATCTGCGCAACGGCCTCAATGTGTTCGAGGGCAAGGTCACCTTTCGCGAGGTGGCGGAGTCCACCGGCTATGAATTTGCAGATCCTGAAAACCTGTTCTGACCGTAACGCCATTCAACCAAGGAGATCTCATGAAACTGATCGGTTCCACCACCTCCCCCTATGTTCGTCGTATCAGGCTGCTGTTGGCTGACAATGACCATGAATTCGTGAACCTCGACATCTACGGTCAGGGCAGGGACGAGCTCAGGCGCAATAACCCGGCGCTGAAAATCCCCATGCTGATTGATGACAATCAGGAGGTCTACGATTCCCGGGTGATTGCCCGCTACGTCGGCGAAAAACAGGGCCTGGCGCCGTTGACCTGGGATCAGGAAAACCAGCTGACTCTGATTGACGCCGCCAACGACTCCGCAGTGATCCTGCTGCTGTCGGCACGATCTGGCGTGGATACCAGCGAAGACCTGATGTTTTTCAACCTCCAGCGTGAGCGCATCATGATGACGTTCAGAACCCTGGCGGCCATGGTGGACGACGGTCAGTTTTCTCAGTGGAACTACCCGGCCATCTGCCTCTACTGTCTGGTGGACTGGATCGATTTCCGGGATCTGGTGGATTTTACCGGTGTTGAGAGTCTTCTCGGTTTCAGAGACCAGTATCGCGATCAACCGCTTATCGCCGCCACCGACCCGAGAAAGGCGTAGTATTTCGGCAGGCCGGGGCTCACCTGGTCTGCCTTCAGCCTGCGAAAATTAAGTTGAAATTAAGTTCCCCGCAAGGTTGCAGGTCCTATCTATCGTGATTATGGTTGGTCATAACTTAATCATTTAAGTTTGTGTGCATTAGACATGCAGCCGGCAGGAAATGATTAAGTGAAATGACAGCTAAATACGCATTCAAAGCACTTGATACATTGATGTCGTGATGATCATTCTGAAGACAGGATTTTCTTAATCTTGAACTTAATGCATTAAGTTGCCAGCGTAAAAGCTGTATGGAAATCAGACCTTACAAAAACAAGACGAGGTTCCAACGATGATTTTTCATAAAGCACCTGGCCATCATCCCATGGCGGCTGCACTGACCCTGGTGGTGACCGCAGGGCTTCCGTTTGATCTTCACGCCCAGGGAAGCGTGGAAGAGCGCCTGTCTGCCCTTGAAGCGCAACTGACGGATGTTGAGCCCCATGCCCGTGGTGAGCAGGGTTTCTCCTTCAACACTTACGCCCGCTCCGGGCTTCTGCTGAACAAAGAGGGCAAGAGCGCCCCTGGCAGCCCCTACTTGACCCCCGCCGGTTCTGTGGGCGGTGCCGTGGGCCGGCTGGGTAACGAACCGGACACCTACCTGGAAGCCATCCTCAATTACAAAACTGTGGCGGACAACGGCACCAAGGCCCATTACCGCCTGATGATCGCCGATTCCACCACCTCCAGTAACGACTGGACCGCTGGCGACGGCGCCCTGAACGTGCGCCAGGCGTATGTGGAGTTCAGCAACCTGGCCAGCTTCACCGGTATTTTTGAGGACGCCTCGATCTGGGCCGGCAAGCGTTTTGACCGGGACAATTTCGACATCCACTGGCTCGACAGTGATTTCGTCTTTTTGGCTGGTACTGGTGCCGGCATCTACGACGTGGCTTTCAGCGATTCGGTAACGTCCAATTTTTCGTTATACGGCCGCAGTTTTCTGGACTTTCCATCCGACCCCAATACTACCGACGGCACTTCGGACACCGACAACCTGATCCTCACTGCCAATAACTATTTTGGCAACGTGCAATGGATGATCAACGGCATGTCCGCGGCGGACAACGAGGAGCGTATCGTTGATGGCGCTATGGAAGCGGCCGATACCGGTGTGAACACCATGCTGGCCTACCATGGCGACAGTTTTTTCGGAGTTTCCGAAGGCAACTTCAAGGTCGCGCTGCTGCACGGCCAGGGCCTGGGTGCTGAGGTCAAGAACATCGGCGCCGATGGCAATCTGCATGAGGATGCCAACAGTACCCGGGTTGCAGTCTACGGTACCACTCGATTGGGCGATGCATGGCGTCTTGCCCCGATGATCATGGCGGAAACTAGTAAGGATCGTTATGTGGAAGGGGACGAGTACCAATGGCTGACCTTCAACACTCGCCTGGCGAACGAACTGGGTGCCAACTTCGAGATGCAGTACGAGGCCTCCTGGCAGGTGATGGACCTGCAAACCGAAGGCTATGAAGGCCGTGGTGACGTCGATGGCGACTATGCTCGTTTCACCATTGCACCAACGTTCAAGCCGCAGGTTGGCGGTTTCTGGAACCGCCCGGAAATCCGTGTCTTCGCCAGCTACTCCACCTGGGACGACGAGCTTAACCGCTACGACGGCGGCGATGCCCTGGGCCAGGAAGACTTTGGCGGCAGCCAGTGGACTTTTGGTACTCAGATGGAAATCTGGTTCTGAGTCCGACAACAACAAGATGAGGTAAGCACTATGTTCAGATCTCTTGGATTTCAGTGGGTCCTGGCAGGCGTTGCCGCCAGTATGTTGGCCGGCGGCCTGCAGGCAAAAACCATCACTATTTCTTGTGGCGCCGTTGGTGCAGAGAAGCAACTGTGTGAAGAGGGCACTCAGGCGTGGTCCGAGGAAACCGGCCATGAGGTGAAGGTGGTCTCCACGCCCAATTCTGCCACTGAACGCCTGTCGCTGTACCAGCAGTTGTTCGCCGCTCGGTCGGGCGACGTGGATGTTTTCCAGATCGACGTTGTCTGGCCGGGCATGCTGGCCAGCCACCTTGTTGATCTGTCTGAATACACGGACGGAGCAGAAAGCAATCACTTCGATGCGCTGGTAGAGAACAATACGGTGGACGGCAGCCTGGTGGCCATGCCCTGGTTTACGGACGCCGGCGTGCTCTATTACCGCAAGGACCTCCTGGAAAAATACAATCTGGAGGCGCCCGAGACCTGGCAGGAACTAACCAGTACCGCCGAAACCGTTATGGCCAAGGAGCGCAAGGCCGGTAACGACCGCTTCTGGGGGTACGTCTGGCAGGGCCGTGCCTATGAGGGGCTGACCTGCAATGCGCTCGAGTGGATCGCCAGCCATAACGGCGGGACCGTAGTGAATGATCAGGGCGAGGTCTCCGTCAACAATGAACAGGCCGCAGAAGCGTTAGCGCTGGCCAGCACCTGGATTGACGGCATCTCTCCACGCAGTGTCCTGAACTACACCGAGGAAGAGGCAAGGGGCGTTTTTCAGTCCGGCAATGCGCTGTATATGCGCAACTGGCCTTATGCCTGGAGCCTGGCGCAAAGCGAGGATAGTCCGGTCAAGGGCAAGGTGGGCGTGGTCGCACTGCCCAAAGGTGGAAAGGACGGCCGGCACGCCGGCACCTTGGGTGGCTGGCAGCTGGCGGTGTCGAAATACTCGAAAAACGTTGATGAAGCGGCCGACCTGGTGCGTTTCCTGACCAGCTACGAAGAACAGAAACGCCGTGCCATTGAGGGCAGCTACAACCCGACCATTCCAGACCTGTACCGTGATGAGGAAGTGCTTGCAGCGGTGCCGTTCTTCGGTGAACTGTTCGAGACCTTCAAGAACGGTGTCCCCCGGCCCTCTTCGGCAACCGGCGATCAGTACGGCCGTGTCAGTAACGCCTTTTTCAACGCCACCCACGATGTGCTTTCCGGCAAGACCGAGCCTGAAAAAGCGTTGAGTGATCTTGAGCGCCAACTGGAGCGGCTTGGTCGTCGCGGCTGGTAATGATCATGGCAGATTCCACCGTTACTCCGGCAAATGCGGATGCGGGCGAGCCACCACTCGCCCGGTCCGTTCCCCCTAAACGGCGACATAATCGGGTGCATCGTCAGCGCCTGCGTGCTGCCTGGATGTTCCTGATTCCGATGTTGGTGGTTCTGGCGGCGGTTGCCGGCTGGCCCCTGATGCGGACCATCTGGTTCAGCTTTACCGATGCCAGTTTCTCGGACATCAGTACCTACAGCTTGATCGGCTTCGAAAACTACCTGGTGTACGACAATGGCGCCTGGTATGGCGTGCTGGCAGACCCGAGCTGGTGGCGCGCGGTCTGGAACACGCTGTTCTTCACGGTGGTGTCGGTGGGGGCCGAAACCGTGTTGGGGCTGATTATCGCGCTGACGCTGAATGCCCAGTTTCGCGGGCGCGGCTGGATACGTGCCGCGACACTCATTCCCTGGGCCATCCCCACCATTGTGTCGGCCAAGATGTGGGGCTGGATGCTCCACGACCAGTTCGGGATCATCAACGACCTGCTGATGACCCTCGGCGTGATTGCCGACCCTCTGAACTGGACCGCCAACTCGGATCTGTCCATGTGGGCGGTGATCATGGTGGATGTCTGGAAAACGACCCCTTTCATGGCGCTTCTGACCCTGGCGGCGCTGCAAATGCTGCCCTCGGACTGTTACGAGGCGGCGAAGGTGGACGGTATTCATCCGGTGCGGGTGTTCTTCCGCGTGACCCTGCCGCTGATCTACCCGGCGCTGATGGTCGCCATTATCTTCCGGATACTGGATGCGCTGCGGGTGTTCGACGTGATCTACGTGCTCACCTCCAACAGCGAGGACACCATGTCCATGTCGGTCTACGCTCGCCAGCAGTTGGTGGAGTTCCAGGATGTAGGCTACGGCTCGGCGGCTTCAACAGTGCTGTTCCTGATCATTGCCCTATTGACCATTACCTATCTCTATCTGGGGCGAAAGCAGTTCGGAGGTGATGCATGAACCGCAAACTGTTGAAAAAAATAGCCGCCAAAACGGGCTTCGGGATACTGCTCACCGCCATCATGCTATTCACGGTGTTTCCCTTCTACTACGCCATCGTGACGTCGTTCAAACGTGGCTCTGAGCTGTTCAGCATCGATTACTGGATCACCTCCTTCAATCTGGAGAACTACCAGGCCGTGTTGGGAGAGGGGTCGTTCGTGACCAGTATCTGGAACTCGGTGCTGGTGGCGTCGTCGGCGGTCGCCATTGCCATGTTTTTTGGCCTCACCGCCGCCTACGCCCTGGGGCGGGTGCATTTCCGGGGCCGCGGCACTGTGCTGATGATTGTCCTCGGTGTGTCTATGTTCCCGCAGGTGGCGGTGCTGTCTGGTCTGTTTGAGGTGATCCGTGCCTTCAACCTCTATAACGATCCACTGTCGCTGGTGTTTTCCTACACCATTTTTACCCTGCCGTTCACGGTCTGGGTGCTGACCACGTTCATGCGGCAATTGCCGAAGGAGCTTGAGGAAGCCGCGATTGTGGACGGGGCTTCGCCGATGGTGACGCTTTTCAAGGTGTTTATTCCGCTGATGGGGCCGGCCATGGCGACAACCGGCCTGCTGGCGTTTATCGCCGCGTGGAACGAGTTTCTGTTTGCGCTGACCTTCACCCTGACGGATGACCAGCGCACGGTGCCGGTCGCTATCGCTCTGATTACCGGTGGGTCCCAGCACGAATTGCCCTGGGGGCACCTGATGGCGGCATCGGTGATTGTCACCGTGCCGCTGGTGGTCCTGGTACTGATTTTTCAACGTCGAATTGTGTCCGGCCTGACGGCGGGCGCGGTCAAAGGTTAACTAAGGAGTTATGTGTATGAGCCAGTCACAGCCCTGGTGGAAAGGTGGCATTATCTACCAGATCTATCCTCGCAGTTTTATGGATAGCAACGGGGATGGCATTGGTGACCTCAAGGGGGCAACCGAGAAACTGCCCTATGTGGCCTCGCTGGGGGTGGATGCCATCTGGTTGTCTCCTTTCTTTACCTCACCGATGAAGGACTTTGGCTACGATGTGTCCAATTACCGGGGAGTAGACCCGATTTTCGGAACCATGGAAGACTTTCGGGCCCTGGTTGGCGAAGCGCATCGACTGAACCTGAAGGTGATTATTGATCAGGTCATCAGCCACACGTCGGATGCCCATCCCTGGTTCGAGGAGAGTCGCCGCAGCCGCGACAACCCCAAGGCGGACTGGTTTGTATGGGCAGATCCCAAACCGGATGGCACGCCGCCCAATAACTGGCTGTCCATCTTCGGTGGCAGTGCCTGGGCCTGGGACACCCGCCGGGGGCAGTATTACCTGCACAATTTCCTGGCCAGCCAGCCGGATCTCAACTTCCATAATCCCGATGTACGCCAGGCCAACCTGGATAACATGCGTTTCTGGTTGGAGTTAGGGGCGGATGGTTTCAGGCTCGATACCGTTAATTTCTATTTTCATAACCAGAGTCTGGCGGACAATCCGGCGGTGCCGGTAGGGGAAAACAAGACGTTCGTGGCTCAGGGTATGAACCCTTACACCTACCAGCGCCATGTGAATGACCTGAGCCAGCCTGAGAATATCGGCTTCCTCAGTGACCTGAGGGCGCTGATGGATGAATTCCCGGAAACCACACTGGTGGGGGAGATCGGTGACGATAAACCCCTGGAACGAATGGCGGAATACACGGCCGGTGATGATCGCCTTCACATGGCGTATTCCTTCGACCTGTTGTCTGACCGTCATGGGCCAGACTATGTGCGTGAGGTGGTACGAAGCTACCAGAAGGGACTTGGCGATGGCTGGCCCTGCTGGGCCCTGAGCAACCATGATGTGGTGCGGGTGGCTTCCCGCTGGGGCGATGGGGCCGAGGACCTTCACGCTTACCCACGAATCCTTATGGCATTGCTGCTGTCGCTGCGGGGAAGCGTGTCCATGTACCAGGGCGAGGAACTGGGTCTGCCGGAGGCAACGGTACCCTACGACGAACTGCAGGACCCCTACGGCATCAGCTTCTGGCCCGAGTTCCGGGGGCGCGACGGTTGTCGCACGCCTATGGTCTGGGAGCCGGTCGCCCAGGGTGGGTTCAGCTCCGTAAGGCCCTGGCTGCCGGTGGACCGGGATCACCTGGAGTTTGCCGTCAGTGTCCAGGAGGCCGACCCGGGCTCCACACTCAATGCCGTACGAAAACTAATCCACTGGCGGCAGCAACAGCCGGCCCTGGTTCGCGGGGACCTCACCGTTCTTGAGGATACTGGGGAGGCCTTGTGTTGGCTCCGAAAAACCGATGAGCAGTCGTTGCTGGTGGCCTTGAACCTGACCGGAAAGGAGGTTCGGGTACCGTTGCCATGCGACATCAACAAACTCGCCCAGGGGCATGGGTTCAGTGGCCGCCTGGAAGATGGCGAACTCGTGTTGCCCCCATATCAGGCGCTGTTCGCGGAACAGTAAAGCACCGGAGCCCGGCTTGAGGGCCGGGCCCAACAGAGGAGTCTCCACCATGGCATGCGTGGAACTGAAAAAGATCAACAAGACCTTTGGCAAAATTGAAATTATTCCCAATGTGGATTTGCGCATCGAGGACGGAGAGTTCGTGGTATTTGTGGGCCCGTCTGGGTGTGGGAAGTCCACCCTGCTACGCCTGATTGCGGGGCTGGAGGAGCCCTCGGCCGGCGATATCGAGATCGGTGGCGAGGTTGTCACCGACCTGTCCCCCAAGGAACGCGGGGTGGGCATGGTGTTCCAGTCCTACGCGCTCTACCCGCACATGTCGGTCTATGAAAACATTGCTTTTGGCCTGAAGCTTGGCAAAGCCAATAAGGGCAAAATCCAGGAGTGGGTGGAAAAAACCGCAGAGGTGCTTCAACTCACTAGCCTCTTGCAGCGAAAGCCCAGGGAGTTGTCCGGTGGTCAGCGCCAGCGGGTTGCCATTGGCCGCGCCATGGCCCGGGAACCCAAAATCATGCTGTTCGACGAACCGCTGTCCAACCTGGATGCCAGCCTGCGTGTGCAAATGCGTACGGAAATTGCGAAGCTGCATGACCGGCTGCAGTCCACCATGATCTATGTCACTCATGATCAGGTGGAAGCCATGACCCTGGCCGACAAAATCGTTGTGCTCAATGGCGGGCATATTGAGCAAGTTGGTACGCCCTATGAACTCTACGAAACGCCCGCCAGCCTTTTCGTAGCGGGGTTCATCGGCTCGCCAAAGATGAACCTGATTCCCGCCACTCTGCAGGCATCGGGGCAGGACAATCGTGCCGAAATCAAGGTGTGTGGTATGGGCGCGGTAAGCCTGGATCGTGACACGTCGCATCTGGCTGACGGGGCGGAGATGACTGTGGGGCTTCGCCCTGAACACATTGAGCTTGAAGTTTCCGGCCCCGACCGTGGTCTGGAAGTGGTGAATGTCGAGTATCTTGGTAATGAAGCCTACGTTTATCTGGAAATGCCGGGAATGGGGGATCTTGTGGTGGTTCGGGAACCGGTACCCTGCCAGATACAGGCCGGCCAGAGGGTAACCATCAACACCGAGCCGGCGTTATTGCACGTGTTCGATACCAATGGGCTCAGTCTGCCGCCTTTGGTATCCGCTCCAGTCACGGATGATTCGGTACGGCTAGCCAGTCAATAGAGTGAGCTTTGAATGGAGATGAACAACCCTGATAACCGGCCGAGGCGACTTACCGTCAAGCTGATGGCCGAGAAACTCAATGTGTCCACCGCGACCATTTCAAATGCTTTCAACCGGCCGGACCAGCTTTCAGATGCCCGCCGCCGATGGATTCTCGAAGAGTGCCGTCGCCACGGTTATATGGGGCCCAATGCGGCAGCACGGAGTTTGCGTACCGGTAGGACCGGCAACGTGGGTGTCATGCTGGCGGACAATCTTGCTTACAGCCTGACCGATCCCGTTGCCAGCGAGTTTCTCCATGGTCTTGCAGAGGTGTTCGACCAGCGCCGGATGAATATGCTGCTGCTGTCCAGCCAGGAGGACGATGAGCACCGCAGCCGGTTACAGGAAGCCATGGTGGACGGATTCATCGTCTACGGCTGGCTGAAAAAGGGGCGCACCTACGACCGTCTGTTGCAGCATGGCAAACAGATGGTGGCCGTGGATTTTGATCTGGAGGGATGTACCTGGGTCAATATCGACAACTACGAGGGAGCCCGGTGCATTGCCAGGCACGCGCTCAAACAGCCGCCTTCCAACGTGGCCATCATGGGATTGAGGTTGGTGGATACCGACCGCGTCTGTCGGATTCGGGATCATGAACTGTTCAACGAGGTTCGGGCCATTTCTGTACGCAGGCTCCGTGGCTACCTTGATGCGCTGGATGCGGCGGGCCATCACGTGTCCTCCGACAGGATATGGTCCACCCCTACCAATACCCATCAGGATGCCTACCAGGCCGCCCGTGAAGCGCTAACCTGTAGTCCCCGCCCTGATCTGATGCTTTGCATGAGTGACCGGATTGCATTGGCGGCTATACAGGTAGCCTTGCAAATGGGCCTGAAAGTGCCGGAAGACGTTCGCATTGTCGGCTTTGACGGTATTCCGGAAGGCGCTAACCTGCACCCCTCGCTGACGACCATGTACCAACAGAGTGCCGAGAAAGGCCGCACGGCCGCGCAGATTTTTCTCGGAGAGAAAGAGGACGGGAATGTTCTTCTGCCAACCTGTTTGATGGTACGTGAGAGTTGTCCTTGATGTTTGGGGCTTTAACACTTGCGTTTCTAGTCTATAGTTGATGATAGCGTGGCCTGATCTTTCCAGGCTCGCGAGGCGTATCCATTCAACCAATAATAAAATTACCTCAAGGGGGTAAAGCCATGCTCCTGAACCACGCTTTTGGTCTGTTCACCCATCCTGATGCCGAGTGGGCCGAGATTCGCAAGGAACACGCACCTCCCCGGCGGCTTTATGTTGCCTATGTGCTGTTGCTTGGCGCGATAGCACCGATCTGTGCCTACATCTCCACGGCCCATATCGGTTGGACGGTGAGCGGTGAGCGCGTCATAAAGCTCACAGAAGTCAGTGCGATACAGCTAAGCATTCTGACCTATCTGGCCATGCTGGTGGGGGTGTTTGCCCTGGGATTTGCCATCAACTGGATGGCCCGGACGTATGGTGCCCATGAAGAAACCGTGCCGTCCAACGGCATTGCGTTGGCATCGTACTCCTGCACGCCGCTGTTCCTGGCCGGTTTTGCGTTGCTTTATCCGGTGCCCTGGTTCAACGCCTTGGTTTTCCTGGCGGCGGCCTGTTATGGCGCCTGGCTGATGTACGATGGCCTGCCGATTGTCATGGGCATACCCAAGGAACAGGCGGTGATGTACATCGGTGCCCTTTTGACCGTGGCGCTGGTTATCCTGGTGTCAACCCGCGTCGGCTCCGTCATCCTCTGGAACTATGGCATGGGGCCGATCTTCGTCGAAGGGTAGCGGGTTTGCCCGGCCTGTCGTGATTTGCTATTCAGGATGTCGCCATCCGTCATCCTGTCGTTACACTTTGGCGCTACCTTTTACCTGACCACTAAACCAGGGCAGGGAAAGGTATGAAACGACTGAGCCGCAGGGACTTCCTGAAAGCATCCGCCATGGGCATGGGCGCTGTAGCCATATCCACAGGGCTGGCCGGATGCGTACTCGACAGCAACGACAAACGTGACATCCGCTTCTCCCAGGGCGTCGCCAGTGGCGACCCCCTGCAGGATGGCGTGATCCTCTGGACTCGTGCCGTGCCGGACGACGATTCCGGGCGCGAGGTGGACATTGCCTGGGAAGTGGCCACCGACGCCGACTTCCGGGGCATGACCCATTCCGGCCGTACCCGAGCCTCGGCGCGGCATGATTACACGCTCAAGGTGGATGTTCGTGGCCTGATGCCAGGCCAGCGCTACTACTACCGTTTCCGCACCGCCAGAAACACTTCCCCGACCGGTATAACGCAGACCCTTCCGGAGGGCTCGGTGAGCCAGGTCACATTTGCCGTGGTGTCCTGTTCCAATTACCCTGCCGGCTACTTCAACGTCTACCGTGAAATCGCTGGCCTGGAAAATCTGGATGCCGTGCTGCATCTGGGGGATTATCTCTATGAATATGACAGTAACCCGGACAGCTATGGTGCTGCCGAGGCGGAAGCCATGGAGCGCACCTTCCCGCCTGCGAATAACCGCGAGCTGATCACTCTCAGGGATTACCGTCGCCGCTACGCCATTTACCGTGGCGACAACAATCTGAGGGAATTGCATCGCAAGGTGCCATTCATCGCGGTCTGGGATGACCACGAAGTGGCCAACGATACCTGGAGGAACGGTGCTGGGAACCACAACGCCGATGAGGGTGACTTCAGTGACCGTAAGCTCGACGCACTACGGGCCTACTTCGAATGGATGCCGATCCGGCCGGTCACGGATGGAGACCAGGAAACCATCTCCCGCAGCTTCCGCTTTGGCGACCTGGTGGATCTGCACATGCTGGATACACGGATCATCGGCCGTGACGAGCAACTGGCCTACGCTGATTACCTGACCCAGGATGGCATTGACGCGGCCCGATTTGCCGCAGATGTGGGCGACCCGAACCGCACCATGCTGGGCGCGGAGCAGCGGCTGTGGCTTGAGAACGCGTTGGCAACCTCAACCGCCACCTGGCAGGTACTGGGGCAGCAGGTGTTGATGGGGCGGATGACACTGCCGGCGGAATTGCTGGCCGGCATCATCAATCCGGACCCGTCTGTGTTACTGCCCCTGTTCGCGGAGCTGGCCACCCTCAAGGGGCGCTACCTGGCTGGAGATCCGTCGTTGACCGACGAGGAAATCGCCCGGATTGAAACCGTGCTGCCCTACAACCTGGATGCCTGGGACGGCTACTACGTGGAACGGGAGGTGATTCTGGAAACGGCGAGGCAACTACAAAAGAACCTCGTGGTACTGGCCGGGGATACCCACAATGCCTGGGCAAGCAACCTGAAAACCGGCAATGGTGACCAGGTGGGTGTGGAGTTCGCCACGCCGGGGGTGTCTTCCCCCGGTCTTGAAGACTATCTTCAGTTGCCGGAGGCGACCATACCCGATGCCGAGGCCGCTATAGAGCTTCTGGTGGACGATCTCGACTACCTGAATGTGAGCCAACGGGGCTATATGCTGGTGACGTTTACGCCCGACGAGGCGAAGGCGGACTGGCGCTTCGTCAGCACCGTCAAAGACCGTAACTACGAGATTGTCAGTGGCCGCAATGCTGCCCGGCGCACCTTGCCGGGGCCGGGCAACCGTTCACTGGTAACACCCGGTTGACGGCATCTATAAACCCGCTGCCGGACGATTCAGGCGGCGGGTTCGAATTGCCGTTGCAGCCATAGCTTGATGTCGTCGGATTCGTACAGCCATTGATCCTTGCCGTCATCCTGCCGAATTCGCAGGCAGGGCACCTTGACGTGACCGCCGCCGGCTTCCAGTTCTGAGCGGCGTTCGCTGTCATGTTGTGCGTCACGGGTTTCGATGTTGAGGCCCAGGCGCGCGATTTCCTTGCGGACCTTGATGCAGAAGGGGCAGGCCGTGAACTGGTAAAGCGCGAGATCCTCGCAGGCACTGTCCACCTTTGTCTGTGCGTCAGGAGTGCGCTTGATGCCCTTGGGTGTGCTCAACTTTTCGCTGATCAGCATGAAAGGGGTCAGGATCAATCGAAGGGTACGAAAGAAATAGCGGATGATGATTCTCATGGACTCGATACTGCTCCAGTCGATGGGGTGGATTTCGTTGCAGACCAAACCGGATAGGGAATGCCCGACAGCCTGTTCATGCAATAAGCGTGTGCCAGAAGCAGGCCAACGCCAGCCATCAGGATGGGCAGTTGTGCCGGATCAGGCATCAGGCCGAGTGATACAATAAGCGCAGTGGCTCCGGCCGGTGGATGCACGACACGGAATAGTACCATCAGGCAGCCGGTCAGGCCGAGGGATAAAGCCGAAGCGCCGACCCTTGGCAGATCAACTCCGTGTAAAAATGCGGATGCTTGGTCCTGCAGGCCGAAAATATGAAGGCTGAACAGTCCCATCAATGCACCGATGAGGTGGCCGCAAAAGGTATTGCGCGGAGAAGCCGGTTCCGCGAGTGGAACGTGGAACAGGATAAACGCCGTGGCGCCCAGCGACGGAAATATGAAGGCCTCCTGTGTGACCAGCGCGATAAAGGAAACCAGAGCGATACTCAATGTACCGTTGATCAGGCTAAATCCTGCCATCACAGTCCGGCGACTGTATCGGTTTGTCAGATGTTCAAGATGAAACACCCTTAGCAGACCACTGGCTAATTGCCATCGCAGTCGTTCGTTTCTGCGTCCCATTGTTATCCCATTCAATTGAGCTGTTTGCGCCAATTTGCACCAAAAAGGTGCGAAATAGTAAGCCTTGATCCTGAACAAGGCAAATCGCTATTTCCGATAACCGTAAGCGACGGGCAAGGGTTTACTGATGGTTTGATGCAGAGGGGAGTGCGGGATTGCCCGGGGCGTTGTATTGCTGTCGCCGTGCGTTTCTGACAGTCTTTTGTTAATTACAGGAACAAGGCCGGGCCAACCGGATATTCAGGAGAGCACAGAGATGACAGAAGACAAGCGCCGCCGTTATTCCGCACCCGTGGTTGATGGCCTGGGCAAGTCGGCAAGCCGCGCCATGTTGCGGGCCGTGGGTTTTACCGATGAGGATTTTCGCAAACCCCAGATTGGTATTGCCTCTACCTGGAGCAATCTCACCCCCTGCAACATGCACATTAACCAGTTAGCGGAAGAATCCGCCGCTGGTGCCGACGAAGCCGGGGGCAAGAGCCTGACGTTCAACACCATTACCGTATCGGACGGCATCGCTAACGGCACCGAGGGTATGAAGTACTCCCTGGTGTCGCGGGAAGTCATTGCTGACTCCATTGAAACCGTGGCCGGCTGTGAGGGATTCGATGGCCTGGTTGCCATCGGCGGCTGCGACAAGAACATGCCTGGCTGCATGATGGGCCTGGCAAGGCTGAACCGGCCATCGGTGTTTGTCTATGGCGGCACCATCATGCCCGGCGAAAATCACACCGACATTATCTCTGTGTTCGAGGCGGTGGGTGCCCATGCCCGGGGCGACCTGGACCTGATTGAGGTCAAACAGATTGAGGAAACCGCGATTCCGGGCCCGGGCTCCTGTGGCGGCATGTACACCGCTAATACCATGGCCTCGGCGATTGAAGCCATGGGCATGAGCCTGCCGGGCAGTTCGGCCCAGAACGCCATTTCCGACACCAAGGCGGCGGACTGCAGGGCGGCGGGTGCGGCTGTGCTCCACCTGCTGGAGAAAGACCTGAAGCCATCGGACATCATGACACGTGAGGCGTTCGAAAATGCCATCACCGTGGTGATCGCCCTGGGAGGCTCCACCAACGCGGTGCTGCACCTGATCGCCATGGCCAGCACCGTTGGCGTTGACTTGACGCTGGACGACTTCGTGGAAATCGGCAAGCGGGTTCCCGTGCTGGCGGACCTGCGCCCCAGTGGTCATTACATGATGTCGGAACTGGTTGCCATCGGTGGCATCCAGCCGTTGATGAAGATGTTGCTGGACCGGGGCATGCTCCATGGCGATTGCGTGACTGTCACCGGGCAAACACTGGCGGACAACCTGAAAGACGTGGCCCCATACCCGGCGAGCCAGGACATCATTCATGCCTTTGATGACCCCATCAAGGCGGATAGCCATCTGCGTATCCTATACGGCAACCTGGCGCCCACTGGCGCGGTGGCCAAGATCACCGGCAAGGAGGGCACTCATTTCACTGGCCGCGCCCGGGTATTCCAGTCTGAGGAAGAGGCCCAGGAGCGGATCATGGATGGTACCGTTGTGGCCGGGGATGTGTTGGTGATTCGGTTTGAAGGGCCCAAAGGGGGGCCGGGCATGCGGGAGATGCTGACCCCTACCTCAGCGATCATGGGCAAGGGCCTTGGCAGTGATGTGGCGTTGATTACCGATGGCCGATTTTCGGGCGGCAGCCACGGTTTTGTGGTTGGTCATATTACGCCGGAAGCCGCTGAAGGTGGACCGATTGCGCTGGTGGAAAATGGGGACACGATCACCATTGATGCGGTGGCCAACCGTATTGAACTGGATGTTTCAGCGCAGGAAATGGAGCGTCGCCGACAGGCCTGGTCGGCACCGGCTCCCAGGTTTACCCGTGGGGTGCTGGCCAAATACGCGCGCACTGTAAGCTCAGCCTCGGAAGGCGCAGTGACGGACAAGCCCTGAACGCGTCAGGGGCAGGCCGGTTCAGGCTTGCCCCAGAAAAAGCCTTGCCCGTAGAGGTTCGGGAATTGTTGCAACCAGTGCACCACGGCCTCATCTTCAACACCTTCAACCACCACGTCCAGGTCCAGCGCTTCACCCAACTCAAGGGCCGCGCGGAAGACTCTCTGGCGAGTCGGATGTTCGAGGATGTCTTTCAGGAAACTGCGATCTATCTTGAGTTCATCCAGTTCAAAGCTCGCCAGTGTGCCCAGTGACGAATGGCCGGTTCCGAAATCGTCCATGGCAATTCGGAACCCTTTTCGGTGCAGGGTGTGAATCATGCGACGGGAAGCGTCCGGATCGGTCATCATCGCGGTTTCCGTAATTTCCAGTATCAAGTCTTCCGCTTCCATGTTGTGACGGGTGATGATGTTGGTGATTTCCTCCTCGAATCCGGCTTGGGTCAGGTCCATGGCGGAAATATTGACGGCAATGGCCAGCTCGCCGCCGTAGCGGGAAGTCAGATGGCGGTATTCGCTGCAGGCCCGTTCGATGACCCAAAGCGTCACTGGGTAAATAACCCCCACCTGTTCGGCGTGTGGAATCCACTGGTCTGGTGAGACATACCCGAACTCAGGGTGGCGCCAGCGTATCAGAGCTTCCACCGAGTGAACTTTAGTGTCTCGAATACGCACCTTGGGCTGGTACTCCAGCCACATACAGTTGCTGGCGAGCCCGTTTTCCACGTCCAGTATTAACCGCTGTTGTCGGTCTTGCCGCTCGCTTATGGTCGGGCCGTGCGCAGTGAGTCCCCGTTTGTCGTTTGGTGGGGCGGCCCCTGTCGAAGAGAGCAGACTGGTGGCTCCGGTGGTCAGGATGACCGAGCCTGCGGCGGCGCCAAGGAAGAATGCGGACTCTGATAAGCTGATGAAAGGCGTCCAACCCATTGTATGTAAGAAAGAAATAACGGTTCCAGCAAGTATGGCGAGGATGGCTAGCCCATAATAGCGTGCATGGACATGCCGGCGAACCTGGCTTAGAACCAACAGCAGGATAAGCGCGCCACCGGCGAGAGCCAGGGCGAGGAAAGACGCCTCGCCAACACCGGGTATGTCCAGCGGTGTTGCCAGTAGATGCAGGAAAGCCAGCAGGCTGATGAAGTGAATGATTTGCCGGGAGCGTTGGCGTAGCGGCAGAAAGTGTGGCGTGAATTCACACAGTGCGATCAGGCACAGGGGGAGGCTGATGTGCAACAGTGCGTTGTACTGCGGCTGGTCGGGCCAAATAAACCAAAGGCCAAATCGTTCCAGCACCAACTGGCAGTGCAGGACACCGGCCATGAGCACGCTGAGCCAGGCGAGGCCGGGTCGCTGTAGCATAAACACGACCACCAGGTTGAACAGCAGTGCAAACGCCAGGATGCCGCCGATAAACACTTGCCATACCAGCGCCATCAGATCCTGAGGCAGGCCTGTTTCCAGGCTCGCAAACCAGTGGACGCTGCCCAGCGACTGGGGCGTCAGCGACGCAAGCAGCCACCCGTAAGCAATGGCAAAGATCAATAAGGTCAGGGGTAGCCAGCGGTAGAAACCATTGGCCGTATCAAAGGGCAGGTGCGTACTGGCAATCCCTTGCGTCGTTGGGGTTCCGGTTGAATCCATTCGCTTGGTTATCCTGCTCGTTTCCCGGAGTGCTTGTTACACTATGGTTACTTTTCTAAACGATATGTAACAATATGATTTCAATGTAATTTTACGCGATTTTATACAGTTTTGCATTTGCTGTTTTAAACGCTTGAATGAATTCTGTGTCCAGTCCCGTTAGCGCGTTACCTTGGCCAACCCGGAGCCAGCTGCCAATTTGGCTGGTATAGTGAGAGGCTGACACCGTAATGACACATAACAAGGTTTGACCAATGATCCGAACGGCCATTGTCCTGGCGCTGACTGTCCTGTGTTTGCTGAATATTTCCCGGGCGATGGCGATCGAGAGGTCCGAGCTGCAATTGGCGTCTGTTAACGCGGCCGTCGCCTATGCCGACGGTGAGGGACTGGTGTACGGCAAGAATGCGGATCGGCGGGTGCCCATTGCTTCCATCACCAAATTGATGACCGCGCTGGTGGTGATGGAGTCCGGCGAGCCCCTGACCGAATGGCTGGACTTCCGGGAGCGCCATATTCCCGCTCCGGCGAATGCCTATACCCGCATTCGTGTGAGCTCCGAGCTCAGACGCTCTGACGTGCTGCGCATTGCACTGATGTCGTCGGAAAATTTTGCGGCCCATACCTTGGCAAGACATCACCCCGGTGGGTACGACGCCTTTATCGAAGCGATGAATGCCAAGGCCGGTGAACTGGGAATGATGAGAACAACCTTCGTGGACCCGACCGGGTTGTCGGTTGACAACCGTTCCACCGCAGCGGACCTGGTTCGCCTGGTCAGGGCGGCCAGCCAGTACCCACAGATACGGGAGTATTCCACCACACGCTATTTCACCGCCCGGTTCCGCCAGCCCAGATACCGGCTGGCGTTCGGGAATACCAATGTTCTGGTCCATCGTGAGAGTTGGGGCGTGGGGATCAGTAAAACGGGCTATCTGTCCGAAGCTGGCCGTTGTCTGGTGATGCTGCTTGAGCTGGACGGCAAGCCATTGGTGACGGTGTTGCTTGACTCTTTGGGTACCCGATCACCGATGGGGGATGCGGGCAGGATCAAGCGATGGCTGACTACTGGCGCTGGGGGCAGTGTCGCTGCGGCAGCGCGTGCGTATGAGCGGAAAAAGAATGCAGCCTATGCCTCTTCGAAAGACGCATCCGTGAGCGTGAACTGACCTCTGGCGAATCGGGAACGCAGCGTATGATTGAGATATTCACCACCGGCGGCACCATCGACAAGGTGTATTTTGATGCCAACAGCGAGTTCGAGATTGGAGATAGCCTGATTGCGGAGCTGTTGGCGGAATCCAACATACATGACGGCTATGCCCTGAATGGGTTGTTGCGCAAGGACAGCCTGGAAATCAATGACAGTGACCGGGAAATCATCAGAAGCGCCGTCAGTCAGTGTGACGCCGAACGGGTACTGATTACCCACGGTACCGATACCATGCCGGAAACCGCCAGGGCGTTGCTGTCGGTGAAAAGGAAAACCATTGTACTGTTTGGCGCCATGCAGCCGGCACGGATGCGCTGGAACGACGCGGTTTTCAATATCGGCTATGCATGGGCTGCGGTCCAGCTATTGCCTCACGGGGTGTATATCGCCATGAACGGCGAGGTTTTCGAGGCCGGTTCCGTGCGCAAGAACCTGAAGGCCCAGCGCTTTGAACGCACCTGATCAGCTCACGCTGTTTACTTCCTCAGCAGTCAGTTCGCGGTAGTGTCCCGGTGCCAGTGAATCGTCGAGCACAAGGGTGCCGACACGCCATCGATGCAATCCCGTCACATGGTTGCCCACCGCTGCCAGCATTCGTTTGACCTGGTGGTAACGCCCTTCCGATAACGTCAGATCAATTTCCCTGACATTGAGCAAATGGACATCGGCGGGTCTGGTCGGTCGCGACTCACCGTGCAGTAGTATGCCCTGTTGCAGTTGTGTGATGGCGAGGTCATCAATGGGTTCGGCGAGCGTCACGCGGTAGGTCTTGGGGCATTTTACCCTGGGGGACGTGATGCGATGTGACCATTGTCCATCGGTGGTCAGCAGTAGGAGCCCGGTGGTGTCGGCATCCAGCCGCCCGGCGATGTGAAGCCCGTGACGGACGTCGGTGGGCAGCAGGTCCAGCGCCGTGGGCTGCTGGCTGTCGGTGGTGGCACTGATCACCCCATCGGGCTTGTATAGCATCAAGTACCGCTCTCCCGGCAGTGACAGCGGTTGGTCATCGAGGGAAACCAGGGTGTTTGTGTTTACGGGGGATGCGGGTTTGCGACAGGTCTGCCCATCCACCCGGACTCGGCCTGTGCTGATGGCTTTTTTTGCATCTCGGCGCGACAGGGCCGTCGCGTTGGCAACGAAATAATCCAGGCGCATGCTCAGGTACACCCTTCTCCCGGCGGCGGCAGTGTCAGGCTGGCAAGGCACAATACCTCGGCAGCGCCTGTCATTCGCGACCAGAGCACGCCGAGGAGCTCCCCGCCAATCGCCGGACGTTCCAGCTGTGAACTGGGCTCTGGCTCAAGACGGTCGCCATTGTACCTGGCGAGTATGAAGGTGAAGGGGTGCGCCCCGGGGATACCCAGACGGATGTCGGTGGCCGTGAGCTGGTCACCGTCCATGTCGTAGTGCAGGAAGCCACGCGTAAACCACTCCAGTCGCTGGCCTTCTGGCAATGACGTGGCGGCCTTTGCCAGGCTGGGTTCACGGGGGAAGTGTTCCACGGTAACCGGGCCGTCGCCATCAAGGAATCCGGTCACGATTTCTACCCTTTTTTCCTCACCCACAACGGTCACTCGCCACAGTACGGTATTGAAAGGCATCGGCTGAACCAGCCGTGGGGCATCTTCCAGGCCTTCCTGGGCCAGTGTGGGGCCAACACGTTCCTGGATGATCTGTTGCGCCGTTGCACTCCATCCCAGGTAAAGCGTTGAAAGGAGCAGGCCGGCCATGATGGCGCTGGTTTGTGGCCCGCGGATCAGGAACGCCATTACGCCGATCAGTAACGGCAGCGTATAAAGCGGGTCGATAATGAAAATGCTGCTGATGGCCACCGGTGGGCCGATAGGCCAGAACAACTGGGTTCCGTAGGTGGTAAAGGCATCGAGCAGGGGGTGCGTCATGAGCACAAGCGAGGTGAGCGCAAGCCAGCGCCCATAGCCGAGATGGGGGCGCCACCGATGGAGCGCAAAGGCCAGCAATACGGACAGCGGCAGCAGGACAAACAGCGAGTGGCTGAATCCGCGGTGCTGGGTGAAGTTGGCGACCGCCGTGCCGTAATCAATGACGACGTCCAGGTCGGGAAGGGTGCCGAGAACGGCACCGACCAGCAGGGCTGAACGGCCAAGGGTTTTTCCGGCAACGGCACCGGCCAGCGAGGCGCCCAGTGCCGCCTGGGTAATCGAATCCATCGGGATAACACCTTGTCATTAAAGTCCGGCAGGTATTATGCGCGGAATCGGTTGTCGGATCACGCCCCAGATGGTCGGCAGATGGCTGTCAGGTATCACTCCCGGAAGTCTCAGAAGTCAGGTCTACCCCCAAGGCATTGAGAACCGTTTCGCCGGGGTAGCCGTCGGCAACGAGGCCATTTTTTGACTGGTAGCCGCGAATGGCAGAGCGTGTATTGGGGCCAAGGATACCGTCCGGTTTCCCGGTATCAAATCCCTGCTCGTTCAACGCTTTTTGCAGGGTAAGGATATTGTTCCGTGACAACGCCGGCATATCCTCCGGTGGCGGGTTCTGCAGCTTGCCGGCGCCGGCGATGCGGTCCGCCAGATGTCCAACCGCGATGGCGTAGAATTCAGAGCGGTTCCAGCCCATGATCACATTAAAATTCTTGTAGGCCAGGAACGCAGGCCCCCTGTGCCCGGCCGGGACCACCAGCGCGGCTTCGATGGGCTCGTTCGCCAGTTTATTGCCGAAGGCGTCGGTTACGCCCAGGGTGCGCCATTTTTCCAGGGGTAGCCTGCGGCCGTCCGCCAGGCTGTAGTCAAATTCCGCAGGCAGAAGTACTTCCCGCCCCCAACGGTAGTCGCCGTCCCAACCCAGATCCTGCAGAAAGTGGCCGGCCGACATCATGGCGTCCGGCAAGCTGTTCCACAGGTCGCGTTTGCCATCGCCGTCGCCATCCACCGCGTGGCGCAGGAAAACCGTTGGCATAAACTGCACGTGTCCCATGGCACCTGCCCAGGAGCCCTCCATCTGCTCGGCGGGTATCGCCCCCTCGTCAATGATTCTCAGGGCTGCAATCAATTGTTCAGTAAAGAATTGGCTGCGCCGTTCGTCACAGGCCAGGGTGGCAAGGGAGCTGGGCACCGACATCTTGCCGAAATAGGAACCGAAATTGGTTTCCAGGCCCCAGAACGCCACAAGGTAGGGGGCGGGAACGCCCGTTTTCCGGGTGACGCGTTCAAGCAGTTCCTCATGTTGGCCCAGTAGTTCCCGCCCACGGCTTACCCGGTCGGCGTTGACCCGGCGGTTGAGGTAGTCCGCGAAGGTGGTGGTGAATTCGGGCTGGCGGCGGTCGAGCTCTATCACGCGCTCCAGGTATTCAGCGCCGGCAAGCACCTCACTCGCCGTTTGGGACGACACACCAGCCTCAATGGCCTGGCTTTCCATGCGTTCGATGCATTGGGGGAAACGGTTGGCCAAGTCGGCGTCAGCGGCCGCGGGCGCACTAGTCAGGATGAGTAATCCGGTGAGTGACAGGTGTCGAATTGTCCGTTGGCCTTTTGATGTCCCTGTGAATATGCTCGGCACGCTAAACCTCAGTCTGGGGTGGATGTTCCTGGCTCATGGTAGCCTGTTTTTGCGGCACTGAAACACCGTTGTTGCCGGATTCCGGTGACAATTCTTTAACCTGGGGTTCCATACCGTCCAGGATGTGTCGTCTTTTTGTAGTCCTGCTATTCCCCGCCATCGGCTTGTTCTATAGTTTGCAGGACGATACGACAACTTTCTGAAAGACAAAAGGTCCGAATCATGGCAACGCTGAAGGCGCTGGTGGTGGATGACGCCAGCTTTGTGAGGGATCTGGTCAAGCGAACGGTGCGTCAGCGTTTTCCAGTGATTGACACCACGGATGCCCAGAACGGCCGCCGGGCGCAATCACTGATGTCGCGCACAACGTTTGATCTCATCCTCTGTGACTGGGAAATGCCGGAGATGTCGGGTCTGGAGCTGTTGCAGTGGATGCGCCAACAGCCACAGTATGAAAAAACGCCCTTTATCATGATCACCAGTCGTGGTGACAAGGATCATGTGGTTGAAGCCGTGAAGGGGGGTGTCTCTGAGTACCTGGGTAAGCCCTTCAGCCCCGAGGGCCTGAGCAATAAGATCATCAAGGTTATGGGGCGTCGCCTGAAGGACGCCATGGACCGCGGCGGGAAATCCATGGGCGGGCCAGCGGAGGCGTTTCGCGAGTCCGCCAGCCTGTTGACCCAGAAGCGGGAAGCCGCTTCTCCGGCGCCAGTCCGTGCCGGCAAGTCGTCCACGCCCTCCGCCTCGGGGTCGACGGGCAGGCCGCCAATGAGTGTGGCGTCGGTGCGCTTTTCCGATAGCACTCTCCGCTCTGTCATCAAGGACATCACCCTGACGGAAGTGCGGGTGATTGCCAAACGTGATCAGCAGTTTCCGGGCATTCTTGATCAGGCGGTGGTGGATATCGAAGTGGCCGAAGGGCAGGTGGCGAGACTCAATGGTTATGTTCACCAATTGCAGGCGGTGGACAAACGCCAGGACACGGATTTCGTGGGCGTGACCATCCGATTCGTGGACGAAGACCCGAAAAAGCTGGAAGACCTGTCCCGCTTTATCGCCCGTTTCCGCAGCGGCGGTTAGCCGCGAAAGCCATCCCGATCAGGACGCGGTTTCAGGAAGCCTTTCCGCCAACCGTTCCCGGGGAAAGTGACAGATGAATTCGCTGCCGTCGCCAATCCGGCTTTGGATTTCCAGTTTGCCGTCGTGATTGAGCAACACGTGCTTGACGATGGCCAGCCCCAGACCGGTGCCACCGGTTTCCTTATGTCGGCTGGGATCGGCGCGATAGAAACGCTCGGTCAGCCGTGGGATATGGATCGGGTCGATGCCAATACCGGTATCCTTTACCGACAGATGCCCGCCGTCGCGGTCCGTTTTCCACGTCACGGTAATCTGTCCTCCGGCGGGCGTGTACTTTACTGCGTTGAAAATCAGGTTGGAGAAAGCGCTGCGCAGTTGGCTTTCGTCGCCCCCCAGCAGGTGGCGATCGCCAATGCTGACGTTGAACTCATGGCCCTGGTCACCGCTGAGGGCCCTCGCGTCGTGGCAAATCTGCTGGATCATTGTCTGTAAGTCCGCAACCGCATCGTTGATGGTTTGCTCGCCGGTTTCAATTCTGGACAGCAATATCAGATCGGTAATCAGTGCTTCCATACGCGAGGACTGCTGCGCCATGGTATTGATGGCGCGCCGCCACTTAGGGGGCAGGTCGTCGGCGTTGTCCACCAGGGTTTCCAGGTAGCCGCTGATCACCGTCAGGGGCGTTCTCATTTCATGGGAGACGTTGCCAACGAAGTCCCGCCGCATCTGTTCAAGCTGATATAGGCGGGTAACATCCTTGGCCACAATCAGCCGGTCGTCGTCACCAAACAGGCTGATCTGGATTTGCAGGTGAATATGTGGTTTTGCGGGTGAATTCAGTTCCAGCGGTTCCCGGTAGTCGCGGGAGTCGAAGTAGGCCTTGAACGCCGGGTTGCGGATCAGGTTGTGAATAATTTGCCCGTGGTCCGAACTGCGGCGAAAGCCCAGTAGATGCTCCGCTGATCCGTTCCACCACTCCATGGCGCCCCGCGAGTCGGTCATGATCACACCATCCCGCATGGCATTCGTGGACTCCTGAACCCGGTTGATCCGGGCACGAAGTTTGTCCTGGGTGCGCAGGTGGTTCTGGTGGAGTTTGTGCAGACTGTCGAAGATGTCGCCCCAGAGGCCAACGCTCTGTGGGGCCTCGTCGCTGCCACCCGGATTGCCCAGCCACTGGTACAGACGCTTGGCCTGGACCAGGGTCCACCACAGGTAAGCCAGCAGCCCCGCAGTTAGCCCGTAGAGCGGCTTGCCAAAGAAAAGCCCGACCGCCGTACAGGCAATCAGGAGTGCGATAATCCATCGCAGGTACTTTGACCAGTTGTGTTGCATGACTACTGCCCCTGAATCGGTTCCGGGCCCCTTTCGGGGTAAAGGGCACCGTTGTGGTTATGCCGCCCTGGTAGAGAACCGGTAGCCGGTGCCACGCACCGTCTGGATCAGGTGATCATATTGGTCGCCTAGGGCTTTGCGCAAACGACGTATGTGAACGTCGACCGTTCGCTCTTCAACGTAGACGTTTCCACCCCACACCTGGTCAAGCAGTTGGGAGCGAGTATAAACCCGTTCCTGATGTGTCATGAAGAACTGCAGTAACCGGTATTCCGTAGGGCCGATGTTCAGCGCACCGATTTCCGTGCTTACCCGGTGGCCGATCGGGTCCAGTGTCAGGCCGTCCACTTCGATGGGGGTTTCCACGCCGGGCGGTGTGGTGCGGCGCAATACCGCTTTTAGCCTGGCCACCAGCTCCCTCGGCGAGAAGGGCTTGGTGATGTAGTCATCGGCGCCCACTTCCAGGCCCTGAATCTTATTGTCTTCCTCAACCTTGGCCGTCAGCATGATGATGGGAATTTCAGCCGTTGCCTCTTCTTTCTTGAGGCGCCTGGCCAGTTCCACGCCGCTGGTGCCTGGCAGCATCCAGTCAAGGAGTATCAGATCGGGCTGTTTATCAACGATCAGGGCATGCGCTTCGCGGGCATCCGCTGCCTCAAGGTAGTCGTAGTCGGCCATTTCGAGGGCCACGGCGATCATTTCGCGGATGGGTGCCTCGTCATCGACGATCAGGACAGTTTTTCCAGTCATGAGCATTAACCTGTGTCATACCGAGTATTGTTGCTGCCTCATTACAACCGGGTAGTGTTACAAGTATATGACAGTAGCAGGCTGCGACCGGATTTGTTCGACTAACTGATGATCCGGTCAATCAACAAACCGGTGAACACGGCAAAGCCCGCCCAGTTGTTATTGAGAAAGGCTTTGAAGCACCCGTCGCGCTCGCGAAAGCGGGCCAGATGCTGCTGGAAGACAAACAGGCACGCCATGGCGACGAGCCCGAGATAATAGAAAGCGCCGAGTTCGGCCTGCTGGCCCACCAGAATGAGGATCAGCACCACCAGGGCCTGCAGGATTGCTATAACCGCCCGATCGGCGTCTCCGAACAGGATGGCCGTGGATTTGATGCCAATCCGGATATCGTCGTCACGATCCACCATGGCGTAGAGGGTGTCGTAGGCAACGGTCCAGAGCACGTTGGCGGTAAACAGCAACCAGGCCAGTTTCGTGATCTCGCCGGCCTCGGCCGCCCAGGCCATGGGAATGGCCCAGGAGAAGGCGGCTCCAAGAAACAGTTGCGGCAGGTGGGTGTAACGCTTCATGAACGGGTAGATGAACGCCAGTATTGCGCCCCCGAAGGACAGATAGAGTGTCAGCGTGTTGGTGAACAACACCACCATCAGAAAGGCTGTCAGGCAGAGGCCAGCGAACAGGGCTACGGCTTCCCAGGCCTTGATGCGCCCGGAGGTCAGTGGACGGTCTTTGGTGCGTTTAACGTGGCGATCCACCTTGCGGTCGGCAAAATCGTTAATGGCGCAACCGGCGGCCCGCATCATGAATACGCCAAGGGTAAAGACGATAAAGTTGCCAATGCCCGGGAAACCGTCAGCGGCCAGCCACAGTGCCCAGTAGGTCGGCCATAGCAGGAGGAGGCTGCCGATGGGGCGATCGACGCGCAGCAGGCGGGCGTAGTCTGCAAGGCGGGCCTGGATGTGATCTGGCACGGCATTGGGCAGCATAGTTTTGGTCCGTCCGGGATGATGTTCCTGAGGCTGAGCGGGGATTATAGCCAGCGGTGAGGTACGGTTAAAAGAGTTGCAGCGTCAGGGGCAGAGCGTGGGCAGGAAGTATTCCCCTACCAATAGAGCATGATGACCGCTGAAAAAACGGGAGCGGCGAGCTGCCACTGGCTGATGAGAGTTAACGCGGTGGCAAAGGCCGGTCTCGAATGGCCCCCGTTGCCACTGCGGATTGCTGAACAGATAGGCGCCGAGGGGGCGGCGTCCAAGGTTGCGCAGGCGGCGCCCGCGCCCTGAGAGGGTTGCCAGCGGAATAATCGTACGGGCAAGCACCCAGGGGGTGTTGTCGCCGTTCAGGCAGACCTCGCGGATCCATGCGTTCTGGCGCACTGGAATACCCAGGGTATGGGCTTCCTCCAGGGTAGGACGGGCAAAGCCCTCATGGAGAATATCCACGTGAAAGCGCTCGCGGCATCGGAGTTGAAGCGCCCGGGTTAGCGAGCCTTCCAGCGTCAACCAGTGGCTGAGCTGCCCATGGATGGCTGGATTTTTCAACGCGGCTGCTGAAAACGAGCGGTACCAGTCCGTAGCGGGGGTGGAGGTGGTATTGTCACCTTCAAGCACGCTGGGTGCGCCTCGGTCAAAGTCCCTTGACGGCATAAATTCCCGGGGCGTTGCGCCAATAACCTTTGTAGTCCATGCCGTAGCCAAACAGGAAACGGTCCTCAACGTCCAGCCCGGTAAAGTCTGCCTTCAGGTTTGGCTTTGCCTTGCGATCATGTTGTTTGTCGACCAATACGGCCGTCAGGACTTCGCTGGCGCCATGGGCGAGGCAGTAATCTGCAATGGCGCAGAGCGTCGTGCCCTCGTCGAGGATGTCATCAACGATCAGTACCGTGCGGCCATTCATATTGGCTTCCGGCTGCAGTTTCCATTCCAGGATGCCGCCGGTGGTTTCCTGGCGGTAGCGGGTGGCGTGAAGGTATTCCGCTTGCACGGGAAACGTCAGCCTTGGCAGCAGGTGGCCGGTGAGGATAAGGCCGCCATTCATCACGCAGAACAACAGGGGGTTGGTGTCTTTGAGGCGCCCGGTGATCTCGTCTGCGAGGGACTGGATGGCAGCCTGTACCTGCTGTTCGCTCACCAGGCAGTCGGCCTCGGCCATTACCTGATTCAGTTCGGCGACGGTGTCGGTCATAGCGCTGGGGTCCTATCGTAAAACGGCCGATTATACCGGAGGAGGCACGCTGAAGGGAGGGGCGATTCCCGGTTCGTCTGGTGGAAATTCTGGCGATTGGCAGAAAACCCGTTGGATAGCCGTCGGCGACGGCATTGGTCAATACGGCAGCGGTGGGTATGATGGTTTCTCGGTTTGAATAGGCGCCAGCTCGGTGCATGAAAGACTTGCGCGCATAATTGTCTGACAATTATTATTGCGCCCTAATGAGTTTCGGAGGAATGGTATGAAGAAGTGGCAGTGCGTTGTCTGTGGGTTTATTTACGATGAGGCGGAAGGCTGGCCGGAAGACGGCATCGAGCCTGGAACCGCCTGGGAAGACGTACCAGAAGATTGGGAGTGCCCGGACTGTGGCGTGGGTAAGGAAGACTTCGAGATGATTGAGATCGGCTGATGCGCCGGTACCGCTGAACAGGTTTGGAGAGCAGTAATGAACGCAGACGCCCCTATTGTGATTGTAGGTACCGGATTGTCAGGCTATTCACTGGCGAAGGAAATCCGTAAGCAGGACAAGGAAACACCGATCGTCATGGTAACGGCGGACGATGGCTACAGTTACTCCAAGCCTATGCTTTCCACCGGCTTTACCAAGGGTAAAGAGGCCGATGAACTGGCGCAGTCGTCGTCGGATGGAATGGTGGAACAGTTAAACCTGCAGCTGCGTACTTACACCACCGTGACCGGCATTGATCCGGATGCCCACGAACTTGTGCTGGGGGACGAACGGCTACGGTACGGCAAACTGGTGTTGGCCTGGGGCGCTGATGTGATTCGCCTGTCCATTGCCGGTGACGGCCATGAGGGTGTCTTTTCCATCAACGACCTGATGGACTACCGTGCCTTTCGCAAGGCTCTGAAGGGCAAGAAGCGGGTGGCCATCATGGGCGCGGGCCTGATCGGTTGCGAGTTTGCCAACGACCTTCGCAATGGCGATGTTGAAGTGGATGTGATTGCTCCTTCTGACGCCCTGATGCCTGGACTTCTGCCACCGGCCGCTGCGGAAGCTGTGCGTGGTGGACTGGAGGGATTAGGTGTCCGTTTTCATCTGGAAACGGTCGTGGAGCATATTGCCAAGGACGGGGATGGCATTCGTCTGACCCTGGCCAATGGCGAGGAGCTGGACTCTGACCTGGTTATTTCCGCGGTCGGACTGCGTCCACGCACGGAACTGGCCGCTGCGGCGGGTCTGGAGATCCAGCGTGGCATTGTGGTCAACCGCGCCCTGGAGACATCAATGCCGGACGTCTACGCACTGGGGGATTGCGCCGAAGTTGATGGCCACGTGTTGCTGTATGTGTTGCCGCTGATGGCGTGTGCGCGCGCGTTGGCAAAGACACTGGTGAGTGAGCGCACCGAAGTGAAGTACGGCACCATGCCCGTCATGGTCAAGACCCCCTGTTGTCCAACGGCGGTGTGTCCGCCACCGGCGAATGCGTCGGGCAACTGGGAGGTGGATGCGGACGGCCAGGATGTCCGTGCCCTGTTCAGGAGTGAATCTGGCGAGGTTCTGGGCTTTGCGGTGACCGGGAGTTATGCGGTGGAAAAGCAGACCCTGTCAAAGGAAGTGCCGCCGATTCATGGCTGATGGGCGACATCAGGATTGCGAAAAGCCCCGGCTTGCGGTAAAAATTAATTCGTGAGCTAACGATATTGACAGGAGCTGGCATGCTTGAAGTAACCAGAAAACTGGTGGATCTGCTGGATCTCTCCCCCATTGGTGATGATCATTTCCAGGGGGACAGTGAAGATCTCGGCTTTCCCAACGTGTTTGGCGGCCAGGTTCTGGGGCAGGCCCTGATGGCTGCCAGTCGCACGGTGGAAGGACGCCTGCCACACTCGCTGCATGCCTATTTCCTGCGCCCCGGTAATCACAGCATGCCAATCGACTACGAGGTCCAGCGGGTTCGGGACGGTGGCAGTTTTTCCGTCCGACGCGTGATCGCACGGCAGGGCGGCAAGGAGATCCTGACCGGCTCCATGTCGTTTCAGGTGGCTGAGGAAGGCTTTGAACATCAGCTCGACATGCCCTCGGCACCGGATCCGGAAAGCCTTAAGTCCGAGCAGGAGTATGGCGAACTGCTGGCACCTCATGTGCCCGAACATCTCCGTGAAACCCTGACCCGGGATCGACCCATCGAAATCCGGCCCGTGGACCCGGTCAATCCATTGAAGCCGGAACCGCGTCCTCCCTATAAGCAAAGCTGGTTCCGTACCCAGGGCCACCTGCCGGAGGACCCGGTGCTGCACTGTTGCCTGCTGACATACGCGTCAGACTTTTCTTTCCTGGGGACGTCCCTGAACCCCCATGGCGTATCATTTATGAACAAGAAGATGCAGATCGCGAGCCTGGATCATTCCATCTGGTTTCATCGTGAGTTCCGTATGGACGAGTGGCTGCTCTACGATAAGGACAGCCCTAGCGCTTCTGGCGGACGCGGATTCAATCGCGGCAATTTCTTTGATCGTCAGGGCCGGCTGGTGGCATCAACCACTCAGGAAGCCCTCATCCGTCAACGGGGATAGTTAGCCGAGCTTGCGGCTTCTATCGTGATGTTTGTAGTCGCCCAGCCAGACAACGATGTCGTCGAACGGCAGTGGTGGCGTCAGGATATAGCCCTGGATCATATCGCAGCCCATCTTTTCCAGCAGTTCCATGGTATCTTCGCTCTCCACGCCCTCGGCCACAACGGTATAGCCCAGGCTGTGGCACATATCGATGGTGGTCTGGACGATGACGCGGTCACCAGCCTGGGACGCCAGGTCAGTAATCAGTGAGCGGTCGATCTTGATCTCGCTGGCGGGCAATCGCTTGATATACGATAGCGAAGAGTAGCCGGAACCGAAGTCATCAATGGACAGCGGGATACCTGTGGTGTGCAGGGAATTGAGGGCGCGCAGTGAGTTGACCGGATCCTGCATCATGGATGTCTCGGTGACTTCCAGGATAATGGCCCCGCGATGAGTGTGATGACTGCTCATCAGGCGCTGGACGTATAGCGGGAAGTCCGGTTCCCGAAGATTGTTGGGGGAGATGTTCACCGAGATGTTGAGCGGGTAGCCGTTCTCCAGCAATTGCCCTCTCAGCGCCAGTGACTGCTCCAGTACCCAGCGTGTCAATGGCTTGATCAGTCCGGTTTGCTCGGCCAGGGCAATCAGCTCGTCGGCGGGTATTGGCTTTTTCCGGTCGGGCCAGCGAATCAGTGCTTCAAGGCCGATCACCTCTCTGGTTATCAGTGACAGCTTTGGCTGCAGGTACAGGGCAAGTTCACCGTGCTGAAGGGCGTGTCGCAGTTCGGACACCAGGGTGAGGCGGTCTGCGCTGTAGGAGTCCCGTGAAGGCTGATAATAGGCCAGCCCACGGTCTCGGGCGTCGTCCGAACCCTGCGCAATAAAGGCGCGTCGGATCAGGGTGTTGCTGTCGGTGGCGTGATCCGGATAGATCGCCGAGCCAGTGTGGGGATCCAGCGGTAACTGCATGCCCAGGTAGTCCAGCGGTTCACGAATTTCCTCAAGTGCGCGAACAATGGCGCGGGGTGTTTTCGAGATAACATCCGCTTCCACAATAAATCCGAAGGTGGCTGATTCCAGTGACGCCAGGCAGAAACTCTTCCGATCGTTGGTCTCCACCGCACAGATACCGGGGAGTTCGCTGACGATGCTGTTGAAGCGCCGGGCGGCAAGCTCGAGCAGCCGGTCGGTATTGCGATGTCCCAGGGTTTTGGTGATGGCTGGAAGGTTGTTTAGGTGGATCACCGCGATGGAGAGGCGTTTGTCCGGCTCTCGGTTGATCAGTTCGTTGATGGTCATTTCCAGGCAGGTGCGATTGGGCAGCCCCGTTAACGGATTGTGAAGAGCCTGCTCGATCAGTCGCACCTCTGCCGAGCGCCGTGCCGCCATGGCGGTAATCTCTGCCTCGCGGGCACGAACCTTGTCTTCACGCTCCTGGTATAGCCGGGCGGCCAGGGCAATGGTCAACAGGACGGCTTCGAGCGCGGAGCCGATTTCGATGCCGTAGGCCGTCACGAAACTGTTGGGCACAAAACCGTATTTATTGGCTGCGGTGATGGCGCTGCCCAGGGTGAGCAAGCCCCAGGCAATAGTGTAGTAGCCGGCCTGGGGGTTGCCCCGAATCCATTGCACGGGCCCCATGACGGTCAATAGCAGACAGCTGGGGATCGCCAGGGCAACCGTGAGCCTGCTGGCAATGTTGTAGTCGGTAATGAACGTCATCACCGCCACCGCGACGTTCACCACCACCATATACCGCACAAGCTTGTCCATACGCGGGCTGGTGACGCGCAGGTTGAGGAAGGCGCGGGAGAATAACAGGGTGAATATCAATGCTATTGGCACGGCCAACACCATGGCCTGGTTGTGCAACCAGGGCGATTCTGGCCAGAGCAATTGGTAGGTGCTGCCATTCAGGCTGCCAATAAACATCAGATAGCTAAGGGTGGACAGCACGTACAGCAGGTACATGCGCTCCCGCAGGGCCAGGAAAATGAACAGGTTGAAAAAGATCACCATGATCAGGATGCCGTAATAGATCGCGTGCATCTGGTCTTCGATGGACGTGGCTTCGAAGTAGGTTCGAGGGTCCCATAGCCTGACGGGGATCTGCATGGCGCCCTGAGTTCGAATACGCAATAACACTTGGTAATCGCTTTGCGGATCGGTTTCGAAGGAGAACAGAAAGTTGCGGTGCCGAATCTGGCGCTGGGCAAAGGGCAGGTGATCGCCAGTTGATACGCGTTGCCTGACGACACCGTTCTCCATCAGGTAGAAGGTGATATCGTCGAGCTGCGGATAGCGTATCTCCAGCAGCTTGCGGTCACTGGGTATGGTGGATACAGGAACGCGGAGCCACACGGTGTCACGAATGTAGCCGAAGTTGGGGCTTTCGCCTTCCAGTGATTGCCACCGGTCGGAAGCAAGAGCTTCCCTGAGATCCATCTGTTCCGAAGGTGCCACCCGGATGTAGTCCATATCCGGTTCTGCAAAGCCGGGCGAAGCCGCATTTGCCTGGGTTCCGAAAGCCATCATGATCAATGCGCCCGCCAGGGCGAAAAACTGAGCAATATGGCGCACGTAGTACCGATCTTGTTGTGATTGTCTGGCTCAGTATGGCGTTATCTGCCGGGGGGCTCAAGGCCGATATCGCCGGTTTTCGAACGTCACTTGTGTCAGGTGTTACAGTTGTTCAAGCCATTCCCGTACCCAGGGAACGGCTTCCATCTCCGGCTCGGTGGTTTCCAGGGCATCGATCCTTAAGGTGTCCCCCACTTTCCGGGCTGAAGTTTCGTATAAAGCCTCTTCCATCAGCTCACCGGCGCCACAAAAGGTGTCACCGTAGGAGCTGTCTCCAAGCACAATGACCCCAAACGGACGCGCCGGTTGCTGGGGCAGTTGCTCGCGCAGTCGCAGGTAGAACGGCAGCAGATTGGGGGGCAGCTCTCCCTGGCCGGTGGTTGACGTACAAATCAGCAGAGGCTCGTCGTTCCCGGTGATGTCCTCCAGGTCGGGCTCCTCAAGGACCGTTATCCGGTGCCCTTCCGGTTCCAGGGTTTTCTTCAGGGTACGTGCCGTCAGCAGGGCGCCGCCATAAACGCTGCCGACCAGAATCCGGATTGAAGCCATGAATGGTCCTGTTGGTTTGTAATGACAGTCATCCCGTGATGGCTGTCTGCCTTGGGGCCCGATCATAGCCGGTGATGTGGTAACGCTCAAGATCCGGATCCGGAGGGGCTGGTTTCCATGGAGGAGGTTCGTACTCTGGGAGCAACGCGATTGCGCCCGCCTTCCTTGGCGTTGTATAGATGGACGTCAGCCTGTTTCAGCAATTCATCCACTGAGCCGGTCTTGGCGATGGAGCAGATGCCCGCGCTGATGGTGACCGGCATGCGCTTGCCGCTGAATGAGAAATCAGCACAGGCTACTTCGGAGCGGAGCCGTTCTGCGAGCGTGAGAGCCTGTAGCAGTGAGGTGTCAGGCAACAGGATCAGAAACTCCTCTCCGCCCCAGCGTGCGGCCACATCCGTTTGGCGGATAACGGTTTGCATCAATTCCGAGAAGGCCCGCAGTACGTGGTCTCCGGCGTCGTGTCCGTAGTCGTCGTTGATACGCTTGAAGAGGTCCAGGTCGATCAGAACGATGGAGAAGTGGTGGCCGGAACGCTGGTACCTTGAATACTCTTCGTTCAGCCGATGCTGTATATCCCTGCGGTTGGACAGCCTTGTCAGGTCGTCAGTGCGGGCCGCGAGTTGGTGGGTGCGAGCCAGTTCCATCAACTCACTACGTGCCTTCAGGCGACTGGATTCCAGAACGAAACAGAGGATGGACTCAAAGGTCAACGTAGCGAAGAAGCGGATCTCGAAGTCGGTGCTGTATTCGGCGGTCACCAGTGGTAGTTCGGGAAACTGGAAAACCACAACCGCCAGCAGGCAGCAGAACAACAACACCGCAGTACCGGTTTTCAGGTCCGTCAGGTAGAACAATAAGGGTGGAAACACGTAAAACCAGAGCGGGCCGGTATTGCTCTCGCCACCTGTTATAATCAGGTATCCGAACAGCAGGCCGACGATGGAGATCATGCCCACCTTCTGGCGGCGGCGATTGCCTGAACGGGCAAACGCCAGCATGTTCATCGCCGACAGTCCGGCAAAGAACCACAGTGAGAACGCATGGTGGGTGTGAGTTGCAAACCATGCCTTGGCACCGATGCCGAGCAGGAAAAGGATAGCCATGGCTGACAGGCCGGTCAGCAGACGGGATACGCGCTCCTCCTCGCCTTCGTCGGCTCGTTGTTGACTGGTATCGAGGAGTCTGGTCATGACATTGTTTGTTGTTGTCGATTTGTTGTTGATGCTGCGCTCAGGCTGCGTGAGCGGGGATAGAGACTTAGATTAGTCGAAGCGGAAGATCTTTAAAGCGACTTTGATCAAGCATTCACCATTATGACCGATTTGTTTCAATTTCATGGTAAAAAATTTATAGTTGCCGCCGTAAGTACTGAGAAACTGCAACTTCCGTATCCTCTCTGTTGCGAGACCTGACGTATTATGGCCGGCAAAAACGGATTCCTCGATACTCTCCTGACTAGCCCATTGACCGAACGTTATCGTGTTGGCTTCAGCTTTCTTTTCCTGTTCTGCATTTTCTTGGCAGTGGGGCAGATCAGCGAAGGCATGCCCAACAATATGCTGCTGATGGCAGCCGCGGTCATTGGCGGCTATATGGCTATCAATATCGGCGCGAATGACGTCGCCAACAACGTAGGCCCTGCCGTGGGGTCAGGGGCGCTGTCTCTGGGGGGGGCAGTCCTGATTGCCGCCATATCTGAGGCCGGAGGTGCGATCATCGCCGGTGGCGACGTGGTGTCTACCATCAAAGGGGGCATTATTGCCGCAGAGAGGCTCGACGATGTCAGCGCCTTCGTGTGGCTGATGACAGCAGCGCTTCTTGCTGGTGCGCTGTGGTTGAACCTGGCCACCTGGATGGGGGCTCCGGTGTCCACTACCCATTCCATTGTCGGGGGCGTGCTTGGGGCAGGAATTGCCGCTGGCGGCTGGGGCATTGCGGACTGGGCGGTTATGGCTAAGATTGTCGCCAGCTGGGTGATTTCCCCGGTGATGGGTGGCGTGCTGGCGGCGTTGTTCCTGTATGCCATCAAGAGAACCGTGTTGTATCGCAAGAACGTGGTGCCGGCGGCAAGAATCTTCGTGCCCTGGTTGGTGGCGATCATGGCATGGGCCTTCGGCACCTATCTGATGGTGAAGGGGGTCAAGAAGGTCGTAGAGGTTGATTTCCTGGGAGCGTCACTGGTTGGCCTGGGACTCGCCGCGGTCATTTTCATCCTGATGAGGGTGTTGGTCGGTCGTCGGGCCGCCACCATGGAAAACAGCTCCGCTGGTGTAAATACCCTGTTTACCTGGCCACTTATATTTGCCGCTGCATTGCTGAGTTTTGCCCATGGGGCGAACGATGTCGCCAACGCCATCGGCCCGCTGGCGGCCATTAACGATGCGCTTTCGGCTGGCGCGGTGGTCACCGCAGCGTCCATTCCTTTGTGGGTGATGCTGGTTGGTGCCCTTGGCCTGGCCGTTGGTCTTATGTTGTTCGGCCCACGCCTGATTAAGACCGTGGGGACTGAGATCACAGAGCTGGATAAAACCCGCGCGTTCTGTATCGCCCTGTCGGCGGCGCTTACCGTCATTATCGCCTCCCAATTGGGGCTCCCGGTCAGTTCCACCCACATTGCGATTGGTGGCGTGTTTGGTGTTGGCTTCCTGCGGGAATATCTGAAGTCGAACTACGCCACCCAGCTCCACAGCATCATGGATAGCCATGAGGAAGCGGAGCGCGAGCGTCTGCGTCCGTTCCTGGAGGATTTTCGTAGTGCCTCGGTGGAGCAGATGGAACACCTGCTCCAACAGGCCAAGAAAAAGAAACAGGTGCCGCTCTCCAAGAAGGAGCGCAAGCGCCTTAAAAAGATCTATCGAGAGGAGATGGTCAAGCGTTCGCACCTGACTCGCATCATTGCGGCCTGGATTATCACGGTGCCCGCGTCGGCCTGCATGGCGGCCATCCTGTTCTTCACCCTGCGCGGGCTGATGCTGTAAGGGATTGTCGCGCTGGTTGTCAGGTGCCTGTTTGGCCCATACTATTCTTCAATACGGGAGGTATTTACCTCCCACACGTTGCCACTCTGTCCGGGGATTGATTCATGAGTTCAGCAGAAGAAAGCCGTCAGGCGAAGGTCATTGACGAGCTCAGGGTGTTTATCAAGAAGGTCCTCAGTGATCCGACCATTGCGGTGAAATCGGTGGAAATCGCCCGCAAATATCGCAATCAGCCCAATGCCAATGAGTTGATTGCCCGTGAGATCAGCGCCAACACTACGATCCGTATTCCAGAGAGTTGGAGTCGGGCGGATCACATGTTTCTCGATATCCTGGACGAAGTCCTGGATGACGAAGAGGCGCTTTACTGATCTTTGTCAGGCCTGCCGAACACCAGGCTGATGCTGCTTCAGCACTGCATCGGCCATCTGGTCCAGGATGGTGATTTCGTCCTGGATGCCCTCGTCCGAGGATAATTCCCGCTGTTCCTTCAGTATGTCCGCGAGGATTTCTTTCGTCGTCAACGGGTTGGCCAGTACCACCCGGAACACGATGCAGGGGAAGTGAAAATAGCGCGACGGTTCGAGTCGGGTACGGGAAACGAAGGCCTTGCCCCGTTCGCGCTGGGTTTTCTGAATGAACTTGGTGATGCGGTTCAAACATGCGTTGAGCCGTTCGGCCTGTAGCGAGTTCGCGATTGCCAGTGCCTGCTGCGCTTTCTCCGGGCAATAGCGGTAGGTCAGGATGTTGAGCTCAGGTTTGGTGATGAGTTCAAAGTCCGTCTCCGCATTGATCATTTCCGCGAAGGTTCTGGCCTTGTCGATGCCTTGGTCGATAAGTATTTCGTAGCCTTCCCGCGCCAGAATTCGCAACCCCGACTGAATCAGCATGGACATGCCTGGCCGAGAGCCTTCCAGGGTGGTGCTACCCAAATCCCGGGAGCCCTTACGAATAATGTATTGGGCATGGTGTTCAACCGCGCTGGCCAGTCCGGGATCACGGAAAACCACCAGGCCGGCCCCCATGGGCACGTAGAGCTGTTTGTGGGCGTCGAAGGTGACCGAGTCGGCCTTTTCAATGCCCCTCAGCAGGTGCCGGTGGCTGCGGGAAAACAGGGTGGGTCCGCCCCAGGCGGCGTCCACATGGAAATGGGCGTTGAATTCACGGGCGATATCCGCCATGGCGTCCAGAGGGTCGACGTTGCCGGTTTCGGTGGTGCCGGCGATGCCGCAAATGGCCATCACGCGTATTTTCTGGCGGTGCAGTTCCAGGCATTTTTCCCGCAGCGCATCGGTGTTGATGCGGTTGTCGTCGTCGGTGTCGACGGGTACCAGGAAGTCCCGGCCCAGGCCAAGGACATCGGCGGCTTTGCGCAGCGAGTAGTGGCCGCGGCGTGATACCAGGATAGCGGCGCCCTCGCATCCGTAATAGCGTAATGCCCGGAACAGGCCTTCCTGATGGATGCCGCGGAAGCTGCCTTCGGCGGGGAACGCGTTGTTGCGGGCCACCCAGAGCGCAGTCAGGTTGGCCACGGTGCCACCGGAGCACATGGCGCCGAGGGCGTAGCGGGGATCGTGCATCCACTTGCGGTAGAAGGCGCCGTCCTGTTCGTATACAAGGCGGTGGATCATGCCCAATACCTGGCGCTCCATGGGCGTGAAAGCCTTGGAGGTTTCGGTTTTGACCAGGTTCTGGTTGAGGGCAATCATGATCTTGGACAGCGGCAGCATGAAGTAAGGCAGTGCCGAGGTCATGTGGCCGATAAAGCTCGGAGACGCGGTATGTACCGAGTTTGCCACTAGCTTGTCGAGCAGGAATTGGGCCTGTTCGGAGACGAAGATAGGCTTTTCGGGAATGGCGTAGTCCGAGAAGTCTTTCTCGACTTCGGAAAGATCCCGCTCGACCGCAACGATGTGTTCCTGCAGGAATCCAGCAAGGTTGCGGGATATGTTCTGGTCAATCCGGCTCAGGGTGGATTCAGGTGCCTCGGGCACGGTGAACACACGGTACATGGCCTCTACCGAGGCCTGGGCCGATTTTTTCTTTCCGGTCATAGGTGCCACACACTATCAGTGGTCATTCACAGAGCCTGTCCCGGCCGTTCTGTTCTCCCTGAGGGGGCGTAGTATACGGTGTCGTGAAACCATACGCTACAGCATGGCCCCTGCTTGGCGGGAGGGTCAAAGTATCTCGCGGTGTACGTCCAGTATGGCAGCGTCGATGCGTTCCTGTATGGCTTTTTCGATCTGGTCGAGGCGCTGGGCGATTTGTTGCGATGAGCCTCCGAGGGCGGCGATGGTCCAGGTGGCGCAGTCGAGGGCGTCCTGGTCGGCGGTTTCGGCAACGGCCAGGTCGGGTTCTTTGCCCCAGACGGCTTTCAGGGCGGTGAAGACCTTGCGTTTGGCTTTGAGGTCTTCGCAGCCGTAGAGCTGGAAGTGCAGGGTCAGGATGCCCACGTGGGGCGTGATGACTGTTTGCTGGGGCGTGTTGCCTTCTTTAAGCAGTCTTCTTAGAGCTTCAGACATAAGTGTTCCGGCTTTGGTGCTGGAACCGGAGGGGCGGCCTTTCCAAAACACGCTCAAGCACATCCCTGTGGCGCTTGGGCTCCGCCATCCATGGCTCCGCACAGTTTTGGAAAGGCCGCCCCCTCCGGTTCGCGAACCTTTTTGGTGGAGTCCGCTACGCTGGAAAACTTGGAATCATCCAGCTGTTTTTTCTAGCCTACTACAGGCGTTGCCCGTTTGATAATGGCGGCCGGGTCGGTGCCGGAGGGTAGGTTGCCATAGTTCAGGCCGCCGTTGTGTTCCAGCCGGGAGGCGCAGAAGGCGTCGGCGACCGCAGGGTCGGAGTTTCTCAGCAGCAGTGAGGACTGCATCAACAGGGCCAGGCGATCCACCAGGTTGCGGGCGCGGTATTCGAAGTCGCTGATGTCGGCGAAGTCGTTCTGTAGTTGCGCCAGGAAGCGGTCGAAGCGGGCGTCGGCGCCGCGGGCTTCGGCGGCTTCGCTGAAGAAGGCGTCGAGGGTGTCCGGTTCTTTTTGCAGCGCGCGCAGGGTATCCAGGCACTGGACGTTGCCGCTGCCTTCCCAGATGGCGTTGACCGGGGATTCCCGCAGCAGGCGGGGCATGATGCAGTCTTCCATCACGCCGCTGCCACCGATGCATTCCATGGCTTCGTAGGCGTGGTTGGGGGTGCGTTTGCAGATCCAGTACTTGCCAACCGGAGTGGCCAGTCGTGCCAGCAGGCGCTCGTGCTCCAGATGTTGGCTGTCCAGGGCCTTTGCGATTCGCATGGTGTAGGCCAGTGCCGCTTCGCTTTCCAGGGCCAGGTCGGCCAGCACGTTTTGCATCAGGGGTTGTTCACTGAGTCGTCCGCCGAAGGCGCTGCGGTGACGGCAGTGATGGGATGCCTGGGCGACGGCCTGGCGCATGCCGGCGGAGCTGCCGATCATGCAGTCGAAGCGGGTCATGGCGACCATCTCGATGATGGTGGGCACGCCGCGGCCTTCCTCGCCCACCATCCATGCCAGTGCGCCGCGCAGTTCGGCTTCGCTGGAGGCGTTGGCGACGTTACCCATCTTGTTCTTCAAACGCTGGATCTGCCAGGGGTTTTTGCTACCGTCGGGGCGCCAGCGTGGCATCAGGAAGCAGGATAGACCGCTGCTGGTCTGGGCCAGTACCAGAAAGGCGTCGCACATGGGCGCGGATACAAACCATTTGTGGCCGACCAGTTCATAGGCCTGCCCCGGGCCTTCTGCTCCGATGGTGTAGGCGCGGGTCGTGTTGGCCCGGACGTCGCTGCCGCCCTGCTTTTCCGTCATCGCCATGCCGATGGTGACGGATTGTTTTTCGCTGTCCGGTACGTTTCGGGGGTCGTAGCTATTGGTGAGGATTTTGTTTTCCCAGACCGCGGCCAGCTCCGGTTGTTTGCGGATTGATGGAACGGCGGCAAAGGTCATGGTAATGGGGCAGCAGTGGGCGGCCTCAATTTGGGAGTGCATGTAGTACTTGGCCGTTCTCGCGACGTGGGCGCCCGTGCCGGGGTTGGTCCACGGGCTGCTGTGGAGGCCATTTTCCATCGCTGTGGACATCAGCTGGTGGTAGGCGGGGTGGAAGTCCACCTGGTCAGTGCGATGACCAAAGCGGTCATGGGTATTAAACACCGGCTTGTTCTCATTGGCGTGAAAACCGAGTGCAATGGTGTCCGCCGCGCCGGCGAAAGCGCCAAACTGTTTAAGGTCGCTGGTAGCGGCTGCGGCGCCCTCCCGGGCGACCGCCTCCTGCAGAGCTTTGTCCTGTTCGAACAGGTTGTAATCTTCCAGTGCTGAGGGCTGGTTGAAGACCTCGTGGGTGACGGCCCGGTAGCGGTCGTCACTGGAGGGGTTTGCGGTATTCTGCTGCAGGGGCTGGCGGGCCGTCATGTTTATCTCCTGGTGCCAGTCAACCCCTGCATGCAAAAGCAAATAATGGAGTTGACCAGCGGATCGTGGTCGTTGGTCTCTGCCTGCTCCGCGGTGTCAGCCTGTGCCGGGGACAGAGGCCCCACAAGGCTTTCGGCAATGGCACCTACAAGGCAGGTACTGCTTTGTCTGGCATCCTGATCCGGGAGACAGCCCTCTTCGATGCCGTCCCGGATGGCCTGTTCGAAAAGTTGGGCGTAGGCGCGGCGGAACTTGAGACGCTCTTCCTCAACTTTCGGGTCTACCGGCTCTGCGATCAGCGACCAGGCCATCACCGGGCCTCTCAGGGCTCTCTCCGCAAACTGGCGAAGGGCCACTTCCAGGCGGGAAGCTGCATTGTCTTCGGCGGTCAGTGCCTCAGCGACTTTGTCGACTTCCCGCTGTGTTGCAATCCTGAAGATTTCTGCAAACAGATCTTCCTTCGACTCAAAGTGTCGGTAGATGGTTCCCGTAGCAACGCCGGCACACGCTGCGATGCGCGTTATCTGGGCGCTGCGGAAGCCACCGTCGGCAACGCATCCGTATGTGCATTCGATAATGCGCTTGCGGGCCTCAGCCTTGCGATTGCGCATCTTTTCCGTTTCCCGATAGGCCATGCGGGTTCCTTATAAGTAGTGAATCATTATTCATTCTTTGTGTCAATCAATAGGCCAGTATAGCTTGGTTCATATTATTCTTTTAAAACAATATCGTGGCGACGCTTACAAAAAGTTACAAAAAAAGCGTTGTTGGGAAATAGCGTTGCAACTGAAAGCGGATTATAAAGACGCCAAGGCGGGTGTTAAGACTCATCCGCCGAGATCGGGCGGCCTGCTGAAATAGGCTTGGCGCGCTCGTTGTACTGTTTTCGTTGATGGAGAGAATCATGAGTGAATTCGACGAAAGCAATCTGGAGCAATCCGGTAGCTGGACACACAACAGCGACGATACACACTCCATTGCTGGCCGTGCGCGAATTCGCGCCCAGCTTCAGCAGGATATTGAATCGTTTCTGAACCAGGGTGGCAGAATTCAGGAAGTGGATACGGCATTCCGTTCGGATCCTTCCCGCAAGGTGGATGTCGGTTTCAATAATCGCTCTCTCTGAATTCATGAAGCCGCAGCCCCTGAAGCTGCGGCTCGTTTGCGCTCGTAGCTTACGGTTGTTTTGACGCCGGTCTCACCGCTGTATCCCGTATTCCTCTATGCTGCGTTCTGCAGGATAGCGTGTTCCGTGCATGATGACCGTTATCCGCCCCACATTTGACCGTAGACAGGCCGCGCTCATGAGAGGATTCCTTCGTTTTGCAACCGTGGCACTCGTCGCCATGGCGCTGATCGCTGCAGGCATGGTCATATTCTTTGGTGATAACACGGATACAACCAAAGAGACGGTTGATGCAACTGCCGATCCAGTAAGCAGCGTCGTGCCAGTAGTGGCTTCGGAGTCTGGGCGTGAGGCGCCTTCAAAACTGGTGGGCGAAGCCACGGTTGCGGTGCCGGATACAATGCCGGCGTCGCTGGCTGGAACCAGTGTGCCCGGTGGCTGGGCCGAAACCGACGCTAATGGCTCCCTGGTCCCCACGCCGCAGTTACGCCAGTTGTTTGAATATTACCTGGCGGCGCTGGGCGAGGAGACGTTACCCCAGTTGGTTGCCCGAATAGAGCAGGCGTTGGCCCGGCTTGAAGAGCCGGCACAATCGGAAGCCCTCGACATTCTGGGGGATTATCTGGACTACAAGCTGGCTCTGGGCGACCTGGAAGCCGCCTATGGCAGTGCCGCCACAATGAACGCAGAGGAGATGCGGCGGCGAATGGCGGAAATACGCGCCCTGCGACGTACCTGGATGGATTCGCAAACCGCTGATGCTTTTTTTGCAACGGACGAGGCTGTTGACCGGTTCCAGGTCGAGCAACTGCGTATCCGGGCAAATTCGTCGCTGTCCGATAGTGAGCGGAAGCAGGCGCTGGCTAAAGCGGAGGAGGCATTGCCGGAACCGCTGCGTCAGGCTCGTCGGGAAACCCGCAAATTCACCGACTACCAGCGTGCGCGGTCGGAATTCGCGGATGATCCCGATGCCCTGCATGCCTGGAGAGAAGAACGCTTTGGTGTCGAGGCCGCTCGTGAACTTGAGAAAGTTGAAGCCGAACAGCAGGCATGGGAGGCCAAGTGGCAAGCCTACAGTCAGGACCTGTCGGGGCTTGAAGATATGGGGCTTGCGGGTCCGGAGCGTAAAGCCGCCATTGACTCGCTCAGGGATGATTATTTCGAGGGAGCTGAAAAGCTGCGGGCAGAGGCCCTTGATTCCATCCGGTAACAGTCCTTTCATCTGTACGTAGTAGCCTGATTGTGTGGATCGGCTGTAAGCCCTGCCACCGCCGCCTGTGGGCGTGTATGATGGTTTGGTAGCCCCATTTACCACAGGAGGTATTCCGTGAGCTTTTCGGCCAATCGCATTTTTCCAGCCACTCGTCTGCGTCGTAACCGGGTTGACGGTTTTTCCCGGCGCCTGGTGCGGGAAAATCAGCTAAGTGCCGATAACCTGATTTTTCCGGTGTTCGTACTGGAAGGCGAGGGCCAGCGAGAGGCCGTGCCTTCCATGCCTGGCGTCGAGCGTTTGAGCGTTGATCTTCTGGTGGAACAGGCGGCCGAACTGGTGACTCTGGGGATTCCGGCAGTGGCGCTGTTTCCCGTGGTGCCGGCGGAACACAAGAACCTGTCCGGATCTGGCGCATGGGATTCCGATGGCCTGGCCCAGCGCGCGGTGCGTGCTCTGAAGAACGCCTACCCGGAGTTGGGTGTTATTACTGATGTGGCGCTGGACCCGTTCACCACCCATGGGCAGGACGGCATTATTAATAACGACGGTTACGTGTTGAACGACGTGACGGTGGAGGCCCTGGTCAATCAGGCGTTGTCCCATGCTGACGCGGGGGCGGATATTGTGGCGCCGTCAGACATGATGGATGGAAGGGTCGCCGCCATCCGCGATGCCCTGGAGTCCGCCGGGTATGTGAACACCCGGATTCTGGCCTACTCTGCCAAGTATGCCTCCAGTTACTACGGGCCGTTCCGCGACGCGGTCGGCTCGGCGGGTAACCTGGGTAAGGGCAACAAGGCCACCTATCAGATGGACCCGGCCAACAGCGATGAGGCGCTCCAGGAAGTGGCGATGGACATCGCCGAGGGCGCCGACATGGTGATGATCAAACCCGGCATGCCGTATCTGGATATCGTCCACCGGGTAAAACAGGAGTTGCAGGTGCCAACGTTCGTTTATCAGGTCAGTGGCGAATATGCCATGCACATGGCCGCTGCGGAAAACGGCTGGCTGGATGGCGACGCCGTAATGATGGAGAGTCTGATGGCCATGCGCCGTGCCGGGGCGGACGCCATCCTTACCTATTTTGCCGTCAGGGCGGCGCAACTGATGCGTGACAGTCGCACCTGATAGGTTACAGTCAACAGCAGGAGGGCGCCTAGCGGTCTCTGACAATGGAAGCAGTAAGCAATGACTACTGAATCTTCAAACAAATTAAAGGCTGTCGATGTTCCGGACGTGCCGGCTCCCGTGGAAGCACCATCTCCCGGCGTGGAAGTTGATGTAGCTGCCCAGGAAAACTATTTCAACCGCGAACTGAGCCAGCTTCAGTTCAACTATCGGGTGCTCAAGCAGGCCCTGGATACGACGCATCCGTTGATTAACCGGTTGATGTTCTGCTGCATTTTTAGCAGCAACATGGATGAATTCTTCGAGATCCGGGTGGCGGGCCTGCGCCAGCAGATCAAGTATGGCCGCGAAACCCTGGGCTCGGACGGGATGATGCCGGAACAGGTGCTGGGCGAAATCAGCCGGGTGGCCCATGAGTACATCCGGGAGCAGTACGATATCCTGAATAACGTGCTGATTCCCGAGATGGAGCAGGAGAACATTCACTTCGTCCGGCGTCGTGAATGGACGGAGGCACAGGCCGACTGGGTGCGCCGTTATTTCGAAGAAGAAATCCTGCCGGTGGTCAGCCCCATCGGGCTGGACCCCTCGCACCCGTTCCCGCGTCTGGTCAACAAAAGCCTGAACTTCATTGTTGAGCTGGACGGCAAGGATGCTTTCGGACGTGAAACCGGGATGGCCATCGTGCCTGCGCCACGGTCGCTGCCGCGCTTGGTGAGGCTGCCGGATGACGTCTGTAACGGTGGTGATAATCTGGTGTTCCTGTCCTCCATGATCCACGCCCATGCCGATGAGTTATTCCCCGGCATGGAAGTGAAGGGCTGCTATCAGTTCCGCTTGACCCGCAACGCCGATCTTGAACTGGAAGACGATCTTGAAGATCTGGCCTCCGCCCTGCGCGGCGAGTTGCTGAGCCGGCGCTTCGGTGACGGTGTGCGTCTGGAAGTGGCGGACAACTGCCCGGAAGAACTGGTGCATTTTCTGCTGCGCGAGTTTGGCCTGACTGATCGCGATCTTTATCAGGTTCACGGCCCGGTTAACCTGACACGTTTGATGGCCGTCGGTGGGTTGGTGGATCGCCAGGATTTGACCTATTCCGGTTTCTCGCCGTCGATTCCAAGGCAGATCCGTGCCAAGGAATCCATGTTCGATGCCATCCGCAAGCGCCCATTGCTGTTACTGCATCCCTATGAAAACTTCAGCCCGGTAACGGACCTGTTGCGGCAGGCTGCAAAAGACCCACAAGTCCTGGCTATCCGACAGACCCTGTATCGCACCGGTGCCGACTCGGAAATCGTTGAAGCGCTGATGGATGCCGCCCGGCGTGGCAAGGAGGTGACTGCGATCATCGAACTGCGGGCCCGGTTCAGCGAGGCGGAAAATCTGGAACTGGCCAGCCGGCTGCAGGAAGCGGGTGTGATCGTGGTTTACGGTGTGGTGGGTTACAAGACCCACGCCAAGATGATCCTGATTGTGCGCCGTGAGGAAGGAAAGCTGAGGCGTTACGTACATCTGGGTACTGGGAACTACCATGCCGGTAATGCCCGTCTGTACACCGACTACAGCTACATGACCAGCGACGAATCCATCGGTGACGACGTCAATAAGCTGTTCCAGCAGCTGACGGGTATGGGCAAGGCATTGAAAATAAAGAAACTGTTCCACTCACCTTTCACACTCCATACCCGTCTTCTCGGGCTGGTGGATCGTGAAGCGGAACTGGGGTCAAAAGGCCGGATTATTTTCAAGTTTAACGCCCTCACTGAGCGCGAGCTGATCAAAGCGCTGTATCGCGCCTCCCAGGCTGGCGTGAAAATCGATCTGATCATCCGCGGCATCTGCTGCCTGAGGCCGGAAGTGCCGGGGCTGTCGGACAACATCCGGGTGCGCTCCATCGTTGGTCGATTCCTGGAGCACACCCGGGTCTACTATTTCGGCAACAACGGCCGGCCGGAAGTCTATGGGTCCAGCGCCGACGGCATGGAGCGGAACCTGCTGAGCCGCGTGGAAACCGCCTTTCCGATTGAAGATCCGGCATTGATTGCCCGTGTCCGCGAAGATCTGGACACCTACCTGGCGGATAATTGCCAGTCCTGGGTCTTGCAGCCGGACGGCCGTTACATTCAGAATCAGGCTGCCGAGGGCGAGGATCGCCTGGCGTCCCAACTGGTCCTGCTTGAACGCCTGACCGGGAAATAACGATAACCCGCATGCGCCTGCCTCTATTGCAGGCGATGTGGGCGCTGTAATGGAGTAAAGGCAGTTGAAAAAACAATGGATGGTTGCCGGTGCAGCAGTACTGGCTGTTGGTGTAGCCGCGCCCTGGGCCGTTGGTTACGTAACCGAGCAGCAGTGGCAGAGTGTCACGGCGGAAGTCAATCAGGCGCAACCCCTGTTCAAGCTGCAGACCCGGGATTATGACAGGGGCTACATGGGGGCCGAGTTCACCGGCACCATCACGGTCCAGGATCCGGACACCGGTGACGAGCACTCATTCGACTATCAGGCCCGGGTGAGCCATGGCGTAACCGGTAGCCTGATTGATTTTACCCCGCCCTCCGAGTTGGGCGCCGAAGTCGAGAAGATCTTCCCGGACGAAAAGCCCCGGCTGACCCTGGAGACCCGCCTATGGGGAACGGCGATCGCCGAGCTTTCCGTGCCGGCTGTGAGTGTGATCGACGAGGAAACCGGCGAATCCTTCGATATGTCGGAAAGCTTTAGCAGGGCGGAAATCAGTGGCAACGGTTCACACGCTGATATCCTCATGCTGTGGCCGGGCGCCGTGATTCGGGGGCCGGACCTGCGCATCAGCATTGAGGATTTCCGCCTCGAACAGACCATGGAACACCTGACAGGTGAAGTCTGGTTGGGTGACGGGGATATGTCGCTGGCGGGTCTTGAAGTGGCGGCCCGGGGCGAGCCGGCCCTTCGTTTTGATGAGTTTTCGATGAGTGGTGAGACCACCACCGACGATGACGGTAAAAGTATTGATTCCGAGGCGGTCGTTACTCTTGAAAAAGTAACGGCGGACGACGAGAGCTTCGGCCCCCACCGTATGGAGATGGTGTTAAGCGGCCTGGACGTGCAAAGCTGGAGCGACCTGACAACCGCACTGACGGACATGCAGGCGGCTGCCCTGAACGGTGCCGGCGGCGATTCGCGCGCCATGATGCAGCAGCAGATGGCCTCTATGAACCGCATCAATCAGGCCATGCTGGGCCTTGCGGCCAACGGCTTTTCATTCGGGTTTCCGGAGCTGTCTTTCGCCACGCCTTATGGTCCGGTCAATGGCGATATCATGGTGCAGCACCCATCGCTGTCTGACGAAGAGAAGGGCCAGATGATGATGGTGATGCAGCGGCTGACCGGCAACCTGGATGTCAGCATGCCGCTGGCCCTCGTGGAGCAGCATCCAGAGCTGGGAATGCAGGTGGCGCCTCTGATCAAGCAGGGCATGGTGGTGCAGGAGGGTGACCGCTTGCGAATCCAGGGCACGCTGGAAGATCTTGCCCTGGACATCAATGGCAATGTGATTCCGTTGCCACCGATATTCTGATCCGTTGTTCTGTGCTGCCCGGGGTGGGCAGCACTTTCCCCTTTGTCAGTCCTTGATGAATTTCCGTTTGAGCGCAGCTTCCACGGCTGGGTCGACAAATTCCGAGACGTCGCCGCCCAGTGAGGCGATTTCGCGGATCAGGGTGGAGGAGATGTACGATAGATGGTTGGATGGTGTCAGGAACACGCTTTCCACTTCCGGTGCCAGGCGGCGGTTCATGTCGGCTAGCTGGAATTCGTACTCGAAGTCGGAGACAGCTCGTAGTCCGCGGATGATCACGGTGGCGTTTTGCTCTCGGACGAAATCGGCCAGCAGGTTGCTGAAGCCGGTGACGCTGACGTTAGGTAGGTGGGAGGTAGCTTTCTCCACCAGTTCGCAGCGTTCTTCCAATGTCAGTAGTGGGGACTTCTTGGGGTTGTAGGCGATGGCGACGACAACTTCGTCGAAGAGCCGACCAGCGCGCTCAATGAGGTCGGTGTGGCCGTTGGTGATCGGGTCAAACGTACCCGGGTAGATGACTTTTGGCATTCGGAGCTCCTTTTCACCGGAAGCGCACAGGATAGCAGCCTTCGTCTTGAACCAAAATGTTCCCCGGACTTAACCCCTGAGCCGCTGGGCCAATCTCGTGCTGTTCCTCGCAGCCAGCGCATAAACCGACAATTGCGGATTCGCGCCGATGCTTGTTGGGAAGATCGAGGCGTCGTGGACGCTGAGGTTGGCCACGTGGTGGTGTTCGCCGAAGCCGTTTACGACAGATTCTTCCGGATTGCTGCCCATGCCGCAGCCGCCCATTTGGTGGGCGGTGAACAGCCGGACGCGGTGGGGTTCCATGGCCAGTTTGTCGATGCCGGCTTTGGCCTCGGCCCAGGAGGAGTACCAGGGAGAGTCCAAGTGCATCAGTCGGACTCTCTGGGCGCCGGCGGCGAACTGGATTTCGGCCATTTTGTAGAAGGCGTCTTTCAGGCCTTGCCAGAGGTAGTCGCTGACGGGGTAGTCCAGGATCGGGCTGCCGTCGTCACGGAGGCTGACGGTGCCGCCGGTGCTGTCGGGGTGGAAACCGTCGCGCAGCAGGGCGATGACAGAGTTCAGCCGGGGCAGTTTTGACAGGTCGCGGATCTGTTGTTCGCCGTGGCCGGGAACCACACCGGCGGACATGGCCGGATGTAGCGGCGGTACTTCCAGTTTGAAGCCGGCGGGGCCGTCGACACCCTGGGCGAAGTTGAATTCGTCGGAGTAGATCGACTGAGGAGCGCCGTAGTACGGATCAACGGTGTCGGGCATTTCCGCGATGGTGGCGTTGACCGGGTGCAGGAAGGTGCGTTTGCCGATGCGGTCATGGGGATCGGGAATGTCGGAGCGCAGCAGTAGGCCGGGTGAGCCGATGGCACTGGCGGCAACAACAAAATGCCTGGCTTTCAGGTCCACGCTGACGCCGGATGGGGTGACACCGTCCGCCGCCATGGCCGAGGCCTGAAGGTGGCTGATTTTGTCCTGGCTCATCACCAGTTTTTCCGCCCGCAGGCCGTGGAACAGTCGGGCGTTGTTGTCGAGGGCGCCAGGAATAGTGGTGGTCAGAGCCCCCTGTTTGGCGTTCGTAGGGCAGCCCACGCCGCAGTAACCCAGATTCCAGCAGCCTTTGACGTTGCGTGGAATCACCTCCCAGGACCAGCCCAGCGCCTCGCAACCCTGGCGCAGGATGTCGTTGTTCATATTGGGCTCGGCCAGCCAGGGCTCAATGTTATGTCGTTGCTCGCGGCCGTCGAACCAGGGCTTCATGGCTGCTGGAGTTAGGTCGTCGAGCCCGAAGCGGCTAGCCCAGTAATTCAGAGTCGGCGCCGGTGTGCGGAAACTCGAGGTCCAGTTCACCGTAGTGGAGCCGCCCACACAGCGGCCCTGAAGAATGGCGATGGCGCCGTCTTTGGTCACCCGACTCATGCCTTCCTGATACAGCGAGGCGTAGGCGTCCAGCTCGTTCATTTTGAAATCTTTCTGGTGATATAGCCGGCCTTCCTCGACCAGAATAACCGACAGCCCGGCTTTTGCCAGAATCTCTGCCGTGGTGCCGCCTCCGGCACCCGTGCCGATGATCACCACATCGGCTTCGTGGGTCTGGTTCTGTGTCAGCGTGGCGCCGTCGGTGACCTTCCAGCCAGCCTCAAGCCCACGGGCGATACGATCCGTTAATGACATAAGAATGCTCCGGGTGGCTCAGGCGTTGTCTTTAAACTGGGGCAAGGCATCCACGGCCCAGGCGGGTGGTCCGGGGTAGCCGGACAGGTGCCAATGGTCTTCGTGGCCATAAAACGCCACGTTACTGACCTTGGTCAGGGCGATGTAGCCATTGTTGAATAACCCTATTCCGCTGGTACGCCAACGCTCAAGAAAGGCATCGACGGACTGCGTGCTGGCGTTCTCCCAACTCGACCAGACCCGCGCTACGGTCACCCGTGTCAGACCGAAGTTCAGCAGGTCAAACAGCCCCCGCAATTCCTTCTGGTTGGCCGGCCCGAACTGATGAATGCCCGCATCAATGCGCTCAATCGTCGCCTGAATCTGCTGGCGACGAACCACGGGCTCCTCAGTCAGCCCGGGCCCCACCATTGCCGGCAATAGAGCCTGGAACAGCACAATGTCGTCGCGGGTCAGGAACTGGAACTCGTAGCTCTGGTCCATCGCCCCCGGCATCGGATAGTCCCGCCCGGCGGGCGCGGTTGCACAACCGGAAAGGCCTGCGGTAACGCTCACCGTGCCGAGGAACATGGCTCCACCAAGCCCGGTCCGGAGAAAACTCCGGCGGTCCATGGCGGTATCGGGAAGCTCCGCCTGCGCGGATCGAGAAAGGCTTTCAGACATAACGACTCTCTTGTTCTTATTGTCTTTTGTTGGCGACCACCACCCAAGTCACCGAATAAACAACTTATATACCATCTTGTGAGCCGTCGTTCCGTGCGGCGCGTACACAAACTTGCCGCTGTTGAACTTCTGCTTGCTGAAAATCGCCCGTTGATGAGAGAACGTCAGGAAACCTTCCTTGCCGTGGTAATGCCCCATCCCCGAATCACCGACACCGCCAAACGGCAGGTCATCCTGGGCAACGTGCATCAGCGCATCATTGATGCACATGCCGCCCGAATGGGTCTGGTTGACCACATGCTCCTGCATCGACTTGTCATAACCGAAGAAATACAGCGCCAGCGGGCGAGGGCGGTCATTGATGTAATGAATGGCCTCGTCCAGATTTCCGTAGCTGATCACTGGCAGGATCGGCCCGAAAATCTCATCCTGCATGAGCTTCATATCCGGCGTTGTGTTCAGCGCCAGCGTGATCGGCATCTTGCGGGTGCCATCCTTAAGGTTCTCACTGGCCGGATTGATCTCAATCAGCTCCGCACCCTTGGCACGTGCATCCTCAAGATATCCCTGCAAGCGGTCATACTGCCGCTCATTGATAATCGCAGTGTAATCGTCGTTGTCCCGCAGGCTTGGGTACATCGCCGCAAACTGATTGCGATACTCATCCACAAACGCCTGTACCCGGTCGGCCGGGCAAAGCACATAGTCCGGTGCTACACAGGTCTGGCCCGCATTCAGTGCCTTACCAAAGGCAATGCGCTGGGCAGCATCCTCCATCGGAACATCCGGCGACACGATCGCAGGAGACTTGCCACCCAACTCCAGGGTGACCGGCGTCAGATTCTCCGCCGCTGCACGCATCACCAGTTTGCCCACTGACGTGGAGCCGGTAAACAGAAGGTGGTCGAACGGCCGGCTGGAAAAGTCAGCCGCCACATCGGCTTCGCCATTGATGACACTAACCAGATCTTCCGGGAAGGCAGACTCGATAATTTCCTGGAACAAAGCGGAAGTGTGCGGTGTGAATTCAGACATCTTGATCATCGTACGGTTACCTGCCGCCAGCGAGGCGACCAGCGGCCCAACCGCGAGATACAGCGGATAATTCCAGGGTACTATGACCCCCACCACACCCTTGGGCTGGTAATGAACCCGGTTGCTGGCGGGCTGAAACAACATGGACACGTGCCGCTTGGAGGGCTTCATCCAGCCTTCCAGGTTTTTCAGGGTATAGTTAATGCCCTGGATGGACGGCATTACTTCTGCAATCAGCGATTCATCTTTCGAGCGACAGCTGAAGTCCCGGTCGATGGCGTCCAGCAGGCGGTCCTGATTGGACAGCAGAACGCGCTTGAGACGCTTCAGATTCTCCTGACGTTCGATCAGTGCCGGCATCGGATTGTTGCGAAATGCCTTCTTCTGATCCTCGAACACACGATGAGTGTGCTGTATGTGCTTCTTGCTTTCTGTCAGCTGGACAACGGTGGCTACCATATCGCTCTCTCCTCGCGGCTCCGGGCCATGCCGGATCACCGCCCTTATTGTTCGTGGAACCGGCGACAGTTCCGTAATGCGGTGGTGAAAAAGTATTCAGTTTGCGCTTGGGGCTATTATTAGAGTATATACTCTAGGTAGTCAAGCCGACCCTAATGGCTGATCGGGCCATCCACGGATACGAGGGGCCGAAGCACAGGCGCCACACACAACAACACGCATTGCTGAGCCTATGAAAACCCGAGACAAGATCCTTCTTTCGAGCCTTGATCTGTTCAACGAAAGGGGAGAGCGCAACGTAACCACCAACCATATCGCTGCTCACCTGGCGATTTCGCCGGGCAACCTTTACTACCACTTCCGCAATAAGTCCGACATCATTTACGAGATCTTCCTCGAGTACGAGAAGCTGGTGGATTTTTACCTGGATATTCCGGAGAACCGACCGATTACGCTGGACGACCTGACCTTTTACCTGGAGTCGGTTTTTGATGGCCTTTGGAGCTATCGGTTTTTTCATCGTGACCTGGAATACCTGCTCGACAGTGACCGACGTCTGCGCCAGGACTACCGCGAGTTCACCAACCGCTGTCTGGCGGCGATCAGCCGGATTTTCGAGAAGCTGGCGGAGGCGGGCATTATCGAGCCTCAGCCCGACGAGTTGCGCTCTGCAATGTCGCTGAATGTCTGGCTAGTGATCACCAACTGGATGGCTTTCCTGAAAACCGCCCATGCCTCGGAGGCGCCTGCAAACCTGACTCTGACCGAACTCAAGCAGGGCATCTATCAGGTGCTGACCCTGGAGATTCCCTATATGACAGCGGAGTACCGCGAGCAGGTGATGACATTGCGGGAGAAGTACCGCCCGTGTTTGCCGGACTCGGCCGACGTACCGGTTTCAGAACACGGCGAACCCATCAAGAATCATTGAGGAACTTTTGATCAATTGGCGTGTCTACAATTGTGACATCGGGAGTCCGGACATTCTCGGTGTCTCCTGAGTGAGTTCTCAGGTTTTAGCACGTCGCAAACCCTGACGTTTCACCGGCCTGTCTTTTGGCAGGTCGGTTTTTTATGCCTCCCCCCGCCAAACCGACCTTCCATTGCATCCTTGTCAGAGCGTTTTAAATCCAATAGACTCGTCAATGTTACCGGTAACATATGCCGGCACAAAAACAATCAGGAGATACCAATATGTTCCCGACAAGACTCGCAACTGGCCTTCTGTCAGCCACTCTGGCGTGCAATGCCATTGCCGCCGATTTCACCTTCAAGTTCCAGTCTTCAGACCCGTCCGGCGTCAAGAACTTCGAGATCCAGCAGGCGTGGGCCGACCGAGTGGAAGCGATGACCGATGGTCGTGTTGAGATTGACCTGCTCCCGGTGGGTAGCGTTGTCAGCCACACCGAAACTCTCGGCGCCATGAAAATGGGCGTGTTGGACGGACATGTGTCCGTAACCGGTTACTTTTCCGGTAAGGATCCGGCGTTCGGTTTGATTGGTAATACCGTGGGTGCCTGGTCGAGCCCTGACCAGTTGATCGACTACATTAACCATGGTGGCGGCTACGAGCTGATGAACGAGCTTTACAAGCCCTATGGCGTGAAGTTTGTCGGCGGTGGCGGCACCGGTGTGGAGTCGTTCGTGTCGAAAAAGCCGCTTGATGGCGTTGAGGATCTCAAAGGCCTGAAGATGCGGGCACCGGAAGGCCTGGTGCAGTCCGTCTTTGCCGCTGCCGGCGCATCTCCCGTAAACCTCCCGGGGTCTGAAGTCTACACCGCGTTGAGCAAGGGCGTGATTGATGCCGCAGACTACACGGTGTTCTCCACTAATCACGAAGCAGGCCTGAACGAGATTGCACCGCATCCAGTCAATCCCGGCTTCCATTCGCTGCCATTGATTGAAATTGCGATGGATCTGAAAGAGTGGAAGAAGCTGCCGGAGGACATCCAGGCCATCATGACGATGTCCGCCCGGGATTTTGCCCAGGACATCAGCACCCAGTTGGCGATGGCCGATCGTGAAGCCGTCAACGAGGCCCGTGCCAACCCGGACATTACCATTCATGACTGGTCCGCCGAAGAGCGTCGAAAGTTCCGCACCATCGCGCGTGATCAGTGGAAGGTCTACGCTGAGCAGTCGCCCAATGCCGAGAAGGTCTACCAGTCAGTGACTGAGTACCTGGAGTCCCAGGGCCTCCTCTAAAACAGGTTCCCTCGATATCAGCCTCCGGGCGCCCTATGGCCCCGGAGCGAGGAGTTCATTATGAAGGATGAAGACGTCGGGTTTACCTGGCTGGATAAGGCCATTGTCTGGCTTGGCAAGAGGCTGAGCCTGGTCTTTGCCGCGATTGTCGTGGTGTCGTTCTACGAGATTGTCCGCCGTTATGTGTTTGATTCCCCCACGCTCTGGGTGCACGAAACCGTGACCTTTGCCGGTGCCACACTGTTTGTCATTGGCGGGCTTTATGCCCTGGCTACCGATCGACACGTGCGTATTGTATTGATTTATGACGCCGTCTCTCACCGTGCCCAGCGATGGTTGCGGGTCGTCCATCACGTGCTGGGACTTGCCTTCTGCGGCATGCTGCTGCTCGCCAGTTGGTCGATGGCGACCGAAGCCGTGCTGGCTCCCTGGGGTGGCTGGCGACTGGAAACCTCCGGCTCTGCCTGGAACCCGCCGTTTCCCGCGCTGCTGAAGGTGGTCATCCTGGTGGCGGTGGCGGTCATGACGCTTCAGTTCCTGTTGCACCTTATTCGCGACCTTCGTGGCAAGGGAGATAAATGATGTTTGAATTGGCCTCCCTTGGTATCGGCTATGGCAGCCTGTTGATGCTTGTCATGCTGATTGTATTGCTCCTGACCGGTATGCAGCTGGCGTTTGCCACCGGTCTGGTCGCTCTTGTGTTCGCGCTCGGTTGGTTTGGCCCGGATGCCCTGCCCATTGTCAGCAGCCGTCTGTACAGCTTTATCGGCAACTATGTGTTCCTGGCGGTGCCCATGTTCGTGTTGATGGCCTCGCTGCTGGATCACTCAGGTATCGCAAGGGATCTCTTTGATGCCATGGCCCGCCTGGGGCGCAAGCTTCGTGGTGGGGTGGCTATCCAGACATTGGTCGTGGCGGTGATTCTGGCGTCCATGTCCGGCGTGATCGGCGGCGAGACGGTGTTGTTGGGCATCCTGGCGCTGCCACAAATGCTGCGTCTGGGGTACGACCGCAAACTTGCTATTGGCACCACCTGTGCCGGTGGGGCGCTCGGCACCATGCTGCCGCCCAGTATCGTGCTGATTATCTACGGGCTGACCGCCAACGTGTCCATCGGTGACCTGTTCAAGGGTGCGTTCTTGCCGGCGCTGATCTTGGCGCTGCTCTATATGGGGTATGTGCTGATCCGGGTCTGGCTGAAGCCGGAGATGGCTCCGTTGCCCTCGGACCAGGACGCGCCCGAAACGCCAATGCCGAACTTCTTCAAGGCGCTGTTGTTTCCCCTGCTTTCAGTGGTTGTGGTGTTGGGCAGCATCTATGGAGGTGTGGCGTCGGTTACAGAAGCGTCGGCTCTGGGTGTGATGGGAATTGCCATCAGTACCTGGATTCGCGGAGAGCTGTCCCTCGCCATGGTGCGCAAGGCCACCATCAGCACGCTGCGGGTGTGCGGGATGATCATCTGGATCGGTATCGGAGCGACCGCGCTGGTCGGTGTCTACAACCTCATGGGCGGTATCGATTTCGTCCGCGACATGGTTTTCGCTGTCAGTGGTGGTCATGGCCTGACGACGATCCTGTTCATGATGTTGATTCTGCTCATTCTGGGCATGTTCCTGGACTGGGTGGGTGTTGCGTTGCTCACCATGCCGATCTTTGTGCCCATTGTGGTGGAGCTGGGTTATAGCCCTATCTGGTTCGGGGTAGTGTTTTGCATGAACATGCAGGTGTCCTTCCTGTCGCCGCCGTTTGGGCCAGCGGCCTTCTACCTCAAGACCGTGACCCCGAAAGACATCTCCCTGGGGGAGATTTTCAGTGCCCTGTTGCCGTTTATCGCGCTCCAGGTGGTGGCTCTTGGTTTGCTGGTTGCGTTCCCTCAATTGGCGCTATGGTGGCAGTAACATGAATGGAAGGAAGACACCGAAAGTCGTGGTGATGGGCGTGTCCGGGTGTGGCAAAAGCCTCTCCGGGGCCAGGCTTGCACAGGAGCTGGGCGTTCCGTTTTTTGATGCGGACGATTACCACAGCCGTGCCAACGTAGAGAAAATGGCGGCCGGTATTCCGCTGACAGATGAGGATCGCCTGGGCTGGCTGGACGACCTTGCGGAACTGATCCGGCGAGAGGAGGGCGGTCTGGTGCTGGCCTGTTCTGCCCTGAAACGCACCTACCGAGAGCGTTTGCAGGGGCAAAGTCCGGAAACTCGGTTTGTCTATCTCAGGGGGGATTTTGAAACCATCTGGGCGCGACATTCGAGTCGGGCGGATCATTACTTCAATGGCCGCGCCATGCTGGAGAGCCAGTTCCATTTGCTGGAGGAACCAGAGCCTGATGAAAACGCGGTGGCCGTCGATGTATCCGGCACGCCTGAGCAAGTGATCAGTCACTGCCTTGCCGGGCTCGGGTATGATAGGCCTCTTTGACCGTTCTGGAGCAGTAAATGGTAAAGAACAAACGTCCCACATTGCAGGATATTGCGGACCGGGTTGGTGCCACCAAGATGACGGTCAGCCGTTGCCTTCGCGGCGCAGACAATGTCTCCAAGCCTATGCGGGAGCGGATCTTTGCCGAAGCCGAGGCGCTGGGATACATCCCCAATCGCGCGCCAGACCTGCTGTCGAAATCCACCAGCCATGCCATCGGTGTGTTGCTTCCGTCGCTGACCAACCAGGTTTTCGCGGATGTAATCAAGGGTGTGGAAGCGGTCACCGAGCCTGCCGGCTATCACCTGATGCTGTCCCACTATGGTTATAGTCCCGAGATCGAAGAACGCAGCCTGTCATCGCTGTTGTCCTACAATGTGGATGGCGTGATTCTCTCCGAGAGCCAGCACACGCGACGCACGCTGAGGATGCTTCAGACCGCCGGAGTGCCCACGGTGGAAATCATGGACACGCATTCGGCCCCCTTCGAGCAGGCCGTCGGCTTCGACAACGTCAATGCCGCCCGGGATATGGTGCGGGAAATGATCCGGCTTGGGCGTCGGCGGGTTGTGTATCTCGCCGTGCGGCTGGACGCCCGTACTTTGCAGCGTCAGGAAGGTTACAGCCAGGCGATGGAGGAGGAGGGGCTGACACCGGTCGCCCTGCGCAGCGAGCAACGCTCTTCCTTTAGCGTTGGTGCCACTCTGATGGCGCGGATACTGGAGGAGAACCCCGACACCGACGGCATTTTCTGCACCAACGACGACGTCGCCATTGGTGCGTTTTTCGAGTGCCAGCGCCGGGGTATTCCTGTGCCAGAGCGGATTGCAATCGCCGGGTTCCATGGCCACGACGTTGGTCGCGTGATGGTGCCGCCGCTGGCCAGCGTGATCACACCAAGGGAAGCCGTGGGTCAGAGAGCCGCTCAGGAGCTGCTTGCTCGGCTGGGCGGTGGTGTGATCGGCGAGTCGCGTATCGATCTGGGCTACCGGATAGAACGTGGAGGCACACTCTAGTTTGTCCAGTTAGTCGTCGGTTTCCAGCCAGGTGGTCAGCGCCTCGCGACACTCGTCGACTCCCCGTTTTGATGTTGCCGAGAACATGATCAGGTGTTCCACGCACTGGAACTCTTCCAGCTTTCTGGCAATGCCCATCATGGCCGTTTTTGCCTGACCAAACTTCAGTTTGTCGGCCTTGGTGGCAAGAATCATCAGTGGAAGGTTGTTATGTTCACACCATTCCACCATCATTTGGTCAAAGTCCGTCAGCGGATGGCGTATGTCCATGACCAGTACCAGCCCCCGCAGGCAGCGGCGATCATTCAGGTAGTGGCCAAGGTGCTGTTGCCAGTCGTCTTTCATGTCCCGGGATACCTTGGCGTAGCCGTATCCGGGCAGATCCACCAGCCGGCAGTTCTCACGGTTGAGTGAGAAGAAGTTGATCAGCCGGGTACGCCCGGGGGTCTTGCTGGTTCGGGCCAGCTTGCCGTTGGTGGTGATGCAATTGATGGCGCTGGATTTGCCCGCGTTCGAGCGGCCGGCAAAGGCCACTTCGGCGCCGTGATCTGGAGGGCATTCCTCCAGCCGGGAGGCGCTGATCAGGAACCGGGCACTGTTAAACGAAAGGCTTTTTTGAGTCAGGTCTGATGACACGGGTGTTGGTATTCCTATTGGATTTCAGTTATCAGGGATTAATGTATAATGCTACACCAAATCCGGGCAGTACGCTGAGCGTTGCTGCTGACCAGCCCCGGTTTGTGCCTTTTTTGGCCATTGCCTGCCGGCTGCATAACGAAGAATACTTTTGGATGAGAGAAGCGGAGCGAGCATGAAAAGACTGATCGCAGGAGTTGTTCTCGGTGTTGGCCTCACAGCGATGGCTCACGGGGCGGGAGATCCTGAAGCAGGCGAAGCAAATGCAGCGGTGTGTGCCGGGTGCCATGGCGAGGGTGGAGCCAAGCCTGTGATGGGTGTTTATCCGAAACTGTCGGGTATTGGCGAAAAGTATTTGTACCAGCAACTGGTTGCGATCAAGGACGGCCAGCGTGAAATCGCCGAAATGACAGGCCTTTTGAACGATATGTCTGATCAGGACCTGCAGGATCTTGCGGCCTATTTCGATAGTCAGGACATCACCGTTGCCCAGGCCAATCCCGACCTGGTTGACGAGGGGCAGACGCTATACCGCGGTGGCAACATGGCTTCTGGCGTACCGGCGTGTGCCGGATGCCACAACCCTCGAGGCATGGGGAATGGGCCTGCCGGCTACCCCAGGCTCAGTGGTCAGAGTGCTGAATACGTCGAAAAGCAGCTCAAGGCTTACCGAGGCGGTGAGCGTGATGCCGGCCAGAACGCGTCCATCATGATGGATGTCGCTGCCAAGTTGACCGATACTGAGATCAAGGCCGTTGCGAGCTACGTCTCCGGTCTTCAGTAATGTTCGGCGCGCGCTACGACTGAAAAAAAAACCCCGCTAATGCGGGGTTTTTTATGGGTTGCCGCTGTTTAATCCATGCCCTGTGGAACTTTTCGTACCTGCTGGGTCATAATCCTTTCACATCATCCAATCTGATAACCGGAGACCATGAATGATCCGAATAATCCGGAACGCCGCACTATCCATTCTGGCCATGTCATTTATTGCGCAGGCCAGCGCCGCCAACTGGGAAGAAGGGACGCACTACCAGGTGCTGGATACCCCGGTGAGAACCGCCAGTGAAAGTGGTATCGAGGTGGCTGAGGTCTTCTGGTATGGCTGCCCCCACTGCTACACCTTCAAGCCGCTGGTAGAAAGCTGGGCGGAAGATCTGCCGAAGGACGTCAACTACGTAAAAATTCCTGCGGCCCTCGGCCGTTCCTGGGAACCCCATGCCAAGGCCTTTTACGCGCTGGAAGCCATGGGAGAGCTGGATAAGGTTCATGACGCCCTGTTTGACGCGCTTGCTGGTGAGCGCCGACCGCTGAATTCTGGTGAGGCTCTTGCCGATTTCGTGGCAGGGCACGACGTCGACGGTGAAGAATTCCTGAAGAATTACAACAGCTTCGGTGTTAATGCAAAAATGCAGCAGGCTCAGGCCAAGATTCGGGGTGCGCGTGTTACCGGCACACCGACTATGCTTGTGAATGGTAAGTACAGGGTTACGGCTTCCATGGCGGGTAGCCATGAAGCAGCACTGGAGGTTGTCGATTACCTGATTGAGCAGGAGCGTGCTGGTCAGGCCGAGTAAATACACGGGCCCGATCCGCGAGTCGTGATCGGGCTCTGCCTGGAGTCTGAGCTGCCATCATGTACAGCCGTATTCGCAAGCAGCTAAACGGTATCCTCAGGTCGACGAACGGCCCGCGCGGGGCGTGCTCTGGCGATGAGCATGTTCCTGAGTTCGAGGCGCATCGTCACATTAGACTACTGACCTTCAATATCCAGGTTGGCATCAATACCTCCTCCTACCGTCACTACTTCACCCGCAGCTGGCAGCACTTTCTGCCGCACCGCAACCGCATCCAGAACCTGGACCGTATCGCCACCCTGCTGAGTAATTACGACGTGGTCGCCTTGCAGGAGTGTGATGGTGGCAGTCTGCGCAGTGGTTATATCAATCAGGTGCAGTATCTGGCAGAGGCTTCGGGGATTCCCTACTGGTATCAGCAGCTCAATCGAAACCTTGGCCAACTGGCGCAGCACAGCAATGGCTTGCTGAGCCGCTACCGCGCGCTGGATGTAACCCAACACCGGTTGCCCGGACTGATTCCGGGCCGGGGTGCAATTATTGCCCGTTATGGGGCTGAAGAGGACCCCCTGGTTCTGGTGATGATGCATCTCTCGCTCAGCAAGGCGGCTCAGCAGCGGCAGCTGGCGTATATTCAGGAGTTGATTTCCGAGTACCAGCACGTGGTTCTCATGGGGGACCTGAATAACCACGCAGAACAGTTGTTAAGCAACACGCCGCTTAAGCATTCGAATCTTGTTCCGCTGCCCGAGACGGCTCACAGTTTTCCGAGTTGGAGGCCGGAGAGGGCGCTGGACCATATACTGGTCAGTCCCAGCCTGGAGATACGTCGGTCAGAGGTAGTCAGCTATCCGGTGTCGGATCATTTACCGATTGCCATGGATATCAAGTTACCCAAAGGATACCTGGAAACGTTTTAGGGGCAGGCACAAAAAAACCCGGCCGTGGCCGGGTTTTCTGGGTAACGAAAATCTTACTTGATCTTCGCTTCCTTGTACGCAACGTGCTTGCGGACAACCGGATCGAACTTTTTGATCTCGATTTTTTCCGGAGTGTTACGCTTGTTCTTGTTGGTCGTGTAGAAGTGACCAGTACCTGCTGATGAAACCAGCTTGATTTTCTCGCGCATGATGCGGCTCCTTAAAATTTCTCGCCGCGGGCACGAAGATCGGCCAGCACAGCGTCAATGCCTTTTTTATCGATAACACGCATACCCTTGGTGGATACGCGCAGCTTTACGAAGCGCTTCTCTGATTCAACCCAGAAGCGATGGTTCTGGAGGTTGGGCAGAAAGCGACGACGTGAGTGGTTCATCGCGTGAGAAACGTTGTTACCGGTGACCGGTCGCTTACCGGTAACCTGACAGACTCTGGACATACTTGCCTCCGACCTGAGCTTTGGTCCTGAAAATGCGTATTTAATTCGTTTAATCGGGTCTCTGGTTGCCACCTGCGCCTCAAAAATGCACGCTGCTCGCCAGACGCCGCCAGAAAGGGACGCTTTTATACCAGAACTGCCTCCCCAACGCAAAAATTTGTTGGGAATTTGGCCAGTTTTCCGGTGAAGCAACGCCTGAAGTTACATCAGCCCCCGTTCTGCAAGCGATATTACCTCACCATGGCCAACAACCATATGGTCAAGAACCCTGATATCCACCAACCCCAGCGCTTCTTTCAATCGCCGGGTCAGGGAAACATCCGACTGGCTGGGTTCTGCGACCCCCGAGGGATGGTTATGGGCAAAAATAACTGCCGCTGCGTTAAATTCCAGGGCTTGCCGGACCACCTCCCGCGGGTAGACGGCCGCGCCGTCAATGGTCCCCCGGAACAACTCCTGATAGCGAATCACCCGATGCCGATTGTCCAGAAACAGGCCGGAAAATACTTCGTGGGGGTAGGTGCCAAGGCGGCTGCAAAGGAAACGGCGGGTATCCTCCGGTGATCGCAATGGGTCGCCCTGGCGAAGCGGCTCATCCATCACCCGCCGGGCCATTTCCATGGCAGCCTGGACCTGGGCGTACTTGGCCGTTCCGAGCCCTTTGACGTCGCAGAACTGCCTGCGGGATGCAGTCATCAATCCCCGCAGGCCACCGAAAGCTTCGGTGAGGTGGCGGGCGAGCGCCATCACCGGCATGCCGGCAGTGCCCGTTCGCAAAAAAATGGCCAGCAGTTCCGCGTCCGACAGGCTGGCGGCGCCGTGGGCGAGCAGGCGTTCCCTCGGGCGTTCGTCGGTGGGCCAGTCTGAATTCGACATGATGGAGTCCTTTCTGTCGTGATTACGCGCATCCTGCGCTTTGAATGCCGGGGTGGTGTTCGCCCGGTGACCGGTTGGAATTCTAGCATGGCTGTGAGGCTGCCGGCAGCGCTCTGGCATGCTATCTTATAAGCCTTTCATTTCGTGATGAATACGGAGCCGTTAATGGCCGTTAAACGAATCCTGCTGGGTGTGACCGGTGGCATTGCCGCCTACAAGAGCGCAGAACTGGTTCGCCTGCTGAAAAAGTCCGGTCACGAGGTGCGGGTTGTGATGACCCGTGGCGCTGAGGCCTTCGTGACACCGCTGACGTTTCAGGCGCTTAGCGGTGAGCCGGTCAGAACCTCTTTGCTGGATCCGGAAGCAGAGTCCGGAATGGGGCATATCGAACTCGCAAAGTGGGCTGATCAGGTCGTGATTGCGCCCGCCTCTGCAGATTTCATCGCCCGTCTGGCCCAAGGTATGGCCGACGACCTGCTGACCACCCTGTGCTGTGCCACTGAAGCACCTATTGCGGTGGCCCCGGCGATGAATCAGGCAATGTGGAGTAACCGCAGAACCCAGCGAAACATTGAGCTGCTGGCCACGGATGCCCAGGTGACCCTCTGGGGGCCGGGCCAGGGCGCGCAGGCCTGCGGGGATGTAGGGCTGGGCCGGATGCTGGAGCCCGCCGTGTTGTTTGATCTGATTTCTGGTGCTACCAAAGGCCCGCTGGCGGGGCGGCGTGTGGTTATTACTGCAGGCCCTACCCGAGAGCCGATTGACCCGGTGCGCTATATCAGCAATTACAGCTCTGGCAAGATGGGGTATGCATTGGCCTCGGCCGCAAGAATGGCCGGTGCGAACGTTGTCCTTGTCAGTGGCCCGGTATCCATCGAAGCGCCAGCGGGGGTTGAAGTTCGCAGTGTGACAACGGCGCAGGACATGCTCGAGCATGCCAGTGGAGCCGTGGATGAGGGCTGCGATCTGTTTATTGCGACGGCGGCGGTGGCGGATTATCGCCCCGACAGCTGCGCCGGCGACAAGATCAAGAAAACGGACGAAGGCATGAGCCTGTCACTGGTGCGTAACCCCGACACCCTCGCTGCCATAGCGGCTCGTGCCGACGCGCCCTTTAGCGTGGGGTTTGCGGCAGAAACCCGGGACGTTGAGCACTATGCCCTCGACAAACTGGCACGCAAAAAGCTGAATATGATTGTGGCCAATGACGTGTCTGCGCCGGGGCTGGGCTTTAACAGTGACAGTAACGCCGTTATTGCTTTCTGGCCACAAGGCCGGGAGGTTATTGGGCCCGACACCAAATTGGCAATCGCCCAGCGGCTGATTGCACTGATTGGCGAACACTTAAACCAGTAGACTGGCGCAGCCAGTGCTCTCTGACAAGGAAAACAAATGACCCGAAAAACCTTTCAGGTACGCATCCTGGATGACCGGATCGGTCGTTCAGTTCCCTTTCCCGAATACGCGACGGATGGCTCTGCCGGCCTGGATCTGCGAGCCTGTCTGGACGCGCCGCTGTCACTGAAACCGGGGCAGACCGAACTGATAAAGACCGGTCTCTCGATTCACATCGCGGATACCTCGTTGGCGGCGATGATTCTTCCCCGCAGCGGCCTCGGCCATAAGCATGGCATTGTGTTGGGCAATCTGGTGGGCCTGATCGATTCCGACTATCAGGGCGAATTAATGGTTTCCTGTTGGAACCGGGGGCAAACCGAGTTCACCATCAACGTGGGTGAGCGTATTGCGCAGCTGGTGCTTGTGCCAGTGGTACAGGCAGACTTCGAAGTGGTGTCTTCCTTTGACGCCAGCGTGCGAGGTGACGGCGGCTTTGGTTCCACGGGAACGCGATGAGGCGCCAGGCGCAGATCGCTGCTCAGGGTCTATACTTCCCTGATAATTGAAGAATTCGGGCGAATAACACCTGCAGGATGGACTATGAAGCTTGGTAAAAAGAAGAACTCTGAGGACGCTGCACCTGATGCCAAACCGGACGGGAAGCAGACAAAAAAACAGAGCAAGGAGAAAAAATCAGCCACCGGCCCACGGCATAAACGGCTGACGTCCGTTGCCGTTTCCCAGGCTGTCGTGGTGGTACTGGCCGGCGTGGCTTCGGCAGCACTGCTGTATTTTCTGTTGGCGGTTCCGGCTGAGTCACGTCGCTATGAAACCCAGGCCGCTCTGGAGGCAGACGCCGTGGCTGTGCGTGTCAATCAACAGCTCGCCCTGCTGCAGTCCACGGTTGAGGGTGTCGCCGATCAGGATTATGTGCGCGCCGCACTGAGAGGAGAGGCCCCCCTGAGCGCCGCTGCGGCGAATCTTACCAAAGTGTTGCCGGATATTGAGGCCGTCTACCTCTTTCCCTACGGAGACATTCCCCGCACATCCTCCGAACCTACACTGGGTTTTTCCGGCCTGGACCTGGCTCGCCGCGCCGAGACGGGGCAAAGGCTTTTTCCGGATGCGTTTCCGCGCAGCGGTCAGTGGTATCTGCAGATGTCGACTCCGGTTCGCAACCCCCAGAGTCGAGCCGTCACTGGCAGTGTATTGGTGGTGTTTGATGCGGCACGGCTGCAACCCCTGATGACCGGTGTAAACTCGGCATTGGGCGGAGAGTTTTCCCTGGCGCAGTCGGTGAATGGTTCAACGCGTAACATCGTCAGCCGCGGTAGTGGCAATGGTCCGACGTACGAGCGGGATCTGATCAACCCCGACTGGAAGCTCCGATACACGCCTGCCTCCGCACCCGCGCCCCTTTTCAGTGGCACGTTGGCCATCGTATTTGCTCTGGTGCCGGCCCTGGTCGCCGCGATCATTGTCTGGGTTTTGCTCGGCAATGCCCAGCGAGGACTGCGGCAGGACGTAACCGCCGTTATCCAATGGGCACATAAGGTCTTTGGTGGCGAGCGGGTTAAGCCACCGGCGCTGAAGTGGGACATGGTGGCGTCGACTGCTGAAGTGTTGCATCGGCTCGCCCAGATGGTGGAAAAACGGGTCACCAAAGCCGGTGAGTCGGCACGGCCGAAACCGGGCAGCCGGCAGCCATCCCCCTCAACCGCTGATGAGCCGTTGTTCCAGGACAAAGATGTGCTGGACATTGATATGCTTGATGGCGATGACGATGTGCTGGGCTTTGGCGGGTCCGATGGCCTTGACGATACGCCCGACGTCGAAGAAGTCAGCCTGCCTGAGGCTGAGGTCTCAGACACCATATTCCGGGCCTACGACATTCGTGGCATTGTTGGCGAAACCCTGACTGCGGATATTGTCACCGTGATTGGCCGTGCCATCGGCAGTGAGGCTATTGAGCGGGGGGTGGACAGTCTGTGCATTGGATACGATGGCCGACATTCAAGTCCCGACCTGGCTGATGCGCTGGCGCGGGGCGTCATGGCCTCTGGATGCGACGTCATCCATGTGGGTGCCGTGCCCACCCCGGTACTCTACTTTGCGACGCACGAGCTGGATAACGGTTCCGGTGTCATGGTGACCGGCAGCCACAACCCAGCCAACTATAACGGCCTGAAGATCATGCTGGGTGGCGAAACCCTGTCCGGCGAAGCCATCCAGAAACTGCTGCAGCGAATTCGTACGGGTGACTTTGCCAGTGGTCATGGTTCCCAGTCTTCGGAAGATGTGCGCCGCGCCTATCTGGATCGTATCGTGGGTGATATTGCGGTTGCGGCACCGTTGAAGGTGGTGCTGGACGCTGGAAATGGTATCGCCGGGGAGCTCGCACCGCTACTGATCGAAGAGTTGGGCTGCGAAGTGATACCGCTCTACTGTGAGGTGGACGGTGATTTCCCCAATCATCATCCCGACCCTGGCAAACCGGAAAACCTGGCCGACCTTATTGAACGTGTGAAAGCCGAAGGCGCCGATATCGGCCTGGCTTTCGATGGCGATGGCGATCGCCTGGGCGTTGTAACCAACACCGGAAAGATCATCTGGCCGGACCGCCTGTTGATGCTTTTTGCCCGGGATGTGGTGTCGCGCAACCCCGGTGCCGACGTACTGTACGACGTAAAGTGCAGTCGTCGCCTGGCGGGCGTGATCTCCGAGGCCGGTGGGCGGCCAATCATGTGGAAAACCGGCCACTCGTTGATGAAGGCCAAAATGAAAGAATCCGGTGCGTTGCTGGCCGGTGAAATGAGTGGGCATATCTTCTTCGGCGAACGCTGGATGGGCTTTGATGACGGTCTGTATTCCGCTGCCAGGTTGCTTGAAATTCTCGGCATCGAAGACCGGCACTGCGATGAGGTGTTTGAGGATTTCCCCGAAGATATCAGCACTCCGGAGCTGAACGTGGCCGTCTCCGAAGAGACCAAGTTCCCGCTGATGGAGAAGCTGGGTCGCGAAGGGGACTTCGGTGACGGAAACATCAGTACCATTGACGGTATTCGCGTTGAGTTTACCGATGGCTGGGGCTTATGTCGGGCTTCCAACACCACACCGGTGCTGGTGCTCCGCTTTGAGGCGGAAACCGAGGAGGCGCTCGAGCGTATCAAGTCGGTATTCCGTGAGCAGCTTCAAAAGGCGGCTCCGGACGTTGTCGCGGATTTCTGACAGCTCTGGAATAATGAATCGATTTTTCTGACCAACAAGGCAAGATGAATGGCTCTGGATCGTGAAACAGCAATGCAGGTGTCGGCCGTACTGAGTAAGGGATTGCCCTATATTCAGCGGTTTACCGGAAAAACGGTGGTGATCAAGTACGGCGGCAACGCCATGGAAAATGAGGAGCTGAAAAGCAGCTTCGCCCGTGATGTCGTTTTGATGAAGTTGGTGGGTATCAATCCCATCGTGGTTCACGGCGGTGGTCCCCAGATTGGTGAATTGCTCGAGCGCCTCAACATTAAATCCAATTTCGTGAATGGCATGCGCGTCACCGACAGCGAAACCATGGATGTCGTGGAAATGGTACTGGGTGGCCAGGTCAACAAACAGATTGTGTCATTGATTAACTCTCACGGTGGTACGGCTGTGGGCCTGACCGGAAAAGATGCCAATCTGATCCGCGCCCGCAAGCTGGAAGTCATGAACCGTTCTGCTGAACTGCAGCGTCCGGAAATCATTGATATCGGTCATGTGGGTGAAGTTGCCAGCGTAAACGTGGAAGTAATCGACATGCTTACACGTAGCAATGTCATCCCGGTGATTGCTCCGATTGGTGTCGGTCCCGATGGCGCGTCCTATAACATCAATGCCGATTTGGTGGCAGGTAAGGTGGCGGAAGCCATGAAGGCGGAAAAGCTGATCCTGCTAACCAATGTATCCGGCCTCAAGAGCAAGGAAGACAAAGTGCTGACCGGATTGACCGCAAAACAGGTCAACGACCTGATTGACGATGGCACCATCCACGGCGGTATGCTACCCAAGATCCGTTGCGCCCTGAACGCCGTGGAGAATGGCGTTCGAACCTCCCATATCATCGACGGCCGCGTGGCCCACGCGACGTTGCTGGAAATCTTCACGGATGAAGGTGTCGGCACCCTGATCTCCCGTAACTGACCATTGCCGCCTGTTGCCTCGCTGTGCGGGGTAACAACCCGGCGTCACGCCCCAAGAGGACCACATCATGAAGCGCCTGCTGACCTTTCTGGTTATCCTGGCCCTGATAGGCTACCTGTCGTTCAAGGGGGCGGTCTGGTGGCTGGCTGACCAGCGGCTGGCCGATGCCCAGCAGGCGATTGAGGAATTGGGTGTTATTGATCGCGGTAATATTCGCTCGGACCTTGTCGGTCGACTGGTTTTGGGTGATGGCAGCTACCAGGATTTCCGGCTTACCCGACCGGTAGCGTTTGACCGGTTGATGTTCAATGCGGGCTCTCCGGTCGCCCTCGTGCGCGCGCTCCTGGACCCTTCGGATCTGCCCCCACATTGGTCATTGGTGGCGGAGAGCCTGAGGCTGGGACTCGACACCAACATGTTCCGCAACTGGGTCACGGCAGCGGGCGATGCAACCCCTGCATTGTTCTCACCGGTCTGTGGTCCTGATCATCGCCAGCAACTGGGCAGCGGTGATCTGATGCGTCTTGGTGTCAATGGTATTTCCGGTGAGGTTATGGTCATTCAGAGTAGCGATGGTCTCTACACCGAGTTGACGACGGCCAATGCCGGCAGCGTGGAACTGGACTGGCCCGGCGCTCGCCTGAATCCTCTGTCATTGCCGGCCCTGATGGAATCCACGCAGTCGCCGGTAACCGTAACATTGCGGGATGGCGGCCTGATGCGTCGAGTTGCGGCCTACTGTGCCCGGGAATCGGGTGTGGAAACCGGGGAATGGGCCGGTATCGTCATGGCAGCTTTTCGGGAGTCGCTGGCGGCCCGTGGCTTCGGCGCCAGTGACCAGTTGCTGGCCCTGTACCGGCAATGGCTGACAGAAGGCGGGGAGCTGACATTGGAATTGAACCCATCTGCACCGGTATGGGGCGTGCCCGTTCGCAGTGGAGAATCGGGAGACGCCAGCCTCACCGTTCGCTACAACCGTTCGGTCGTGCCCGATGTTTATCTTGAACGTGTAGAGCCTGCCGTACCGGACGTACCAGAGGAAGTGCTTGAGCCGGTGGTGCCGGGGGAGAATGTATCGGTTGTTGATGGCTGGAACCTGGCAGACCCGGAGAATGCTGAAACCTGGGTCGGCCGCACGGTGAGAGTTACGCTGGACAATGGTAATGTTGTGGAAGGCCGCTTGGTCAGTGTGGGCGACGAACGACTGGAAGTCGCACGGCTGATTGATGGCGGGGAAGTGGCGTATCCGATTGCCATTAGACTGATTGCAACGTTTGAGGTCTGGCGCCAAGGCCAGGCCCGCTAGCTCCAAAATAGGGGCGGAGAGTGTTCTATGTCCGGATCCATCCAACATCTGCCTGGCATTCGCGAGATGCTCACCAGGCTGATTTCACAGCCGTCGATCAGCAGTGCGTCTGCCGAGTGGGATCACAGCAACGAACCGGTGGTGCGTACCCTGGCCGAATGGCTGGAGCCCATGGGGTTCAGCGTCGAGATACTGGAAGTGCCCGGATTGCCCGGAAAGTACAACATGATCGCCACACTGGGCAGCGGCCCTGGCGGTCTTGTGCTCTCGGGCCACACTGATACCGTCCCGTTTGACGACAAGCGCTGGCAAAGCGACCCGTTTACCCTGACCGAGCGGGACGACCGCTGGTACGGTCTTGGTACCTGCGACATGAAAGGCTTTTTCCCGCTGGCCATTGAAGCGGCCAAGGCCTTTGTGGACCAGGACCTGAAGCAGCCACTGATCATTCTCGCCACCGCCGACGAGGAAAGCTCCATGGACGGTGCCAGGGCGCTGGCCGAAGCCGGTCGTCCCAAGGCGCGTTATGCAGTCATCGGCGAGCCCACCGGTTTGAAGCCGGTGCGCATGCACAAGGGCATCATGATGGAGCGGCTGGTGTTTGAGGGCCAGTCCGGCCATTCGTCAGACCCGTCTCTTGGTCGCAACGCGATGGAGGGCATGCACGAGGCGCTGGGTGAACTGCTGGCCCTGCGGTCGGGGTGGCAGGCTAAATACAGCAACCCCAATTTCAAGGTTCAGGTGTCGACCATGAACCTGGGCTGCATCCACGGTGGCGATAACCCTAATCGAATCTGCGCCCGCTGTGAGCTGCACTTTGACCTGCGGCCTTTGCCGGGCATGGACATGAACGGATTACGCCAGGAAATACTCGATAAGCTTCAACCCGTCGCTAGAAGCCGGGAACTGTCGCTGACATTTGAACCGCTGTTCGACGGTGTGCCGCCATTTGAAACCCCGGCCGAAGCCGAACTGGTCCGCGCCTGTGAGAAGCTGACGGGCCACAGTGCGGAAGCGGTGGCCTTCGCCACAGAGGCACCCTGGTTGCAGAAATTGGGTATGGAGACCCTGGTCATGGGCCCGGGTTACATCGATCAGGCCCACCAGCCGGACGAGTTCCTCGAATTGTCACAATTGGACCCTGCGGTAACAATCCTCAAGGGACTCATCAAAGAATTCTGCCTTTAGCCCCTATGAAGGCACCCAAAGCTGAAAACTCGCAGGAGAAGAGTTTGAAATCGAACGAATGGCTGCACGGATTCCGCCACTCATCGCCCTATATCAATGCCCATCGTGGTCGCACTGTGGTGTTGACGATAGGAGGCGATGCGCTTGCTCACGACAATCTGATCAACATTATCCACGACATAGCCCTTCTCAGTAGCTTGGGTATTCGACTGGTGGTGGCATTCGGTGCCAGGCCCCAGATTCAGTCACGTCTGGACGCTGCGGGAGAAGAATCGACTTTCCATCGTGGTTTGCGTGTAACGCCAGAGCAGCAGTTGCAGCCGGTACTGGAAGCCATCGGAGGGTTGCGGGCTTATCTGGAAAGCCAGTTGTCCATGGGGCTGGTGAATTCCCCCATGCACAATGCACGGATTAGAGTCAGCAGTGGTAATTTCGTCACCGCCAAACCGGTGGGTGTCCTTGATGGCATCGATTTCGGATATACCGGACGGGTGCGCCGGGTGGATGTGGCTGGTATCGAGAAGCTGCTGGAGTTGGGGCACATTGTGCTTTTGCCGCCTCTTGGTTATTCACCCACGGGTGACGCCTTCAACCTGTCGTACGAAGATGTGGGCAGCCAGGTTGCCGCCGCGTTGCAGGCGGAAAAACTGATTATGTTCACCGAGAATCAGGGGCTGCTGGATGAAAACGCCGGGTTGATCCGGGAGTTGTCCGCCCGGCAGGCATCCGACCGGCTGGCCGCTGACATGGTTCAGGGCCATGATAGCGATCTGTTGCGGGCGGCGTGCGATGCCTGCGTCAAGGGCGTGCGCCGTGCCCATATCATCAGCTATACCGACGATGGCGCCCTATTGGAGGAGCTGTTCACCCGTGACGGCTCCGGCACGTTGGTCAGTGGTGACAACTACGAGCAGATTCGCCAGGCCCGGGTAGAAGACATCGGGGGGGTTCTCGGGCTGATCCAGCCGATGGAAGAGCAAGGTATCCTGGTGCGCCGTTCCCGAGAGATGCTGGAAACCGAAATCAGTCGGTTTGTAGTGGCTGAGCGGGACGGCACGATTGTGGGATGTGCTGCGCTTTACCATTACCCCGATGAAGGCGCGGGCGAGCTCTCATGTTTCGCCGTGGACCAGGCTTATCGCCGCGCCGGTCGCGGCGACGATATCCTGGCGATGGTTGAAAAGCTGGCCCGGGGGCAGGGCGTTCAGCGGTTGTTTGTGCTGACCACGCAGACCGAACACTGGTTTCGTGAACGGGGGTTTCAGCCCTCCACGGTGCGTGAACTGCCGGGGCCGAAGCTGGCGTCATACAACACCCAGCGTAACTCAAAGGTCTTCGTGAAAGCGTTGTCCTAGATCGGACAGCCTGCGCTGGCGGATTTCCCGGGACTGCCCTGCCAGGGCGTCCACGGCGCTATAGAAGTCGTCGAAGTTGCCAGCATGGTCCCGGAGTAGTTGCCGGAAGGCGGCACATGCTGGTTGTACTGGCTGAACAGGGCGAGGTTGGCGTTGTTCAGTCCGGTCGGGGTCCTTCCAAAGGGCCCCGGCTGTTCCCAGGTTGCTGACAGGGTTTGATACTCGTCCTGAAGAGTCTGGAACAGCTGCGCTTTTTGGCGCCGTAGTGCCGTCTTGGGCAGCGTGTCCTGTTGCTCGTAAAGTGCTTCCAGCTGCCGGGAGACCTCTTCGACCAGCGCGAGGGTCTGGTTGCGTTGGCGTAGCCGCGCCAGCGCCCTCTGAAACCCTGAACTGTCGCCCTCTGTCTCCATCCACAGTCTGAGGCCTTCCAGTTCCACGGCGGTTGCGAAGCTCTCGTTAAAGGCAGTATCGTCGCTTATATAGACCACGCGATGCGCCAGTTCATGGAACATCAGCGCTACCATGCGGTTGTCTGGTAAGGACGTGAAGCCGGTGTGTAGAGGGTCGTCGAACCAGCCCAGGGTTGAATAGGCGGTGACGCCACCGATGAACGTATCGTAGCCGTCTTCCATAAATGATTGCTGCTCATTCCGGGCGTTTTCCAGCTCGTAGTAGCCCCGGTAGGCCTGGCAGCCGACCACCGGATAGCACCATTGATGGGCCTGCAGGGAAAACTCCGGAGCGGCCACCAGGTTGACGACCACCCAGGGCCGCCCGAGTTCAGCGTACTCTGAAAAGGCATCTCCCACTGGCAGTGCCAGACGATGTGCAGCAAAGCGACGGGCTTCGTTCGCCACCAGGAGTTTCTGTTTCAACGCCGACGGCGTTGATGGTGCGTCGATCAGCCCGGACACGGGTTGCGTGGACATTATCAGTGACAGGTGGCCACTGACCGCCTGGCTGTAATAACCTAAAGTCGTACACCCTGAAAGTGTCGTTATCAGTAGCATAACGAGGTAGATCTGACTAAGCTGTTTCATAGTCCAGGCTGTTATCTTGTGGCTGGCTGGCATAGCTGCCAGGCGCTATATTATAGCCATGTTCCCCCAATTAGCAGGTAGCTACCGCTGCCTTTCAGGGATACCGGCCGGTGACAGAAACAGTTTACCCTATCGGGTCACTCGGCTTTACCAGATATCAGGTAGTTCATGGATCCGAAAGAACGTCGTTCGAGCCCCCGCCAACCGATTAAACTCGCTGCTCAGCTGGACGTGGGCAGAGGTGACAATCTGCCGTGCCAGATCGCCGATTTTTGCGCGGAAGGCCTGTTTGTACGTTACTCCGGGGAAACGTCCAGAAAACTGGATCAGGTCCTCTCACGGGGCGCCGAGGAACTGGTGGTACGCTTCCGCAGCACTGACGGCCGTAAGCGCCACGAGCTCCATGTGAATATCAGGCGGCGGATAGAGGGGGCAATGGGCGTGAGTTTTACCCGCTCTAATCCGGAAGCGGTCAGCGCCATGCTGGAGCAATGTGGTGCCAACCGTCATCAGGATCGTGCGTCACTACGGGCGCCCAGTGACAAGGTCCAGTTTGTCCTGCATCAATCCGCGAAAGCGGTGATTCAGTACATCGAGCCGTTGATGGATGCCTGTCTTGTGCAGATGACAGCCGCCTTGCGGGACGCTGCCCAGAAGGCCGGTAATGACCAGCAAGCCAATGAATACATGGACGCGTCTGGCCAGCTTCAGGCCCGTCAGCGGATTATCTGGCACCAGATGGCGCGTAGCCTGGAGTCACCACTAAAACCCGCTCCGAAGGGGTTCCCTGGGTCGGAGCTTTCGGTTGTCGACAAGGGTGAGTTCGAAGACTGGCTGACCATCCGGGTCATGGTCACCAAGGCGGATACCCAATATCGGGGTGAATTGCTTCAGTTGAAGTTGCGGCTGGATAAACTGGGTGTTGCCAATTCCACGGGGCACCATAATCCGTTGGGGCCGTCGCTGATCTGTGAGTCCTTCCATGTCGGCCTGAGCCAGCTCAAGGCGGATCGCGAGGTTGAAAAAGTCTGCCTGCGTGTCTTCGAAAAATCGGTGCTGATGCACTTGGGGCCATTATACCGGGAATTGAACAGCATCCTGATCCGCCATGGTGTGCTGCCGGACCTGGATCTCAGCAAGTATCTCAGTGAACAGGCGCCAAAGAAATCCGAGCAGCACGAGGAAAAGCTAGCTCCGCCGCCGGAGACACGGCAACCGGACGACTCTGAAACATCGGTAAAGCAGGCCCCGGAGCAAAAGACCAGCCGGCAGTCATCCCGTAAGTCAGTGACTGAGTTCCGGGGTTATGCCAGCGCCGCCCAGACCGCTTTTGCCACCGTTAAAAACCTACTTGGCACCCTGTCTGCCAGCCGCCTGGCGAGGGGCGACGTTGCTCCGGCTGATTTTGCCCTCGGTGCGAGGGAGCTGTCAGCCGGAGAGTTACAGAAGCAATTGCAGGAGCTCCAGGTACAGGCGGCGACGGTGGCTCCGGACCAGCCTTCTCTCCGCGAACGTGTCGTGGAAAGGGTGAAGGAGAGCGGTGAGCATGCTCTGGGCGAAGAGCAACAGGGCACGCTGGACGTGGTGGACCGCTTCTTCAGCAGTGTGGTGGAAAGCCCGAAACTCAGTGAATACGCCCAGTCACGGATGCGCCAACTGGAAGTGCCGGTGTTGAAAGTGGTGATGCGTGACCCGGAATTCTTCGACGACCAGGAAAGCCCGGTACGCGGTGTGATGAACCGCCTGGCCCAGTTGGGCGTGAAAGGTGGCCGAATCAATCCGGTGGTGCAGCGGCGCATTGATGAGTTGATCCAGCGGATAGCCACAGATTTCGAGCAGGATACCGGGGTGTTCGAGAACGCGGTGCAGGAGCTGGACTCGCTGATTGATCGCCAGAACCTGGTGTATCGCCGCAACGTGGAGCGGGTAACAGCCGCTGCCGAGGGTGCCCAGAAGGTATCTGAATCCAAGAAAGCGGTTGCCCGGGTGCTGGAGCATAAGCTGGCCGGGAAAAAAGTGCCGAAAGCGGTGGTCAGTCTGCTGGATGGCGGCTGGCGAGACCTGCTGTCGCTGACCTGGATACGCCAGGGGGAGGACAGCCCGCTGTGGCAGGATTACCTGTCGGTGATTGATTCGCTGATGACCTTTGCCGAGGACCCTCAAAGCAATATCAACCTGCCAGAGCTGCTGCGGGTGATTCAGGATGGGCTGGCGTCTATTTCCAGCAACCACATGCCTTCCTCCCAGATACGGGACGAACTCAAGCAGTTCCTGGTGCGCGGCCGTGAGAACCCGCCCGAGATGGTGGAAATTCCACCGTCGAAAAGCGAGGACGACAAGCGCCAGGCATTGTCCGAACGAGATCAGCGCAGTCTGCAGCGGTGGATTAACCGGGCCCAGCAACTGCGTACCGGTGACTGGTTGCGGGATCAGGAAAAACCGAATGAACCTCAGTATGTCCGTCTGGTCTGGGTTGCCCGTGGCTTCAGTCGGTTTGTGTTCGTCAATCATCAGGGTATGCGCGTGGTTGAGCTGGAACTTGAGGCGTTGGCCCAGCACATGCGCAAAGGTATTATCGTGCCGGACAACCAGCACGACCGGCCCTTGGTGGATGAGAGCATCGACCGGATGGTGCGTAAGGTCTATGACCAGTTGTCGTGGGCGTCCACCCATGACGAACTGACCGGCTTGCTGGGGCGCCGCGAGTTTGAACGCATGCTGGATCAGCAACTGGCCCGGCGCGAGGACCAGCGGGTTCTGGTGTTGCTGGATCTGCGTCAGTTCCGTTTGCTCAACGACACGGCCGGCTACCAGGCCGGTGATGAGGCTTTGCGCAAGGTTGCTGATGTGCTCCGCAGCCACGTTGGTGATGGCATGCCGCTGGCCCGGTTCTCTGGGAATGAGTTCGCGCTTTTGCTGCCGGCGGAGAATGCCCTGGAAGCGTCCCGTGGGATCGTCTCGGCCATAGAAACCATGGAGTTTGTTTTCGACAGTGGCAGTTACCATCTTTCGGCCAGTGTTGGTCTGGCACCTGAGTTGCCGGCTCTGGCGAACGCCGAGCGTTGGTTGAAAGCGGCCGAGGAAGCCATGAAGTCGGCCAAGAAACGCGGCCATGGCAAGGTGATGGAGTACTCCCTGGATGCGCATGACCATGCACGTCAGGAGCAGATTGCAGCGAAGGTTGCCAGCCTCGGTGATCTCAATGAAGAACGTATGTTGCTGCGTTGCCAGAAGATCATCCCGTTGCACGCGCGTACGTCCATGGCAGCGCAGTATGAGGTTCTCATCAGTATGTATGGTGATGATGGCAACCTTATCACCGGCAAGGATTTTGTCCGCATGGCGGAGCGCTATGATCGCATGCAGGCGGTGGACCGCTGGGTGGTGGGGCATATGCTGGACTGGCTGCGCGACCACGCACCGGATCCGAAGCACATGGGGGGGATTTGCATCAACCTCTCTGGCCACTCGTTGAATGATCAGCAGTTGATGGAGTTTATTTACGACAAGCTGAGCCAGAAAGATGCTCCCATCGAACGATTGTGGTTCGAAATAACCGAGGCGTCCGCGATCAACGACATTCAGGGCATTTCAGAATTCATTGAGGAAATGAAGGAACTGGGGTGCCGTTTCTGCCTCGGGGATTTCGGCAGCGGGCCGACGTCGTTCCAGTTCATGCGCAGCCTGCCGGTGGACCTGATCAAGCTGGACAGCGCTTTCACCAGCCAACTGAATACCAGTGAAACCGATCAGGCCATGGTGAAGTCGATGGTGGATATGGCGCACTACATGAAACGGGAAGTCATCGCCTCACGGGTTGAAACCCGCGCGGTTCTCGATATGCTGACCAGTCTGGGTGTGGATTACGCTCAGGGTTTTGCCATCGAAAAGCCGCGGCTGCTGACCAGCCTGGACTGACTTTCCGGAACTCCTGTTATGTCTAAACGCCACCCGATTATCGCGGTTACCGGCTCTTCCGGCGCTGGAACCACTACGACAGGTGAGATCTTCAGCCGCCTGTTTGCCACCGAGGGGCTGCGGGCCGCCATGGTCAGTGGCGACAGCTTCCATCGCTACAACCGTGAGCAGATGGCCCGCCTTGCGGCCAAGGGGCAGTTTGGTGAACGCAACCATTTTGCCCTGGCGGCGAACCATATCGACAAGCTGGAAGCGCTGTTCTATGACTATGGCCATACCGGCAACGGCCAGTTCCGTCAGTACGTTCATGACGAAGACCGGCGGTTGATTGAGGCCGGCCACAAACCGGGTACCTTTACCCCCTGGGGGCCGCTGGCCGCGGAAACCGATCTTCTGTTTTACGAGGGGCTGCACGGTGGCGTGGTCAGTGATGCCTACAACATTGCCCAGTATGTGGATCTGTTGGTGGGAGTGGTGCCGATCGTCAACCTGGAGTGGATTCAGAAGATTCACCGCGATACCAACAAGCGCGGGTACTCCCAGGACGCCGTCGTTCAGACCATCGTCAACCGTATGGACGATTATGTCCACGATATTGTCCCGCAGTTCGCCCACACCCATGTGAACTTCCAGCGCATTCCGCTGGTCGACACATCCAACCCTTTTGTGGTCCGCGATGTGCCGACAGAAGACGAAAGCCTGATCGTTATCCGCTTTCGAGACCCTTCGGAAGTGGACTTCCCCTACTTGTTGCAGATGATTGGTGGTAGCAGCCTGTCCCGGTACGACACCCTGGTCATTCCCGGAACCAAGCTATCGCTGGCCATGGACCTGACCATGCGCCCGCTGGTGCAGGAACTGATCGCCCACAAGCCCTTTGCCTGAAGGCCTTCAGGCCGTCAGAGTTTCAATGGCTCGTCCAGCCTCTTCCAGGGAACTTTCTTTCTGATTGTCCCCCATGTTGAGACCCTCGGCGTAAACAAAGTGAACGTCCTTAAGGCCGATAAATCCAAGAAAGGAACGAATGAACGGTGTCTGGGAGTCGTTTGGCGTGCCGGCGTATAGGCCGCCGCGCGCTGCCAGGATGTACACCGGCCGATTGTCCAGAAGGCCAACAGGGCCGTTTGCCGTGTATCGGAAAGTGATGCCGGCACGGGCAATGTGGTCGAAATAGGCTTTCAGCACGGACGGTACGCCGAAGTTGTACATCGGTACGCCCATCACAATGACGTCTGCGTCGACAATTTCGCTGATCAGCGAATCTGAATAATTGACTACGTCTTGCTGCGAGCCGTCGCGGTCGTCCGCGCTGGCCAGGAAGGCACCGAACCGTTCGGCATCCAGATGCGGTACCGGCTCCGCGGAGAGATCACGATAAGTGATCTGGATGTCGCCGTAGGTCTGCCGGAGCTGGTCCAGTGTTTGATCGACGAGTCTGGATGACTGGCCGTCCTGACCAAAAATGCTTGCGGTAATAACGAGAATGTTTTTCATGTTCAGAGCCTCTTGGTTTAGTCGAATGCTATGAGGCTATTGAACGGCGTGACGGGAAAAGATGAAATCGGAGAATCTTGGAAAGGTTGTTCAGTTAAATTGATTAAGTTGGCCCGTGCCCCGACAAGGCACAGGCCAACTTTCCTGTGCGCTCTACTACTCGACGTTACGGGAGTAGAAAATCTCCAGCATCTCCCGGCGCAGACGATCCTCGATGGATTGCGCCTCCTGGTGGCCAAGGTCGCTGGCATTGACTCCGAACACATAGTTATCCAGATCGAAATTCTTGAGCATCATCTTGGTGTGGAACAGGTTTTCCTGATACACGTTGACGTCAATCATCTGGTAGGCGTTCTGGGTGTCTTCGGTCAGGTAGTTCTGGATCGAGTTGATGTCGTGGTCGATGTAGTGCTTGGTGCCGTCCACATCGCGGGTAAAGCCGCGTACACGATAGTCCACCGTGACCACATCGGAGTCGAAGCTGTGGATCAGGTAGTTCAGTACTTTCAACGGCGAGATCAAACCACAGGTCGACACATCGATATCCGCACGGAAGGTACTGATGCCTTCGTAGGGGTGGCTCTCCGGGTAGGTATGTACGGTTACGTGGCTTTTGTCCAGGTGGGCCACGATAGCATCCGGCAGAGGGCCTGGTGATTCCTCGTTGTCAGGCTCACCGTTGCTGAGTTCGTGCTCGGCAATCAGCATGGTGACAGAGGCGCCGTGGGGCTCATAGTCCTGGCGGGCAATATTGAGCACGTTGGCACCGATGATCTTGACCACGTCGGTGAGGATCTGGGTCAGGCGTTCGGCATTGTACATCTCATCGATGTAGTCAATGTAGGCTTCACGTTGCTCTTCGGTCTGCGCATAACAGATGTCGTAGATGTTGAAGCTCAGTGATTTGGTCAGGTTATTGAAACCATGTAACTGTAGTTTGGTTTCCATGTTCAGCCCCCCCAATTGTCTGGAGATGAATGTCAGTGGTCATGTCTGTCTGATGCATGCCACCAAGGCCGCCACCGATAACTGACCGGATTGTTTACCTTTTGCGCAGACCGGCGGAGAAGGGTGCGTATTATGCACACCGACCTTCAATTTGGGTAGAGTACGGGGCAACATTCTAGCATCCGTAATAACCGCCGGTCGGCCACAGACTAGCAGGCCTCTGTGACCGTGCTGTGAGAACCTGTTGCTTGCCGGTTCAGGCAGTGTCGCGTATCTCATGGCTGTGAGTGATGGCAACGCCCGCCTTTTCCAGCATGATGGATGCAGAGCAGTATTTCTCGGCCGACAGGCTGACGGCGCGCTTCACCAGATTTTCCTTGAGGTTTTTTCCGGTGACCACGAAATGCAGATGGATACGGGTGAAGACTGCGGGAACGGCGTCGGCCCGCTCCGCTTCGAGTTCGGCATGGCAGGCGGTCACGTCCTGACGGCTTTTCTGCAGAATGCTCATGACGTCAAAGGACGAGCATCCCCCCAGCCCCATCAGCATCATTTCCATGGGGCGTGGCCCCAGGTCCTTGCCGCCATGGTCGGGTGGCCCGTCCATTTGCACCGAGTGGCCGCTGCCGCTGGTTGCCCGGAAGCTGGCGTCGCCGGTCCAGTCAATGGTTGTTTTCATCTGATTTCGCGCTCCGAGTGGGATATAACGTACGATTGGCAGCGATGCTAGCATATTCCCGTTGGCACCAGCAGCCCGCTAAAAGTGGCTCCTTTAATGTGGTCTATACTGTTTCAGGTTGCCGAAACCGGGCCATCTTGTTATAAGTTGCGCTCATAATGAATAAACCCGCAGGGAAAGCAGGGTGAATAAAAACATCGGGATCCCGCCAGTACAAAGGAGGCATGACTCGCACTATGGCCACTATCGTCAAGCCGGTTGAGCAGAAAACCAAGCATCTGGATTATTTTCTTTCGCAATGCCATCGCCGGCGTTACCCTGCCAAAAGCACCATTATTTATGCAGGGGACAAAAGCGATTCCCTGTTTTACATCGTCAAGGGCTCCGTGACCGTCATTATTGAGGACGACGATGGCCGCGAGATGATCATGGCTTACCTGAACGCTGGGGATTTCTTCGGTGAGATGGGGCTGTTCGACAACATGGATTCGCGCAGCGCCTGGGTAAAAGCCAAGACTGAGTGCGAAGTTGCCGAGATCAGCTATACCAAGTTTCGTGAAATCGCCCAGCAGGACCCGAGGGTTCTGTACTTTATCGGCGAGCAGATGGCTTCGCGACTGCGCCAGACCACCCGCAAGGTGGGCGATCTTGCCTTCCTCGACGTCACCGGGCGGGTTGCCCGCACCCTGCTGGATCTGTGCAAGGAACCGGACGCCATGACGCATCCTGATGGCATGCAGATCAAGATCACCCGTCAGGAGATCGGTCGGATCGTTGGTTGCTCCCGGGAGATGGTCGGGCGGGTTCTGAAAACCCTCGAAGATCAGGGCCTGGTGCGAGTCAAGGGCAAGACCATGGTGGTGTACGGTACCCGCTGAGCGCGGTTGTCATCATCCCTTAGAAAGGCCGCTGGAATCAGCGGCCTTTTTCGTTGTCGGGGACAGCTCAGGAATGTGCGGCCACGAACGTGTGAACGGCCCGAGATACAGCTTCGGGTTCTGTCAGTGGCGCCCAATGGGTTGTGTTCAGCTCTTGCAGGGTTAGTTTCCCGGTCCAACGAGCCAGGTGCTCATTCAGTTGAGGGCGTACATAGGCGTCTCTGGTCGGGATGATTACCTGGACCGGGCAGCGGGCCATACGGGACTGCGGTCGCAGCAATCTGGTCAGGAAGTTCGCCCGATAGAGCTTGACCCCATACAGCCCGTCGGATTTCTGGGATGCACTGAACCTGGCATCGGCAATGTGCTCATGATGCTTCAGGTACCCTGGCCAGAGCCTGTCAAGACCGGCTTTCCAGACCATTTCCGGGATTACCGGCACCTGGAACAGAAATACGTACCAGGAGCTTGTGAGTTGCTGGAGTACTTTCGCCGCCCCTGCCAATCCGGGTGTTTCCAGTTGTTTCCTGAGCCAGAAGCCGACGTGATCCAGGCAGGGGCCGGAAATGGAGGTGTAAGAGCGAATGCGATCCCGCAAGGGCTCACCGGTGACGGATTCCCAACTCTGGATTGACCCCCAGTCATGTGCGATCAGGTGGAACTCGCGACCGGGGATCAGGGTGTCGACCACCGCTTGGAGATCGTCGGCCAGCAAGGCGAGGCGGTAATCACGGGTTTTTCGGGGCTTGTCGGACTCGCCGGCACCACGGACATCGTAACGGATCACCAGATACTCCTGGCTCAAGGCGGCGCTGACCTTGTCCCAGACCCGAAGATTGTCCGGGTAACCATGGACCAACACCAACGGCGTGGAGTCGGGATGGCCTTCGGTAACGGCATGGATAGCGAGCCCGCCGCTTCTGACCCAGTGTGTTCGATGGTTGCCCACGATGAATACCTGCCCGGTGGTTGAGAATCAGGTAAGGGTAACCATCCTGGCCCCGCCTTCGGATGGCAAGGCGGGCCAAATACCGGGCCAGAAGTGTCAGTCCACAAGCGCCACGGATTTTATTTGCATCCAAACGTTCTTGCCGGGTGCAAGTGCGAGCTGGTCTACGGCCCGGGTGGTCAGTCTCGATAACAGCGGCGTTGGGCCTGCCAGCAACCTTACAAGGCTGACGCCCGGCGCCACATCCGGATCGACCTGATCGATGATGGCCGGAACCAGATTCTGGATGCTTTGGTCGGAATGTTCGGCCAGTGCGAGACTGATATCCCGCGCCAGGACCTGCACTCGAACCCTGTCTCCGGGGGTCAGCCGGTCATCCTGACGTAACCACAGTTGGCCGCCGTCGAACTGGAACAGCGCCAGATGCCAGCGCGGGTCCAGATGGTCGATCTGCCCTTCCAGAAGAACCCCGGCGTCATCTTCCAGCCGAAAGGGGTTGTTGGTGCGAGCGAGCGTTTCCTGCAGCGGTCCCTGCGCTACCACCCGGCCATCCTCCATCATCACGATGTGGTCAGCCAGGCGGGCGACCTCTGGCGTGGAGTGGGATACGTAGATGATGGGAATTGCGAGGGTGTCCCGCAGCCGTTCCAGGTAGGGCAGGATGTCCTGTTTGCTGGCGCGGTCCAGAGCAGACAGCGGCTCATCCATGAGCAACAGTCGTGGGCTGGTCAGCAGCGCCCGCGCAATCGCGACCCGCTGGCGCTCCCCGCCGGACAATCCGGCAGGCATACGGGCCAGGTGAGATTCCAGGCCAAGCCAGCGAACGGCATCGTCGAATTCGATCTGACGTTCGCTGGCGGGAATGCGACGGTAGCCGAATTCCAGGTTCTTGCGTACGTTCAGGTGGGGGAATAGTTGGGTTTCCTGGAATACGTAGGCCAGGGGGCGCTTGTGTACCGGTCGGAAGAACTCTTCAGTCTGCCAGGGTTCGCCCAGAACGGTCATGGTCCCGGGAGCGTTCTGAAGGCCTGCCATGCAACGAAGCAGCGTGGTCTTGCCGCAACCGGAATGCCCGAACAGGGCGGTAATGCCAGTACTCGGGAGGGTCAGGTCTACGTCCAGGTCGAATCCCGGAAATGCACAACGGAAGCGGGCATGGATGGTGGTGGTCATCTGAGAGCTCCCGCGCGGGCTTTGCCATTAAGCGCGTAGAGGGTCACCAGAACCACAAAGGAGAACACCACCATGCCGGCGGACAGCCAGTGGGCCTGAGCGTACTCAAGGGATTCCACGTGGTCGTAGATGGCCACCGACAACACCTTGGTTTCACCCGGAATGTTGCCACCGATCATCAGGATCACGCCGAACTCACCGATGGTGTGGGCGAAGGTCAGTACGGACGCGGTCAGGAATCCGTTTCTTGCCAGGGGGACAGCGATAAACAGGAAACGCTCCCACGGAGCGGCTCGAAGGGTTGAGGCGGCTTCCATGAACCCTTCGCCCACGGCCTCAAAGGCATTCTGCAAAGGTTGAACGGTGAATGGCAGGGAGTATATGACCGACGCCACCACCAGGCCCTCAAAGGTAAATGGCAACAGGCCAATGCCCAGGGACTGTGTCATCTGGCCAACCCAGCCATCGGGCCCCATCACCAGCAACAGGTAGAAACCGAGAACGGTCGGTGGCAGCACCAGGGGCAAGGCGACGATCGCTGCGACCGGTTGACGCAGCCAGCGCCGGGAGCGGGCCAGCCACCAGGCGATGGGCGTGCCTATAAGCAGAAGCAGCAATGTGGTCGTCGTAGCCAGCCTTAGCGTCAGCCAGACCGGGTCCCAGTAGGTTTCAATCATCAGTCAGCCGTGTCGTAAGCGGGGTCATAACCATGGCCCCGGATGATGGCGATGGCCGTGTTCGATTTCAGGAAGTCCATCCAGGCCAGGGCTGCCTCATTGCTGATTCCCCGGTTCAAAAGAATAGCCTGTTGGTCAATGGGTTGGTAATAGTCCTGGGGCACATTCCATAAGGTGCCTTCCTTGTCGTCCCAGGATGTTACCTGCGACAGGGCCACAAAGCCGGCCTGGGCGTTGCGGCTGACCACAAACTGAAAGGCCTGGGCGATGGAGTCGCCACGAACGAGCTTCGCCTGCAGTGCCTGCCAATGGCCCAAATGTTCCAGAACCTGCTGTGCTGCAAGGCCATAGGGCGCGGTCTTCGGGTTTGCCATAGCCAGCCGTGAGAATGCCTGTTGGGCCAGGTAGCTCTCTGCGTCCCCGAAAGCGCCCGGGGTCGGGCTCCAAAGCACCAGCTTCCCCCGGGCATAGGTGAAGCGGGTATTGGGGACGCCAGCCTGGGCCTTCTCAATAAGCGCCGGCCTGCGTGCATCTGCGGCCATGAACACGTCGAAGGGTGCACCGTTTCTGATCTGGGCGTACAGCTTGCCGGTGGACCCGAAGCTGGCTGAAACCGTGTGGCGGGTCTCGCCTTCAAACTGTTTGGCCAATTCGCGGGTGGTATCGGTGAAATTGGCGGCAACACCGAGGCTGACTTCACCGGCCAGGGCCGGGAGGCTGGCTATTGAGAAAAACAGCAGCGTGGCAATGTATAAGAGAAAGGCTCTTGGCGGATGATCCGTTGACGTGGGTTGGTACATAACCGTTTTCAGTGACTCCAGGTTCAGTTCTGCTTGCGCGCCAACTTAAACATCATCTCGGGAGCGAAACGCTTAACCCAAAGCGCTGCCACTCCCGCGCCGAAGACAGGCCTATCGGCTGCCAAGGCCTCACCCATGCCTGACGAGGCGCCGGTGATCCACACGACTCTGTTGGTAAACATGGGCCTACTCCGATTAGTTGGGTGGCATTGATCTTAGCGCCCCGGGCCGGTCGGCGTCATGTTTTTACGCGCCGGAGTCTGCCTCGGTACGCAGGCAGTCGAGGATGTGGTGCCAGACCTCGTCAACATTGGTTTCATTGACCAGTTCGTGACGGGCGCCGGGAAACAGACGGTCGGAGGCAACGAGCAGACCGGCGCCACGAAGGTCGGCAACATGCCGGTTGAAACCGCGTCCCATCTCGCCAACCGGGTCGCTGTCACCGGCCATCAGATGGATCGGGAGGTCTTTGCGCCATGATTTTGGGTTGATGGTCAGCATGCCACCAATGAAGTCGGACCATAGGCCTGCCGTGCAGGGAAAGCCGCAGAGTGGGTCTCTCAGGTAGCGGTCCACCTGTTGCGTGTCGCGGCTAAGCCAGTCGTGGCTGGTGCGATTGGGGGAGAACGCCTTGTTGAAGGCACCGAAGGTCATGTTGTCGATCAGGCGGCTGTGGTGCCGTTTCCCGCGTAATGTCCGGATAGAGCGGACCAGTGCCAGGGAGGTCCGCAACTTTGGCTTGTCGATACGATTGGTCGCGCAGAGGATCAGTCTGTCGATCTCGTCACCATACTGCTGGGTGAAGGCCTGGGCGATGAACGAACCCATGCTGTGGCCGAACAGCGTTAGCGGGAGGTCGGGGTGTTGCTTTCTGGCGTGGACAACGACTTGCTGCAGGTCGTCCACCACCTTCTGCCAGCCCTTCTGGTCGGCGAAATGGCCAAGATCGGGCTCGGGGCAATGTGGGCCATGGCCTCGATGCTGGATCGCAATCACCGACACCCCCTGTTGGTTCAGCCAGAGCGCCAGAGGCTGGTAGCGAGCTGCATGCTCCGCCATACCGTGGGCAATCACCAGCACGGCCGACGGGGTCTCCGCCGCCCACGACAGCAACGGGATTCGATGGTGATCGGGGCTGTTGATGAAGCTTTCCTGCAGATCCATGTTGGTCGATTCCGGGCGGGTTGTTGGCGTAAACGGGAGTCTAGCCGGAAATCGAGCCTCAATGTGAGACAAAGCCGGAAAATCCGGGTTTTGTGGTGCTAATCGGCGTCCCGGTCCCATTCAGGTGGTTTCCACAGGTGCTTCAGGCGGGATTGCAGGCCACCTGGTCGGGCCATGGCCCGGAACAGGTCCACGTACTCGTGGGTCCACAGCACCAGCAGGTTCCTGGAGTGTACCGGTCGGGTAATGCCGTACTCCGGTGGTGCCTGTTCGTTCTCGGCGACAAAGGTGCCGAACAATCGGTCCCAGACAATCAGGGTGCCACCATAGTTGCGGTCGATATAGCCGGGATTGCGGCCATGGTGAACCCGGTGATGGCTGGGGGTGTTGAACACGGTTTCCACCCAGCCTGGCAGCTTGCCAACCAACGTGGTGTGAATAAAGAACTGGTACACCAGTGACAGGGCATACGCCACGCCGATCCATACCGGATTAAAACCGATCAACGCCAGGGGCAAATAGAACAGCCACATGCCGTTGAAAATATTGGTGGCGTTTTGGCGCATGGCGGTGGAGAAGTTCATGCGCTCGGAGGAATGGTGGACCACATGGGCGGCCCAGAACCAACGTATGCGGTGGCTGGAACGGTGCATCCAGTAAAAACAGAAATCGACCCCAAGAAACGTCAAAAGGCCCGTTGCCCAGTTCAGCTCCAGGTCCAGCAGGCGATGGTGGTAGAGAAACGCGTATACGGGAAAGGCAATCAGGCCCGCGAACAGCAACTCTGTCAGTTGGTAGCCTGCACCCAGGGCAAAATTCCGCAGGGCTTCCGGTACGTCCATGCGCGTGGGGTCGTGGCGAATCCGCAGGTACTCCCACACGGTAACGGCAATAAATACCGGCGTAGCGACAACGAATATCAGTTGTCGTTCGTCCAGTGCCAGCCAGGGGGCGAGGGCGTTCCATAGGGGCAGCAACCCGCTCTCCTCGAGAACCGCCATCATCATGTCCATTAATGCCATGGTGTAACCGTATTGTGATTGTAGGTGTGACTGTATTTTGCGCCGATGGTGACGCCATAAATTGACAATAAACGCCACGAAATTGATGATTAATGCCAACAGTGAATGACGCGGTGTGTGGAGGGCCGTGAACCATGGCCAAGGTAATGCGGGTAACCGGCGCCTGGACGGGACTGCTATCGGACTGGCTTGACCAGGAAGGACTGGATCGAGACGGACTGGAGAATGCCCCGGTCAGGATCGCGCTGGCGCGCTGGGCGTTGGAAGACAACGTACCGGTGCCGGTGTGGCGTGACCTGCTGGCGCAGGGACTGGCTCTGGCACCTCAGCATGCCGCTCCCGAGCTAAAGGTGGGGGCCTGTGTACGCCCGGCTCATGTGGGAGTGCTCGGCTATCTGGTGCTGGCGTCCGACACCCTCGGCGAGGCCATGCTGGCCTACCAGCGCTACGAAACCCTGTTTTATGGTGCCAGCCTGGCGGAAATCGAGGTCGTCGGTGATCACGCGGAAATGCGCTGGCCGCCCTCGGAGAATGAGCTCGGCCAGCAGGCGGACGGCGCTGCAATTGCCGCATTGGTGACCTTTATGCGTCGCCAGATTGATCAGCCCCCTCCGCCCTCGTTAGTGAGTTTTCTGGGTGACGTCAGTGCTGAGGCGGCCAGGGAATACGAACGGTTTTTTGGCTGCCCGGTGACCTGGAACGACAGCCATGTGCGGGTCCGGTTTCCGCTGCATTACCTCAGCCTGCCCATGCCCCGGCGAGACCCGACACTTCGCGAGTTGCTGGACCGGCAGGCCCGTGCCTTGCTGCGGGCGCTGCCGGAGGCATCACAGGCGGGCTCGGGCACCGATCGCCAGCTACAGCAGGTACTGCTGAAACTGCTGTCCGATGGCGAGCCCACCCTGGTGCGTGCGGCCCATGCCATGCATATGTCACCGCGTACGCTGCAGCGGCGCCTGGCCCGGTATCAGTTAAGCTGGCAGCAGTGGCTTGATCGGAACCGGGAACAGCTGGCGCGACAGTACCTGGACGACACCTCCCTGACGCTGACCGACATTGCTCTGTTATTGGGCTTCTCCGAGCAAAGTGCCTTTACCCGGGCCTACCGCCGCTGGACCGGCAATTCACCCGGCCGAGAACGCCGTCAGTGGCTCAGCGATTAGCAGCGTAGATCTTTTCCAGCGTGTGGATCTGTGGCTGCCAATGATCCAGCCAGGCCTGGATGTCTTTAGGGATTTTGGCCGGTTTGGGCCAGGGCACTGGGTATTGGCCGGGCTGGAACATGGGTGCGAACAAGGCTGCCGCGGCGAGGTCGGCGCGGGAGAAACTGTCGCCAGCCAGGTAAGGTTTTTCCTGGTACGCGTCGGCCAGCTCGTTCAGGTAGCGCTCCATGGTTTCCCGCGATTGCGCGGCGGTTTTCTCATTGATCTTCATCCATTTGCGCATAACCTCGTCCACCCGGCTGAAGGCCAGTCTCAGTAGAATCCGATTGTAGAAGGGGGTGCCGGCAGCCAGCATGGGAACAACCACCTTGGGGCGCTGCAGAAAATGGTGGTAGGAGTAACAACGCACGCTGGGGCCGGCCTCGTCGTCCAGCCGCTGCTCCCAGGACAGGGCGGCCTCGCGGGCCTGCGGGTCTGCCGGCGTCAGCGGGTTTTCGGGAAACGTGTCGTCCAGATAGTCGATGATGGCCTTCGATCCCTGAACCCGATGACCGTCATGGTCCAGTACCGGTACCGATGAATCAGCGCCCGTCAGTTTGCGGATGGTGTTGATGTGCTGGCCAGGCAGAAGGCTGATGGCTTCGTAGCTCAGCCCTTTGTGATCCAGGGCCCAGCGAACCTTTTCGCAGTAGTGTGAAATAGCAAACTGGTAGAGTTTTATCGCCATGACGTGGAATGCTCCCGGGTGCTTTGATGGCCTAAGCGTAATGCTTTAAGGCAGGAAATGGTAACGGCTCTGCTTTAAAATCGGCAGTCATCATGGATAATTTGCAACCGTTACAAACACATGGAATGAGGAAGAACCAATGAAAGGAATCGCCGCATCTTTGCCAGCTTTGCTCAGTATCCTGCTGATCGCGGGCTGTGCATCCACCGAGAATCAACGCCGTGGTGAAGGCCTTGCCGTCAATACCATGACGTGCGGCCAGGCAGATATAGGGCTCGACTACCACGAAGACCGCAGTGGTCTGACGATAACGTTCGGCAGCGACAAAATGGTGCTGAAGCAGAAGGAAAGTGCCTCCGGTGCGCGCTTTGTGGACCCCGACAACGATGACACCCAGTTCTGGAATAAGGGTGACACTGCCACATTGACAATAGACGGGCAGGCGTTGCCGCTGTGCCTGGTTCCGGGCGCTGTCGAGAAGCCGTTTATCGCCCGGGGGAACGAGCCGTTCTGGCGGGCGGTTCTGGAGCCGGGGCAGCTAGTGGTGGAGCAAATGGGCAAGGAGCCGCTTGCACTGCGATACGAGGTTGTTGAAAGCGGTGCCACGGGGCGTACTTTCGAGGCCGACGGTGATGGCGTTCGGGTATCGCTGAAGACAGCAAGCCAGCTGTGTCGCGACTCCATGACCGGCATGCCTTATCCCCAACAGGTGCGGTTAGCTATAAACGGGGAAGAACTCCACGGCTGCGGAGGGGATCCTGAGCGGCTGCTGCGAGGAACCGAGTGGGTCGTTGAAGACATTGGTGGCCGTGGCATCATTGACAGTTCCCGGGTGACCCTGAACTTCCTGGCGGAGCAGCGTGTGGCCGGGCGTGCGTCCTGCAATCAATTCAGTGGCGGATGGACGCTGACTGGCGAGGAGCTCGGTTTTACCCGGATGGCGTCAACCAGGAAAGCTTGTGCGCCCGCATTGATGAACCAGGAGGACCGGTTCCTGTCGTTGCTGGGTGAGGTGCGACGCTTCGACATCGGCCGCCACGGTGAGTTGCTGTTGGTGACCGAAGATGGGCGTCAGATCAGGGCGTTTCAGTCCACAGACTGAGCCCATACTGGTCCAGGATCTGCTGTATTCGGCCGCTGGCCAGCAGTCGCCGGGTGCCGTTTGCAAGCAGTTCCGCCAGTTCCTTCGCATCTTCCCGCGCTGGGGAAAACGCGACGAAGGCTTCGATTTCGTCGACCACTCCTGCGCGCCGGGGCGGGGGAATGGCTTCGTTATGGTTCCTTTCCCACCAGGCCATCACGTAGATATCTTCTGCAAAAATGTCAGTACGGTGTTGGTCCAGCAGGTAGATCGCCCGGTCAAGGGGTGACGGCCCCGCGATCACCCAGATTCTCTCCGGGTTGGCCTGATGCTCCTCAATGTGCCGGTCCAGCTCATCGGTGTAGGAGTACCCATTGATGACCAGCAGTTTCTGGTTATGGAGCGACCCCAGCCCGTTGAATACCCAGTGGTTGTCAGGGTGCGTAAACAGCGCAATGGTTGAGCGTCCCTGGGGGGTGTCTGGAAACACGAAATCCGGGGCATCGGTCATGAAGGCGCCGACCACCGCGTCCAGTTGACCTTCCCGAGTCAACTGCAGCGCCCTTGCCCAGCTGACATTGACGTACTCCACGGTATAGCCTGCTTCGCCAAGGACCTCGCGGGCAATGTCCACCATATAGCCCTCGCGATCGCTGCCCGCTTCGCAGTTGTGGGGGCACCAGGGATCGGATGCTATAACGATCGTCCGGGGCCGGGTCGTATTGGAAAGGGCAGCGGACAGGGCCTTATTGGTCGACGTTTGCGTGTCGACCCCTGAAGAAAGGCTCTCTTCGTCAGGAGGGGGGGAGCAGCCGTACAAAAGGAATACGGTTAGTAGAGCCACTGCCAGTCTATGCATGGTCGTTGTCTGGGGCACCGCGAAGCTACGGCGACCTATTTATAATAGCTCGCCTGTCACGATGCTGTCATCCGGGTGCCCACCTCCACCGGAATGACCTCCGATCAATAACGGCTGCGATTGTCTCCTTCCGAAGCATCGACCGGCACCAGTGCCTTGACCAGTTCTTTCATTTCGAGAATGCCTACCTGATTGCCTTTTTTGACCACCCGATAGACAAGGTCGGTATCGCCCTCGGACCTGGCGATCACTGACTCCAGGTTGTCCCGGTCGGAAATGTCGCCGGCACAGTCAGCGGGTGGCTCCGTGGTTTTTTCCATCACCGAACGCACTCTCAGAACCCGCGCGCGATTGATGTCGCTGATGAAATCCGTGATGTACGGATCGTTGGGCTGCATGAGAATTTCCTGGGGTTCTCCCTGCTGGACGATGTGCCCGTCCTTGAGAATGACCAGGTGGTCCGCCAGCTTTAGCGCTTCGTCCAGGTCGTGGGTGATGAACACCACGGTTTTCTTCAGTTCCTCCTGCAACTCCAGCAGAAGGTCCTGCATGTCGGAGCGAATCAGTGGGTCCAGGGCCGAGAAGGCCTCGTCCATCAGCATCACAGGCGAGTTGGATGCCAGTGCCCGGGCAATGCCCACGCGCTGCTGCATACCACCGGATAGCTGGTGAGGATACTGGTTCTCGTTGCCTTCCAGCCCCACCCGGGCGAGCCATTTCTTGGCTTCGTCCTCAAAGTCCCGCACCGTATGGCCCCTTACCAGCAACGCCATGCCGGCGTTCTCCAGCACGGTCTTGTGGGGGAGCAGGGCGAATTTCTGGAAAACCATCGACATCTGTTCACGTCGCAGTTTCCGCAACCCATCCTCGTCGAAGTTGAGCACGTTCTTGCCGTCTACCTCGATTTCGCCGGCAGTGGGTTCGATCAGCCGATTGAGATGGCGTATCAAGGTGGACTTGCCTGAGCCCGACAGGCCCATGATAACGGTGATCTCGCCTTCACGCATATCGACGTTGATATCCTGAAGGCCCAGTACGTGGTTGTGCTTTTCCAGCAGTTCGGCCTTTCCCATACCCCGACGCACATACGCCAGGGCCACATCGGGAATGGGGCCGAAAATCTTGTAGAGGTTCCGGATGGAAATCTTGATATCCCGGTCCACGATTCGCTCCCTTACTGTTTCTGTGAGGCGTTGATGCGCGCCAGTGATGCCTTGGTTACCCGGTCAAGGATCACCGCCAGAATAACGATGCCAAGACCGGCAACCAGCCCGACACCCAGCTCCAGGTTGCGAATGCCCTGAAGCACCAGCACCCCGAGCCCCGGTGCCGACACGAGGGAAGCGATAACCACCATGGCCAGGCTCATCATAATGGTCTGGTTTACACCCGCCATGATGTTGGGCAGCGCCAGTGGAATCTGGACCTTGAAGAGTTTTTGCTGGCTGGTCATGCCAAAGGCATCGGCGGCTTCGATCACGTCCTTGTCCACCAGGCGGATACCCAGGTTGGTGAGACGGATGACCGGCACGATGGCGTACAGGATGATGGCAATGCCGTAAAGCTTGGACTCAGTCACGCTGAACAGGAAAATCAGCGGAATCAGGTACACAAAGGGCGGCAGTGTCTGCAGCATGTCGAGCACGGGAATGGTCAGGCGTTGCATCATGTCGCTTCGGGACATGGCAATGCCGATGGGCACGCCCAGCAGCACACAGAGAAACGCGCAGACAAAGATGATCGACAGCGTCTCCATTGCGTACTGGTAGTAGTCAATAAAGGCCAGCAGAACCAGGCTGCCGGCCACGAATCCTACCAGCTTCCAGGATTTGGTGACGACAAACACCACCGCAAGCAATGCCGGGATCACGATCCACCAGGGCGTGTTCAGCATGCCGTAGAGTGTCCCGTCGAGGAACCAGCTTAGCGGTTGGGTCAAAGGGTCCAGAACAACGCTCAGACTGTCCTTGATGGACAGGAAGCCCTCTTCAAGACCTTTTGTCAGTTCCCGCGATTTGGGGAAGGCCGCGCAGGAGTCGTTAAGCGCGTCCATGGATGGAAAAGGCAGGTCCCATAGTGACTCTGCTTCGGCGTCCGTTCCTTTGGTTTTTTGCAGCAACGCCGCCATCGACATGGGGGCATCACTTTGGCCATCTGAGCACCAGTCTTCCAGTCCCAGTGATGAAAACACGAAATCGTAGGTTGCCATTTACAGTCAGTTCCCAGGAGCATTCAGGTGTGAACAGGTCAAGTGAATTTGCCAGTTCGGTTTGACAGGGCCGGTGGCCGGCCCTGTCAGGGTAGGTGGGGAGATTATTCTCCCAGCACCGAAGCCAGGCGTTTCTTGGCCGAATCGTTCAGCCAGCTTGACCACTCGTCGCTGTTGTTGCTCAGGAAATACACGGCCGCTTCTTCTGCAGACGCGTTGTTGGAGTCCATCCACGCCAGCAGGGCGCTCATGGTGTCGGTCTTGAACGTCAGTTTGCTGAGCATTTCCGCGACTTCCGGTTCACGATCCTTGAAATCCGTGGTCACTGAGGTCAGTACGGTTGCGGCCGGGAACTCAGATACGCCAGGGTTGTCGGCATCCTGAGTCTGGTTGCGGGTGTGAACCTCCGGCTTGTAGTCACCCAGTTCGACGCGGGTCATATCGAACTTGCCGAGCGGTACAGTGGGACCCCAGTAATAGCCAAACCAGGGCTCTTCAGACTGCACGGCGGAGGCCATGGACGAGGCCAGGGTTTCACCGGAACCGTGGTTGAACACCTCAATGCCTGAGCTTTCAAGGTCAAGCGCCCTGATCAGGTTGTCACTGACGACACGACAACCCCAGCCACTCGGGCAGTTGTTAAACCGGTTTTCCACCAGTTCCGGGTTTGCCATGACACCTTCGATAGTGGTCAGTTCGGGGTGCTTTTCGGCCAGATAGGTCGGAATCCACCAACCCTCGACGCCACCGGGTTCCAATACTTTGGTCAGGCGCTCGATCTTGCCCTGCTCTTCCAGTTCCAGGTAGGCCTCGCCAGCGGAGTTGAGCCATAGCTCGGTAACGATATCCGGCTCACCATTTTCGGCGACCGAGGTAACGGCCGGGACGGTGTCGGAGGGGACTACGGTGACGTCACAGCCGTACCCCTGCTCCATGATGAATTTGGCGACGCTGGTGACAACGGTGTTGGATGCCCAGCCCATTTCGGTGATGGAAACTTCACCGCAATCGGCCTGAGCAAGTGCAGGCACGGACATCGCGCAAAGCAGCGCGACTGGCGTTAGCTTTCGCATGATCGGTTCTCCTTATGGGTTTTAAAAATACGCGGAAACAGATCCGCTGGAGCGGTTCTAAAGACCGCTCTAGAGGTGAAGACGCCGTACTGATACTGCGTTTTCAAAGGGCGAGACAAATGTTGTGACCTCGGTTACTACGTATCTTTAAGAGTAACGCCCTGAGCGTGAGTTACAAGCCATTCATGTAAAATGTCGCCAAAACAAGCAGATGCTTTTCCATGTTTTGAGCCCCAGTGTCAACGAACTGAAGCAATTCAGCAGTAGCTTGAAGGGTTGTCCTAAACGGGAGAGCATCATGACTGAATTGCGCAAACTGACTCCTCATTCTGCTATTCCTGCCGAACAGGCCCGCCGGGATAGCCGTCAACGCCACCTGCTGAGAACCTTTCTGCCGGAAATGATTCGTCTTGAGCGTGTGCTGGCGGAAGCGCCGGAACAGGTTGCTGTGAAGACGCTCTCTCGGGTTGCCCTGAAAGACATCGACTTGCCAATCTACCGGGTTGACCTCGGCAGCGAGGCACCCGATGCGCCAGTGGTTATGCTGGTGGGTGGCGTTCACGGTCTTGAGCGCATCGGCAGCGAAGTCGTGATGGCCTGGCTGCGCAATCTGTTGGCGCGAATTTCCTGGGACGGACATCTCCAGGCCCTGCTGAAAAAAGTACGGGTTACGCTGCTCCCCATTCTCAACCCCGGTGGCATGTACCTCAATCAGCGCAGCAACCCTAACGGGGTCGATCTGATGCGCAACGCACCCATCACCGCCCAGGACCGCAGTGCGTTCCTGCTGGGCGGGCAGCGTTTCTCCCCGCGCCTGCCGTGGTTCATCGGTGATCCCGAGCAGGGTATGGAAGCGGAGAACCAGGCCCTTGAGTCGGTGATATCGGAGCTCCTGCCCGGCCGTCCTTTCAGTGTCGCACTGGACTGTCATTCCGGTTTCGGCTGGCAGGATCAGATTTGGTTCCCCTATGCCTACCGTCGTCGCCCCATGCGACGGATTGAATCGGTGATGGCGCTGAAGCTGATCTGGGAGCAGGCGTGGCCGGAACATAACTATCGTTTCGAGCCTCAGTCCCGCCATTACCTGACCCACGGCGATCTGTGGGACTATTTCTACAAGAAAATCAACCGCAGCGGCGAAGGCGCCTTCATTCCCCTTACCCTGGAGTTGGGCTCCTGGCGATGGATCAAGAAGCGCCCGCGGCAGTTGCTGCGCCTGGACGGCTTTTTCAATCCACTGGTTCCCCATCGCCATCGGCGCGTACTGAGAAGTCACCTGACCTTTATCGATTTCCTCGTCAGCGCGGCCGCCCATCATGAAAACTGGTTGCCGCAGGCGGATGAGGCGTCCATGCTAAGGGAGGCCGCCATCGCCCACTGGTACAGGGATCATCACTGATAATGCACTGGATTCTGTTGCGCGGACTTACCCGGGAACACGCCCATTGGGGCTCGTTTCCCCACAGGCTTGAAGAAGCCTTTCCCGGCCACCAGTTTCATCGGGTCGACCTTCCGGGCACGGGTGTGCACTTCAAGGACCCCAGCCCCGACCGCATCGCGGACATTCGGGAAAAGGTTCGCCACAGTGTTGGTCACATTCCAGCGCCATACAACCTCATCGCTCTGTCCATGGGCGGAATGGTCGCCCTGGACTGGGCTCAGCATGTCACCGAGGGTGAAATTCAGAACCTGGTGCTGATCAATACGAGTTCCGGATTCAGCCCGCCCTGGCGCCGGATGCGTCCGGGGGCCTGGCCTCGTATCGTTCGCCTTCTGGCACGCCGGGAGCTTTTCGATCGTGAGGCGGATATTCTGCGGTTGACGAGCAATCGACCGGTCGATCTGGACGTGACGAAACACTGGTACAGCATCCAACGCCAGAGGCCGGTCGGCTTTGCCAACGCCTATGCCCAGATGAAAGCGGCGGTCGCCTACAAACCCTTGCCCCAGCGCCCACTGCCGAACGCACTCGTACTCGCCAGCAAGAGGGATCGTATCGTTCATTGGAGCTGCAGTCAGGGGTTCGAGCAGCGCTGGCAATGGACACTGAAAATCCATCCATCCGCTGGCCATGATCTGCCAATGGACGACCCTGAATGGGTCATCCATCAGATAAAAAACTGGCTGCCCAAATGATTACGGTTGCTTGACGCAACCGGTGTTCCGCGTCAGTCTTCTACACAATTCCTGAGATTCACCCAAGTTACTGTTTTGGATTGGAGTCGATAGCAATGAAAATTTTTGAGACCAAGACCGCGCCCAACCCACGCCGGGTGAGGATGTTCATGTCTGAAAAGGGACTGTTGGACAAGGCCGAGTTTGTCGAGATCGACCTGCAGAAGGGTGAGAACCTGACGCCGGAATACGCGGCCAGGAACCCCATGAAGAAAGTACCGGTGATGGAACTGGACGACGGTACCTGCATTGCCGAAACCATGGCGATTTGCCGCTATTTCGAAGAAAGCTATCCGGACACGCCAACCCTGCTGGGGGACACCGCATTGGAGAAAGCGCAGGTGGAGCAGTGGCTGCGGTGGATCGAGTTCTCCTTCTTCCTGCCCACCGGTATGTGTTTTCAGCACACCAGCGGATATTTCAAGGACCGCATGAACCCGATCAAGGAATGGGGTGAGGAGTGCCGCACCTCGGTGGAAAAATTCATGCACTTCCTGAATAAACACCTGGATGGCAGGGAATACATCTGTTGCGACCGATTCACAGCCACGGATATCAATGCCTTTACCACCGTGGCCTTCGCCCGTGTGGTCGGTATTCGCATCAAGCCTGAGCAGGCCAACCTTCAGGCCTGGTATGATCGTATCAAGCAACGTTCCTCGGCCCAGGTATGACCCGATGACCCAGCAGACTCATCTGACCTGTGCCCTGCATAAGATCGATACCGCCAACCGCGCAGACCCTAATGTCGAGCAGGTTGGCGGCGAATCCCTGCCCAAGGAATATGCCTACAGCCAGCACATGTCCCGCTGGCTGTTCGAGCTTGAGCCGCAGCCCTCTGAACGCATGCAGATTGCCTGCCGCGCCCAGCACATTGAGCGCTGGACCATCCCCCGTAGCGATTTCCCGGAAGGTCGCAAGGCCTATTACGAATGGCGCCAGGCCTGTGGCCGTATGCATGGCCGCCGGGCCGCCGGAATCATGGCGGAATGTGGCTACCCACAGGAAGAATGCCAGAAGGTGGAAACCATCCTGACCAAGCGGGAGTTGCGCAAGGACGCAGACACACAGCTGCTGGAAGACGTTGCCTGCATGGTCTTCCTGGAACGCTATTTCGCGAATTTCTATGAGGAAAAAGCCGATTACGACCGGGAGAAATGGTTGCGGATTGTCCGCCGTACCTGGGGCAAGATGTCTCCGCGTGGGCATGAGGCTGCCTTGAAGCTGGCTGAAGGCATGCCGGCGCATTTGCTGGCGTTGTTGCAGGAGGCCTTGGAGAAGCCTGAAAATTAGGTTGGTGCCGGCACTTTGTCGGATTTATGATTCAGAAATACGCTGTGAACACGTCCGTGTGCGCTTGGGCTCCGCCATCCCTGGCTCCGCACAATTTCTGAATCATAAATCCGACAAAGTGCTCAGACTTCTGAGTAGTCTTCCAAAGCTTCATCGAAAATTCAGTAGTCAGGGAAGAAGAATTCGGCCAGTCTTTTTCCTGGCTCTTCAGCCCTCATAAACGACTCTCCCACCAGGAAGCCGTAGATGCCGCGATCGGTCATGGCTGTCACATCGTCACGGGTCATGATGCCGCTTTCGGTGATCGTCAGGCGATCGGCCGAAATCCGTTCATGCAGGTCGAAGGTGGTATCCAGCGAGACGTCAAAGGTGTGCAGGTTGCGGTTGTTGATGCCCACCAGCGGTGTTTTCAGGGTGAGGGCATCGTTCATTTCCTCGCCGTCGTGAACCTCGACCAGCACGTCCAGGCCAATTTCATGGGCAATGCCTTCCAACTCCTGCATCTGATCCCTGGTCAGGCAGGCGGCGATCAGTAGGATGCAGTCCGCCCCAATGGCCCGGCTTTCGTACACTTGGTACGGCGCTACCATAAAGTCCTTGCGGATCACCGGCAGGCTGCAGGCGGCGCGGGCGGCTTGGAGATAGTCTTCATGGCCCTGGAAAAAGTCTTTGTCAGTGAGTACTGACAGGCAGGCGGCTCCGCCTTTTTCGTAGCTTTCGGCAATAGCTTCGGGCACAAACGGATCGCGGAGAACGCCTTTGCTGGGGGAGGCTTTTTTGATCTCGGCAATGACTGCAGGCGTTCGCTGTTCGATGCGCCGGCGAAGGGCGCTCGCAAAGCCCCGCGCTGGCGGTTGATCGCCAGCCATGGCCTTCAGGTCGCCAATGGAAACCCTGCGCGTACGCTCATCAATTTCCTCCCACTTCCGATCAACGATCTTTCGCAGGATGGTAGGCGTTTTGTCCAGATGTCTGTCAGTCATTATCAGGCCCGTATTAGAAACACTGCGAAAAGTCAGCAAGCTCGGACATCTTGCCGGCTGCCAAGCCTGAGCCCATAGCGTCCAGCGCCATCTCTACGCCTTCCGTCGCCGTTTTTGCCAGGCCAGCCACATAAATTGCTGCGCCGGCGTTCAGGGCGATCAGGTCGCGGGCTTTCTCAGCCATTTCATCATGGCCACGACCAAAGGCGGCACGGATCAGTTTCAGGGAGTCTTCTGCGGTATCCACCGTGAGACCAACCAACGCCTGGCTCTTGATGCCCAGGTCTTCCGGGGTGATGTCGTACTCAGTGACTTCGCCGTTTTTCAGCTCCGCCACATGGGTGGCGCTGGCCAGGCTGATTTCGTCCAGGCCATCTTTCGAGTGCACCACCATGATGTGCTCGGCGCCCAAGCGGTGCAGAACCTCCGCCATGGGGCGGCACAGCTCTTTCGTGAACACACCGATCAACTGGCGCTTGACGCTGGCGGGATTGGTCATGGGGCCAAGGATATTGAAGATGGTGCGGCAACCCAGTTCCTTGCGCGGCCCGATGGCGTGTTTCATGGCGCCATGATGAGCCGGGGCGAACATGAATCCGACGCCGATTTCCTCAACGCAGCGGGCGACTTCCTCGGGCGCCATCTGCAGGTTGATGCCCAGCTTTTCCAGCAGGTCCGCGCTGCCACTTTTGGAAGACACTGCGCGGTTGCCATGCTTGGCGACAAATCCGCCTGCCGCTGCCACCACAAAAGACGCGGCGGTGGATACGTTGAACAGATTGGCACCGTCACCGCCGGTGCCCACGATATCCACCAGCGGGTCGGCGTTGACCGTTACGCGGGTGGCCAGCTCCCGCATGACTTCGGTGGCGCCGGTGATTTCGTCGATGGTTTCGCTCTTGAGGCGCAATCCCATGAGAAAGGCTCCAATCTGCGCATCGGTGGCTTCACCCTTCATGACGATGCGCATAACGTCCTTCATTTCCTCCGTGGACAGGTCCAGATTGGAGGCGATGCGGTTCAGTGCTTCTTTCATGTCCATGTGGTGGCCTCTTATCGTGTCTTCAGAAAGTTGCGCAGCAGCTCATGGCCCTGTTCCGTCATAATAGACTCTGGATGGAACTGGACACCTTCGATGGGCAATGTTTTGTGCCGAACACCCATGATTTCCTCCACCGAGCCATCGTCATTGCGAGTCCATGCAGTGACTTCCAGACAATCGGGCAGGGTTTCCTTGTCGATCACCAGGCTGTGATAGCGCGTCGCCTTCAACGGGTTACTCAGGCCACGGAAAATGCCTTGGTCCTGATGGTAGACCGCAGATACCTTGCCGTGCATCACCTGCCCGGCGCGAATAATCTTCCCGCCGTACACCTGCCCGATCGCCTGGTGGCCGAGGCACACACCCAGAATCGGCAACTTGCCGGCAAAGTGGCGGATGGTGGCCATGGAAATGCCCGCTTCATTGGGCGTACAGGGGCCGGGAGAGACAACGAGGCGTTCCGGTTTCAGGGCTTCAATGCCCTCCACGGTGATCTCGTCGTTGCGGTAGACATGAACATCTTCGCCCAACTCGGCCAGGTACTGCACCACGTTGTAGGTGAAGGAGTCGTAGTTATCGATCATCAGCAACATAATCTTGTCCTCCGCCTCAGTGGTCGAAATCGTTGTAGGTCATGGCGACAGCGCGGAAGATCGCGCGGCCCTTGTTCATGGTTTCCTTCCACTCAAGGCGGGGTACCGAATCGGCCACCACGCCGGCGCCTGCCTGAATATGCAGGGTGTTGTCTTTGATCACGGCCGTGCGGATGGCAATGGCGGTATCCATGTTGCCATTGAACGACAGATAACCCACGGCACCGCCATAGACGCCGCGCTTCACCGGCTCCAGTTCGTCGATGATTTCCATGGCGCGGATCTTGGGAGCGCCACTGAGGGTGCCGGCGGGCAGGGTGGCGCGCAACACGTCCAGGCAACTGGTGTTGTCTTTCAGGCGACCGGTGACGTTGGAGACGATGTGCATCACGTGGGAGTAACGCTCCACAATCATCTTGTCGGTCAATTTTACCGTGCCGGTCTCGGACACCCGGCCAGCGTCGTTGCGGCCCAGGTCGATCAGCATCAGGTGCTCGGCGATTTCCTTGGGGTCGGCCAGCAGTTCCGCTTCCATGGCCCGGTCCTCGGCGTCGGTAGCGCCACGCTTTCGGGTGCCGGCGATCGGGCGCACGGTGACTTCGTCATCTTCCACCCGCGCGAGGATTTCCGGCGACGAGCCTACGATCTGGAAGTCGCCCAGATCCAGAAAGTACATGTATGGGGACGGGTTCAGTACCCTCAGCGAGCGATACAGGTTCAGCGGTGGCGCCTCGAACGGAATCGACATGCGCTGGGAAATCACCGTCTGCATCACATCGCCGTCCAGAACGTATTCCTTGATCCTGCCGACGGCCGCTTCGAACTTTTCCTGGTTAAACCCGGAAATGAAGTCGCTCTCGTCCACGGTTTTACCGCGCAGATGTTCCGGTGTGCGGGGAGCGTTGGTCGTCTGCCGGTGCAGGCGGGACTCCAGGTCGTCGATTCGCTGTAGTGCCTGTTCGTATGCGCCTTCCTGGTTTGGGTCGGCATGGACAATCAGGTGAAGTTTGCCGCGCAGGTTGTCGAACACCACAACGTCATCGGACACCATCAGCAGGATGTCGGGTGTGCCGATCCTGTCCGGCGGGCAGGTGTTGCGCAGGCGCTTTTCGATGTAGCGCACGGTGTCATAACCGAAATAGCCAACCAGACCGCCATTGAAGCGGGGCAATTCCTCCAGGTCCGGTGCGTTGAAACGGGCCTGATAGTCCTCCACGAAAGCCAGTGGGTCGTCGACCGTGGTTTCTTCGATCACCTTGCCGTCGCGGGTAATGGTGATGGTGTGATCATAGACCTTGAGAACTTCCCGGCTGGGCAGGCCGATGATGGAGTAACGGCCCCACTTTTCACCGCCCTGGACGGATTCAAACAGGTAGGAGTAGGGGCCGCTGGCAAGCTTGAAATAGGTGCTCAGGGGCGTGTCCAGGTCGGCAAGGACTTCGCGGTATACGGGGATACGATTAAAGCCGGCCTTGGCGAGCTCGGCGAATTGCTCGGGTGTCATGATAACGATTCCTGAAATCTGATTTGTATGGTGGACTTTCGGGCAGCGTTCAGCCGGTGCGCCATCGCCACCATCGTGTTGCGCGGGTTGTCAGTATGCCCTGCGCTGTTATCAGACTCAGTCCCTGCACGGCAGGAATCTCCCGAATTGAAGGTTTCAAATCAATGTCCTGTGAGATTACAAAAGCTGGGCCAGGGAATCAACAACGGCATCCGCGCCGAGCGAATCCACAGGCGCCCCGTAGTTGTAGCCGTATCGTACCGCCACCGAAGGAATACCGGCTGCGAGGGCCGCGCTGATGTCGGTGACCGAATCACCCACCATCACCGTGGTGCCCCGGGTGCCGCCGAGTTCGGTCATGGCATGGATCAACGGTTGTGGGTCTGGTTTGCGCACCGGCAGGGTGTCTCCACCGATGCTGATATCGAACCAGTGTTCAATGCCCATCTGCTCAAGCAACGGTGCCACAAACTGTTCCGGCTTGTTGGTGACGATGCCCATGCGGCAGCCGTGGTCGGCAAGACGGGTCAGACATTCCTCCACGCCGTCGTAGAGCACGGCATGCTGGCCGTTGAGGTTTTCGTAGGCATGGTAGAACATCGCCAGGGCGTCATTGAACAGTGCGTCGTCCTTCGGGCTTGCTGGTTCCCAGTCCGCCTGCCCGGCAAGGGCGCGCCGCACCAGCACGCTGGCGCCATTGCCCACCCATTGGCGCACATTGTCAGCACCGGCTTTGCGGCGACCCAGCTGTTCCAGCATGGCGTCAATGGCCGCCGCCAGGTCGGGGGCGCTGTCAACCAGGGTGCCGTCCAGGTCGAACAGGGCCACTCCGGGCCAGCGTTGGCTGAACAGCCCCGCCAGGCTCATCGGTTCGAACCCTGTCTGGCCAGTTCCAGTTCCGCCCGCATTCTGTCGATGGTGGCCTTGTAGTCGTCGGTATTGAAGATGGCGGAACCGGCCACAAAGGTGTCGGCGCCAGCCTCGGCAATCTCACGGATGTTGTCGGTTTTCACGCCACCGTCGATTTCCAGGCGAATATTGCGGCCGCTGGCATCGATGCGCTTGCGGGCTTCGCGCAGTTTGTCGAGAGTGCCTGGAATGAACTTCTGTCCGCCGAAACCGGGGTTTACGGACATCAGCAGGATCATGTCCAGTTTATCCATCACGTGATCAATGTAGTGCAGCGGTGTGGCTGGGTTGAACACCAGGCCCGCCTTGCACCCACCTTCACGAATCAACTGCAGCGAACGGTCGATGTGATTGGAGGCTTCTGGGTGGAAGGTGATGTAGCTGGCGCCGGCATCGATGAACATCCGGATCAGGTCGTCTACCGGCGATACCATCAGATGCACGTCAATCGGAGCGGTAACCCCGTGTTTACGCAATGCTTCGCAGACCATGGGGCCGATGGTCAGGTTGGGCACGTAATGGTTGTCCATGACATCGAAGTGGACAATGTTGGCGCCGGCGGCCAGTACGTTATCGACTTCCTCGCCCAGTCGGGCAAAATCGGCTGAGAGGATGGACGGGGCAATCTGGAAAGGGTTCATGACGGCTCTCTTGAACGTATTGATAATGGTCTCGATGATGGCGCATGCAGCGGTTCCCTCTGCAAAAGGCCGCTGGGCCGCAAAGCTGCTAGTCTACCAGCTTGATGGTGATTTTTCGCACGGAATGAGTGACAGCCTGTGACTAGATGGATTGAAAAACTGGTTATGCAATGCCTGCTCACCCCGGCCTGCCTTATCGCTTTCTGGACCCCGCCAGCTTTGGCGCAGGCGCAGCAAGACGCGCAGGACCAGAGTGCCGACATGACAGATCAGGAAGCAGAGAAACCCGCCGGGGCGGTCGTTGAAAGGGCGTTGATATCAACGGGGCTCGATTCGGATGCCATCGCCAGAACCTGGCCGGACTCGTCCGTATGGCTGGAGTCACCGGAAGAAGAACCTGTGCTGGCCCTGTTTGAGCCGGAGGCCGAGACGCCTGCGAAGGGCGCATTGGTGATTCTGGCCGATGAGGGGCAATCACCGGCTTCCGGGTTGGCTGCGGCTTTGCGGCAGCCGATGGCACGTACCGGCTGGGCAGTGATGGTGCTTGGGCTCGAGACATCGCCGTATGAGGTACAGGAAGAGCGTCGACAACGGGGTTTTGAGTCGCCCGAAGAGTCCAGTATGCCGAAAACGGAGCCCGCCGATGACACGAGCGAGAAAACGGCGAACGACGGCGAGTCGGTGATGATTGATGTGATGGCCAGTAATGATGTCGAGGCATTGGCAAACCAATACCGTGCTCGCATCCAGAAATCCTTGGCCATGGCGGTTGGCAACCTGGTTGGTCGGGGATACAGCCGGGTGGCAATGGTTGGCATCGGCCGGGCGGCTGTTCATGTCTCACGTGCGGCCACTGCCAGCGAGGGTCATGATGTGTCGGCATTGGTCTGGATTGCGCCGGCGTTTGATCCGAATGATTCGAACGCTCTGGTGGAGTCTCTTGGTGAGTCTGGTGGGCTGAAAGTGCTGGAGCTTCACAGTGCCCGCAGTTCATTGGGCGCTGGGGGCGCAACTCAAAGGTCGCCAAGGCAACGGGAGGCAGCATTCAGGCGGGCGGGGATTGCAGGCTACTCCCGACAACCTGTCGCAATGACTGAACAGCCACAACCCAGAGAGGCGCAAGCGCTTACCAACCGCATTTCAGCGTGGCTTGACTCCGAACGCTAGAAAACAATCAGCCACCCACGGCGGTGGATGAGCCGATGACAACGCCACCACAGCTGACGGCATCGCCGGTCAGGGCGGCGGGTTTGCCCTCAATCATCACGGTTGGGCTGCCAGCTGCGATGGCGCGGGGGTGTGGAGGATGTTTGGGCTTGGAGTGCATGGCGAGCTGGTCACCGAGCCGCGCAACGGGCTTGCCGTCGATCAGTACGGTAGCGCTGCCGGTAATAACGGGGGTTGGGGGGAAGCCTTGGTGATCGGTTCCGATGTCGCCGAGGAGGACGAGTTTCTTACCCATGGAAGTGCTCCTTTTCAGTGGGTCTTTCAGGCCGCTGGTCCGTGGGCCTGTCTTTTGTGCTTCTGTGGTGTGGTTCTGATATCGGAGTTTAGCAAGCTTGGCGCTGAACTCAAAACGCCGGATTCAAACCGACAGGCGCTGGCTGATCAGTTCCCAGGCCTGCTGGTAGCGCAGAAGGCGATCCTTCGCCCTGGTCAGTTCCGCCGGGCTCAGTTGCTGTTGCGCCAGTTTGTCCGGGTGGCATTCCGACACCTTCTTTCGGTAGGCCCGTTTGATTACCTCGCGGCTGTCACGGCGGGTAACGCCGAGAACCTGGCAGGCCTGCTCGAAGGTGGAAGGCCGTGACTGGCTTTCCGGTTCGGTGATCCAGACCTTGCTGGCGTAACTTTCCAGAATGTCATCGCTGACCCTGATCGGCAGTCCCATCTGGTCAATGGCGTCCTCGCAGCGGTAGCGGCGGGGCTTCTCGGGGCGTCCCTGTAACTGCGCCGCGTGGCAAAGGCAGATGGCAACGCGCAGCGAGGGCGAGGGCGAGATTCTGTGGGTCAGGCGCAGGCCCAGGGCTTTCAGGGTGGGGATGCGCTCAGCGGTCTTGCCCTTGCGGAAATTGTCAATGGCCTTGCGCCGTTGGCGACCGGAGAGTTTCAGGGCCTTCATCAGGGTTTCGGCGAAACCGATGTCTTTCTCCGTTACCCGCCCCTCCGATTTGGCGATGTAGCCCAGGAAAAAAAATAGGCTTCGGCGGCACCAACGCGGCAGCCGGGTTCTGACCAGCAATTCGTTGGCTTGGTGGCCGCAGGCAGTCAGTTCTCCAAGCAGCTCATTGAACTCTGCTTCCATGCGTGCAGGCAGGTTGTTGTCCCGGGTGTCAGAGGTCATGGCTCAGCCCCCCCCCGCCTTCGTTAAGCATGCGGTCCAGCTCCCGTAGCCGTTCCGGCGTACCGATATCCATCCAATGTCCGGTGTGGCGAATGCCTTGGACGCGTCCCCGGGCCATAGCGTCACGCAGGATTGGCGCAAGTTTCCGGGCGCCCTGTGCCAGCCCCGAAAACAGGCTACGGTTTAGCAGGCTGATGCCGGTAAAGGTCAGCGTTTCAGGGCCGCTCTCAATCACCGTGCCATTCTTGCGCAGGCAGAAGTCGCCCGCCGGGTTGTGGTCAGGGTTACCCGTCATGACCAGTAACGCATCTGCATTTTCGGGTGGCGTCAGTTGTGACAGATCAAAATCGCACCAGATGTCACCGTTGATGACGACGAACCAGTTGTCGTCGCTGCTGTTCAGCAGGGGCAGCGCGTGGAGAATCCCGCCGGCGGTCTCCAGGGGTTCGCTTTCCCGCGAGTATTCAATGGCCAGCCCGATGTTGCTGCCGTTACCCAGTTCTGTTTCGATCTGCATGCCCAGCCAGGCATGGTTGATCACGACTTCCCGAAAGCCAGCGGCTTTCAGCCGTTCCAGGTGGTGCACGATCAGCGGCTTGCCGCCGGCAGGCAGGAGCGGCTTCGGGGTTGTCAGGGTCAGCGGCCGCATGCGCTCGCCTTTGCCGGCCGCGAGAATCATCGCTTTCACTGGCCGAATGTCTCCACTGGGCCGATCCGCTGCTCAATGGGCGGTACAACGGTTTCCGTGAGCCACTCGTGGAAGTGGCGCAGGGCGGCCTGCCGGCTGCTGGCCTCCACCAGATAGCCTACGGTGCGGGGAACATCCTTCAGGAAGCCGGTCTTGCCGTCACGAATGGCCAGCCGGGCAAAGATGCCTGCGGCTTTCAGGTGGCGCTGCATGCCCATGAGTTCCAGCCATTGGCGGAAGGTGTCCCTGTCAGCCTTATGAAGACCTGCCTCTGCACTGAGTACGCGAAAACGGTCTGTCCACTGGTCGATGTGTTCTTCCGGCCAGCGGATGTAGCAGTCTTTTAACAGTGATACCAGGTCGTAAGTGACCGGGCCGCGCACGGCGTCCTGAAAATCGATCACGCCGGGCCTGGTGGTGCCGGGGCGGACCAGCAGGTTGCGGGAATGGTAGTCACGGTGCACTGCCACATTTGGCTGGGCCAGGGCGCTCTCCCGCAGAAAGGCGAAGGTGGTGTCAAGCAGTGCGCGTTCGCCATTGGAGAGAGTCAGCCCCAGTTGTTGTGTCAGCAACCAGTCCGGAAACAGCGCCATTTCCCGATCCAGCAAGGTGATGTCGTAAGCCGGGAGCGGGTAGTCGGATGCATCGTCGGCCTGCTGTATGCGGACCAGCTCGTCCATTGCGGCGCCATAGAGCTGGTCAGCGTTGTTGTGGTTCACGGCGCCGAGCATCAGGGCGTCACCGAAGTCTTCCAACAGTAGGAAACCCCGTGTCAGGTCTTCATGGACGATGTCCGGCACGGCGATATCGAGGCTGCGCCAGTGATGGGCAATAGCCACGAATGGGTGGCAATCCTCATGCTCCGGTGGCGCATCCATTACAATATACGGCTGCGGTCCGGTGCCATGTGGGTTACCGCTGACACGGAAGTAGCGGCGGAAGCTCGCGTCGCCGGAAACCGGCTCGGGTATCGCCTGGTCAAAACCGGGAAGGTCTCTGACCCACTGGGTGAGCATTGTCAGGCGGGTATCCATGGAATTGGCTGTTTTCCTGGCTCAGAAGTTATCGGTGACTTGGCCGCAACGAACCTGCGGGCTCATGGCCGAAAGTTAGCAGATCAGTATAGAGGCGGTAAAACGGTTTTGCAGCAATGGTTGGTTTCCGTTAACAAAGGCCGGTTTCCGTTAACAAGGCAAAGGGCGCCGTGTAAACTAGGCCGCTGTTAAGTGTCTCCGACAACCGCGAATCCATTCTGGACAGGAACCCGCTCACCGTGCCAGCCCCAACAAGGAAGCTGCGAATGCCAACGCCCCGCATGCGACACCGTCACGGGTTGCTGTTCGCGTCCGCTGCGGGTTGCACGATGTTGGCGCCAATACCGGTGGTTTATGCCCAGGAAACTGCCCCTTCGGCTGCCGAGATTGACTGGCGGCCGAAGTCTGAATTGCCGGAGGATGTCCGCCGTTCCCTGCCGGGTTTTTGTGAGGGCGGCTATCTGCCTTCCGTGGTGGCGGGGAGTGCAGAGGGAGACGCGGGTGTGCCGGCAGCGAAAAATGGTCAGGCACCCCTGCAAGCCAGTGGGCTCAATGCACGGTATGAACTCGACAACGAACTTTTTCTGCAGGGAGACGTTCGCCTGCAGCAGCCGGGGTTCCGGGTGACGGGCTCCGAGGCCCGTTATAACCAGGCAACCGGTGAGGTGGCCATAGAGGGGCCGCTGACCAGCCGCGGTGACGGCTTCCTGCTGACCGGTGAGCGCGCGGACTACGACGTCAACAGTGGTCGGGTGGACATCAACACTGCGACCTTTCTCCTGCACGGCCCGGAAATGCGGGGTTCCGCCACTCAGCTTTCCCGTACGGCGGAAGACCAGGTGCGGATTCGTGGCGGCTCATTGACCACTTGCGCCCCCAACAACAACGATTGGTCCATCGTGGCGTCTGACATTCACCTGGACCAGAGCGAAGGTGTGGGTACCGCAAAGCACGTACGCCTTGAGATCAGTGACATCCCGGTGTTTTACTGGCCTTATGCCAGCTTCCCCATTGACGACCGCCGCAAGACAGGCTTTCTCTATCCGTCTTTCGGTACCTCCAATGCGGGTAGCGGCGCTTTCCTTTCGGTGCCTTATTACCTCAATCTGGCGCCGCATTACGACGCTACGCTGACGCCCCAGTATATACACGGCCGTGGATTGTTTACCGAGGCGGAGGGTCGTTACCTCAGCAGTTTGGGTGAGTCGGTACTTCAGCTAGGCTACGCTGGCAACGACTCCGAGTATGAGGAGGAATTTCCCTCGCAAGGCGGCGAACGCTGGGGTCTTGATTTCAGTACCCAGGCGAGATTCGGATACGGCTGGACCGGCTACGGGGATTATTCCGTGGTTAGCGACGACGACTACCTCAGTGACCTCAATCGCAACCTGGAGATCAATCGCGCAACCCATCTGCGTCGCCGGGGCGGTATCCGTTATCGGGATTCATCCCAGTATTTCGAAACTTATCTGAGCGGCTACCAGACCCTCAGCGACTTCATTGCTGACGAGAACATTCCCTATTCGCAATTGCCGGAAGTACTGTACGGCGCCACCGTGGATGCGGGGCCAGCGGAAGTGTCCCTGGAAAGCCAGTACACTCATTTCTACCGCGATAACGATGACCTGACGGGGCTCGACCGGGCCAACGGCCAGCGCTTTCGGGCCATACCCGAGCTGGCGCTGCCTATGCGAGCGCTCTGGGGTTATGCCAGACCCTCCGTCAGTGTCGATTACACACGCTATGAGCTGGAGGATTACACCGCGAGGGAACCCGGCTTTGATCGTACCGTTCCGGTCGCGGAGTGGGATTCGGGCCTGTATTTTGATCGCCAGTCCAGCCTGTTTGATATTCCCTACAACCAAAGCCTGGAGCCCCGGCTCTATTACGCCTGGGCCGATGCCGATGCGGACCAATCGTCCATTCCGGATTTCGACACCGCTATTCGCTCGTTCAGCTTCGACCAGTTGTTCCAACGCAACCGCTTCAGCGGCGGCGATCGGGTGGGTGATAGCAATCAACTGACCGTGGCGTTAACCAGCCGTTTCAATGATCTGCTCACCGGTGCTGAACGTGCCCGCTTCAGTATTGGCCAGGTTCACTATTACGATGACCGGGAAGTGACACTCGAGGGGGAAGGTGCTTCTGATGCCAGTGACTCCCCGCTGGCCGGTGAAATGGTTTTGCGACCGGTAGACGGCCTGGAAATTCGTACCTCCGGCTTGTGGGAGCCAGACACCAGTAAGACTCAGGAAGGTCGCAGTCAGCTGGTTTTCCACTCTGATGATTACCGTTATCTGGCCAGTCTGGGGCACAGCTACCGGCGAAACGAATTCGAGCAGTCGGATATCGGGGGCGTTTTTCCTGTCACAGACCGTGTTAGTCTGATCGGCCGCTGGGTCTACGATTCCGAGCTTGATCGTACGGTCGGTTCGCTGGCCGGGCTGGAATACAATAATTGTTGTTGGAGTGTGCAGCTGGTGCACCAGAACTACCTGACGGACGACGAACAGCTTGAGAGCCGCATGTTGTTCCAGATCCAGCTCAAGGGACTGGGCGGGAGCGGCGGATCGTCCAGTCAGATTTCCGAAGCCATCTATGGCTTTGACGAAAGGGAACGTCGCCGTTTCGGTGATCGCTGATGCCTGACAGTCAGGCTCAGGATGCCGGGGTGACAGGCAGTATTCTTCCATACTAGAGGTGACTATGAAGGCGAACCTTCGCCATTGCGCACAAATGATGCTGGCACTGATGGTTGTGGTGGTATCCGCAACCGTGCAGGCGGACCGTAAGCTGCTTGATCAGGTGGTGGCGGTCGTCAACGACGACGTGATTCTTCAGTCCGAGCTTGAGGCTCGGATCAACACCATCACCGGGCGCTTGCGCGCTCAGGGAACCGGGTTGCCCCCCAGGGATATTCTGGAAGAACGGGTGCTGGAGCAACTGATCAGCGAGTCGATCCAGTTACAGATGGCTGACCGGGCAGGGATGCGCATCAGCGATAACGAGCTTAATGAAACCCTGGCATCCATCGCCCAGCGCAACGATATGACGCTGGCCCAGTTCGAGCAACAACTGGTTCAGGAAGGCGTCACCTATCGTGAAGCCCGTGAGCAGATTCGCAACGAGATGATCACCAGCCGTGTACAGCAACGCCAGGTCGGCAACCGGGTGCGGGTAACGGATAGGGAGGTTGAGAACTATATTGCGGCATCGGCGGGTCAGGGTCGTAGCAATGCGGAGTATGAGCTCGCGCACATCCTCATTGAGGTGAACGATTTTAATGACGAGGAAGAAGCCGGCGCAGCCCGCCAAAAGGTGGAACAACTGCGTAAAGAGATTGCGGAGGGTCGGGACTTCCGCTCTGTTGCCGTCGCCGAATCAGACGCCAGCAACGCTCTCGACGGTGGCAACATGGGGTGGCGCGCCGAAAACCAGTTGCCGTCACTGGTGGCCGATGTGGTCCCGGAGCTTGAAACCGGAACCGTCTCTCCCGTGCTAAAAAACAGCAGCGGCTTCCACCTGGTGATGGTGATGAACCGTCGCGGCGGTGATAAGGCACAGTTCATCGAGCAGTCGAAAGTCCGTCACATTCTGGTACGCACGTCGGAAACCGTGTCAGAAGCTCAGGCGGAAGCAACCATTCGCGATCTCTATCAGCAGATTGATAATGGCGCCGAGTTTGCCGTCATCGCCAGGGAGCACTCTGATGACCCGGTTTCCGGTTCTGACGGTGGCAACCTGGGCTGGGTAAGTCCTGGGCAGATGGTGCCGGAATTCGAACAGGCGATGATGGCAGCAGATGTGGGCGAGCTCGAAGGCCCGTTCCGCTCCCAGTTCGGCTGGCACATTCTGCAGGTACAGGATCGTCGCCAGCAGGACATCAGCAGTGATGTACGGGAATCCGAGGCGCGGCAGGCCATCTACCGCCGCAAGTTTGATACCGAGTTGCAGAATTGGCTGCGGGAGATCCGCGACGAGGCGTTTATAGAGTTCAAGAGCGGCTACGGAGCTAAAAACGAATCATGACACAGCCAGTCATCCTCGCACTGACAGCGGGCGAACCCGCGGGCATTGGCCCGGAGCTTTGCCTGCAGTTGGCCCTGGGGAAACGCGGGCCAGGCATTGTGGTGGTGGCCAGCAAGCGTTTGTTGGCGGCTCGGGCTCGTCTGCTTGGGCTGGATGTGGCACTGGAAGACTGGGCGCCAGGGGCGCCAGCTACCGTTGAGCCGGGCCGGCTCTCCGTGCTTTCCGTTGATGGATTGGCGTCCACTACAGCCGGCCAACTGGACCCGGCGAATAGCGCCTATGTTCTGGAAACCCTGCGAATAGCGGCCCAGGGCTGCCTTGACGGCACATTCGACGGTATGGTGACGGCACCGGTTCACAAGGGCGTTATCAACAACGCCGGCTTCGCTTTTAGTGGCCACACGGAGTTCCTGCAGGAGCTCTGCGGCGTTGAGCGTGTGGTGATGATGCTGGCCACAGACGAGCTGAGAGTGGCCCTGGTGACCACCCACTTGCCCCTGAAGGACGTTTCCGCCGCAATTACGGCTGAGCGCCTGACCCAGGTTACCCGTATTCTGGATAATGACCTGCGCAAGTTCTTCGGTCTTCAGCATCCCGGAATTCTGGTTGCCGGCTTGAATCCCCACGCGGGTGAAGGCGGGCATCTCGGCCGGGAGGAAATCGACGTTATTGAGCCGACCCTGGACGCCCTGCGTCGGGAGGGTATCGACTTGACCGGCCCATTGCCGGCGGACACCCTGTTTACACCCCATTGGCTGGACAACGCCGATGCGGTGTTGGCCATGTACCATGACCAGGGCCTGCCGGTTCTCAAATTCCAGGGCTTTGGCCGGGCGGTTAATATCACCCTGGGCCTGCCCATTGTGCGAACCTCGGTCGACCACGGCACCGCCCTTGACCTGGCCGGCACAGGCAAGGCAGATGCCGGCAGCCTGGAAACGGCGATCCGTGTGGGCGAACGAATGGCAACATCAGCGAAAAGAGACAATATCGAGTGAGTAGCAAACACGGCCATCAGGCCCGAAAACGCTTTGGTCAGAACTTTCTTCACGACCCCGGCGTGATTGAACGCATCATCCGCGCTATTCATCCCAAGCCGGACGATGCCCTTGTGGAAATCGGCCCTGGCCTTGGCGCTCTCACCGAGGAAATGCTTGCTGTTAACTCGAATCTCCAGGTGGTGGAGTTGGACCGGGACCTGATTCCCGTGCTGCGGACCAAATTCTTCAATTACCCCAATTTCCGCATCCACGAAGCGGATGCGCTGAAGTTTGATTTCGGCGAACTGGTTGACGACAAGCCCCTGAGAATCATCGGCAACCTGCCGTACAATATCTCCACGCCGTTGATTTTTCACCTGCTGGGGCATTCCGGCGTGGTGCAGGACATGCATTTCATGCTGCAGAAGGAAGTGGTTCAACGGATGGCTGCGGTGCCCGGGGATAACAACTATGGCCGACTGGGGATCATGACCCAGTATTTTTGCCGGGTGCAGCCGTTGTTTGAGGTCGGGCCAGGCGCTTTCCGGCCAGCGCCGAAAGTGGATTCCGCCATCGTTCGTCTGGTGCCCCACAAAACACTGCCGCACCCAGCGAAGGACTACAAACTGCTCCAGGCGGTAGTACGTACCGCCTTCAGCGCCCGCCGTAAAACCCTGCGAAAGGCGCTGGCAGGTATGGTTTCCGTGGAACAGCTCAACGGCATTGGCATCAATGATGGTTTGCGCCCGGAAAATCTTGGTCTGGCTGAGTATGTTGCGATTGCCGACTTGTTGGCTGACAGTAAATCTGAAAGTTTCGGTGCTGATGAGGTAAGTCATGACTGATTACGCCATTGGTGATATTCAGGGCTGCTATGAGCGTCTTCTGGATGTGCTCGCCAAGGTGGATTTTTCACCATCGCGGGATCGGCTCTGGGTGGCCGGTGACCTGATTAACCGTGGCCCGTCTTCCCTGGAAACCTTGCGCTACGTTGAAAGCCTGGGGAGTTCTGCGGTCGTGGTGCTGGGCAATCACGACCTGCACCTGCTGGCGGTGGCCTTGGGTGGCCATGCTCTGAAGAACAAAGACACGCTCTCCGATATACTTGCGGCACCAGATCACGGACGGCTTTTTGATTGGCTCCGGCAACAGAACCTCTGTGTTCATGATGAAGATCGCAATCTGGTGATGGTCCACGCCGGGCTGCCCCACATCTGGACAGTGGAAGAAGCGGTCGGCTACAGCCGGGAAGTAGAAGCGGTGATTCGCGGGCCCGAGGCCGAAAACTACTTTGCAGATATGTACGGGAACTGGCCTGAACGCTGGCACTCAGATCTCAGTGGCATGGATCGGTGGCGCGTCATTACCAACTATTTCACCCGTATGCGGTTTATTGCCGAGGACGGCACCCTGGAGCTTGCCGCCAAAGAGTCGGTCGCCTCGGCGCCGGATGGCTTTGCGCCCTGGTTTCGCTTCCCTCGTCAGGATGACGTGCGTGTGGTGTTCGGCCACTGGGCGGCCCTGGAAGGCCAGACTGAAAGCACGCGTTATTTCGGACTGGATACCGGTTGTGTCTGGGGTGGAAAGCTTACCCTGATGAATCTGGATACCGGGGAAAAAATCCACTGTGACTGCTAGGCATATAGAACCCCTTCGCCCGGCACTGGTGTTGGGCGCACTGTTCGCCCTGTTGGCGGTGATGGCAGGAGCCTTTGGCGCGCACGGGTTGCGTGGTGTAATTGACGAGCGGGGGCTTGAAGTTTTCCAGACTGCCGTCACATATCAGATAGTCCATTCACTGGCGTTAATTCTTGTCGCGATACTCCCGGTTGCGGGTCTGTCGCGGCGTTTGCTCGGCATTGCGGCCGGCTTTTTTGTTGCTGGAATCCTGTTGTTCAGTGGCAGCCTGTACCTCCTGGTGCTAACGGACCTTCGCTGGATGGGGCCGGTTACGCCGGTCGGAGGGATCGGTTTTATGGTGGGCTGGATATTGGTTGTGGTGTCGGGATTCAGGCGTTAGAGACAAATGTTTAAGGCAGGTAACGTTATGCAGGTACAGGTCAACGGCGACGCCATGGAGCTTCCCGAAGAAGTCACTGTCGCGGTATTGATAGAGCGGATGGCATTGATCGGCAAGCGGTTCGCTGTGGAAGTCAATGAAGATATTGTTCCCCGCAGCCAGCACGCCACCTTCAGCCTCAGTGATGGCGACAGGGTAGAGGTAGTTCACGCTATTGGCGGCGGTTAATAACGGCCTTGCCATTCCTTTTTCACGATTCTTTTAATGAGTTCAGGTGTAAAGCATGAGTGACCGTTCTGAAAGACCGCTTCCCGAAGACAAGCCGCTTGAAATCGCCGGCCGGGTATACCAGTCCCGGTTGCTGGTAGGCACTGGTAAGTACCGGGACATGGCTGAAACCGGCCATGCGATTGAAGCCAGTGGTGCGGAGATTGTCACCTTTGCCGTGCGCCGTACCAATCTTGGCCAGAACCCGGATGAACCGAGTTTGTTGGACGTGGTATCGCCTGAGCGCTACACCATGCTGCCAAACACCGCCGGTTGTTATACTGCGAAGGACGCGGTACGCACCTGTAAACTGGCCCGGGAACTCCTGGATGGTCATGACCTGGTCAAACTGGAAGTGCTGGGTGAGGAAAAAACCCTGTACCCGAACATGACCGAAACCCTGGTGGCCGCAGAAGAGCTGATCCGCGATGGGTTCAAGGTGATGGTGTATTGCTCCGACGACCCGCTGCTGGCCAAGCGCCTTGAGGAAATGGGCTGCATCGCCATCATGCCGCTGGGCGCGCCAATTGGCTCCGGACTGGGTATCCAGAACCGCTACAACATCCGCCTGATCATCGAGAACGCCAACGTACCGGTGTTGGTGGATGCCGGTGTTGGTACCGCGTCTGATGCAACCCTGGCGATGGAGTTGGGTTGTGATGGCGTACTGATGAACACAGCCATCGCCCAGGCCCAGGACCCGATTCGCATGGCCAAGGCGATGCGCCTGGCCATTGAATCAGGCCGCGATGCCTATCTCGCGGGGCGTATGCCGAAGAAGCTTTATGCCAGCGCGTCGTCGCCTCTCGATGGCACCTTTTTCTGATGTCCTGAAACGTTAAACAGAGCCTGCAGTCCTGCCATGACAGAACAAAAAATCAGTCGCCGCGAAGCGATTCTTCATGCCCTCGTGGAGCTTCTGGAGAAAGATCCTGGAGCACGAATTACCACCGCTGGCCTCGCAAAATCCGTGGGTGTTACAGAGGCGGCCTTGTACCGCCATTTCCCCAGCAAACGGAAAATGTTTGAGTCGCTGATCGAGTTCGCGGAGGAGGCAGTGTTCTCGCGCTGCCAAGTTATCCTGCAGGAACAGGAAGATGTTCGGGTTCGGCTACAGCAACTGGTGCATCTGGTTCTGGTGTTTGCCGAACGCAATCCGGGGCTGTGCACGGTGCTGACCGGTGATGCGTTGATGGGGGAGAATGAAGCCCTGCGCAAGCGAGCGTCGCAGTTCTTCGAGCGCCTGGAAACCCAGGTGCGTCAGGCCTTGAAAGAAGGCGAGATTCGCCAGGGCCTGCGCCCCAGAACCAGTTCCGCAAGGGGTGCGGATTTTGTGCTGGTGTTTATGGAGGGCCGGGTTCAGCGCTACGTCCGCTCGTCGTTTTCCCGATTACCCTCCAACGATTTTGAAGAAGCCTGGGGCTTGGTTTCAGAAGCGGTCTGGGGCGTTCAATCGTAACCCGACGCCCTGCGCAGGATGTCGCGCACTGGCATCCAGACCGCCGGGGCTGATATCAGGATATCCCGCCCCCACAAGTCCGCCGGATATCCCTCCGGTACCTCACTGAAATGCCCCGCCGTCGCGCCCGCCTCCAGCGCAATCAGCCTGGCTGCCGCGAAGTCCCAGGGGCTGACGTTCTCGTAGTAGATGTCCAGCCGCCCGCAGGCCACCCAGCAGATGTCCAAGGCTGCTGAGCCGATCCGGCGCAGATCCCGGCATTGATGAATCATGGCTTCCAGCCGGTTTATCAGGGGGGCAAGGCTGTCCTTGGTGTAGGGGAAGCCGGTGGCGAATAGCGAATCCCTGGGCAGCGTTGCCCCGCTGTGTGTGATGGGGTTGCCATTCAGGGCGGCGCCGGTACCCCGTGTGGCACGGAAGGTTTCACCCGAAAACGGAGCATGTACCACGCCAGCCTGCACCCGCCCCTGTTCCGCATAGGCGATGGAGACTGCGACCTGGGGGTGGCCGTAGGCGTAATTCACGGTGCCGTCGATGGGGTCGATAATCCACAGCGGGGTGTCCAGATTCTCGGCCTGGCTGAGGTCTGGCATGGTTTCTTCTGAGAGGATCCGATGGTCCGGGAAGCGCTCGCGAATGGCGCCGGTGATCATCTCGTCGGCCATCACGTCGGCGTGGGTGACCAGCTCCGACTGCTGTTTATAATCGGTACGAAGGGTGTTCTGCTCTCGTTCGTGTTTGATCAGCTCACCGGCCCGCAGGGCCAGGTCTTCGGCGAAATCCGCAATGGCGGCAATGGCTTCCGGGTTAGACACGATGGCGCCCTCCGATCTGAAATGAGGGCGCCAGTCTATCATGATCCAGTTATAGGCCGGTGAGCCACTGCTCCATCTTGTCCATGGCTGTCACCAGTCGCGGGCAGGCCTGTTGGACGAAATCGTCGCTCAGTTCCTGTTCACCGTACTCCTTTCCGGCCAGAGCCAGCGCCTCAGCGCCGTCAAAATCGACGAAAGCGAGACGTGCGGCAAGGTGGTTCGGGACAAAACCAAAATCGCTGGCGGGCAGGATGGCTACGCCGGTGTTTTCGAGCAGAGACTGGCACAGTGCCTGACTGGTTTTGATGTCTCGACGGGCCATCGCCTCGCGGAAGTTGGAAAAGTCCGGAAATAGATAGAACGCGCCTTCGGGCTTCTGCACCACGGAGCCCATACCCGTGAGGCGGCGGTGGAGGTATTCACCTACGACCTTAAGGACCCGGCGTGACTGCTTCAGGTATTCATCCAGGTCTTCGCCACCATTAAACGCAGCAATAGCCGCATGTTGGATTGGGGCGCTGGTCGCGGTGTAGGTTTCGCTGGCGATGATCGCCATAGCGTCCTGCAATGGCCGTAGCTCCGGCGGGAAAATAAAGGTGCCGAGGCGCCATCCACCCGCGCCGGCCCACTTACTCAGGCCGGTGCTGATGATGGTGCCTTCGGGATAATAACGGGCAATGGATTTGTGCCGGCCCTCGAAGTGCACCTCGCCGTATATCTCGTCCGACAGCAGGATCAGCTTGTACTTGCGGGCGACGTTGGCGATGGCCAGCAACTGGTCGTCTGTATAGGTGCAGCCCGTTGGGTTGGACGGGTAGTTGAGAATCAGGATGCGCGGCCGCGACGGGTCGTCGCGGCAGATGATGTCCAGTTCCTCCGCCGTCAACTGCCAGTTGTTCTCCGCATGCGTCGGAAGCCAGTGTACCGAACGGCCGATAATGCGAGCCTGAGGCGCGTAGGACACCCAGCTTGGTCGCGGAATCAGCAAATCGCCGTAGTAGGCCAACTGCAGCATGAACAGCAGTTCCTTGGAACCGGGGCCGATCAATACATCTTCCCAGGTACAGCGCATACGCTCACTGCGGTTAATGTAGCCCGAAATCGACTCCCGCAGGGCCTTCAGGCCTTTCACCGGGAGGTAGTCTTTCTCGTGGGCATGCTCGCGCAGGGCATCGACCACGCGGTCGGGCACCGGGAAGGGCGACTGGCCCAGCCCGAGTTTGATAATGTCCCGGCCTTCGGCGCGCAGCTGGTTGCTGAGTTCGTTGATGCGGAGGGTGGCAGAGGGCTGGATGCCCCGTACGTTCAGGTTAATGGCGTAGCGGTGATCAGTCTGGATGTCCATGGTCCCGGTCTGTCGGTTGAGGGGTACAAACCGCAGTATAGGAAACCTTTAGGCGCCTGTATGGTTCCGGAGGTAGGTGATTGCCGCAGGCGCTAGTCTGAATCGCTGGATTCCAGTTCAGCCAACGCCTTGTTGAATTTATCACGGAGCGCCTCGCCTTCCGGGTGTTGGCGGGAGAATGCTGCACGAAACCCCCGCACTTCGCCAACGGTTCGTGGCATTGCGGACACATTTGCCAGCTCTGGATGGTCGGCGATGTGTTTGTCGATCAGATACCGACAGACGGTTTCCTCGCAGATGAACAGGTCGATACGGCCAAAGGCAATCATTTTCAGCCCCGTGAATTCCGGGGATTCCTGGCTGATCTTAACAACCCGGGCGTTGCCGGCGGCCAGCCAGTCCATGAACTCTGGGGCATAACTGTAGGACGCGGATAGCCCAATCCTCAGGCCGGCGAGATCATCCAGCTCCTGCCACTGAAGGCCCCGGTCGGAAAGGCTGAAAAACACATCGCGGGCCTCGCTGATGGGGTTGGTGAAGTGGTAGTGGCGGGCGCGGTTTGGCGAGTAAGTCAGAGAGTAGATCAGATCGGAGGTTCCTGCGCGAGCGCTGGCTTCCGCCCGGACCCAGGGTACTAGCCGGAAAACGGGGTCATAGCCCATCTTCGTCAGGACCCGGCGGAGGGCTTCCGTATGGGTACCCTTCACCTCACCGTTTTCCTGGTATTGGTAAGGGGGATAGGTCGACGTGACAACCGTCATTGCAGGGCGGTCGGCATGGGCAATAACGGGGATGAGCACAGAGAGTAAAAGTGCCAGAAAACGTCCAGACATCAGTGCCTTGATCCAAGCAGGTGAGAAAGTGTCGTGGCGCCAGTATAGCGATTACACCCCGCACCTGCACAGGTGGTGGAAGGGGCATGCATCAAAACTGTTAAACAGCGAACGGTCGATTCCGGTTTTCATCCGTATAGTATTCCGCACCGCAGTAACAAAAACAGCCATTTTGCGGAGAAACCCATGGACACCAGAACGGCTGATAACGCCGACTGTGCACTGCTGTCATCCGGAGACAGCCTTCCCCTGGCACGCGTGTTGATCGTGGACGACCACCCGTTTTTCCGCTTTGGGATTACGGCCATTCTTGAACAGGAACATCTGGCTCGGGAGGTTGCGACGGTAGCCTCGGTGGCGGACGCGGTTGACGACCTCCGATTGCGGCCGGAAACCTCTCTGGTTCTGCTGGACCTGACGTTGCAAGGGGAGGCGGGCCTGTCGTTGTTTTCCGCACTCGAAGAGATCGGGTTGCCCGTGTCCGTAGTAGTGATTTCCAGTCGCGAGGACGAGGCCTCAGTACGAGCGGCACGTTCTGCCGGTGCGGTGGGGTTTTTGCCCAAGTCTGCTGGCCGCCGCTCGCTGATTCGAATGGTCCAGCGGGTCAGCAACGGCCTGCTGTTCTATCCGTCGTTGCCGTTTCCATCCCTGAGTCCGGAGCACCTCACCCCTCGCCAACTGGAGGTTCTTAGGCTTTTGGCGGACGGGCTTCCCAACAAGCGGATTTGCCAGGCTCTTGATCTCACCGAGCATACGGTGAAAACTCACCTGAAAGCGATTTTTACCCACCTGGGTGTCCACAATCGTACCGAATGTGTTGCCCAGGCGAGGGCGCTGGGGCTCCTCTGACGCGATCAGTCAGCAAGGCGATCCAGTTGAGTAACAGCGGCCCGCAGCCTCATCGGTATCAGCGGTTTGTGCAGTACCCATAGTCGGCGTTCAGGGTTGTAGCCCTGGGGAATGGCCGTATCGGCTGTTATCAGGATGCCGCCGCGGACCGACTTGCGAGCGGAAAGCCGATCGTAGAGAGCGTGGCCGGACATTTCCGGGAGATGAATGTCACTGACCAGAATGGCGTTGGACGATGTTCCCCAACGGGCGATTGCCTGTTCCGCGCTGGCGACACCCCTCACGCTGTAGCCCCAGGAAGCCAGGGTTTCGCAGGTCCAGTGGCGGGCCTCATCATGATCCTCCACTACCATCAGCGAGGGTGATTGAGCGGAAGGTGGAACAGCCGCTCCGGAAACGGACTCTGTTGTCTGTGGCGCGGGCGTTGCCGGCAGGAAAACCCGGAAACAGGCGCCTTGCCCTGGTTGTGAGCTGACGCTGCAATGCCCCTTCATCATGCCTGTTAGCTCACGGACAATGGCCAGCCCGAGCCCCAGGCCGGGACAACTACGCTGGCGTAGGTTGCTGCGGAAAAAGGGGGTGAAGATCTGTTCAAGGGTGCCGTCATCGATGCCCCGGCCATCATCCTGCACCTCGATGCACAGTGTTCCGTCGTCCTGGTGTGCTCGAAGATCAATCCGGGTTGCGTCGCTATGTTCCAGCGCGTTCGTTACCAGATTCTGGAGTACGCGGTGCAGCAACTGCGGGTCGGCAAGAACCCCACTGCCGCTGGCGGGTTTATGGATGACTAGCTGCGCACCCGGGCTTTGGGCCTGCTCACTAAACGTTTCAGACACCTGCCGTATGACCTGCCACGTACAGAGCCTGGCGGGCTCAGGGGAGATCATGCCCTCCTGGATGCGGGAGATATCCAGAACCGAGGCCAGCAGGCTGTTGAAATGGGTCACCGAGGATTTAAGTCGCGACACCAGCGACTGCTGTTCGCCTGGCAGACCGTCAGCGGTGAGATTTTCCAGAATCAGGCTGATGACGTTCAGGGGTTGCCGAAGGTCATGGCTGGCGACGGTAATTAGGCGGGTCTTGCGGTGGTTCTCCTGTTCGGCCTGTTGTTTGGAGGCATTGAGCATCTGGCGATCCAGGAAGTGAGCTCTTTGACGGTGTTCGCTGAGCCAGGATCCGACCATCCCGATGATGTTGGCGGTGCCGATGAAAAAACCGTTGATCATGAGTTGGTGAGCCGTCGAACCGGTAATGTACTCGACCCAAAGATAGGCAACGATAACCAGCAGGGACGCGCCGGACACCGTGCGAAACGGAATGCCCATCACAAAGTAGCCGAACATCAGCATCAGGAGGATGCCTTCATAGGGCAGTGGGTGGTTCTCCAGACGTGCAAGCCCAATAATACCCACCACACTGAGGCCACCGACGAGGTAGGCGAGCGCATAGATCTTTACGAAGTGGTCATCACGAATGTTTCGATAGGACAACCACCACACGCCGACGATGACCGGGCAGGTGATTATAAGCCGCACAGCGATAGTATCCCGTGCGATGGCCGGGGGTAGCATGAGGGAATCCAGCAGGGTATATACCAGGAACAGCGTCAGCGCACTGGCGGAGACCGGCCGTGCGCGTGATCGTATGCCTTCGTCCCTGACGCCACGATAATGGGCTTCCAGCGCTGGCTCAAACCGCAGTTGCTGAAATCCGTTGGCTCGCTGATCCCGGAGCTGGGATAAATTCATCGAAGACTGTCCGGTTGTTATTGTCGTTTCCTTCAGTTTACGCCGGCCAGGCTGTCAGGAATGGCATTGGAGCACACTACGGTGATTGCGACTCCAGTGCTCGCAGTCGGGCCCAGGTGCGGGTCTGTTCGTTATCAAAGTGCTGCTCCAGCAACCGGTTCTTCTGGGTCGCTCTGTCCTCTTCTGCCAACCCCGAGTTGTCCAGGCTCGCCAGTGCCTGCTGGAACTGTTGGTAATGGCTGTCGAACTGCTCCCGTTCCTCCATGTAGGCGACCACTTCGCGGGCCTCGGCATCGTCAACGCCCAGTTCCCGTAGCCGGCGTCCGGCGTCGGACGGGGAGTCCGCTTCTGACAGTGCCTGTTGTCTTGCTCGGTAGTCGCCGCTTTCCTCGATCATGCGGGTTTCGGTGCGGCGGATTACCTCGGGAAGCTGCTGCCGATGCCATTCAACCAGTGTCTTTTTAGCTTCAGTGGACAGGTCGGTGCGCTGATGGATCTCAAGACTGGCGAGGGTATAGTCGCCGTAGGCTTCCTCCAGTCCGAAAAAGGCCTCGTGGGTGTCGGCAGCGAACATGCGCCGGCGCAGCTGTTTCATGTCGGCCAATGCACCCTTGAGCATGTCCAACTGGTATGCGGGATCGTGCTGCCGGGCGGGGTCGAGTCCCTGGTTGCCAAGTGCAAGAGAGGCATCCTTGTACTCCAGGTACCGGTTAAGCAGGGTCATGGCCTCGCGGGCAGCGCTTTCCGGCAGACTCTGTTGGGCGAGGGTTTCGATCTGGCGGAGTGCCTGCTCAGCCGATACCTCGCCAATGGTGTTCAGGAAATAATCGAAGAAGTCACGGGTTTCCAGATCAATGATCAATTGGCCGCTGGCGCCGGCCCGTAAGCTGCCGTCGATGTTTGTACCTGCGAGGGAGCTGGCAAACGGTTGGTCTCCCAGGCTATCCGGTGTCTGGTAAGAGAGGGGAGCATCCTCGCCAACGGCAAGTAGCGCCTTCGCAATGTCGGGTTTCTGGTGGGTTTCAGGCGTTGCTGGTGAGCTCGCCGCCTGTGCCGTGCTCTCGCCGGAAGACGTGTCCGCCGATAGGAACCACATGCAGGCAACCACCACCGGAACGGCGACAATCAGGGGAATTAAGGCCTTTCTGTTCAGTTTTTCGCTATTGTTCATACCCATTATCCTGCCTTGGCAACTGTCGTCGCCGGGCGCGCATCAGCGGGGCGCCCGGCGACGGTTCAGACTCGAAAGCGCGAGGGTTAAAGCCCGCGATTTTTCAGGCGGTTGGCATGGCTGCGATAGAGCGAGACCGGATTGGTGCGCCATGAACGGGCGCCGAACAGGTGATTTATGGCGTCTACATGGTTCATGTCGTAATGGGTGCCAATGACATTGCCCATCTTGGTGGAACACTCACCGACCAGGCCGTCGTTGGGCTCGTTACCGAAAGCCAGGGACGTGATGCCCAGGAACGGGTCGGTGATGTCGGTCCAGTTGGTCCAGACGGATGTGCCGGTCCAGGAGAAAAACTTGATCCGGTTGCCGTTGATCCACACGTCCTCGTTGGTGCCCGCGCAGGACCATCGGTTCACCCCTTTCCAGCCGAGGGCGTTGTTCAACTGCGTGGTGCCGGGTGTTGTCAGGGTTTCCAGTGCCGCAATGCCATCCTGGGGGTTGTTGGAACCAGACAGCGCGTTGACCAGATCCCCAAGCGCGTTGGCAATGGCACCGGCTCCACCTTCCACGTAACTGCCGGGTGGAATGATTCCCCGAGCGACGTCCGCGACTTTTGAGCCTTTGTTGACGCCATTGATTGACGTTACCGAGGCAATTTTATGGGGAATAAGCGAGGCGGTCACGCGGGAAGTGGGTGCGCCCTGGCTGTGGGCCATGATGTTGACCTTCGACTGCCCAAGCCCGTTGATGTAGTTGGCGAGTTGCTGGCCACGCTGCTCGCTGCTGTTCACAAAGGACACGCTGGCGGAATATACCCGGGCGCCGCTGCGCTCAAGGTTCCAGGGAACGTTGTGGAAGTAATTGATCAGGCCGCCGATGGTATTGAAACCGGTCACACCGTGGACCAGAACGATGGGATGCTTTGTTTTGGTATAGCTGGCATGGCTGAGTGTGGGTGCTGCAAGCACGGCACAGCTCATGATCACCGCAAAAGTGATGAGTTTACGCATGGTTGACTCCTGTTGTTTTTGTGAGAAAGCCACCCTGTTGGGGCCGCTTTTTGTCGCCAATGCGTGGAAGATTATTTGTGATTGGGGCGGGAGTAAGAATCGCCCATTTGGGGGAGGGGATCTGTCGCGTCTACAGGGGGATGTGCCCGGAGGTCAGAGGTCTGGGCCGAAACGGTGGGGGTCCAGCTCCATATGGATGATGCGAGGGCCGAGCATGATGATTCGGCCGAGGTAGCGTTCCTCTCCGGTTGACGTGAATTCGAACAGGAAGCGGCGCCACACCCGGGTGCGGCCGTTGTCGTCACGCTTGAACCATACGCCACGCAGGTACACGGCGTCGTCCAGCAGCATCACATCCATTTTCTTGCAGTAGTTTCTGGCTGCCTGAAGCACAAAGTCCTTGATGGCCTTGGCCCGCCACCAGTACCAGGTGGCGAAGCCGGCTACAAACAGCCAGAAGAGCGTTCCAAGGGTCACTGGGCGTGAGCCGTGTTCCCAGTGCTGCCATTTGCGTCGTCATCCGCCGTGGAGCCGTGGTGGTCACGGCCCAGGAGGATGTAGAACGCGGGCAACACGAAAATGGTGAACAGCGTACCGATGCCCAGGCCTGCACTGATGGTCAGGCCGATGGCGAACCGGCTTTCCGCGCCCGGGCCTATGGCGATAAGCAGCGGCACCATGGCGAAGATCAGCGCCAGGGAGGTCATGATGATGGGGCGCAGCCGAATGGCAGCCGCTTCAATCACGGCCTCAATTTTGTCCAGTCCGCGTTCCTTCTGCAATTGATTGGCAAACTCGACAATCAAGATGCCGTTCTTGGAAACCACCCCAATCAGCGTGATCAGGCCCACCTGGGTGTAAATGTTCATGGTGGCGAAGCCGAGCACGATAAAGGCCATGGCACCGGCTACCGACATGGGTACCGAGACTAGAATGATAAACGGATCACGCCAGCTCTCGAACTGAGCCGCCAGCACCAGGTAAATCACCAGCAGTGACAGGAAGAAAGTCACCATCAGAGCGCTACCCTGGGTTGCCAACTGCCGACTCTGGCCGGTGTAATCGGAACTGAAGCCTTGGGGAAAGACCTCCGCCGCAGTTTTTTCCATGAAATCCATAGCGGTACCCGCTGCTACACCTGGCATGACAACACCCTGCAGTGTCAGCGAGTTCTGCTGGTTGAACTGGGTTCGGTTGGAGGGCTCAACGTCATGGGTGAAATTCACGACGCTGCCCAGCGGAACCAGTTCACCGGTGTCGGCGCGGATCTGGTATTCATTCAGGCTCTGCTCATCCAGGCGGTATTGCTGGTCCACCTGAGGGATCACCTGATACGACCGGCCTTCCATATTGAACCGATTGATATAGCCACCCCCGAGCATGCTCGACAATGTCTGGCCGATGTCCTGCATCGACAGGCCCAGATCGGCCACACGATCACGGTCCACCTCGATACGAGTGACGGGCCGGTCGAAGTTAATGGACTTCTGCAGGAACATGAAGTTGCCGCTGCCCATAGCTTTGCCCAGCAACTCATCCGCCACTTGGTCCAGTTGTTCGTAACTGTTGCCGGTGGTGATCACGAACTGGAAGGGCAGGCCGCCCCCGGAGCCGGGTAGGGAGGGGCGTGGGAATACCGCCGTTTGCAGGCCGGTTACCTTGCTCAGTTCTGCGGCCAGCGCGGGTTGAGCATCAAACTGGGAAATATCCCGGCTACTCCAGGGGGCCATTTTGAAACCGCCAAACACCGCATTTGGACCGGTAATGCCGATGATCATGAAATCTTCTTCGTAACCTGGCACGGTCGACATACGGTTCTGGATTTCGTCACCATGCTCCTGGAGGTACTTCAAGGTGGATGTTTGCGGCCCAAGTCCCTGGTAGAACAGGATGCCCTGGTCCTCCGTGGGTGCCAGCTCGCTCTGGCTCATCATCACCATGAAATAGATTGAGCCGAGCACCACTGCTGCAAAGAACACCACCACGGATTTGGTTTGCATCAGCGAGCTCAGTGCACGCTTATAGGCACCGGACAGGCCGTTGAAGGTGCGCTCCACCAGTTGCTCGAAACGACCTGGGTTGCCATGGGGTTTGAGCACCTTGCCTGACAGCATGGGTGATAGGGTCAGCGCGACGATGCCCGAAATGACCACGGCGCCCGCCAGGGTGAAGGCAAATTCGGTGAACAGCGAACCGACCAGCCCGCCCATGAAACCGATAGGGGCATAAACCGCCACCAAGGTGGTGGTCATGGCGATGATGGGTACTGCCATTTCCCGGGCACCGCTGATGGCGGCCTGGAAGCGGGACTCACCTTCCTCGATGTGTCGGTGGACGTTCTCCACCACAATGATGGCGTCGTCCACTACCAGGCCGATGGCAAGAACCATGGATAGCAACGTCAGCAGGTTTAGCGAGAAACCGAACGCCAACATGATAAAGGCACTGCCAATCAGCGACAGTGGCACGGCCACTGAGGGTACGATGGCAGCGCGAAGGGAACCAAGGCAAAGGAATACCACTACCAACACGATGCCCAAAGCTTCCAGCAGCGTCTTGATAACCTCATTGATGGAATTTTCAATAAAATCCGAGGCGTCGTAAGCCAGGCGCACCTGCAGGCCTGAAGGTAACTGGCTCCGTATTTCCGGAAGCTCGTCTTTCACCAGTCCGGCCACCGTCAGCGGGTTGGCACCGGGCGCCAATTCAATGGCCACGTAAGTTGCGGGCTGGCCTTTGTAAAGGGCCAACTGGTCGTAGGTCTGGGACCCCAACTCAACCCGGGCGATATCCTGCAGGCGAATCTGGGAACCGTTGAATTGCTTGACCACCAGGTTGCGGAACTTGTCAGGGTCGGCGACATCGGTGTCGCTGGTCATACTGACTTCAGTGTAAGCACCCTTGGTGTTACCGACAGCGGCCTGATAGTTGTTGGCGCGAAGCTTGGCGATCACTTCCTGGGGTGTCATGTCCACGGCAGCCAGACGCTCCGGGTCAAGCCACACCCGCAGGGCGAAGGTTCGGCCCAGAAGGTCCGCTTTGCCGACACCGGAGAGGGCCTGGAGCTTGGGTTGCACCACCCGGGTCAGGTAGTCGGTGATCTGAGGAACGGTCAGTTCCTCGCTGTAGAACGCGATGTACATCAGTGCCGCTGAATCCCCCGTGGTAGACGTGATTACGGGGTCCTGTGCCTCGGCGGGCAGCACGTTGCGCTGGCTGGCCACTTTGGCCTGGATCTCTGCCAGCGCAGCGTTGGCGTCGTAGTTAAGTACCATCTTGGCCTGGATGGTGGAAGTGCCCTGGGAACTGGTGGAGGTCAGGTAATCAATACCACTGGCTTCGGCAATAGCCTGTTGCAGGGGCGTGGTTATAAAGCCCTTGATCAGGTCTGAGCTGGCGCCCGGATACGCGGTGGTCACAGTAACCGTGGTGCTTTCCAGTTCCGGGTATTGCCGGATTTCCATTTCCATGGCAGCCCGCGCGCCCAGCAGGAGGATAAGCAGGCTGACCACCGTCGCCAGAACGGGACGCTGGATAAAGATGTCGGTGAATCGCATTACTCAGACGCCTCCTGCGGTTGCTCGTCCTTCTGGATTTCAACCTTCTGGCCGGCGCGCAGACGAAGCAGGCCCTTGGAAACCACAGTTTCGCCCGACTCAAGGCCAGACTGCACCGCCGCCCGGGTATCGCGTGTTTCGCCGGTGGTGATGGTACGACGGTTCACCACCAGATCGCCGTTGTCGTTTTCTTCAACGACGAATACGAAATCGCCATAAGTGTTATAGGAAATGGCCGTGCGCGGCAACGTCACGACGTCTTTGTCCTGTGGTTGCCTGGTCTGGATGGTGGCAAACATACCTGGGCGCAGGCGATTTTCAGGATTATCCAGGGTGGCTCGAACCCGAACGGTACGGGTTTCGGGGTTGACTGACGTGTTGATGGCACTGATTTTACCATCAAACGTTTGCTCAGGAACTGCCGCTACGGTTGCCACCACCGGGTAGCCGGTTTCTACCTTGGGAAGATCCTTCTCGGACAGGGTATAGTCAACATAAATCGGGTCCAGCATGTTGATTTCCACAATTGGGGTGCCGGTGGCAATGTACTCGCCCTGATCCACCATCCGGATGCCGAGGGTGCCGTCGAACGGAGCCCGGATGACCTTCTTGCTGAGCTGTGCTTCTGCTTCGTTTACCCGAGCTTTTGCTGCATCAAAATTGGCCTTGGCCTCGTCATACTGCGATTGGGAGACGGCTCGCTTTGGAAGCAGATCGGCTATCCGCTGGAATTCCTGCTCCGCCAAATGGGATTCGGCCCGACGGGTACGAAGGGCTGCTTCGTCGATTTCTGCGTTCAGGCGAATCAATATATCGCCCTGCTTGACGGTGTCGCCGGATTCGAAACTGATCTTCTCGATCACGCCGGGGACTTCGTTGGCAACCTCAATGCCGTTGACTGCTTCTATACTACCCACCGCTTTGATCGCGGGCGTCCAGCTTTCAGTACGGGCTTCGGTTGCAGAAATCTGTGCAGGCGGTTGAGCCTGGGACATCTGTTCCTGCATCTGGCCGAACTGATAGAACTTGTAGCCGAAGATGCCGCCGAGCACGACACCAAGAAAAATGATTACAATCAGGAAGCGGGAGGCAGTGCGCATAATTCAGGTCCTGGGGTGGTATGTCCGTTACAGGTAATCGCGTTAGTTTTACAGGCTCCGGATCTCGTGAGGATGGAGTTGCCTGGCTCGTCGGGGGCTGTGTTGGCAAGTACTCGTCAACAAACCGCAAAGAATAGCATCCTATACAAGCGAGAGGGTCGCTGTCACTGATTTGTCAGTGAAAATGCGTAAAATTACTGCGCTCCAGGCGTCTTCGTCTACCTTGCCCAAGCGAGGGCCAGGAGCTTCTCCCGTTTATTAGGTTGCCAAACTAGAATGACAGATTTACGACCCGGTCATCGATAAGGATTGGCGAATGCAATGGATTCTTGGTATTGCACTGGCGGCGGCCGTATTTGTCGTCCTGAAACAGTGGGGCGCGTTGTCGCCGGAGAAAAAAAAGGCTGCCACCTGGAAAATCGTATTAGTGGCGGGCGCGGCGTTGCTGCTATTTATGGTACTGACGGGGCGGGTGCATGTGCTGACCGCTGCGGTGGCCGCCCTTTTACCACTACTGAGAAAGCTGCCAGCCTTACTGAAATTTGCCCCGGCTATCAGCCGACTGTTTGGGCAGAGCCGGCACAGTGAATCTGATCACGAAGACACTGCCACCCACCGTCAGCGCAGGCAACAAAGTGCCAGTTCCGGCAATATGTCGGTAAGCGAAGCCTGTGAGATTCTGGGGGTTGCGCCTGACTGTACAGACGACGATATCGTGCAGGCGCATCGACGATTGATCCAGAAACTCCACCCGGATAGAGGCGGCAATGACTACCTGGCAGCGAAAATCAACGAAGCCAAGAGTGTATTGCTGAGGCACCGTGCCTGAGCGGCCTTACAGAACCTCAACTTTTACCTCGAAGGTCTGGTTCTGGCGGTGGCTGTTCCCGGTTTGGTAGGTGATGCCGGACTGCTCACCGACTCGTCGTTGGCGCGTGCTGCCAAGCTCCACCCATTGACCGGGTTCTACTCGACGTATGGTCATCACTGCCTCGGTATCGTAGCCCGGCGGGTTGCTCTCCGGGTCTCCCTCAAAAGAGACAATGTTCAATTCGACCGCCTGATCTGAAATCACCTGTGGGCTGACCAGAAAGCCGCTACGGGTTTCGATCTGCCCCAGAAACGCCGCTGGATTTCGGCCGCCGCGGATAGCGACGGGTACGGTGCGGACCTGGCCGGAGGAAATATGAGCGGATTGCCCGTCCTGAACGATTAGCATGCGCTCCTGGTTCCGTCGTGTCGTAGTGACCTTGCGTTCTGCCTGGACGCTGACCTGATTGTTGTTGACGGAGAAACCGCCGCCACCGGTTTTGGCGTCTACATTGTGACGGGAACGAACAGTAATTCGCATCTGTGAGGGGGCGACATCCATGGTGTCCACAAGCCTACCGATTTCATCCAGTACTTCTGGCTCGCCCCTCATCACCATCTGCTGTCCCCGGGCGGTTATCGATACCTGGCCATTCGGATAGAGTTCTCGGATCTGTTGTGCCACACCCTCTGCGGAGCGTTGCGTCAACTGGTAAGTACGGGCCTCAGGCGCCGCCGTAAGAACGCTTGAAAAAAACAGCAGGACCAGCAACAAAGACAGTGTGGGCCGACGATTCATCGTTGTGTTCATGACTGACTCCGGGACTGGTAAGGCTGCAATACTTGCAAAAAACCGAATTTATGGGTTGCAAAGCCGGAAACCGGGGATATATATTGGAAAGCATGAAGACGACACACACGACCTGTCAATTGAATGTTCTGAAAGCTTTCGGTGAAAAATCGATTGCTGCGGTCGCTGCTGTGTTTTTTTGGTGGTTTGGTTATGGCTATTTTAGCCAGAGCCCGGGCCGCCCATAAGATCTTCATCGACCGAATAACGAGGAAGGCAGCCCGGCAGAAACCCAGGCTGCCACCGGACTCAAAAAGCCCCGACTGGTAGCCCACCAGCCGGGGCTTTTTTGATTCTGACACAGGGAAACGGGAACACTGACCATGAACATGTCGCTGAACATCGAGACACTGAACGAGCCCCAGCAGTCATCAGAGGCTGAGCCGGGAACCCGGGAAGTGCCGCTGCCGACACCAGCCGAACTGCGAGCCAGCCTGCCGGTTCCGTCTCACATGCAGGCACGGATTCGCCAGCACCGCGATGCTATTCGCCGGATACTCAACGGCGAGGACCCGAGAACTCTGGTGGTCATCGGTCCCTGCTCCATCCACGACGAAGTGGCGGCACTGGAGTATGGCGAGAAGCTCAAAGCACTGGCGGATAATGTCAGCGACCGTTTCCTGATTGTGATGCGTGCCTACCTCGAAAAACCCCGAACCACCGTTGGCTGGAAAGGCATGCTCTATGACCCGGAGCGCACCGGCACCGGTAACCTCAACGAAGGCCTGCTACGTTCCCGGCGCCTGCTGTTGAACCTGTCAGACATGGGCCTGCCATTGGCCACGGAAGCCCTGAGCCCATTCGCCATGGATTACCTCGGCGACCTCGTAAGCTGGACCGCCATTGGTGCCCGCACCACCGAATCCCAGGTTCACCGCGAAATGGTCAGTGGTCTGCCGATGCCGACCGGTTTTAAAAATGGCACCGATGGCAGTATTGGCGTCGCCATCAATGCCATGAAGTCGGCCGCCCATCCTCATCACCGGTTCGGAGTAGGCAATAATGGCGCACCCGCGATGATTATTACTGAAGGCAACCCCGATACACACCTGGTATTGCGGGGCGGGCGAGGCATCACCAACTACGACGCTGAGAGTGTTCGTGAAGCAACGGAGTCGCTGGTGAGTGCGGGAATATCCGCTTCTATCATGGTGGATTGCAGTCATGACAACGCTCAGAAGCAATCATCGCGGCAACTGGAGATAGCGAAGGAAGTCATGCTCCAGAAGCGGGCGGGTAACCGAAATATTGTTGGTTTGATGCTGGAAAGTTTTCTTAAAGAAGGGCGTCAAAATGACAGCGACGATTTAATTTACGGATGCTCCCTGACGGACCCCTGCATTGGCTGGAAGCAAACGGAAGAGCTGTTGCGTAGCCTGTGAATTACAGACCGGCGCCCCGGCTTGCCTGAAAACGGGCCAGGGCTGCTCTGATTATTCTTTTCCCGGAAGGTTTCCATCTCCGGAAACCGTTGAAAACAACAACTGCCCCGCCAGCAACAACAGAACGCCTCCCATCAGTCGGTCCAGCCAATAGCCGAAACGGTTAAAGCCCTTGCGGATCTGCGGTAGGGTGAAGAATACCGCCACGGCCATGAACCACAGACCGGTGGCCACTGCCATATAGACGCCATAAGCCGTTTGAATCGCAATCGGCGTGCCCGGGCTGATGATCACCGAAAAGAGTGAGACGAAGAACAGTGTGGCTTTCGGGTTCAGGGTATTGGTCAGGAAACCAAGCCTAAAGGCTGCCAGTCCGGATTGCAGCTCACTGTTTTCCGTTTCTACATGAATACCACCGGCTTTCGAGCGTAAACACTGTATCGCGATCCAGGTGAGATACAGGGCGCCAACAATCTTGAGAATGCTGAACAGCACCAGGGACTGCTGGATGATCAGGCCGATACCCAGCAGGGAATATCCCACGTGAATCAGAATCCCAGTGCCAATTCCGAAGGCCGTTAGCAGGGCGTTGCGGCGGCTTTGACACAGCGCCTGGCGAAGCATCACGGCAAAGTCTGGCCCCGGGCTGGCGACGGCCAGGAAATGAACGAGGGCGACGGTGATGAATTCCGGCCAGTAGTTGTGCATACCTTTTATCTCCAGGAAAGTTCCGGTGCAGGGCGTCATTCTAGAAGGCGCGGTTGAAAAAGTCCTGCGTTGAATATTGCGATGTCTTGGGTTGGCAACTGAACGGTTTCCCGTATTCACTCCTATACTGAGGCAGGATCATGAATTTTGTAGGCAGTCAGGGGAGTCGTAGACGTGGAAAAACGCAAGGTGGATGTGGCTGTTATTGGCGCGGGTACCGCTGGCATGAGCGCCTATCGCGCTGCCCGCAAGCATACGGACAATATCGTTTTGATTGAAGGCGGTGCCTACGGTACTACTTGTGCCAGCGTAGGCTGTATGCCCAGCAAGCTTTTAATTGCGGCGGCCGACAGTGCCCATCAGTTGCAAAAATCACCGATGTTTGGTGTTCACCCCGGTGATGTCCGAATTGACGGCAAAGAAGTGATGGACCGTGTCCGCAGGGAGCGGGATCGGTTCGTCAGCTTTGTGGTGGAGGCCGTAGAGGGGTTCCCCGAGGCCCACCGCCTTCGCGGCCAGGCCCGGTTCCTGTCGCCTCACCGGCTTATTGTCGGCGAGAAAGTGGAAGTGGAAGCCGCGCGGGTGGTCATTGCCACCGGTTCCCGGCCGAACATCCCTAGCTTTCTCAAGGACGCCAAGGACCGACTGGTGGTGAATGATGACATTTTCGAGTGGGATGACCTGCCTGGGTCCGTTGCCGTATTCGGCCCCGGAATAATCGGCCTGGAACTGGGGCAGGCGCTCAGCCGGCTGGGTGTCCGGGTACGGATGTTCGGCGTCAGCGGAAGCCTTGGGCCGCTTCAGGAGGAAACAATCCGCCACTACGCCCTGAAAACGTTTAATGAAGAATTTTCCTTGGATACCCGCTCAAAGGTCCGCTCGGTTGAGCGAACGGACGATGGCGTCTGCATTCGTTTTTTGGATGCGGATCGTGGCGAAGTCACGGAAACGTTCGACTATCTGCTGGCGGCAACGGGTCGTCGCCCCAATGTCGACAGTCTGGACATGCAGAACGCGGATATTGCCCAGGATGATCATGGCTCGCCGCTGTTCGATCACTACACGCTTCAGTGTGGTGACAGTCATATCTTTATCGCAGGAGATGCCAACAATGAGGTGCCTCTGCTTCATGAGGCGGCCGACGAGGGGCGAATAGCTGGCGACAACGCCGCCCGATATCCGGAGGTACGGGCTGGACTGCGCCGAGTGCCATTGGGAGTCGTGTTCACCGATCCGCAGATCGCCACTGTTGGTATGACTCTCAAAGAAGTCGATGAGCGTTGTAAGGGGTACTATGCCGTTGGTGAGGTCTCTTTTGAAGGGCAGGGGCGCAGCCGCGTTATAGGCGCCAACAAGGGCTTGCTGCACCTGTACGGTGAGCGGGGCAGTGGGTTGTTCCTGGGCGCGGAAATGTTCGGCCCCGCGGCCGAGCACATTGGCCATCTGCTGGCGTGGTCGCTGCAGAAGCACATGACCGTGAGCGAGATGCTGACCATGCCGTTTTACCACCCGGTGATCGAGGAAGGGGTCCGAACGGCGTTGCGTGACCTCAATCGCAAGCTGGATATCGGCCCGAAACCGATTGAGCACTGCCTGGATTGCGGTCCAGGCGGCTAATGGGCCCTCTGGCTATGGAAGCGGGCTCTGATCAGAAACTCCGCGCCACCGAGGTGACATCTGCTCTGGGCACGTCCCTTGTAATCTGCTGCTTGCGCGCCCATATCTTCTCATGAAAAAAGTAGGCGACAGTGTTGATGGCGGGCTCGACCATGGCAATCAGGCTGCCGATCAGGATGTCGCCGGTCAGGAGATAGGCCACGGTAAAGGCCACGGTGAAGTGAGTGATGGCGAACGTAATGGTTTTTAGCAACGAGTTGTCACCCTTTGCACCATGGTCGTGAAAAAACATCTTCAGGGTACTCATGCTCGGCTCCGCGTACTTAATGGATACAAATCCATTCAACAGCAACTGAGAATTATTTTTAAGTAAATTGTTTTCAGTATTTTGATAGTAAATGGCTATAGAATCTTATTTTCCAGTCATTGTTTTGGGCTATCATGAGAATTGGATAACTAAACTTTATCTATTTGTGATCCCAGGTTAAATTGACAGCCAGTACATTCCGGTAACTGTTAAGGAGACACGTTATGAGCAAGAATTTTATTGGTCTCGACACTGAAAAGACCCAAAGTTTGGCGAGCGCGCTGAACGATCTGCTGTCCAACTACCAGATCTTCTACATGAACGTTCGTGGCTATCACTGGAACATCAAAGGTGACAACTTTTTCGAACTGCACGCCAAGTTTGAAGAGCTTTATGACGATCTGTTGCTAAAGATTGACGAAATCGCCGAGCGGGTACTGACATTGGGACATCGCCCGGCGCACGCTTACAGCACCTACATCGAGAAATCAGAGGTGCCGGAGCGTAAGGATGTGTCTGACGGCAAAGAGGCGGTGGAAAATATCGTGGACAGCTTTGCCAAGCTGATTGGTAAGCAGCGGGAGTTGCTTCACTTGGCTGGCGACGCGGATGATGAGGGTACTGTCGCGTTGATGAGCGACTACATCTCTCAGCAGGAAAAAACCGTGTGGATGTACCGGAGCTATTTGGGGCAATAACACCCTTGCGCCATAAGGGTGCTGCCCTTTCCGACTCTTTACATTTCCTCAGCCTTGGGAAACCGTCGCCAGCGGTGGCACCTGCTGGTGCAGGAACCATTTCTCGGTGACCACCTTGCGGGTAAACCAATGGGACCGCATCAGGGTGCTGGCCAATGGCATTTTGACCCAGTCCGGCACCTGCCAGCCCTCATCCTGCGGCGTGGCGCGGTTCCCAAAACGGCCGGCAATGGCTTCGCCGTAAGCTTGCAGTGATTGGGCAGAGTAGTCCTCCCGATCGCGAATGAGGTCCGCCGCCAACAGCGCTGACTCAATGGCCGGGCGAATTCCCTCGCCGCTCTGGGTATAGGCCAGGCCGGCGGAATCACCAATCAACAACAGCCCGTCGTCGGCCAGCGGTCGTTCTGCATGGGCGTACAGGAGGTAGGCGTGGCCTTTGAACCTGCCCGGTAAATCTGACGGTATACGCCCTTCGAACTTCATCTCCTCCACGAAAGCGTTCAGGTGCTCGGTCAGTTTGTGATTGTCTTCCCGGCCTAAGCCAATATTGAGGAAATTGCCTTTTCGGAACACCCAGGCATAGCCCTTCAGGTCGCGGCAGAACCAGAGTTCGGGAGTGTCGCCACGGGCCTCGCACACGTCGGCCTGTTGGGGCGTCATCTCGAATTCCACTTCTTTGGCCGCCACCACGACTTCGTGGCTTCCGGGACCGTCCCCCAGCAACTTCGCCACCGGGCAAAAATGGCCGCCGGCGCCTACGATCAGGGGTGCCTCCCAGGTATCGTTGACCACCCAGTTGCCATCGCGACGAACAATGGACTTGACCGGTGTGTTCAATTGCTTCGGCACGGTCGTCCTGTCCAGAAGAAAAGCATCGAACTCGCAGCGCCGTATGCCGTAACTGACAATCTCACCGTGGTCATTTTCCACCGCCGATTGCCCCATCATGCCTATACGGAACCGCCGGATGGGCTGGAGGGTTCGCCCGATGCTGTAGCTGTTGATATCGATGTCGAGACTGTCCATCACCGCAGGGGTAACCCAGCCGGCGCAGGTTTTGTCCCTTGGGAAGTCCTGCTTGTCGATCACCAGAATGCGTTTGCCGCTGTCCTGCAGTGCATGGGCGAGTGTGGAGCCTGCCGGCCCGGCACCCACGATAATCAGGTCATAGTAGTCCATGATTATGTCTCCGGAGCTGCGCGGGACGAGTAGATGTCCTGGCGGTTTTGTGGCAGTTGGTTGTTCCCGCTGTGGGTGAAGACCACCTGGAACAGTTGCAGTGAACCGGCCCGGAAGGCGGCTATGGAGCCTGCTAGGTACATTTCCCAGGCTCGGGCAAAATGCCCGTCGTACATCTCTGTGACCTCGTCCATGTTGGTCCTGAACCGTTCCATCCAGTGGGTCAGGGTCTGAGCGTAGTGCAATCTCAGGTTCTCAACATCCAGCACCGAAAAATCGCTGTGTTCGCAGAGGCCCATGAACTCCGAGATACTTGGGGGGTATGCACCCGGAAAGATGCGTTTCTCAATCCAGGCATTCATCAGCATGGGCCGGTTGCGGCCGATGCTGTGCAGTAACGCCAGACCGCCCGGCTTCAGGGAGCGGCTGATCAGCTCCGACAGCGCCTGGTAATTGTCCTTGCCGACATGCTCCAACATGCCGATGGACACAAAGGCATCGTACTGGCCGCTGATGTTGCGATAGTCATCCTCGACATACTCAATCAGGTGGTCCAGTTGCTGGCGCCTGGCTTCTTCCCGAGCGTACGTCAGCTGTTCTTTCGAGATATTGTAGGAATGTACCTTCACGCCGTAATTCCTGGCCATATAGCGCGCCAGACCGCCCCAGCCACAGCCGGCTTCCACAACCGTCATGCCGGGTCTCAGTCGTAACTTGCGGCAAACATGCTCCAGCTTTGCCAACTGGGCCTGTTCCAGGGTCAAATCCGGCGTTTCGTAATAGGCGCAGGTGTACTGCATCTCGGCATGATCCAGCCAGAGCCGGTAAAACTCGTTGCCCAGATCGTAATGATGGTGGATGTTTTCCCTGGCTTCAGAGACGCCGGTTGAGCGGGGGTTGTGGTTGCGCCAAAGTGCTTCCAGCCATTTGGGCCATTTTTGCCTGGCGTTGTGAATTGAGCGATAAAGTGTCTCCATCAGCTCCGAAAGATCGCCATCTACTTGCAATCTGCCTGCACTGTATAGGTCCCCAAAGGCCAGGTTGGGGTTGGTGACCAGTGTAAACAGCGCCTTGGGGTCGGTCAGTTTGAGTGTGAATCGGGCATTGCCTTCTTCGGGATCAATGAATTCATTGTTCCACAGCTGGAATCGTAGCGGTGGTGAACCGGCCATGCGCATCAGCTTGGCGATCAGCCAGCGCTCATAACTATGAGGCTCACGATCCGCTTGCTGCTCTTCCAGGGGCAACGTCAGAACGTGGGGCCTGCTCTCCGGTCGGTCGTTGGGGGGCGCTGGGGTCTTCCGGGCGGTGCTTTGGCTCATGGATACATATCTCCCTTTATCAGCTGGTTAATCACGGACTGAAGTCGGCTGGCTTGGCCGACGGTGATTCAGCATCAGGGCGTGTCCCGATATCACAACTGAGAATCGCCTGCTTCGTCTTTAGTATAGAAAACAAGCGTGTTTTGTCATATCTCTGGAGTGGGGAGAGACGCTATTGGAACAATAGGAAAAGGGTAAAAGCCGGGGATGGCGGGCAAAAAAACCGGGGCTGCGAGGCCCCGGCTTGTAGGTGTGCGGTCAGCTGGAGCCGACGTCAGTAGGTCGCGCTCATACCAAACCATTCCGGGAAAATGACGATCATCGCCAGCACCAATACCTGCATCAGGATAAACGGTAATACCCCTTTGTAGATATCGGTGGTCTGCACACCGGGTGGTGATACCCCCTTGAGATAGAACAGACTGAACCCAAATGGGGGCGTCAGGAAGCTGGTTTGCAGGTTCATGGCAATCAAAATCGCGAACCACAGCATGTTGATGCCCATGGCTTCCGCCACCGGTGCCAGGATGGGCACGATGATGAACGAAATTTCCACGAAGTCGATGAAGAAACCCAGCACCAGAATGACCAGCATGGCCAGGATGATGAAGCCCCATTTATCGCCAGGAAGCTGCAGCAACCATTCTTCCAGCAGGTAATCGCCGCCGGTGTAGCTGAACACCATCGAAAACGCGGTAGCGCCCACCAGAATGGCGAACACCATGGCGGTGACCTTGACGGTATCCTTCGACGCGTCCCACACCATCTTGAAGGAGAATTGGCGGTAGATGATGGCCAACACCACCGCACCGACACCACCGAGTGCTGAGGACTCCGTGGGCGTGGCAATGCCGGCAAAGATGGAGCCCAGAACAACGATGATCAGCGCCAGTGGCGGAATAATGGCCAGCAACGCTGCGCGGATTTCTTTTCCACGTGACAGGCCGCTGTCGTCTGGCATGGCGGGCCCGGTTTCGGGCTTGAAACGGGTAAGGACCAGAATATAGATGATGTATAGACCTACGAGCACCACACCCGGTATGACGGCTGCCCTGAAGAGGTCGCCAACCGGTAGCCCCAACACATCCCCGAGGATAATCAGAATAATAGAGGGTGGTACGATCTGGCCCAGAGTGCCGGAAGCACAGATAGTGCCTGTAGCAAGCCGCTTGTCGTAATTGTGGGCCAGCATCACGGGGAGAGAGATCAGCCCCATCGCTACGACGCTGGCTCCCACCACGCCCGTTGAGGCCGCAAGTAGCGCACCTACCAGTATCGTGGAAATAGCCAGGCCCCCTGGCAAGCCGCCAAACAGTCGGCCCATGGAGGTTAGCAATTGCTCGGCCAGTCGCGTGCGTTGTAGCACTACGCCCATGAAAATGAACAACGGAACCGCCATCAGCACCGTGTTCTGCATGACGCTCATGATGCGGTAGGGCATGAAGGCAAACAGGTCCATGCCTTCAGCATAGATCCCGAAAAACAGGGCGACGCCGCCAAAGGTAAAGGCAACCGGGAAACCCAGCATCAGCAGGAGTAGGGCAGCTCCAAACATAATCATACCGATCATGCGAGACCCTCCGCGCCGTGTTTCGGCTCATAGGTTTTCTCGCCGGAGATAACCCGTATTGCGAAGGTCACCATGTTGAACCCGGCGATGCCGGTAAACACCGCGGAAATCGGGATCACGCTCTTGATCACCCAGCGATGGGGTAGCCCGCCCGGGTCGCCGCTGCCTTCACCCATGCTGTAGGACTCAACGGCGAAATTGTAGCCGTAGTTCCAGATCAGATAGGCGAAGGGGATGACAAAAAGGATGGCACCAACGATGTTGACCCAGGCTTTGGTCCTGTCACTCCAGCGGGTGTAGAAGACATCCACCCGGACATGGCCATCCGTGCGCAATGCGTAGGGGATACCCAGCAGGAACACCACCGAATAGAGGTGCCACTCCATTTCCTGCATACCGATCCATACCTCATTGAAGGCGTAGCGGGCCACGACATCGAAGAAAACGTTACCGGCCATCAGAATCATTGCGGCACAGGCCACCCAGCCGCAAAAAATGGACAAGTAGGCCAAGCCCTCGTCCAACTTGATAATCCAACGCATTGATTGTCCTCCGCCGGCGAACCAGCGATTTTTCAATTGCTATAAACGACAAAACCGGGATCACTGCTAGAGCGATCCCGGCTCAGTTACTGCCGATATGTTACTCGACTTCTGCCATAGTGTTGAGATAGGCGCGTTCGGAAATGTCCGTGTACGCCCGGCTCTTCTCAAGATATTCCTGCTGGGATTCCACAATCCTTGCCGCTTGTTCGTTGTTTTCGGCCGCTTCCTTCAGGAGCTTCTCATTGGCTTCGTGCATGGCCTGGAAGATCTCCTGCGGGAACTTCTTGATCTGCACGTTCGGGTACTCTTCCTTGATGTTGGCCCAGGCTTCCGCATTCGCGTGCTGGGAGTGAACCAGCATGTCGTAGGAAGCTGTGCGCATGGCTATGCGCATGATTTCCTGCAGGTCAGCGGGCAGCTTTTCCCATACCTTCTTGTTCACCAGGAACTGAAGCTCCGTGGCGGGCTCATGCCAACCGGTGTAGTAGTAGTCCGCAATCTGCTGGAAGCCGAGACGCAGGTCCAGAGATGGTCCTACCCATTCAACCGCATCAATGGTGTTGCGCTCCAGGGCTGTGTACAGTTCGCCCGGCGGGATGTTGGTTGGGTTGACGCCCACTTCCGCGAACACTTCACCGGCGAAACCGGGGATGCGCATTTTAAGACCTTGAAGGTCTTCCAGGGAGTTGATTTCCTTGCGGAACCAGCCGCCCATCTGAACGCCGGTGTTACCACCCGGGAACGACAGCATATTGTGAGGCTCGTAAACCTCCTGCATCAGTTCCATACCACCGCCGTGGTAGAACCAGGCGTATTGTTCCATGGCGTTCATGCCGAATGGCATGCTGGTGAAAAACAGGGTATTGGGTACTTTGCCTTTCCAGTAGTAGGACGCGGAGTGGCCCATGTCGTACTGGCCGGCCTTGACCATATCAAAGACACCGAAAGGTGCTTTGTGCTTGTTTGATGAGTCGATGCGGACCTTCAGGCGGCCGTCCGACATCTTCTCGACGGTTTCAGCGAACCGTTTGGTGGTATCGCCGAAAATCGGGAAATTGGGCCCCCAGGTTTCTGCCAGGCGCAGGGTAAAGGTGTCTTGGGCGAGGGCTTGTGTGGAAGCAAAGGTAGTTGCTACAGCCAGCACAGCCGCGGATAGAACAGAACGGATCTTCATTGCTCTTCTAGCCTCTTTTGTCGTTGTTGTGTTGAGAGCTTCACCCGTTGTCGGGTGAGTAACCCTTCATGCTAGTTCAAGTTAGCAATAAACGATAAGAAACGGAACGAAAAACCGGCATCTGTACGACATAGGTCTTACGACTTTCTCTCGCTGGTCAGCGTGAGGCAATGTTCCTGGTCTAGAACAATCCTATCTGCTCACCCGCAGGGCGCCTGAAGAGGTCGCTTCTAAGAGGGGCTGTCTGATGAAGGTTCAGGCCCAGTTGTCTGGCGCGTTTTGCGAAGCGCTGGCGGACAAGGTCTGCGTAGGGGCCCGTTCCCGTCATCCGGCGCCCGAACTGGGTGTCGTAACTTTTGCCACCCCGCAAATCGCGCATGCGATTCATCACATGACTGGCCCGGTCCGGAAAGTGCCGCTGCAACCAGTCCTGGAACAGCTCATCCAGTTCCAGAGGCAGGCGCAACATGATCCAACTCGCCCGTTCCGCGCCAGCTTCGGCAGCGGCTCCAAGAATGCTTTCGATTTCATGATCATTGATGAACGGAATAACCGGCCCCAGGATGATGCCGGTCGGAACACCGGCGGCCGCCAGTTCACGAATGATTTTCAGGCGTGTGGCCGGCGCTGCGGTACGCGGCTCCATCTGCCGTTTCAGGGTGTTATCCAGTGTGGTCAGGCTGACCCGGACGGAGCAGAGGCCCTGGCCGGCTAATTCTGACAACAAGTCCAGATCACGCAGGATCAACGCGCCTTTGGTGATAATGGAGACCGGGTGGCGGTACTCGGCCAGTACCTTGAGTATGTTACGAGTAATTTCCCGGTGCTTCTCGACTGGCTGATAGGCGTCAGTATTCACGCCAAGGGCGATGGGCGACACCCGGTAACCGGGTTTATCAAGCTCCCTGCGAAGCTGTTCCGCAGCATTGGGCTTGGCGATTAGCCGCGTTTCGAAGTCCAGTCCCGGTGACATGTCCCAGTACGCGTGGGTCGGCCGGGCAAAGCAGTAGATGCAGGCCTTCTCACAGCCACGGTATGGATTGATGGACTGGTCAAACGGCACATCCGGGGACTGATTGCGGCTGATAATCGTGCGTACTTGCTCATCCACCACTTCCGTAGCCAGGGAGTCCGGGCAGGTATCGTCAGCAGGGTTCTGATACCAGCCATCGTCGTATTGGCGGTCCGTGACAATGGGTTGGTACCGGCTCTTTGGGTTGAGCGGTGTCGCGCGAGTCTTCATGCGGAGCCCTAAAAGCTGTTTGTATGTACAGTACTATTAGGAGCTCGCAATTTCCAGTTTTCATGCTTTGTGAATGGAAGGGCTCAAACGTCGTCCATCATGCCAATCTGCCTTGCCAGCCTCATGGCTTCGTTCTCCTCCATGGCGCGTAGTGATTCAGCCAGTTCCTTTGCCTCCGGTATCTCAGCTTTGCCTGCCAGGCTGTCATACAGATCTATCAGCTGGTCGTGGAAGCTGAAGATCTCTCGCACAATGCTGTCGAAGTCCATATTGGCGTAGTGATCATCGCAGGTTCGATGGGTTTTGATGGCCTTGTGTTCATCGTTCAGATAATCGTACAGTTTTGTTTTCAAGGCCTGTGAATCGGCCTGTTTCTCGAACTCCGCCGTGATGCGCTCCAGTTCGGCTTCATGGTCCGCGAGGTAAGTCAGTAGCGCCCGGGCCCGCTCCTCCTTGTTCTTTGTTGAGCACTCCGATAAACACCGGGACAGGTGGGCGTGGAGCTCGCGAGCCCACTCAATCAGGTCTTCAAAGCTTTTTATGTCCATTTGCCAGGCCCCTTATCCTCATGGGTAATCGGAGAGCGGATGTGAATCGTCACTGCTCATCACTACATCATCAGTACGAGAAGTCTAGCCGACATTGCTAAACTTGTCCGGTGACCCCCACAGCCTGATGAGATACCCTCTGGACTGTAGACCGTCTGTGTACTCGCGAAATGGAAACGCCAATGGCAGAGCAACCCCCGCTGGGAATCATTGAAGGCTTCTATGGCCCATTGTGGAGCTGGGAAGAGCGTCGGCAGCTGGTAGCGGCACTGGCTCCCCATGGTTACCGGAACTATTGGTACGCGCCCAAGGCGGATGCCTTTCTCAGGCGCCGGTGGAGCGAGCTGCATCCGCAAGAGGAAGCTGATGAACTGGCAAGCTTCGCCCGGTTTTGTCGTAGCCATGGAGTTCGGTTTGGCATTGGCCTGAGCCCGTTCGAGGTGTTCAACAATTTCGATGACTCGGCGAAAACGGCGCTGACGCGAAAACTGGCAGCGTTCGATCAACTGGGTACCACAGACCTGGCGATCCTGTTTGATGACATGAAAAGCGATACGCCGGAACTGGCGGCGCGACAGGCGGACATCATTCATTGGGTAGCAGAACACAGTTCAGCGGACCAACTCACAGTCTGCCCCAGCTACTACTCCGACGATCCGGTTCTGGACCGGGTGTTTGGTCCCCGCCCCGAGCGTTACCTGGAAGATCTTGGCAAGGCACTGGACCGGTCCGTGCAGGTGTTCTGGACCGGCGAGGAGGTATGTTCACGGGAGATATCGCCGGGCCACTTGCAGCGTGTTTCGGAAGCTTTGGGGCGCAAACCGGTGTTGTGGGATAACTACCCGGTGAATGACGGTGATCGTATGTCCCGTCATCTACACCTGCGGGCATTCACCGGCAGGACAGCGGCCAACGGCCCGTACCTGTCTGGCCACGCCATTAATCCCGCGTTACAGCCAACGCTCACAACGATTCCGGCCATCACCCTGGCCCGTAGCTACGATCAGGGGGCCGGGTATCAGTACGGCCAGGCTTTTCAGCGGGCTGCAGCGGAGGTGTTGGGCGGGGAGCTGGCACAGCAGGTGCAGGCCGATCTGCTTTTGCTTCAGGATGCCGGCTTACAAAGAATCAGTGCCGAACGGCAACAGGCTTTAACGGAGTGTTATCACCGTTTTGATCATCCGGCCGCCAGGGAAATCCTGCATTGGCTGGGCGGAAGGTATCAGGTCACTGATGAAATGGTGCAGACCCAGTAGTCGGTGGCGATTGCCTATTTGAGATAGTACTCCACGGTGGTGACCACCCGGACGGTTTTAATCGGTTGCTGGCCCTCGCTGACGCCAGGCGCCTGGTCGCGGGCCAGGATCTGGAATACGCCCTGATTGGCGCGGCGCAGGTCCCCCAGTTCGGTTTTTGCGTCCCTGGCAAACTGTGCGGCGGCCTCGCGGGCGGCAGCGGTGGCTTCGGCTATCATCTCCGGCTTGATGTCGTTCAGCCGGTTGAACAGGTAAGTCGGCCCACCCGGGCCATAATCGGATGACAGAATGACACCAGAATCCACCAGCTCACTCACCGATTGCGCGGCCTGGCGGATGCGCTCGATATTGTTGCTGCGCACCATCAGCGTCTGGTTGATGATGAATTTCTGGCCGTTGCTTTCCTGGTAAGGATTGGCCTGGGTGTCCGTAACGTCCAGGCGTTGCAGTTCCACCGCGTCTGTGTCGATGGCCTGTAGCTTGAGGAAGGCCATAATGGCTTCGCGGCTGCTGCGGGCCTTCTCGCGGGCTTCGTCCAGGCTGTTGCCGGTAGCGACGAAACGCAGGGGCCACAGTGCAAGGTCCGCCTGCACCTCCCGTTCCGCAACGCCCTTAACGGTGACGAACCGGTCTCCAGTGCGCAGCCCGGTCAGGCCGTTGGCGATGAGTGACGCGGAAACAACGGTGGCAATCGCCAGGATCAGGGTAGACAGAATTTTCATCACGGCGTCCTTGTGTGTGGATCTGGCGGATACCATCGCCGCAAATACCGGGGGCGTCAAGCGCCCCCGGACGGGAAGGTCTGCTATGAGGAGGCGGTTGCCACCTCGGCCTTGCCGGTCTTGATCATGGCGTAGCCAAACCCGATCACCAGCGAACCGATGGCAATGGCGGCCACATAGGGCAGTACTGTGCTTACCGCGTTGGGAATGGCTAGCACGAATAGACCGCCATGGGGTGCCATGAGCTTGACAGTGAACAGCATGGACAGCGCGCCGGTGATGGCACCACCCACCATGCACACCGGAATCACCCGCAGCGGGTCCTTGGCCATGAAGGGGATCGCGCCTTCAGAGATAAAGCACAGCCCCAGCACAAAGGAGGCCCGTCCGGCCTGCCGTTCGGCCTCGGCAAACTTGGCGCGGGCAATAAAGCTCGCCACACCCATGCCGATGGCTGGCACCATGCCGGCGGCCATGATCGCTGCCATGGGGGCGGAACCACCGCTGCCTTCCGAGAGCAAACCGACACCGAAGGTATAGGCGGCCTTGTTCACCGGCCCACCCAGGTCAAAGCACATCATGGCCCCGAGAATGCCGCCCAGCAGGATGGCGTTGGTGGTGCCCATGCTCTCGAGGAAACCGGTCAGCCCATCCATCAGGGCGGCAGCGGGCTCGCCGATCACGTAGATCATGCCGAGGCCGGTAACCAGGCTGGCCAGCAACGGAATGATCAGGATGGGTTTGAGGGATTCGATGCTCTCGGGCATTGGCAGCTTCTGGCTGACGAAACGGGCGACGTAGCCCGCCAGGAAGCCTGCGATGATGCCGCCCAGGAAGCCTGCGCCGAGAGTCCCGGCCAGATAACCGCCGATCATACCGGGTGCAAGGCCCGGCCGGTCGGCGATGGACCAGGCGATATAGCCGGCCAGCAGAGGGATCATCAACTGGAAGGCTGTGCCGCCGCCGATCTGCATCAACGCGGCTGCCAGGGTGCCCTCCTCTTCAAACGCGTCAATGCCGAACACGAATGACAGGGCGATCAGCAGGCCGCCGGCCACCACCATGGGCAGCATGAAAGACACGCCGGTCAGCAAATGCTTGTAGGGACCGCGTTTTTCGCCACCACCTCCTGAGGTCGCTTTTTTCTGGCCTTCCTCGACAGAGGCATTGGTCATGGCGTCATCAATGGTGGGCCCCGGCTTTTTCAGGGCGCTGCCGGTGGACGTACGCCAAAGCCGCTTGCCGGCAAAACGGCTGGGGTCGACTTCGATATCACAGGCCAGGATCACCACATCCGCCGCCTCGATTTCCTCGGCGGTCAGCGGGTCCTGTGCGCCCACGGAGCCCTGGGTTTCCACGCGGATCTGATGGCCAGCCGCGGTCGCGGCGGCGGTCAGGGCTTCTGCCGCCATAAAAGTGTGGGCAACACCGGTGGGGCAGGCGGTGACGGCGACAATGCGTTTGCCTGCGTTACCTGAGGTGGCGGGCTCGGGCTGTGAAGCCTCGGTTGGTTGATAGGGCTCGGCCTGCTTTTCGGCCTGGTCCAGAATCGCCACGGGATCGGGCAGGGCGGCCGTTACCGGGACCTGATAGAGGCGTTTGCCGGCGTAGGCGTTCAGGTCCGTTGGTGTTCCTGTTGCGGCAACGACCAAGTCCGCCGAGGCGATGACATCCTCGGGCAGGGACGACAGTGGTTGCTGCGGGCTGCGAATGTCTGTTCTGGCTTCCCAGCCCTTTTGCTGCGCGGCCCGTTCCAGGGCCCGGGCCGCCAGGAAGCTGGTGGCCACGCCCTGAGGGCAGGCGGTTACAATGATCAGTTTCATGATGGCATCTCCCCATTGTTGTTGTGCCCGGGCCAGGGGGTGAAGGAGGTGTAGAGAGTGACACGGGTTTGCTGAATCAGTTGGATAAAGTCGTCGGCCATTGGGTCGCCAACGCCGATGTGGCGCACGCACTCGGCCGACAGCGCGGTGGCGGTTGACAGCACCTGTTCCGGGTGATGATGTTCGAGCAATCCGTGAATCATTCCAGCCAGCAAAGTGTCGCCGGCGCAGACCGTGCTGGTGGCGGTCACGGGCGGTGGCGACGCTTGCCAGTTGCCCTTCGGCGACAGCCAGAGCACGCCTTTTTCGCCCATGGAAATCACCACATTGGCGATGCCGGTGGCCTGAAGTGAGCGACCTGCCTCGGCGATGGCGTCCAGGCTCTCCAGAGGGTGCCCGGCCCATTCGGCCAGCTCTTCCGTATTGGGCTTGATGCCGTCTGGCAGCGCCCTGAGTCCGGCTGTGAGGCCTGCGCCGCTGGTATCCAGCCACACTGGGATGTCTGCTTCGCGAGCCAGGGTGACCAGTTCCGCCAGTGCTTCGGACGGAAAGCCGCCGGGAAGACTGCCAGCAATGGCAATGGCATCGAACCGGCCCTTCAAGTCACCGAGGCGTGCCTTCAATTGGGCCAGGGCATCCGAGGGTACCTCGAAGCCTGGTCCGTTAAGATCGGTCACACGACCATTGCCTTCGGCGATTTTGACGTTGATGCGATTCTGCCCGGGGATGCGGACAAAGTGGTCTGCCAGGATGTCAGACGAGAACAGCCGATCGAAGGGCGCGGCGTCGATGTCTCCCAGCAGTCCGGACACGGTCACGGTATGGCCGAGGCGTGACAGCACGCGGCCCAGGTTAATGCCTTTGCCGGCAGCTTCCAGGCGTGTGGACCGAGAGCGGTTCACGTTACCCAGTCGGATTGAGTCGGTCTCGGCATTAAGGTCCAACGCCGGGTTCAGGGTGATGGTGAGTACGCGGGCCATTACAGTGTCTCCAGGGCGTCGCGCACTTCGGCTGCGGTGGCTTTGCCCAGCGCCAGTTTCGCCTGTTCACGGGCGTGTTCCCGGCTCAGCCCTCGGATACAGGCTTTGACCAATGGCACTCTGCGGCTGGTCACCGACAGCTCGTCCACATCCAGGCCCAGCAATACCGGAATAGCCTGTGGGTCGGAAGCCAGCTCGCCACAGATACCCACCCAGCGTTGGTGAGCATGGGCGGCTTCGACGGTCATGCGGATCAGTTGCAGTACCGAGGGGTGCAACCCGTCGGACTCGGCCGAAAGCTGGCCGTGGCCACGGTCGATGGCCAGGGTGTACTGGGTGAGGTCATTGGTGCCCACCGAGAAGAAATCCACTTCCGGTGCCAGGGTGTGGGCCAATAGGGCACAGGAGGGCACTTCAATCATCACGCCCACCTGCAGGCCCTGGCAGGGAATCTCGGCGCGGACCCGTTCGACGATGGCCTTGGCCGCGCGAAACTCTTCCAGGTCCTTGACCATGGGAAACATGATTCGCAGTGGGCGGTTGTCGGCAGCCGTCAGCAGCGCGCGCACCTGGGTTTCGAGGATTTCCGGTCGCGTCAGCGACAGGCGAATACCGCGCAGCCCAAGGAAGGGGTTGTCCTCGTGGGGAAGGGGCCAGTAATCCAGGGGCTTGTCACCACCCACATCGAGGGTGCGTGCGACCAGTGGCAGGCCGTTGAGGGCGTCGAAGGCATGGCGATATTCCTTCACCTGGGTGTCCAGGTCAGGCGCGTCCGGATGCTCCATGAAAATGAATTCGGTGCGCAGCAGGCCAATGCCATCGGCGCCCCGGTCGACAGCATCCGGGGTGTGGGCGGTGTTGCCAAGGTTGGCGCATACGTCGATGGTGTGGCCATCGGTGGTAGTGGCTGGCTCGTTCCGGCACTCGTGGGCGTCTGCCTGCAGGCGGGTGAGTTGGTCCAGGCGACGGTCAATGCGGTCGCGGCGCTCGGCGCCGGGATTGGGCACCAGGCAGCCGCGTTCGCCGTCGACCACCAGGTCCGTTCCGTCGCTGATGGTCAGGATACGATCACCAGCCCCGACCACGGCAGGGAGCCCCAGCGCCCGAGCCAGGATGGCGCTGTGGGATGTGGCGCCACCACGGGCTGTGATCAGGCCGCGAACGCGCTGGGTGTCCAGCCTTGCCACATCGGAAGGGCCAAGGTCGTCCGCCACCAGTACATAGGGTTCGTCCGGTGGTGTCGGCATGGCCACCCCGCAGAGGTTGGCCAGCACGCGCCGGCCAACATCCCGAAAATCTGCCGCTCGTTCTGCCAGAAGCCGGTCTGCCAGTGCTTCCTGGGCCCGCGCGGCGGTATCAATGGCGAGCCACCAGCCGGCTTCGGCGGACGCGCCTTCGTTGATGGCTTCCAGGGCGGCCTGGTAGAGATCGTCATCCTGAAGCATTTCCACATGCACCGACAGAATCGGTGCTGCCTCACCGCCTTCGGCCTGGCGAATCAGCGTGCGCAGTTGTCCGTCGGCCTCGTCGATGGACTGGCCCAGTCGGCTGGTCTGTTCACCGGCATCGCTGGCGGTGGCGGGGTAGTCCAATGTTGGCTGGCGCATGACGAAGGCGGGTGCCAGAGCCAGGCCCGGTGAGGCGGCGACCGCTTTCAGGGGTTCGTCATCGGTCAGAGGTTCGGGTTCCGGCTCGGCAGGCGCCGGCTGGCTCTGTTGTTGTCGAAGCGGGGAGACGGTTTCTCCGAGCCCGTCATTGATGGCCTGGCAAACGGCTTCTACCGCCTGTTCCGCATCGTCGCCGGTTGCGGATATGATCAGGGTTTGCCCCCTGCGGGCACCGAGGCCGATGATCCGTGTGAGACTGGTCGCCGATACCGAATTGCCATCGCCGTCCTCCAGGCGGATGCGAATGTCTGCCTTGTGCTGACGGGCTTCCTGTACCAGTTGTTTGGCGGGCCGGGCGTGTAGGCCATGGGTATTCAGCAGGCGCACCCGGTCGCTGACCGCATTGGCCTGCTCACCGGAAAGCCGGGAAAGTACGGCATCCACGGACTGGCTTTCCAGAGGGATGTTCTGGGCCAGGAAATTATCGATACGTTCCAGCAATTCGCGGCAGTCGTCGCCAGGGCCCGCCAGGCAGAAAACGCCGGCGAGGTTGTCGCTGGGTTCTTTGGGTGTTGCCAGTGCCAGCGCAGGTCGGATACTGCCAACGCTGTGGTGAACCAGCCAAAACCCCTGGCCCAGCCCGACGGGTGGCTGGCTGACAATTTCCTTCATAAAGCTGGCGTCGACACAGCCCAGCCCCTGCAGCCTGGCCGCAGCGCTGATGGCCAGTTCGCTGGTGGCCCGGGTGTTAACGCCCAGGCACAGGGTCTGAGCGTCGCATTTTGGCACCACTGGCTCCTTCGACAATAGGGATACCAGCGCCTCGGTGTCATCGGCCTCGGCCAGTTTCTGTGACAGGCCGGGTTTGTCCAGTACGCGGGTCAGGTGGCGCAGGATATCCAGATGCTCATCTGACTGGGCCGCAATGGCGACCAGGACATACACCGTGGCGTTGTCATGCCAGGTAACGCCGCCTGGAAATTGCAACACGCGGATGCCTGTGCTGGTAACCGCGTCGCGGCTTTCCGGTGTGCCGTGGGGGATGGCAATGCCGTTGCCAAGGACGGTGGAGGACTGTTGCTCCCTGGCCAGCATGCCCGCGTGGTAGTCGGGAGTGGTCCGGCCTGCGTCCTGCAGATCCTGGCTGGCCTGGTTCAGGGCATCCTGCCAGTCGGTTGCAGTGCAGCCCAGGCGGATATCATTGACTGTTAGCGTCAGCATGTGGGGAGCCTCGCCTTGTTGTTGTGAATACCAGTAAAATCTGGGTTGCTGAATCGTGTCAGCAAACATAGAATGAATCATGAAACAGATATGATCAGAAATCAAGCAATCTGTGCCCAGGAGGACTCGGCCCCATGACCCTTGCAGAACTTGCCCGCTTGGCGGGGGTGTCCCGCACCACCGCCAGCTACGTGATCAATGGCCAGGGGCCGGCCCGCCGGATCAAGCCGGCGACTATCGAAAAGGTGATGGCAGTTGCACGGGACAACCACTTCCAGATCGACCCGCAAGCCGCGTCGCTGCGTGGCGGGGCCAGCCGTACCCTGGGGTTTATCCTGCCGGACCTGGAGAACGCCAGTTACGCCCGCCTGGCCAAGTTGCTGGAGCAGGATGCCCGTGCTCGGGGCTATCAATTGCTGATTGCCGGCTCCGGGGATGACCCGGATACCGAGCGCGAGCTGGCACGTTCTCTCAAGGCAAGGCGATGCGATGCCCTGATCGTTGCAAGTGCTCTGCCACCGAATGACCCCTTCTACCAAGAGTTGCAGCAGGAAGACCTGCCGGTGATCGCGGTGGACCGATCGCAATCACCGGGTGTGATCAGTTGCGTGGTCAGCGACAATCGCAAGGGCGCAGCCACTCTGGCCCGTTCAGTGCTGGAGCCGGGCACCGGGTCGGTGGTCTGGCTTGATGCGGTGCCGGCGCTGGCGATGACACGGGAGCGCCGCGAGGGCTTTGAGGAGGTGGCTCGGAGTCGCAGTGGACAATGGGCGGTCTACAGCGGTGAACACTATGACCGAGCCTCCGGCGCCCGACTGATGCAGCAGGTGCTGGCGGATCAGGGGCTTCCGGATGCGTTGATTACTGCCTCTTACACCCTCTTACAAGGCGTGCTCGACGTGCTGCTGGAGCAGCCGGGAGGCTTGCCGCAGTCTCTCAGAATGGCTACCTTCGGAGATGATCGGCTACTGGATTTCCTGCCGGTCAAGGTTCACTCGTTACCCCAAAAACACGAAGCCATTGCCGAGGCAACGCTGGACCGGGCGCTGGCTGCCATCGCAGGTCACGGCGAGCCGGAAACCGTTATTATCAACCGCTCGCTGAAGCGGCGACGCTGAGGCAATGGCCGGGAGGTTTCCATGGCACCGATCCGTCCGGGTGAGGCGGTGATTTCAGGGGCGCACAACCTGCCAAACCAGTACGTCGTCCACTGTCTGGGACCTGTCTACGGGGTGGATGAACCCTCTGATCACTGGCTGGCGGAATGCTTTCGCAATGCCCTCGAGCTGGCAGACAGCAAAGCCATTGAAACCATTGCATTTCCCGCCATTTCGGCAGGGGCTTTCGGTTACCCTGTGGAGGGGGCTGCCGAGGTTGCGATGGCCACGATCGGGCAGGTTTTGCCGCGTCTGGGAAGTGTAAGGTATGTGCGCTTCGTGCTGTTCAGCGCAGCGGACGAGGCGGTCTTTTCCCGCATTATGGGGTCGGCTTTCGCAAAGGCTGGTTAGGCTTAGTCGCAGGTTGTTTCGGGCATCTTCCGGAATGCATCCATCATCGCTTTGTGTCCCCGTGCTTCGTCCCGGTACTCCGGGGGCAGCGGCAGCAGGAAGTAGAGATAGTCGCCCTTGTGCCGGTTACCATTGACCGGTAGTTCGTCACCGTCGGGCTGTGCTTCCATAAAAACCGGGCTTATGACCGCTACAGACAGCTCGGGGTTTCGCTGCAAAAGGGCCGCTACCGTACCCAGGCGTTCCTCGCTGTGGAAGGTGCCTGTCAGGTGGACGACCTGATGGCCGGGATAGCGTTCCCGCGCTTCCAGTATACGGCTTGCCATGGTGTTGTCCCTTAGTAACTGGGCGTGATAGGTGTTCTGAAGCCGCTCATTGTCGGCGGTGCCATGCCGGCCGCCCATAGTGCCAAAGAACTTCTCCCGATAAGCCGCGCTGCCTGCGAAGGGCGCGTCTGGGATATAGCGCTGCTGAGCCGCATCCAGGCTGGCCAGGTAATCGGGGCCCTTGCGCCCCACGCAGCGAACGATATCACCCGGTGCGTTTGCGGCGATAACCGGAAGGTCCTGGCGTCGGGCAAATTCCACCAGGGGGCGGTAGGCGTGCTGGTAGTTAGGCCAGGCATCGGCATCGTTAACCAGTTCCATTTCACCGACGTCGCCGTTCAGGTAACGGTCAATAACTGCCTGGTGGTCCACCTCAAACTGCTCCATGGAGAGCACCTGATCAGGGCGATGCCGGTACAGATGGGCCTGCAGTCGGGATTGGAGCACGTGAGCGCCCTGGTGGCCGTGATATTCGCCGATCATGACCACATCCTGTTCTGCAAGGCGTTCGGCCAATTGCGGTAGGGAGACCGGCGTGCCGGATGCGGCCTCCACCACGGGGGCATGATAGTGGGTTTGTGGTGACGCCAGTTCCGGTGTTGGCGCCAGAAGAGTGCAGCCCGTCATCAGCAGGATGGCAACAAGTGACAATGTGATCGACGCATGGGACATGAAAAGCCGGCCAGTCTTGTAGCCGCTTAGGGCAGCGTTGGAGAACTTGATAGACATCTATACGATGCTGCGGATTGCGTAGCCAGTCAATTGTTCATGAACGAGCGTGCTATAAGGCACCGCTCCGGTTTTATTCCATACGTTCTGCGCTATGCTACCGACATTCCCCATCTTGCCAGAAGGACGATCATGATCCCCTTTCGTTTTGTTGACCGCGTGAAGTTCATCGTTGAGCGCCAACTTGTAAAAGGTGCGGGCTTTCAGTTGTTGGTGGTGGGCGTCTTTATAGGCATCATTTCGCTTGTTGGTGGATTGCTGGTGATTCCCCTTGGAGCGCCTTTTGAAGATGTCGGCGATGCCATCTGGTGGGCCTTTTTGCGACTGACGGACCCGGGTTATCTGGGAGATGATGTGGGCAACTGGCAGCGTTTTGTGTCCACCATTCTCACTGTCAGTGGTTATGTGGTTTTCATGGGCACGCTGGTGGCGATCCTGACGCGCTGGTTGATCGCCAAAATGACGGACCTCGAGCGGGGGCTGACCCCGGTTACCCTGAGAAATCACATCGTGGTTCTGGGCTGGACCAGCCAGACCTTGCCGCTGCTGGGCGAGTTGCTGGGGTCTTCAGGTCGCATGCGCCGTTTCCTGGAGAAACGTGAAACCAACCGCCTGCGTCTGGTGGTGCTTTCCGAGCACGCCTCGGCGGCCCAGGTGCATGAGTTACGCGATGAGCCCGGCATTGGGCGCAAGTCTCGCCAGATCATCCTGCGTGCCGGCGCTGCCATCCAGCCGGATGCCTTGCAGAGGGTGGCCTGCCTGGACGCAGCAGCAGTCATTGTACCCAGTGCTTCACATCAGGCCGGTAGCCTGGTGACGTCGGATGTGGAGACGGTGAAGGCGCTGCTGTCCATCGCTGCCCAGGCGAGGCATCTGGGAGCATCGCTGCCTTATGTCATCGCCGAGATACAGGATGTGCGCAAGCTCCCGGTTATTGAGCGCGCCTATCCTGGAGAGGTGGAAGTGGTTGCGGGTGATGCCACCATAAGCCGGCTGATGGTGCAGAACATCCTTCATCCGGGGTTGTCGGAAATTTACAACGAACTACTGACCGCCGGTGAGGGCTGCGAAATCTACATCCGGGGTGGCGACGCCCTGGCGGGGCTGTCCCTCGGAGAACTGGCTTCCCAACGGCCTCGGGCGATTGTGCTGGGTATTCTGAAGCGGTCGGGTAAGGCCTGGGCGGTGAGGATGCCGGCATCGTCAGACACGGTGGTTGAGGCCGGAGACCGGGTTGTCATGATGGCAAGGGACTACACTGAAACCGAGTCGGATCTGAAGGCGGCACCGCTGCCAGTTATTGCTCGAGGTGACCCCGCAAGCCGGGCTGCCTCGCTTTCAGGCGGAGTTCACCGGATTCTTGTGTTGGGATGGAATCGCCGGGTGCCAAGCCTGATTGATGAGTTTTCCAGCTATAGCCAACGGCGGTTTGAAGTGGATCTCGTCTCTGTGGTGCCTGCCAGGGAGCGAGAACAGGAAATCGACCGCTATCTGGGGGCGCAGCGGGACGTGATCTGCCGCCACATTGAGGCGGATTACATGGTGGAAGGCGAGTTGAGGCGGGTTGGTCCGCTCAACTATGACTCCATTATGCTACTGAGTAGCGATCGTCTGGCGTCCGGTGAGGAAGCCGACGCCCGCGCCATGGTGGGTTACCTGCAACTGGAAGACCTGTTGAGTGAGGGCGATAAGCGTCCGCAACTGATCATGGAGCTGAGCGACCCGGACAATCGCAACCTGTTAATGGGCCATCAGAGCGAAATGCTGATTAGCCCAATGATCATCAGCCACGTGCTCGCCCAAGTCGCCCTGAGGCGGGAGCTGAGGGTGGTGCTGGATGAGCTGTTTACGGTGGGCGGTGCTGAGGTGCAGTTCCGGGATCCCCGAGACTATCCATTGCCTGCCAGCGCGGATTTTCAGGTACTGGAAAAAACGGTTGCAGTGGAGGGAGAAGTGGCGCTGGGCATCTGGCGCGCACAGCCCGATAAGCTGGGGCGGCATCTGGCGCTGAGCCCGCCTCGGGACGAGTACCTTGACCTGAATAGCACCGATCGGCTCGTTGTCCTTTGCAACGCCTGAAGGACGGACACGACCATTCATATGAAAAATGCCGAATATAGATAATATAAATTTCAATTATAAAATCAAAGCCACTAAAGTAACTCTCAATGTCAGCGGTCTGGTTAATTTTTGAACGGACGCTGGCTCTCTGAAGTCGCTTTTATGCTTCATAAAAGAGCACCTCAAACCTTAGAAGACAGGACTGAGACCATGCCATACGCAAAAGACGTTGACGCCATTGCTTCCCTACTGAAGCAAAACCCTACCTGGAACGCCATCAAGCCCGAGCACGCGGCTCGCATGCGCGCCCAGAACAAATTCAAGACCGGTCTGGATATCGCCAAGTACACCGCGAAAATCATGCGCGAAGACATGGCGAACTACGACAAAGACACGGCTCAGTACACCCAGTCCCTGGGTTGCTGGCACGGCTTCATTGGCCAGCAGAAGCTGCTGTCCATCAAGAAGCACTTCGGCACTACCAAGCGTCGTTACCTGTACCTGTCTGGCTGGATGGTTGCCGCTCTGCGTTCTGAGTTCGGCCCTCTGCCTGACCAGTCCATGCATGAGAAGACCGCTGTATCTGGTCTGATCGAAGAACTGTACACCTTCCTGCGTCAGGCGGATGCCTGGGAACTGAACCACCTGTTCCGCGCTCTGGAAGAAGCTCAGAACGCTGGCGACAACGCCAAGGCTGACGAGTTGATCAAGCAGATCGACAATCACGAAACTCATATCGTGCCGATCATTGCTGACATCGACGCTGGTTTCGGTAACGCCGAAGCAACGTACCTGCTGGCCAAGCAGATGATCGAAGCAGGCGCTTGCTGCATCCAGATCGAGAACCAGGTGTCCGACGAGAAGCAGTGTGGCCACCAGGACGGCAAAGTCACCGTTCCTCACGCCGACTTCCTGTCCAAGATCAACGCTGTACGTCTGGCCTTCCTTGAGCTCGGTGTGGACGATGGTGTTATCGTTGCCCGTACTGACTCGCTGGGCGCTGGCCTGACCCAGAAGATCGCTGTAACTGAAGAGCCGGGTGACCTGGGCGACCAGTACAACAGCTTCATCGACGGTGAAGTGATCGAGAAAGCTGAAGACATCAACAACGGCGACGTTGTGATCAAGCAGAAAGGTCAGCTGGTTCGTCCGAAGCGTCTGGCGTCTGGCCTGTTCCAGTTCAAGCCTGACACTGGCGAAGATCGTGTTGTTCTGGACTGTATCACCAGCCTGCAGAACGGTGCCGACCTGCTGTGGATCGAAACCGAGAAGCCCCACGTTGGTCAGATCGCTGCCATGGTTAACCGCATCAAGGAAGTGGTTCCCGATGCCAAGCTGGTTTACAACAACAGCCCGTCCTTCAACTGGACCCTGAACTTCCGTCAGCAGGTGTTCGATGCCTGGAAGGAAGAAGGCAAGGATGTATCTACATACGAGCGCGCCGACCTGATGAATGCCAAGTACGACGAAACCGACCTTGGCAAGCTGGCCGACCAGTGGACTGCCAACTTCCAGCGTGACGGAGCGCGTGAAGCGGGTATCTTCCACCACCTGATCACGCTGCCGACGTACCACACGGCTGCTCTGTCTACCGACAACCTGGCCAAGGGCTACTTCGGTGATGAAGGCATGCTGGCCTACGTTGCAGGTGTTCAGCGCAAGGAAATCCGTCAGGGTATCGCGACTGTGAAGCACCAGGACATGGCCGGTTCCAACATCGGTGATGACCACAAAGAGTTCTTCGCGGGTGACGCGGCTCTGAAGGCCGGTGGTAAAGACAACACCATGAACCAGTTCTAAACAACGGTTCGGCTGTCATTGAAGCGGGCTGAGAAGCTCGTTTCAGACCACGAAACCCCGCCTTGCGCGGGGTTTTGTTTTTTTACAGTAACGTTTTCTTCTAGGCTTCTGAAATTGAAACATAAACTGCCTGTTTGATCTTTTTCCCCACCTACTCTGTTTCATTCCTGGAACAGTTTGTCTCGACCAGTCGTGTTGAATGTTTGTTCCTTATCGCATTAAAGGTATTTAAAAACAGCAAGTTGAAATTGTCTTTTGGATACTGGCACGGGAATCGCTGTATTCATCTGGCGGGGCCAACCTTGCTTACCGAAGGCTAGCGGTTTGGGGCAGCCCCCTCTGAAAGCCAATAATCGAAAAGGAATTGACATCATGGATACCAAAAAAAGTTTGCTGGCAGCTGCCATCGCAATGAGTCTGGGTGTTTCCGGTTTCGCATACGCGGATTTAGGAGGAGACGGAGATCCGAATACCAATGCGGACGATACTTCCACGGCTAACAACGACCATTCCGGCAATACCGACTCCGGTAACGACAACTCCACCAATACCGACAATACGAATAACTCGGATAACTCGGATAACAGCAACGATGTGGCCGATTCGTTCAAAATTGCCGATAGTGGAAATGACAGTTCGGACAACTCGGATAACTCGGATAATTCCGATAGTTCTGACAACAGCACCGATGTCGCTGATTCGTTCAAAATTGCCGATAGCGGTAATGACAATTCCGACAATTCGGATAATTCAGACAATTCAGACAGTTCAGACAACAGCACTGACGTTGCCGATTCGTTCAAGATTGCGGACAGCGGAAACGATATGTCGGACAACTCGGACAATTCCGACAACTCCGATAATTCGGACAACTCTGATAACTCGGATAACAGCACCAGTGTGAGCGATTCCTTCAAAATTGCTGACAGTGGCAATGATATGTCCGACAACTCCGACAACTCCGATAACTCCGATAACTCCGACAATTCGGACAATTCGGATAACTCGGATAACTCGGATAACTCCACCAACATTGCGGACAGTGGAAACACCACCGTGTCTGACAGTGGCAATGACAGCTCCGATAATTCAGTGGCCCTTGATCTGGACGTGTTCCTCAATAACGCAGATCTGGACGGTAGTGTATCGGGCACAGCAACCACCTATGGTGATGCCAATGGCAGAGCCTCACACACCGAGGTTCACAACAGCAACGAAATCTCTGGTGGTTCAGCGAACTACACCGGTGTCGGAGCATTTGCCCAGAACGCAGGTAATGGCAGCGTTACACAGGCCAATGTCAGTGTAATGTCCAACCTGTCCACCGGCGGCGGTGGCGGTACCCAGTGAGGAATTCAAGCCGCATCTGTCGGTAGTCGATGCGGCTTGGTTATTCCGGGAGAAATGCCATGGGTCAAGTCATCAAATGGAAACTGAAGGCTGTCTTGCTGGCATTGCTGATCGGCGCAACGGGATTTGTATCGGCCGAGGAGTGGATGGATGCCACACCATTGTCGGCGGATCAGCTGGCGGATTCGAGTGGTCGCCAGGGAATCCCCATGCAGTGGCAGATTAACGATAATCAGCAAAATGCGAATGTGTCCGATAACCTGCTGTCGGGTAATGTTGTCACAGGTGACAACAGTATTTCCGACAATGCGTTCGGCAACATGAGCGGGGTTGCCACGGTGATCCAGAATACCGGTAACCAGGTGGTCATTCAGGACAGTACCCAGATCAACATACTGATAAATCACTGACGGAGGTGGGCCATGGTCAGAAAGGTTCTTGTTGCGATCTGCACGAGTGCCGGGCTGCTATGGTCCACTGCCTTCGCCGGCTCGATCATGGTGCCGGGTATTGGTGGTGACGTACGGATAGAGGTGAACAGTTTCGAGAACAAACGCTTCGATAGTGTCATGCGTCAGCAATACGATTTCAGTTGCGGCTCCGCAGCTGTTGCGTCGCTATTGACGTTTCATTACGAAGATCAGGTAACAGAGCACAATGTATTCGTTGAAATGCTCGCGTTGGCAGATGAGGAAAAAGTACGTAAGCATGGGTTCTCCATGCTTGATATGAAGCACTATCTTGAGGCTCGAGGATATCAGGCCGATGGGTTTCGCATGGCGTTGAGCGGTCTCAGGGAGAAGGTGCGCTTGCCGATGATTGTGCTGCTGAACATCGAAGGCTTCCGGCATTTCGTCCTGATCAAGGGTATCAGCGAGGACGAGGTCCTGGTGGGGGACCCAGCGAGGGGGCTGAAGGTATACTCCTACGCACAGTTCAGCAATTACTGGAATGGCACCGCCTTTATTATCCGCAGCCATCTTGAGCAAGGTCGAGACGCTTTTCTTGGCGAGGGACATTGGCCTCAGGTGGCCAGGGCGCCAGTACAAAAAGGCCTGGGCGATCCTTCACTCGGGCACATACTGCCTTACTGGCCCTCTACAAGGGAATGGTGATGATCATGATAGTTCGAATGTCAGCTATCGCTTTATTGGCTCTTTCATTCGCAGCCTTATCGCCGCCTGTCCAGGCAGAACTCACGCTCGGTGTTGATCCACTGAGTGATCCAGAGCTGGCTGATTACCGGGGAGGCTTCCTGATGGATAGCCTGGAGATCAGTATCGGTCTCGAGCAGATCGTTGGTATTAACGGTGACACTCTCGTGATCAATCGTTTGACCATCCCCAATCTTAACCAGACTGTAAACAACCGTCTGGTAGATCATCAACTGGAAACAGTTCTCGAGGTGATCAGTGCGGACCGGAGTGGCAGTGCACGGGTATTCAGCAACATGGGCGGGCCCAATGGATGGATGACGGTGGTTCAGAACAACCTTGATAGCACTGTCATACAGAATATGCATCAACTGAACATTGAGCTGAACAATTTGGGTGTCGGTAATCAGTTCCCGGCAAGGTTCAGTGATCAGTTGGTACAGTTGCTGGGTCGTTGATGGTTCTTCGAGTCCTGTCTAGAGGCTGATTGGGAGCTTCAGAGTAATTTCGCTGTTGGGTGCATTTTCCGTAACTCCTACGCTCACTGTCAGGCTCAGGCTTGTGGACCGCGTCAGCCGTTGGGACAAGCCGAACGACAATGACCCAATCTGAATTCGGTCAAAGTTGGAGGCGAACAGATCGTTATTCCTCTCGAACGTTGTTTTCCGGATGATCGAGTGGTCATAGCTTAGACTAAAGGAAGTTCGGTCATTAAAGGCGAATCCCATTCCGAAGCCGAAGCGAACTATGTCGCCCGGGTCGACCGTGCCGCCATTTTCGAAGCCTTGCTCCTCTTTAAGTGTCCAGACATAACTCAGGTTTCCGAATAGCACGGCTGGGTCAGTCGGGTAAATGAATGAAAAGCCTGGTTCGAATGCCCAGAAACCAGAACCGGTAGGTCGATTTTCAAGCTCTATACCAATTGGGTTGCCCTGATTGTCTCGAATAATCCTTTGATCGACGTCGTAAGGACCTTCTCCAGTTGGTGCTTTCACCCGCATTGCGCCAATAACATAGGGCCAGCCACCCAGGCCATCAGTCAACTGGTAGCGAGCGGAGAGTTCAACATCACCGAGGCCCTCGCCAGACGACTCGCGAAGTGTATCCACCGGTGTGCCCTGGAAAACCTCGCGCTCCCGCAGGTCTTCATTGATGCTGAGATAGGGTACGCGGATCGCTGCCTCAAGCTTGCTGGTGAAACCGTACTTCAGAGACATCGCGCCGACGAAAATATCACGCTGGATTTCCGAAATGTTAATCAGCCCTATGAGCAGGGCCGGTATTACCGTGTAACCTTCCACGGCGACGGTCGTTGAGTTGCTATGGGCATGAGAAAAAGACGGTTCAATGGTAAACCGCCCCGGCCGGGTCACAATGCCACGGTCTGAGGTAATGGAGGCAATATCGGTTGCAGGATCGTGCTCCTCTTCAGGTGCTGTTACTGACGTGCCGCCATCCGTTGATGCTGTATTCCTATCCGATGGAGCAGCCTCTGCAATTAGTGGCGTCGCTGCGAATACCACAGGGACCAACCAGGGCAATTTTGTAGTCATTGGACATCTCCTGCAGTCCCCTTCGAAGTCGAAGTGGATGGTCTGTGTATAACGTGATGCTTGTCCATCAGCCGGTAAAACGAGACTCTTGAGATGTTAAGCAGTCGCGCAGCGGCGGAAATGTTGTTTTGAGCCAGCGCCAGGCTTACCGCAATTGCCCGCCGATCTGCCTGAGAGCGGAAACTGTCCAGAGATAGTTTCTCGCTCTGACCATTAAGGTCGGCAGATGACTGACCAAAGCCCATATCGTTTGGTTCAATGAACGCAGCTTGCCCGAGTAGCAAAGCCTGACGCAGCCGGTTCTGAAGCTCCCGAAGGTTACCGGGCCAGGGGTGCTCTGCAAGGCAGATAGTGGTTATTTCAGCAAGACGTTTTGGCTCCAGAGAAGACGGAGCTGCGGCCAGTATGCGATTTGCCAACTCAGGAATGTCTTCCTTGCGTGCCCTTAGAGGAGGCAGAAGGACATTTAAACTGCCGAGTCGGTAAAAAACATCACTGCGAAAATGACCCTGGGCGACTAGTTGATCAAGTGGGGTTGTGCTGGTCGCGATGACCCGGACATCCACTTTAATCGGATGGCAACCCCCAATACGTTCGATCTGGCCTTCCTGCAGGAAACGCAAAATGGCCGATTGTTGTTCCAGTTTTAGTTCATCAATGCCGACAAGTAACAGAGTGCCACCGTCGGCGGTTTCAATTCTGCCCTTGCGAGAACTCATGGCGTGAGTGAACGCGCCCTTCTCATGTCCGAACAGTTCGTTTTGAGTCAGTGAAATGGGCAAAGCGGCACAGTTGACAACAACTAAGGGTTTGAGTCTGCGGGGGGAGTGGTTGTGAATGAACGATGCGGCCGCTTCCTTTCCGGTGCCATTTTCACCGTAGATCAGTACGGGTTCCTCAGTGTGCGCGAACCTGCCAAGTAGCTCCCTCGTCTGAGTGATCGCAGGGGATTTACCCTCCAGGGCAAACTCGTGGTAGCTCACAGGCTTGTCGTGGAAAGCCCGAGACTGGAGCTCCGACATGCCCCATAGGTGGCCAAGTGCTGCATGGAGCCGTTCAGGCTGAAGGGGTATTGTGTGGTAATCCCCACAGTGGTGGTTGATAAGTCTGCAAACCTCGGGATTATAAACTTGGTCAGGCTCAAGAATGGCTACCCAGTGTTCGATCTGCAATGCTTCCAGCCAGTTGTTTACACACCCAAATTGGTCGTTGGGAACGTCGCTGAGATCGAGCACGCCAACCCGAGCACTGACGCCGGAAAGGTTGCCGTGGTGCAGTTGGGACGAGACGGTGATAGGAATCAACTGCCATTCCGGCAGTTGATTATTGCGTGTTTCTGAACTGGTGTGCTCCGCCGACAACCAAACGAGCGGTCGTTTTTCCTTCATGGCGAATCTCCAAATGAGCTCGTGTTAGGAAAACGGACTGCGAAACGTTCAGTAAATGTTGATCACGCTGGGACGGCTTGCTCCAGCCACTACTCTGTGATCGTTAATGGCTTTGTACGAAAGGTGGAGATCTCTCGGGACACTTATTCGTATTCAGATTGCATGCCAGTTTCGATACTTGTGGTGGTTTCAGAAGGTTAGAATACTAGAGCTATGTCGTAGATTAATTTCTGTAAAATTTGCCGACACAATTTAGCGCTCGTTCAGCTTTTTGCGGGTTTCCAGGCGACCTTCCCGACGGATTTCGGCGTTGTTGAAGCGGCGTTTCTCGTCGTCGGTTTCCGGCTCTACCGCAGGCACGTCCACGGGCTTGTCGTTCTCGTCCAGCGCCACGAAAGTGAAAAATGCGGAAAGGATGTGTCGGGACTCGCCGGTGTAGCTGTTTTCCGCTTCCACCCGAGCTCCGATTTCCATGGATGACCCCCAGCTACGGTTCAGGGCAAGGCTGAACAGCAGGGTATCGTTGCCCTTGGCGGGCGCGCGGAAGTGAATGGAGTCCACTGCTGCCGTGACGCAGACATGGCCGGAGTGCCGTTCCGCCACCACCAGGGCCAGACGGTCGCACTTGGCCATAATCATGCCCCCGAACACCGTCTGATGAGCGTTCATGTCATTGGGAAAAACCTTGTAGACATGTTTGTCGATGGCAGAGGCCGCAACCGGCCTGGTGGGTCTGGATGGCATCGTGTGTGCTCCCTGTGATGAACGTATCGCTACTATACCGATCAGGGCGTCTGTTTAAAGCGTTCGATGCGCTCGCCGGTTTCCGGATGACTCGACAGCATGTCGCGAAGGCTGTCCCACCGGCTAGTGCCTTCCTCGGCCTCTGGGGCGTGGTCCTCGCCATGAGCAGCCATCAGGCGCTCCATGATGGTAACGAAGTGGGTCGGGTCCAGATCGCGGTCCGTCATTGCTTTCAAGGCATAGGCGTCGGCCTCCCGTTCCATGTCACGGGAGTAGGACAGGCTCATCATGACCGCCGGAACCACTACGGTTGCGTCGGAAAACGCAGACAGGTCACCGGTCATCATCACGATCAGCCAGAAAGTCAGTGACGATTGCACCATGCCTTTCATGCCATGGTTATGGGCGACATGACCGATTTCATGGGCGAGGATGGCGGTCAGTTCGTTATCATCCTCGGCGAGGTTCACCAGATCGTCCGTGAAGATCATCGTGCCGTCCGGCAATGCCATGGCGTTGGCGCCGATGGCGGGAGACGAGCGGAAAATCACTCTCAGATTCTTGCTCGCCACTGGCGTCAGGAAAGGCTCGAAGTGGGCCTGCAACGCCTGTTGGCGTTTCTCTGAAAGCGCAGAAGGTTCAAGCCAGGTGCTGTCCAGCGTGGTGAGTGTGGAGTCGCCAACCTGCTCCGCTATACTGTTCGGGAGCGCATTGGCCACGGCCTGGGCCGCCCAGGGCACGCCCCAGACAAACGCAGCACCTGTGGTCGCAACCGTGACGACGACTGCGACCAGAATCAGCCCCAGGTGATTTTCCAGAGCGTGCAGCAGGCGATTGCCACGGCCTCGACGGGATTGCCGGCTAAGCTGATCCACTGCGGCATTGTCCCCGGTTTCGAAGACTCCATCGTCAGGCAGGTGGAGGTAGCGGGGCGTGCTGCCAATCCGAGGTGATATCGTCACATCGTCGGGTGAGAGGCGCAGTCGGGTGTCTCCCGCATCAACGATGATCACGCCAGCGGCGGAGCGCAATACTGCGCCCCGCCGGCTGGAGTCGTTACCCGAATAGAACTGGCCTTCGATCGTGACTTCAGATGGCGGCGAAGTCGACATCGAAGGCATCCCCCAGTTCCTGTCCCAACGCGCTGGTGCGGTTCTGCTCGGCTGCGACGAAGTGGTTCAGGTCACCACTGATCATCATAGCTGTGCAGGACGCCCGGTACCTTGCCATGCGCACTTTGGCCCAGGGTGTGAAAAGGCCAAGGGTGAGGACAACGAAGAAGCTGTTGGACAGGTAAATCCACACCATCTGCATCGGTTGCAGGCGGGATTCAAAGCCGTGACGGTCGAGGTGAACGGCATTGAGGAAGAGGTTCGAAATGCCAGCCATGAAATAGCCGAACAGTGTCAGGTAGCCAGCACCGGCAATAATCGACCCGACGGTAAAGCCGACATAGCGCATGGCGAGGAATGCGGCAACACCGAAGGCAATGGCGATCAGCAGACCTTTTCCGAAGAAACGGTAGTAGGATCCGGTATCGGCTTTGAGTGCGAACTCGGTGGTGCCGTATCGGCTGCCGTTAGCGATGAATTCGTGGGTTTTCTTCATCACCAGTGGGGTAAGCAGCAACAGGGTCAGCAGGTTCAGCAGTGGCCACACAAACGCCACCATAAAGGCCTGGCCATAACGGCCCTGAAAGTCGAAGCGGATGTTGCGATAGGCACTGTTGACGGCATTGAACCGCAGCGAGCGCACCATGATCCAGGGTACGAGGGGGATAAATGCGATGGCGAAGACCACTGCGGCTTCAACATACATCTCGGAAAGCACCACGTAGACAACCAGGACAGCCAGGGCAATCAATCGACCTTTGAGTATAGTGATCGGGCTGGCCAGGTATTGGAAACTGGCGCCATCGAGTTTGGTGTTGCCGTAGAAGTATTGATTGTTACGCACCGTGGCCCAAGCCGAATAGATGCCAAGGGTGACAATGGTCAGCAGGATGTTGACGATCCAGATTCCGAAATACTCGCGGCCGTTGCCGGTGAACTCCAGCGGTGTCTCCTGTTGTGGACCGGTCGGGGTGGCCGTTGCTGGCTCGGCATCTGACGATGCTGGCGGTTGGGCGCCGGCGGTTTCCGATTTGGGGTTTACTGCAGCGGCCGGCTGTTTCGCAATTTGCACTTCGGCACCGGCTTTTGTCAGTCGCTCCTGGTAAACCAGGGCGTCCGCGTGACTGAGACTGGACTTGAGAGTTTTGGTAGCGCCGCTGAAAAGGCTTGCAGTACGTTCATCGGAGATCCGAAACAGAGCTTTTACGTTTTCCCTGACGTCTGCTTCGCTGAATCCTTCGAGAATCCGTCCGGCAAACGTTATCTGATAGAGTTCGTTGTGGAGTTCCTTGGTCATGACGTTCCTTGTACCTGTTGTTCCCTGTTGGGGTGTTCATGTCACCCAATGTAGTTGGAAAGTTACCAGAAATTCATGCGGCATGCGCGACATCAGGCACAAAAAATCCATGTTAAACCGACGATAAACCGTCGGACGTAAAATTGAGGGGTAGGCGTGACCACAGAGCAGGGAATTGTCTTCGCAGTATTGGGGGTTACGCTGGCCTTGTTCATCTGGAACCGGCTGCGGTTTGATGTGGTGGCCATGCTGGCGCTGTTGGCGATCGCCATTGCCGGGCTGGTACCCACTGACGAACTGTTTGCCGGCTTTGGTCACCCCGCGGTGGTGACCGTTGCGGCGGTTCTGGTGATCAGCCAGGGCCTGGTGAATGGCGGGGTGGTGGACAACATAGCTCGGTTCCTGGGGAAGGTAGGGCATCGTCCTACCTTGCAGGTGCTCACCCTGACGGCGGTCGTAGCGCTCTGTTCCGGTTTTATCAACAACGTGGGTGCGTTGGCGCTGTTGATGCCGGTAGCGGTGTGGATGTCCAGGGAGGCAGGGCGCTCTCCCTCATTGTTGCTGATGCCACTGGCGTTTGGTTCGCTGCTTGGAGGCACTATGACCCTGATCGGGACGCCTCCGAATATTATCATTGCCAGCTATCGGGAAGGCAGCGAAGCGTTCGGTCTGTTCGATTTTGCGCCGGTGGGCGCTGCGATCACCTTTGCCGGCGTCGCTTTCATCGCCCTGGTGGGGTGGCGATTGACGCCCAGAAGGGGTGACGACAGTGGGGATGACGACAAGCTGTTCAGCGTTGGCGACTACCTGACCGAACTGAAGATCCCCGAAGGCTCTCCCCATGCCGGCGCGACACTCCACAACCTGCTGGCGGAAAGCGGGGAAGACCGGGACGTGGTGGTGCTGGCGCTGATCCGCGACGACAAACGCCAGCTTGCGCCATCAACCTACAAGGTACTGCAAGAGAATGACCTGCTTCTGGTGGAATCGGACACCGAGAGCCTGCAGGCGTTCCTCGACAACACCGGCCTGGAACTCGGTAGCCAGGATGACGCCGAGACCGAATCCGAAGAGGACAAAACGGCACGGAAAAGCCGTAAAAAGGAACTGAATGAAGGTGAGGTGCAGCTGACCGAAGCGGTGATCACCCCTGAATCTTCCCTGGTGGGGCAGACGGCCAATCGCCTCAATTTGCGCGAGCGCAACGGCCTCAATATTGTCGCCGTTGCCCGTCAGGGGCATCGGCTGAAGCGCCGGCTGGGGGATATTCGCTTCAATGCCGGTGATATTCTTCTGGTGCAGGGCTTCGAAGACACCCTGACTGGTACGCTGTCCAACCTCGGTTGTCTGCCTTTGGCCGAACGTGGTCTGCGGCTGGGCTCTTCCCGTAAGACCCTGCTGGCATCCGGCATCTTCATCATCAGTATCGTTGCCATTGTCAGCGGTTGGCTGTCAGCCCCGGTTGCGTTGGTGTCCGGTGCTGTGGCCATGGTGCTGACCAAGCTGATCGATGCTCCCGGTGCCTACCGGGCCATCGACTGGTCCGTGATTGTGCTGCTGGCGGCGATGATCCCGGTGGGACAGGCGCTGGAAACCACGGGTGGCGCAGAGCTGATCGCCGGCCAGATGCTGGCAATTGGTGACGGACTGGCCCCGGCGGCCGTGCTGGTCATGGTTCTGGTGGGAACCATGCTGTTATCGAACGTGGTCAATAACGCGGCGGCGGCTATTCTGGTGGCGCCTATTGCGCTGAGCCTGTCCGCTGAACTTGGCATGGCGTCCGATGCGGTGCTGATGGCGGTTGCAGTCGGCGCCTCCTGCGCCTTTCTGACACCCATCGGTCATCAGTCGAATGCGCTGGTGATGGAGCCCGGAGGCTATCAGTTTGGCGACTACTGGCGTTTGGGCTTGCCGCTGTCGATCCTGGTCACCGCTGTTGCCGTACCGATGATCCTGCTGGTTTGGGGGTGATGAAGAGTGATGGAGGGTGATGAGGAGTGATGAAGGGTGATGAGGAGTGATGAAGGGTGATGAGCGCGAGTATCGAGAGCGTTCCCTGTACCGGGCTCTCTGTTATGCTGAAGGTGAGAAACGGGTAATCGACGGAGCCGACATGACGCAGAGCGAACAGGCGCAGAAAACAGAACTGCTGGCCGAGTTGGAGGCGACCCGCCAACGGACCTTTGAACTGGTTGACTCCCTCAGTGACGAGCAGCTTGAGGTGCCCTACCACCTGGGCGTGAACCCGCCACTGTGGGAAATGGGGCACGCGAGCTTTTTCTACGAGGTTTTCGTTTTTAACCTTCTGGACGGTACCCCGAGCTACGATCCGTCCATGGATGACCTGTGGGATTCGTTTCACATCGATCATGGAGACCGTTGGAGTCGCAAGCTCTTCCCCGGTCGTGAGCAAACCCTTCAGTATTTCAACACCATCTATGACCGTGTTGCGTCGCGCATCGCACAGCAACCACTGACTGACGAGGCCCTGTACCTCTATCGTTACGCCATGTATCACCAGCACATGCACATTGAGTCGATGACGTGGTGTCGACAGACGGTTGCCCTGCCAGCACCCCCTGGCTTTGCTGACGCTACGCAGGGACGCGCGGAGCCTCTGTCCGGTGATGCACTCATCCCCGGCGGCCGCTACCAGATTGGAATGCCGGGTGAGTCTGCCTGCTACGCCACCACCGACTTTGCCTTTGATGGGGAAAAGCCGCGTTTCGAAACCCCGGTGGAGCCGTTTGCAATCTCCCGCACTCTTGTTTCCAACCGGGAGTTTCTGGCGTTCGTTGAGGATGATGGCTACCGGCGACCGGAGTTCTGGTCTTTCGGGGGGCGCAAGTGGTTGGGTACCGAGACCGATATTGCCCTGGTACATGGCAGCTCCCAGCCCATGTTGCGGGAGCCCAGGCACCCGCTCTACTGGCGCTGGCACGAGGGCGAATGGCAGGAACGTGTGTTTGAACGCTGGCAGGCCCTGAACCTGGATGCGCCTGTCGCCCACGTCAGCTATTGGGAAGCCGAGGCCTATTGCCAGTGGGCTGACCGGCGTTTGCCGACAGAAGTGGAGTGGGAAGCGGCGGCACTGGGTAACCGGAGCGGCCAGGATTTCCGTCGTTTCCCCTGGGGGAATGAGCGGCCAACACCGGACCACGCGGATCTCGACGCCACCCACATGGCACAACAGCCGGTATGGGATTATCCGGCGGGTGATAGCCGCTCCGGCTGTCGCCAGATGATCGGCAGCGTCTGGGAATGGACCAGCAGTCAGTTTCTTCCCTACGACGGGTTCAGGGTCGATGTGTATCCCTTTATGTCTACCTTGCAGTTCGGTGATCATAAAGTGAGCCGGGGGGGTGGGTGTGCGACATCTTCGTGCCTGATCCGGGGCACATACAGACAAGCCTACCTGCCCCTTCGCAACGACGTGTATACCGGGTTTCGCACCTGTGCGCTGTCGGATTCGGCTTCTGGTACACGCTGAGGATCTTGATATGAATGTTTATGAAACCGACGAACTACTCGGGCAGTACCTGGGGTTTCATTATGGAGAAAGCCATTTTGGGGTGGGAAATTATCCAGCCCGTTGCGCCAGTATCTGCCAGGAATTGATGGCGGGCCGGGATAAACGACGAGCGCTTGACCTGGGGTGCGCAGTGGGCCGAACCGCCTTTGAGCTTGGGCGGGTCTTTGATCATGTGGTGGGAGTGGACCTTTCCCGCCGGTTTATCGATGCGGCGACTACCCTGCAGAAGACCGGAGAGATCGATTACTTCCGCCGCGACGAAGGGGAACTTGGCGAACGCGTAACGGTGAGCCTGAATGCCCTGGGGCTCGACCGGGCGACGGAAAAAGTATCGTTTGCCACCGGCGACGCCAGCAACCTGGGGCCGGAACATGTGGATTATGACCTGGTCTTCGCGGGCAACCTGATTGACCGTCTTCAGGATCCGGGCGCCTTCCTGGAAAGCATCCATAGACGCCTGGCTCTTGGTGGCACCCTGGTGATCAGCTCGCCCTATACCTTGATGGATGAATTCACCCCGATTGCCAACTGGATTGGCGGATACGAACGCAATGGCCAACCCTATACGGTCTATCAGGGTATGAAAGAGATACTCTCGCACCATTTTGAAGAGAGTCAGCCGCCCAGGGATGTGCCGTTTGTCATTCGGGAAACCCGCCGTAAATTTCAGCACACCATTGCGGAACTCAGCGCCTGGCGCAGAATCCGCTGATCAGTCCTGACGGGTGAAAAACGCTGTCTGGGTAGGATGCCCGACCTCGGGAACATAATCTCCGATACCGCCGAAGCGTACCTCGTAGCCATTGCGCTCCGCCACGCCCCGGGCCCAACGCTGGAATTTGGGCCTGTCCCATTCGAATTTGTGATCTTCCTCGCGAAATTCTCCCGGTGCCAGGTCGAACAGGGGGTTGTACTCCCGGTTGGGTGTGGTCATAAACAGAGACTTGGGGCGATATTCCCCGAACACCGCGCGCTCCACCCGTGACAGCTGCTCTGGCCTGACATGCTCGATGGTTTCCACCATGGCGGCGGCGTCGTAACCGGCCAGGGCCGGGTTGCTTTCAGCGTAGGAGCCGCGGACCAGCCTGATTCTGGGGTTCTCCTCGCGCAGATACCCGGCGAGCACGGAACGGGCCTGCTGGAGAGATACGCCGGAATCCTCCAGGCCGGTTATGCTCTCGAACTGTGGGTCAGCAAGCATGCGGTAGAGCAGGGAGCCGGAACCGCACCCCAGGTCCAGTACACGCCTTGCCCCGGTTGACTTCAGGGTACGCAATACGAAATCCAGACGCTCCTCATGCAGGGAGGTCATCTGGGTCATCATGCCGTTATCCGGAACCTTGAGTTCGTGCATCAGGCTTTTGCGTTCTCCGTCGGTGATGGTGCCTGGTGGTTGCGCTGCAACACCTGGCTTGCCAGTGCGACGCCGGTTTCACTCATCGTCAGGTAGGCTTCGTCCGCACCAGCTTCGCGAATTCGTTCTGCTTCGTCGGCGTACAAGGTATGCGCCACGATATAGCCGGTGAACCCTTTTTTACGAAGGTTTCTGGCGGCGATCAGTTTGCCTTCGATGTCGCCCATCGCAAGGATAACAGCCTCGACCGCAGGCATGTGCAAGCCCTGCCAGAAGGAGATGTCCTCCGCGTCACCAAAGACCACATTGCGGCCTTCCTTCTGGTGTTTTTCCACTTTTGCCGGATCAGAGTCAAGCGCCTTGATCAGTGGCTCCTCATGAGCAAGCTGGTCGTAGGCGGCTGAGCCGGTGCGGCCCATACCCATAACGAGTAATCTGGTGTTGCCCAGGGAGATCGGCTGTTCGTCGGGATGGTGCCGTTTGCTTTCGAAGGGAGCCAGACGAGCACTGAAGCGTTCATAGAGCGCGTGGGAAAGCCGGTTCACGGGGGCAGACACCACGAAGGACAGCGCTACGGTGATGGCCAGCGGAACCAACCACTCCGGCAGCGCAACACTGGCCACGATAAGGCCAAACTCACTGTAGTTGGTCAGTGACAGGGCACTCAGGAAACTGCTGCGTGAACGCAGGCGGAAGGCCAGTAACAGGAAGAAAAACAGCACGCCTTTCAGGGGCACTACCAGCAGCGCTACGGCTGCAAACAGCAATGCCTCACCATCCGGCAGGCCGCCGATGCCAATCTGCAGGAAAAAGCCCACCAGGAACATTTCCTTTACGCTCCAAAGCGATTTAGCCAGTTCCTGGGCACGCGGGTGATTGGCCAGCATGGCACCCAACACCAGGGCACCAAGCTCCGAGCTCAGTCCCACCGCTTCAAAGCCGAGCCCACCGAGGACCAGGGCCAACAGGAGGCCGAGCAGGACCAGCAACTCATCGTGACCACTGGCGTCCAGTAGCTTGAACAGCAGGGGTCTGAGCAGGGGCAGGCCAAAGACGACCAGTGCCCACTGCGAGGGCGTCTGGCCGGCTGCCAGGCTCATGACCACCAGCGCAATCAGATCCTGCATGATCAGAATGCCGATGGCGACCCTCCCGTGAAAGGCCCTCAATTCGCGCTTGGTTTCCAGCACCTTGGCCGCTAGCACCGTACTGGAAAACGAGAGGGCAATAGCGAGCAGGAATGCGGTCTGCCACGTGAGTTCCATCAGTAGGTAGAGGCCGGGGGTGAACACCGCGCAGGTGATACCAAAGTGCAGCAGACTGCCGCCGATGACTTCAGGACTGATGATAGAGCGCAGCTTCAGCTTCAGTCCAACGGTGAACAGCAGCAACAGCACGCCCAGGTGGGCGACGTGTTCGAGAACATTGGTGGCTTCAATGGCGAGGTCAGTGGTGGCGGAGAGACCGCTCAGCACAAACCCTGCTGCCAGGTATCCCACCAGAGGCGGTAGTCCAATGGCTTTGACCATCAGGCCGAGGACAAAGGCAAAGGATATCCATAGTGCTTCGGGCATGGGCTACTTCACGGTTTAGAAACAAGGCTCTGGCAAGGCTACCGTGTTTCCGTCGGGCCGTGTAGTCAAAACTGACTTGTCGTGTGGGTTACGACGCGTTGGTGCTTACTTCTCCAGGGCTGTAGTGGTTGCTATGAACTCGCGGAACAAGCGTGCGGACTCTTCTGGCACCTCGACCATGGGGGCGTGTCCGACGCCTTCCAATAGCCTTTTACGGGCATCGGGGATTCGCTTGACGAACACATCAGCGTTGCGATAATTGATCACCCGGTCTTCCATGCCCCAGACCACCAGAACCGGTGCCTGGATGCGGGTGATGGCATTACGGAAATTATCTTCGTAGCCGGTATCCCGGATGGCATCGAAAATCACTTCGTTGACCTCGCGGTTGGCAATGGCCTTCTCCTCCATGACATCGTAAATGGGCCAGGGCACGAAAGGCTTCTTTTCCAATGCAAAATCGACCAGGCGCTCAAAGTCGCCCTCCTGGGAGGGAATCAGCGGATTGTCACCGTCCATGACCAGGCTAACCAACTCGCTGTCGTACTCAAAAATTCCCGCCGGATCAAAGAGGGTGGCGGTGCGGATCTGGTCTGGGTAGGTTGCTGCATAGAGAGCGGTGATGGCGCCCCCCATGGAGTTGCCCATCAGGTGCGCGTTCTGGATGCCCAGAGCATCAAGAATCCTCGACAGGTGCCCGACCTGATCTTCGAATCGATATCCCAGGTCAAGCGCCTTGCTGCTGTCACCATGGCCGGGGAGGTCTATGGCGTAGACGTTGAAGTCATCCGTCAACTGCCGCGCCAGCCGGGTCCAGTTGTCCTTGTTGGCGCCAAAACCGTGAATGAGCACGATGATGTCGCCATCCACCGGCTCGGCATTGCGCAGGTAGGCAATGGTCATCTCACCGACGCGGATACTGGATTCCTCCAGCCCGGCACTGGAGCGTTCCCAGCCAATGGCATTGTCATACAGGGTTTGGCGGGAACAGGCACTGATCATCAATGTGATGATCAGTATTGAGATGATCGACAGGACAGATCGTTGGGCCATCAGAGCGTTCCTTGCGAAGAGTGGGCAGATTCGGGCCTGGGGTATCAGGTGTTTTCCCTGGCAATTGCCCGATAGGCAATGTCCTTGCGATAGAAAGCTCCTTCCCATGAAATGCGCGCAGCCAGTTCGTAGGCGCGTTTCTGTGCCTCAGTGACCGTTTTGCCGAGGGCAGTGGCGCACAGCACTCGTCCGCCGCTGGTGACCACCTGCTCCCCGTTCAATCGGGTGCCGGCGTGGAAAACTCTCTCGCCCTCGGTTTCCGATTCCGGCAGTCCGGATATGACATCGCCTTTGTTGTAGCTGCCAGGGTAACCGCCCGCGGCCAGCACGATGCCCACCGAGGCGCGTTCGTCCCAGTCGGAACGGCACTGGTCAAGCTTACCGTCAATGGCGGCACCACAGAGTTCCACCAAATCCGATTTCATGCGCAGCATGATGGGCTGGGTTTCCGGGTCGCCAAAGCGGCAGTTGAACTCAATTACCTTGGGGGCGCCTTCGCCATCGATCATCAGGCCGGCGTATAGGAAACCTTTATAGGGATGCCCTTCCGCCGCCATGCCGCGAACGGTGGGATAGATTACCTCGTCCATGATTCGCTTGTGAACATCCGGTGTGACCACCGGAGCTGGAGAGTAGGCACCCATGCCACCGGTGTTGGGGCCGGTGTCGCCGTCGCCCACGCGTTTGTGATCCTGGGAAGTGGCCATCGGCAATACGTGCTCGCCATCCACCATGACAATGAAACTGGCTTCTTCACCGTCCAGGAACTCTTCAACCACCACACGGCTACCGGCATCGCCGAAGGCATTGCCCGCCAGCATGTCGCGAATGGCGTCTTCGGCTTCGCCCAACGTCATGGCGACAATCACGCCTTTGCCCGCGGCCAGGCCATCGGCTTTCACCACGATGGGCGCACCCTGCTTACGAACGTAGTCCAGTGCCTGGTCCACGTCGGTGAAGTTGGCGTAGGCAGCCGTGGGAATTTGCTGACGATCCAGGAAATCCTTGGTGAAGGCCTTGGATCCTTCCAGTTGCGCCGCACCGGCGCTGGGGCCGAACACCCGCAAACTGCGCTCTTCGAACAGGTCCACAATGCCATCAACCAGCGGTGCCTCGGGGCCGACAATGGTCAGGCCCACATGGTTGGCCGCGGCAAAGTCCGCCAGGCCGTTGAGATCCATCACGTCAATGTTGATGTTCTCCAGGCCGGGCTCGCGAGCAGTGCCGGCATTGCCCGGCGCGACAAATACCCGATCTGCGTCCGGTGACTGGGCGGCTTTCCAGGCGAGGGCGTGTTCGCGACCGCCGGAGCCTATAACAAGAATATTCATGATCGGTTCCTGTGTGTCGGATTAGTGCCGGAAGTGGCGCATACCGGTAAATACCATGGCGATGCCATGCTGGTTGGCTGCATCAATCACTTCCTGGTCGCGCATGGAGCCACCCGGCTGGATAACGGCGGTAATGCCCGCCTCGGCGGCGGCGTCGATGCCATCGCGGAACGGGAAGAAAGCATCCGAGGCCATCACCGAGCCTTTGACTTCAAGGCCTTCGTCGGCGGCCTTGATGCCGGCAATCTTGGCACTGTAGACGCGGCTCATCTGGCCTGCGCCCACGCCGATGGTGCGCCCGGCCTTGGCGTAAACGATGGCGTTGGATTTGACGTACTTGGCTACTTCCCAGGCGAAAAGCAGGTCGTTCAGCTCCTGTTCGGACGGTTCACGCTCGCTGACCACCTTGACGTCTTCCATCGCCACCATGCCCAGGTCGCGGTCCTGAACCAGAAGGCCTCCGGTGACGCGCTTGTAGTCCAGGGATTTGGCGCGCTCGCCATCAAATTCGCCGCAGGCCAGCAGGCGGACATTCTTCTTGGCGGCAACCAGTTCCACGGCCTCCGGCGCGATGCTCGGGGCGATGATCACTTCCACAAACTGGCGGTCAATGATGGCCTTGGCAGTTTCCGCGTCCAGTTCACGGTTAAAGGCAATGATGCCGCCAAACGCAGAGGTGGGGTCGGTAGCGAAGGCCAGGTCATAGGCCTGTAGGATATCAGCACCGATGGCCACACCGCAGGGGTTGGCGTGCTTGACGATCACGCAGGCAGGATCGGCGAAGGGCTTGACGCATTCCAGCGCGGCATCGGTGTCGGCGACGTTGTTGTAGGACAGTTCCTTACCCTGAAGCTGTTTGGCCGTGGCAATGCAGGCTTCCCTGGGGTTGCGCTCGGTGTAGAAGGCAGCCCGCTGGTGGGGGTTCTCTCCGTAGCGCATGTCCTGAACCTTCAGGAACTGGGTGTTGAAGGTGCGAGGGAAATCGGCGTTGTCGTTGTCGGCGGTGCGGCCGCCGAGATAATTGGCGATAGCACCGTCATAGCCGGCAGTGTGTTCGAAGGCCTTCACGGCCAGGTCAAAGCGCGTGGTGTAGCTCAGCTCGCCGTCGTTGGCTTCCAGCTCTTTCAGAACACGGCTGTAATCAGAGGCGTTCACCACAATGGCCACGTCGTTGTGGTTCTTGGCGGCAGCGCGAACCATGGTGGGCCCGCCAATGTCGATGTTCTCGATGGCGGTGGCGAGGTCGCAGTCCGGTTTGGCAATGGCATCCTCGAATGGGTAGAGGTTAACAATCACCATGTCGATGGGGTTGATGTTGTGCTCTGCCATCACCGCGTCGTCTGTGCTGCGACGCCCGAGGATGCCGCCATGGATTTTCGGGTGCAGGGTTTTGACGCGGCCATCCATCATTTCCGGAAAGCCGGTGTAGTCACCGACTTCGGTGACGGGTACCTGGTTTTCCTGTAGGAGGCGAAAGGTGCCACCGGTAGAAAGCAGTTCGATGCCGCGATCGGTCAGTGCACGGCCGAATTCAACGATACCGGTTTTATCGGACACGCTGATCAGCGCACGACGGACGGGGGTATTAGCCTGATTTGCCATGGGTCACTTATTTCTGCTGGGTATGAACGAATGAAGGCCTCGCGAATGGTGTCCGGGAGGCCCTCGTTTCAATCGGGTAGCTGGATTATAGCAGACCGTACTGTTTGAGCTTCTTGCGCAGGGTGCCGCGGTTCAGGCCAAGCATGGTCGATGCCTTGGTCTGGTTATTGCGGGTGTACTTCATCACCTGTTCAAGCAGCGGGGCCTCTACTTCCGATAACACCAGTTGGTAGACCTCGGTCACCGGGGCGCCATCGAGTTGGGCAAAATAGTTTTTAAGGGCAACTTCCACGCTGTCGCGCAGGGTAACCGTGTTGCCGCTGCTGTTCACCGTTTGCAACTGATGAATATCATCGTTGGCAGGTGGGGTCAGATTGTCTTTAGCCAAAGTCTCAGCGGTCATGCTGCGAATACCTCTCCATTTCGTAAGCCTGCAAAGTACTGTTGAATACTGTCTTTCTGCTCCATCGCGCAGTCAATGGCGTTGAAGCGTTTTCTGAACTGTTTGTCTTCGTCGTGGGTCTGGAGATACCAGCCCACGTGTTTCCTGGCGATTCGCACACCCATGGTTTCGCCATAGAAGCTGTGCAGCGCACCCAGGTGTTCACTCAATACCTGTTCCACTTCGTCCACAGGCGGCTCCGCAAGGTGCCTGCCGGTTTCCAGAAAATGCAGGATTTCCCGGAAAATCCAGGGCCGTCCCTGTGCTCCACGGCCGATCAGCAGCCCGTCAGCGCCGGTGAATTTCAGTACATGCTGTGCCTGTTCTGGCGAGTTTATGTCGCCGTTGGCAAATACTGGAATGCTCACCCGGGACTTCACGTCGGCGATCGTGTCGTATTCGGCCTCGCCCTTGTAGGCATCGGCGCGGGTACGACCATGAATGGCCAGGGCCTGAATGCCGGCGTCTTCTGCCATGCGGGCAATCAGCGGTGCGTTTCGATGCTCCCTATCCCAGCCCGTACGCATCTTCAGCGTGACCGGGATATCCACAGCGGCCACGACCGCTTCCAGAATATCCCGCACCAGCGCCTCATCTTTCATCAGCGCTGAGCCGGCGGCCTTGTTGCACACTTTCTTGGCCGGGCAACCCATGTTGATGTCAATGATCTGGGCGCCGAACTCGGCATTCAGTCTGGCGGCGTTGGCCAGCATTTCAGGGTCGCCACCGGCGATCTGCACTGAACGGGGCTCGGGTTCACCCTCATGGTTCATGCGCGTTCGTGACTTGCGCGTATGCCAGAGCTTGCTGTCCGCAATGACCATCTCGGAGACTGCCAGCCCCGCACCCATTCGCCGGCAGAGCAGGCGAAAAGGACGGTCTGTTACACCGGCCATAGGTGCAACAATCAACGGATTGGGCAGGGTATACGGCCCGATTTTTGCCGTTGGCAGCATGATCTGAATCCGTGTAACAGCGGGTTAAGCGAACGTCGGAAGTGAACGGCTGCTCAATAAGTAACCGATCTTGATCCGAAGGGCGGTAATGATACCGCTGGCAGAGATCCTATTGAAGGGGCGAAGCCATGAAAAAATTGATTATTTTTCGTCCTTTCTGGTTGACTTTCAGTCTATTCGGTGGCCGTCCCCACTTTCTGTTGAGTGAGGACTTGCTTACTCCTGGTAGGCGCGGAAGGCGATATTGTAGTTTACGGCGTCCTTTCCGGGGTCGCGGATATTGATGACGATCCTGACCGGGGTATCGGTCGGCATCGCCTCAAGATCACGGCCGTCTCCCGCCAGGTACTCGTCCGGCGTGAACACGCTCTGAGCGACCACATCACCATTCAGATTGGAGAACGTCAGGGCGATGGCGGGGAAGGGCTGTTCGAAGGCGGCCCGGTTGATGATGACGGCGTCAACCACCAGTTGGCTGCGGTTTTCCGGGTTGGTTCTGACCACCAGTTTGCGGCTCTGTATGGTATCCACGTTGATCAGCGGTTTCAGTTCGCAACCGGCGATCTCGCAGCCCTGCTCATAGAAGGGGCGCAGCTCCGGTATGGAGGACAGGCGGTCAAATTGGAACCAGGTGACTTGCGCCACCAGGACGCCAATCAGTGCAAGAATAATAAGGGTCCATAGGGCCGTTCTCACGCGGCCCCTGCGATTGCCTGCAACAGAGACCGGTTCCCTGTGGAGGTTGCTGTAGGGTGAGGCGGCGATAAGAGGTTCGTTGTCGGTTACCGGGCTGGCGTCGTCATAGTCGAAGGACGACGATTGGGGTTCATCAATGTAGAAACCATCCGCATTTTCTGCGGGTTCCAGGCTCAGGTCTTCGGGTTCCCGTGGTGGTGTTTCGGGCTCATTCCAAGCCGGTTCCTCAAACGGCTCGTCTTCGCGCGGTTCCGATTCTGGTTGTTCGAATTCCGCAGATTCTTCTGGCTGCTTAAGTTCCGTTGAGGCGGGCGTGGCTCTACGCCTGGTGTCATCCTCTTCGGACAACATTGCCTCGGCCCAGCTTTCATCGATTTTTTCGTGGGTTTCTTCGTCGTTATTGTCTGTTTCGAATGTGCCGCCGCTGTGCTCGTCGACGGTGCGGAAGCTATCGCTCAGTTCGTCGTCGGAGAAGGTCAGCCGAGTACCGGCGTATGGGCCTTCGGCCGCATCTTCTTCGGGGTTGTCCGCAAAAATCAGGTCATCATCCGAGGTGAACCCCTGACCTGCCGGAGCATCCTGCTGTCCCGGTGTGGTCGAGTCGCTCTTTGGGCTGGAGGCGCTTGAAGAGCCCTCGCTTATCCGGTGTTCGACGGCATTGAACACCGCCATGCAGTTGCCGCAACGCACTTTCCCGCTGGCTACGCTCAGCTGCGCGTCGGTGACCCGGAATCGGGTTTCACATTTTGGGCATCGTGTCTGCAGGCTGCTCTGGGTCATGCTTCTTTCCTGTAGGCGGCATCGCTACGAGTCACGGAGTTTAGTTGGTTCGGCAGAATTCGTCACCTGTCGTTGCGCCGTCCTGTGAGCCGTATCCATTCCTCGCGCTGTTCCGGCTCGTCCATGATAAACCAGGGCTCGTAGGCTTCCATGACCTCCCGGGCCTGGTTGGACAGTATGCCGGACAGCACAATATCACCGCCCGGTTTTACCTTGGCTGCCAACCTGGGTGCCAGGCCTATCAATGGCTGGGCCAGTATGTTGGCCAGCATGATGTCCGCCATGGTATCGGGTTCATCCCCGGGCAGGAACAGGTCCAGCCGGTCTTCTTCAACCTTGTTGCGGCGCGCGTTTTCCCGGCTGGCTTCCAGTGCCTGGGGGTCTGTATCGACCCCGATAACGTGGTCAGCACCCAGCAAGAGAGCAGCAAGACCCAGTATGCCGGAGCCACAGCCATAGTCGATCACTTGCCGTGATGCCACTTCCTGACCATCAAGCCATTCCAGGCACAGGGCCGTGGTGGGGTGAGTTCCGGTGCCGAAGGCCAGGCCGGGATCAAGCAGCAGGTTGGCAGCGTCTGGGTCCGGAGCGTCGTGCCAACTGGGCACAATCCATAGCCGGTCTCCGAAGCGCAGCGGCTTGAAGTCGTCCATCCATTCGCGTTCCCAGTCCTTGTCTTCCACCAGGGTGACGTCGATGTTGGGCAGCGACTGTTGTGTCTGCTGATGCCAGGCATCCTTAACGGCGGCGCAGAGCTCTTCAATGTCGCGATCAGACCCGAACAAGCCAGTGACGCTGGTCTGGTGCCAGAGCGGCGTTGTACCCGGGTCAGGCTCGTACAGGGGCTGGTCTGCGGCATCTTCCATGGAGACGGCTTCGGCGCCCATCTCCATCAGCAGATCCTCAAGCTGGTCCGCGTTATCCGGATCAGCCGGGATCTGTAGTTGTATCCAGGGCATGTGGGTGTCCTGTTTGGTAGACGAATCGACTGGTCGGGTTAGTCCCGTATCAGTTTCTCCAGATAATGGATGGTGAAGTCTACCTGTTTAAAGCCGCCATCGCGTACCAGTTTCCTGTGCAGCGCCTGGTTCGTCTTGATGCCCTCGACCACCAGTTCATCCAGCGCATTCTTCATGCGGCGGCGGGCAATTTCCCGGTCGTCTCCCCAGGTGATCAGCTTGGCCACCATGGAGTCGTAGAACGGGGGCACCGTGTAGCCGCTGTACAGATGAGAGTCGACTCGCACGCCGTTACCACCGGGTGCATGGAAGTGTTTGACCTTGCCCGGGCTGGGTACAAAGGTTTGCGGGTCTTCTGCGTTGATGCGGCATTCCAGCGCGTGGCCGGTCATCTTGATGTCGTCCTGGGTGTATTGCAGGGGCAGTCCACTGGCGATACGCAGCTGCTCGCGAACGATATCGACACCGGTCACCATCTCTGACACCGGATGCTCCACCTGCACTCGGGTGTTCATCTCGATAAAGTAGAAAGCGCCGTCCTGGTACAGGAATTCGAACGTACCCGCACCCACGTAGCCGATCTCTTTACAGGCGTCGACACAGGCTTTCAGGGTTTTCGCCCGCGCTTCCGGGTCGATGTTCGGGGCTGGCGCCTCTTCCAGTACCTTCTGGTGACGACGCTGCATGGAGCAGTCCCGGTCGCCCAGATGGATGACGTTGCCGTGGGTGTCGGCCAGTATCTGGACTTCTACATGGCGGGGGCGCTCAAGGTATTTCTCTAGGTAGACGGTAGCATCGCCAAAGGAATTCTTGGCTTCAGTCTGAGTAACTTGCACGCTCTTTAGCAAAGCCGCTTCAGAGTGAACGACCTGCATGCCACGGCCGCCGCCACCGGAAGCGGCTTTGATGATCACTGGGTAGCCGATTCTACGGGCGACTTCCAGGGTACGGTTGTCGTCGTCCGTCAATGGGCCGTCGGAGCCGGGCACGGTGGGGACGCCCGCTGCAATCATTGAATTGATGGCAGAGACTTTGTTGCCCATCAGGCGAATGGTGTCGGCTCTGGGGCCGATAAAGCGGAAGCCGCTTTTTTCAACCTGTTCAGCGAAATCCGCGTTTTCGGCGAGGAAGCCGTAACCGGGATGGATGCCGACGGAGTCCGTGACTTCGGCTGCACTGATAATGGTGGGGATGTTCAGGTAGCTGTCAGCGGCACTGTTGGGGCCGATGCAGACCGACTCGTCCGCCAGGCGGACATGCATGAGGTCGCGGTCGATCTGGGAGTGGACAGCCACGGTTTTGATGCCCAGCTCCTTGCAGGCACGCAGGATGCGTAGGGCAATTTCGCCGCGATTTGCGATCAGGACTTTCTCTAACATAGCCATGAGAGTATCACCGGGTTCAGGAAATGATGATCATCGGCTGGTCGAACTCGACCGGCTGTCCGTTCTCCACCAGGATTTCGGCGATGGTACCGCTTTTGTCTGCCTCGATCTGGTTCATCATCTTCATGGCTTCGACGATGCACACCACGTCCCCGGCTTTCACTGACTGCCCGACTTCCACGAAGGCTTTCGCCGTGGGCGAGGGTGAGCGGTAGAAGGTGCCGACCATCGGCGACTTCACCGCATGGCCGGAAGGTGCCGCCGGTTTTGCAGGTTCGTCGGCGGCTGGCGCGGACGGCTGCGGTGAGGCAGGTTGGGGTGCTGGTGACGGATACTGTGCCATATACTGTGGCGCAGCCAGTTGTTCACGGCGCCGTGAGATGCGAACCGAATCATCACCCTCGTGAATCTCCAGCTCCTCGACGTCGGATTCCTCCAGCAGTTCGATAAGTTTCTTGATCTTGCGAATGTCCATAGTCAGTCCGATCCCGTTTTAATCAGTTCTATCGATGAATTCGTTGCAGGGCGGCTTTGAGTGCAAGGTCGTACCCCAGGCTGCCCAGCCCGCAGATAACGCCATCGGCGATATCAGAAAAGTATGAGTGATGACGGAATGCTTCCCGCGCATGCACGTTGGAAAGATGGACCTCAATAAACGGTATGCCCGAGGCCAACATGGCGTCCCGCAGCGCAACACTGGTGTGGGTGAACGCCGCCGGGTTGAAGATGATGAAATCAACCCCTTCTGATCTGGCTTCATGTATCCGCTCAATCAGTTCATATTCCGCGTTTGACTGTAAATGTAGCAGGTGATGGCCATCTTCGGCGGCTTTCCGGTGCAAACGGTCGTCAATGTCTGCCAACGACTCGTGGCCGTACACCTCCGGCTCGCGGGTTCCGAGCATGTTCAGGTTGGGGCCATGAAGTACGAGTATGGTCGACATGATTTCGTCTGCCTTGCTGACTTTTTTACAGGATCGCCGAATTTAGCGACATTTTCCCTCAATGGTGCGTTCTTGAAGTCTTCAGATCAACACTTTTTGACAATCGGGTGTGTGTCGAAAAGTATCCTGCCCACGCAAGAGCACTCTTTGTCGTTTGCACGGTCATTGTCGTGAAGGGCGAAGAGGAGTTCTATAAGACGTTGGTTTCATAAAACGGCCCCGAGAGCGGGGCCGTTAGTGGGGATATCCAGTTAGTGGCGATTGGGTTCAATCGCCGGCGGCGGTCACACAATTGCGGCCCTGGGCCTTGGACCGATATAGGGCTTTATCCGCCCGTTCGCAGAGGGCCTGGGAGGTATCCTCTTTCCAGGCGGCAACGCCGCAGCTGAAGGTGACGTTAAACTCCCGGTCACCCGCCGGTTGCAGCAGTTCCGAGAAACGCTCGCGGATTTCGTTCAGCACGTTACGGGCATCGCTCTCGCGGGTGTCTGGCAGGATAATGGCAAATTCCTCGCCACCGTATCGGCCAATATGGTCCGTCTTGCGCAAGCGTTGTTTCAGGAACATGGACAGGCTTCGTAGCACGCGGTCGCCAATGGGATGGCCAAAGGTGTCATTCACCTTCTTGAAGTAGTCGATGTCGATCATCGCAAAGCACAGTTGCTGATCTTTCTGTCGCGCCCGAACTATTTCCTGATCCAGAAGGTGCAGGGTGTGGGTGTGATTGAACAGGCCGGTCAGGCTGTCGCGGATCATCAGCGCCAGCAGCGATCGGGCACGTCGGCCACGATTGTGTATGGTGGAAATCAGGTGTTTCGGGTCGATGGGCTTGGTCAGGAAGTCATCACCCCCCAGGCTCATGGCATGCAGCTGTTTGGTGACGTCTTCCTCAGCGGAAAGGTAGATGATCGGCACGCTGTGGAAACGGTCCTGCTGGCGGATCACCCGCGCGATTTCCATGCCGGTGCAACCAGGCATGTACATGTCCAGGATGATGATTTCCGGCGAGAACGATTCCAGCGCATGAATGATTTCCATGGGGTCGGTGATAATGTGGGCATTCATACCGGCCTTTTTCAGCACCGTCTCCATGAACTTGGCCTGGGCGCGGGAATCATCCAGTACCAGCACCTTGTAGGGTTCCACCGTGTTGCCGTGGGTGTAGGTTTCGATTTTCTCGATCAACTGGCCGGGGTCAACCGCTGGGTAAAAGAATTCCTCGCCACCGCAGCGAGACGCCCTCAGGCGGGTCTCGATGGTGCCGTCCTCATCGCTCATGAAGATGATGGGGATGGGGGTGTCGTGGCGTTCCTGAAGCCGTTCAATGGTGGCAATCCCGCTTAGGGGCTCGCCGCCGTAGTTGACGTCCATCAGGATGGTTTCGGGTTTGTGGAGTGCACAGGCTTCGATCAGCTTGTCGGCAGTGTTGAATGCTGACGCACGGAAGCCGAAAAACTCAAGCTGGCGGATCAGGCGGCTGGCCATCTCCTCGGCGGCCAGAGCAATATAGACAGGCGTCCGTCGATATTGCTGGGGCGTTTCGCTGGCTTCCTGGTCGGTTCTTCTCAGTGTGCAGTGAGACAGCTGCTCAATGGCTTCCTGGAGCTTGCGATCCAGGCCTTCGGGGAGCACCGTGCCTTCCGGCCACTCGCCGATCAGGTCGAACACCCGGCGCCCGGAATCGGCATGGCTTTCCATGTCGAAGCGCTTTGCGTAGCGAACCAGTTTGTCGGATGCCCTGGCAAAATCGCCCCTGAAGGCGGCAGACTGGCCAGTGTCTTCGTGGATCTTTTGCCATGTATCCAGGACGACGCGCGCCTGGGTGGTGACGCGGCGAGCAAAGTGCTGCCTGAGTTTGTCTTTCTGGCTATCGTCGTTCATGGTGCTCCGGCCTGTGTTTTTCTCGTTCTGAGCCGCCCGTTTCCGGTACAGGCGGATATTTTCAACATTAGTCTTTTTGCAGAGTCTATAGTGTTTAATGTTGTCGGCGTAGGTGACGCTGTGTAAATGTTTGTCAACTCTGCGGGACAGGTCACACCAGATACCCGACAATCGTTGCTTCAGACAGGGGCTGCCAGTGATGGCACGGACGCAAAACGACCGACAGATCTCTCGCCAGCAGGGTGTTATCACCTTGCGCAGTCTGCTGTTGCTGTTTACCGGTGGCATGTTACTGCTTGTGCTGGTGGCGGCGGCCAGCGTCAGTTTTGACCGGTTCCGGGATTACATGTCTGACCAACTCCAGGGCCACGCTCGGGATGGTGCCACAGCCATTGGTCTGTCTCTATCCAATGCCATTGACGGTCGCGACCCAGTGGCCGCATCTTCATTGATCGATGCGGTTTTCGACAGTGGCCGTTACCTCTCTGTGGCCTATGTCAACAATCAGGGTGAGGAAGTGGCGGGTCGGGAGACCTCATTACGTGAGGTGGATGTGCCGGGTTGGTTCGTGTCGCTGGCGAATCTGCCCCTGCCGGCGGGTGAAGCGGAAGTGGTGCGAGGCTGGAGCCAGCTGGGCAAGGTTCGTGTTGTGAGCCACCCTGGCCGGGCGTACGAAGACCTGTGGGTGGTGACCGTTAGAATTGTGGCCGGCTCTGCCCTGATTGGCGGCCTTGGGCTGATCGGCCTGTTTTGGATGGTTACACGTCTGATGCGTCCGCTCAGAGCTGTTGAGAAGCAGGCCAAGGCCTTGGGCAAGCGGGACTTCAGGCGCCGGGTCGATATTACTTCCACTCGGGAGTTGAACCAGGTTACCCACGCAATGAATCAGATGGCGGATGATCTTGGTCGACTCTTTGAAGGGCAGGCGAAACTGATCCAGCACCTGCGCAAGGTGAACAACGAAGACAGCCTGACCGGGCTTGCGAGCCAGCAGGCGTTCGAACAGCGCTTAAAAGTTGAAGTGGAATCGGAGGAGCGGTCCGCCCCCGGTGTATTGTTCCTGATCCAACTGGAGGGGTTCGCCCAATACAACCAGAGCTATGGTCGCGACGAGGCGGACCGTTTGCTGGTTCGTATTGCGGAGGTGCTGAGTGTCTTTATTCAAGCGCATGGAGACTCGTTTGCCGGCCGGATGACTGGCGCCGGGTTTGCTGTGTTCCTGCCGGGCGTTTCACGTGCCGACGGCGTGATCTGGTGCCGACAACTGGTCGATGAACTGGACGGAATCTATTCTGACCTCTCTGCTCCCATGGACGCTTCCGTTCACGCGGGTATTGCCCAGACCGCTGAAACTCGGAAAGCGGGCGAGCTGATGTCGGCGGCCGACGAAGCGCTTCGGCAGGCACAGGTGGAGGAGGGGTCTGCCTGTCATGCCGCTGATCGCGACCGGCCTGAGCACCATGACAGTGAAAAATGGCGAGTCATGATTGGCGAGGCAATCGCCCGGGAACAGATGTCGTTATGGATGCAACCGATGATCAGCAATGGCGATGAAGGGGTGCTGTTTCATCAGGTCTTTTCCCGGATGAAAACCGAGGATGGCTGGATCAAGGCCGGCATTTTCGTGCCCATGGCTGAACGTTTCGGCTTGATCCCTGATATTGATCGTTGGGTGCTTGAGCGTTCCCTGGCGTTCCTGCGCCTGGAGTCGGACACCCGCCTGGCATTAAGCCTGGGCATGGTCTCGGTGGCCAGCGAGTCGTTCCGTAAGGAGCTTCTGGAACAACTGTCCGCAGCCGGCAAAGAGCGCCGGCGATTGCAGATTGGTATTTCCGAGCAGGCTGTTCACCACCACCGGACGGCGGTGGGACTCCTGGTGCGTGGGTTGAACCGGCTCAAGGTACCGGTGATTGTCGACCGCTTTGGTGTAGGTGGGGTGCCCTTCAGCTACCTGAGAAATCTGAGGTTCCAGGCGCTGCGTATTGATAACAGTTTTGTTCATGATATCGACAGTCATGACGACAACCGTTTCTACCTCGAATCCGTGACCACGATTGCCCACAGCCGCGGCGTGCGGGTCTACGTCACGGGGGTTGAAACCGCCGGTGAATATGCAGCACTGCAGGGTGTCGGTATCGATGGCGCGATGGGTTACCATCTGGGCCGGCCGTTTGAGGTGGGGAATACCGGTCATTCACAGCACTAGTGCCGCAAGGGCGCTGCAAATTGCATAAATGTTGCCGTTGCTTCATGGTATTCGCAGTGCGCAAACGGATAGCGTCCGGGATAAAACGACAGACAGGGGAACTGAAAACCGATGCCAGGAAAAATCAGACAGTATTTCAGTGATCGCAAAGACGACGTTCGGGACTACACCGGCGGTGGGGTTGTCGGCAAATTTATACTGGCCGTTGTGGTTGTCTACCTGCTTGTTGCGCTGGTGCTCGGCATGATTTGGAGCAGCGAGCCGGACGTTTTCTCGGTGCGTGATCACACCCGTACCGTGGCCCAAGAAATGCAGCGTGAACCGGTCGCGGGATTTGCTACCACGGTAACTATGATCCGTGTTGCGGAAACGCTTCTCGATAAGCCTGGCGGTTACGTTTCTAACGACATATTCCCTCCGGGACTTTGGCTCGACAACATGCCCAGCTGGGAATATGGCGTGCTCGTTCAGCTTCGCGACCTGTCTCGGGCCATGCGCAAGGATATCAGCCGTTCCCAGAGCCAGTCCGCTGAGGACCCTGATCTTACGATTGCCGAGCCCCAGTTCCATTTCGACAGTGGCAGCTGGGCGATTCCGTCCACCGAGGCGGAGTATCGTCGTGGCATCCAGGCCCTGTATAGCTACCTGGATCGCTTATCCCGCCCGGAGCAACCTAGCGCCCAATTCTTCGCCAGGGCCGACAATCTGGCCAACTGGCTGGCGGACCTTGAGACTCGTTTGGGAAGTCTTTCCCGCACCTTGGGTGAGAGCGTCGGCAAAGCCTCGGTGTCTGACGCGGTTGCGAACATCAATCCCGACGATCCACTGTCAGAGGATGTTGCAGGTGAAGAAGTCAAAACTTCCTGGACGAAAATTGACGATGTGTTTTATGAGGCCCGTGGCAGTTCCTGGGCTTTGCTGCACATTTTCCGGGCCATAGAAGTGGACTTTCGCAAGGTATTGAACGACAAGAATGCCCTGGCCAGTGTCAAACAAATCATTATTGAACTGGAAGGCGCACAGGGGGAGATGTGGAGCCCCGTGATCCTGAACGGTAGCGGTTTCGGCGTACTCGCCAATCATTCACTGACGATGGCGGCGTACCTGTCCCGTGCCAGTGCTGCGATCAGCGACATGCGTGATCTGTTAACCCGAGGCTGATGCTGGTTTAGCCTTGCCGCAAAAAAAACCGGGCCATGCAGCCCGGTTTTTTGTATCTTCTGAAAGCCCCGTTTCTCAGCCTTTGTAGGCTTTCACGGACGCCTCAATGGCCTTCTTGGCTTCGGCCGCATTGGCCCACCCCTGAACCTTGACCCACTTGCCCGGTTCGAGAGTCTTGTAGTTCTCGAAGAAGTGCTGGATCTGGTCGCGGAGCAGCTGCGGAAGATCGTCCACATCTTTCACGTCGGTATAGCTCTTGGTGAGCTTGTCATGGGGTACGGCAACCAGTTTGGCGTCACCACCGGCTTCGTCTTCCATATTCAGCACACCAACCGGGCGGCAGCGAATCACGGAACCGGCCTGAACCGGATACGGCGTAACCACCAGCACGTCAATGGGGTCGCCGTCGTCTGCCAGGGTATGGGGAATGAAGCCGTAGTTGGCTGGGTAGAACATTGGCGTAGCCATGAAGCGGTCTACCAGCAGTGCGCCCATGTCTTTGTCCAGCTCATATTTCACAGGGGAGCTGTTGGACGGGATTTCGATGGCCACGTAGATGTCTTCTGGCGGGTTCTTTCCAGCAGGGATATGGTCGAAGTTCATGATCGATCCTTTCTGAAGTGCGTTTAACTGCGATTAAAAAGTGGGCGCAATTATACGGGACAATGGTGTGGATCGAAACTAAACGTTGGTATCGCCTTACCGTTACAACCGCATCTGCTTGGCAATCAGCTCCTTCATGATCTCATCGGTACCGCCACCGATCGACAGGATCTTGCCATCCCGATAAAGCCGCTCCACGACGGATTCCCGCATATACCCCATGCCGCCGTGGATCTGAACGGCTTCGCGGGTGACTTTCTCGCACACATCCACCGCAAAGTTCTTCGCCATAGCAACCTGCTTGATAGGGTTCTTGCCTGCCTGCATCAGTGCAGCGCAGCGATAGGTGTACTCCCGTGCCACGTCTACCTGGGTGGCCATGTCGACCAGCTTGTGACGGGTGACCTGGAATTTGTTAACGGGACGACCAAAAGCTTCCCGCTGGCCGGCCCAGGCTATCGAGGCCTCGAGGGCGATCTCGGCCGTCATGTAGGCCATGATGGATAAGCTGAGGCGTTCGAACAGGAAATTGCTCATGATCGCGATAAAGCCCGCATTCTCGGCACCGATCAGGCGGTTGGCAGGCACCCGACAGTCCTCGAAAAACAGCTCCGCCGTATCGCTGGCCCACCAGCCCATTTTTTTGAGCTTCTTGCCGGTGGAAAAGCCGGGCATATCGCGGTCAATCAATAACAGACTGATGCCACCATGGCCTTCGCCACCGGTGCGAACCGCAACCGTGTAATGATCGGCGCGCATGCCACTGGTGATAAAGGTTTTACTGCCGTTGACGATGTAGTCATCGCCGTCCCTGACGGCCCGGGTTTTGATATTGGCAACGTCAGACCCGCCGCCAGGCTCAGTGACTGCCAGCGCGGCAATCTTCTCGCCACGCAGCACGGGCGGAACAATCGCTTCTTTCACGTCCGGCTGTGCCCACTTTGCCACCGGCGGCAGGCCGATATCCAACGATCCCAGGCCGGCCACCAGGCCGCCAGAGGTGGAGCGCATCAGTTCTTCGGACACGGCGACTTTCATGAAGATATCGCCTTCACCAATGCCGCCAAGACTCTCCGGAAAACCGACCCCAAGCAGCCCGGCATCCCCAGCGGTCTTGTAGAGCTCCCGCGGGAACTCGCCGGCTTCCTCCCAGTCGTCTATGTTGGGCAACACATGAGTGGCAACGAACTTGCGGGCACTCTGGCGAACCTGTTCGTGGGTATCGTTGAAATAATCAGACACGGAAAGCCTCCCTCAATCGGAAATCATGAGAGCAGTTTCACGCAAAAAAAGGAACCAAGCAAGCGCTTGGTTCCTGGAAGGCCCGAAAAGAGTCAGGGCCACGAAGAGGTGGGCTCATCAGGGGACGTCAAAAACATGGATGTTTTTGTCGAGCGTACACGGACGTATTAACAGCGTGCCCCTGATGAGTTTACCTCTTCGTGGTTTCCTCCGACGTTAGCCGTCCTTGCGGGAGATCGTCTTCACCCCATCTTCAGTACCAAGCAACAACAAGTCCGCAGGCCGTCGAGCAAACAGGCCATTGGTCACAATACCCACAATATTGTTCAGCTGCTCTTCCACCTGAAGCGGGCGGGAAATATCCAGATTGTGGATGTCCAGGATGATATTGCCGTTATCGGTGGTGAAACCCTCGCGATAAACCGGGTCGCCACCCAGCTTGACGATTTCGCGGCCAACATGACTGCGGGCCATGGGTACCACCTCCACCGGAAGCGGAAACGCACCCAGGATATCCACCTTCTTGGACCCATCGGCAATGCAGATAAATGTCTTGGCCACCGCCGCCACAATCTTCTCCCGGGTGAGGGCGCCGCCGCCGCCCTTGATCAGTTCCAGGCGCTCATTGGTCTCGTCGGCACCGTCCACATAAAATTCCAGGTGCCCGGCACTGTTGAGGTCGTACACCGGAATGCCGTGGCTCTTCAGGCGCTCCGCCGTGGCGTCGGAGCTGGCAACGGCTCCGTCGAAATCGGTGCGGATATCCGCCAGAAGATCGATAAAACAATTGGCCGTACTGCCGGTGCCCACGCCGATAACGCTCTCCTGATCCAGATGCGGTCTGATATGGTCCAGTGCGGCCTTGGCGACGGCTTTCTTCAGTTCGTCCTGATTCATCGATCAACTCCGGTTTCGCAGGAAAATGTAGTTAAGATCGCCATTATAGCCCTTCCGGGCGACCTGCTTATAGACGGAACCCGGGCAAAGTTTCTACACTGTTGGTTTTTCCGACAAAACACCAACTTCCGGACGGACCCATGCCGCAACGCTACATAAAGAAAATCCTCGATGCCCGTGTCTACGACGTGGCCATCGAGACCCCGCTGACCGAGGCTCGCAGCCTCTCAAAGCGCTTTGGCAACAACATTATGCTCAAGCGCGAAGACCTTCAGCCGGTGTTTTCTTTCAAGATTCGCGGTGCCTACAACCGGATTGCGCAGCTCTCTGAAGAACAGAAAGCCAAGGGTGTGATTTGTGCCTCTGCTGGCAATCATGCCCAGGGCGTGGCCCTGGCTTCCAAGAATCTGGGTATCAAGGCAGTCATCGTCATGCCTCAGACCACGCCTGAGATCAAAGTACGGTCTGTGCGTGACCACGGCGCTAAGGTCGTTCTCAAGGGCGATGCCTTTGATGAAGCAGCAGCGCATGCCCAGGAGTTGATTGCAAAGCACGGCTACACCTACATCCCGCCCTACGACGACCCGGACGTGATCGCCGGGCAAGGTACTGTTGCCATGGAAATTATGTGGCAATTCAGTAAGCCTATTCATGCCATTTTTATCTGCGTTGGCGGGGGCGGGCTGATTGCCGGTATGGCCGCATATATCAAGTATTTGCGCCCTGAAATCAAGGTGATCGGTGTTGAGCCCGAGGACTCCAACTGCCTGCAGGCGGCGATGAAAGCGGGTAAGCGTGTGGTGCTGGACGAGGTGGGCATTTTCGCAGACGGCGTGGCAGTCAAGCAGATTGGCGAGTACCCCTGGGAAATCTGCAAGGACCACGTGGATGAAGTCATCACCGTGTCCACCGACGAAATCTGCGCCGCCATCAAGGACGTGTTCGAGGATACCCGCTCCATCGCCGAGCCGGCCGGTGCGCTCGGCGTGGCGGGCATCAAGAAGTACATCGAGCGCGAGCAGATCGAAAACGAAAACCTGGTGGCCACCCTCAGTGGTGCCAACATGAACTTCGATCGCCTGCGCTATATCTCGGAGCGCACGGAAATCGGTGAAAAGCGCGAGGCCATCCTGGCGGTGACCATCCCGGAGAAGCCGGGGGCCTTCAAGACGTTCATCAACGCCCTGCACAAACGCAGCATCACCGAGTTCAACTACCGCTACGCCGATGCCACCAATGCAACCATCTTCGTGGGCATCCAGATCGCGGCGGGAGGTCATGGCCGCGAGGACCTTATCCAGGATCTGAGGGAAACCGGTTATTCCGTCATAGACCTGACTGAGAGCGATCTGGCGAAGCAGCATATTCGCCATATGGTGGGTGGTCATGCGCCAACCATCACCAACGAGAAGGTCTTCCAGTTCGAGTTCCCGGAGCGTCCAGGCGCCTTGCTGAAGTTCCTGATGTCACTGGGAACCCGCTGGAACATCTCCATGTTCCACTACCGCAACCACGGTGCGGCCTATAGCCGTGTTCTGCTGGGCGCTCAGGTGGAAGACGACGAAGTGAAAGACTTCGAGAAGATGCTCGAAAAGGTCGGCTTCCGCTACGAAAACATGACTGACAATGAGGCTTATCAGCTGTTTTTGGGAGCCGGGAACAATAAGTCTGGGTAACGCGGATCAGGCCAGCCGTACCCAATCCGGACGGTGAACTCCTGCTCTAGAAAGTCTTACAAAACTTTAATCTGTGAAAAATTGTAAAATGCAAGATAGGTGTTAGTCTTTCGTCTAATTCTTGAAAACAAGAATAGTGAGCTGATTTAGATCGTTTTTACTCTTTCAGATACCGGAGAATCCCCCCATGGGCCGCAAGCCTGACATTATCCGGATGATTGCGCTGATTTTTGCCGTTGGCCTTGTTGTTACAGGCTTCACGTCGCTTCAGGCTGCTGATGATGAGCCTACGGCCTCCGATAGCGAAGCCTTTACAGTGTCCGCCGTTCGAGACTAAACCTTACCGAGAACTCTTCGCCCTCATTCGGTAACGCTCTCTGTCAGTCACCACGCTGTGCAGAGGGATATCCCAGGGTTCCAGCGGTAACTCCGATACCTTCTGACAGTCATGGGCCAGCCCGATCAGCTTCGGTGCCAGGCGTGGCCGGATTCGCGTGAACGCAAAGGTGCGATCGTAGAAGCCGCCGCCCATGCCCAGCCGCCCACCGAAACCATCAAACCCCACCAGCGGAAACAGTACGGCGTCGAGCGCCCATGGTGGCCGCTCCAGCCCCTTGTGGAACGGCGGTTCCGGAATGCCAAAACGGTTGGCTGTCAGCTCGGTCCCATCGATAAAGGGGCTGAATACCAGTCTGCCACGGTGAACCGGATGCAGTACCGGCAAATAAAAGCGTATACCCCGCCTGCGGGCAACATGAACGTACACCTGGGGATCAATTTCACCGTCGTTGGGAAGGTATACGGCAACGTGGCGAGCCCTGAAAAGGTCGGGATGTTTCAACAGGTTCAGCGCAAGCTGGTCAGCGGCAATCTGTTGCTCTTCCACAGACAGCGAGCGGCGCTTCTTCCGAAGGGCTTTGCGAAGATTGCTTCGGGATTGCGAGCCAGGGTGTTCTTCGAAGGGGTGCGCTGAAATAACGTTGGTCAACATAAGGCTTTTTCTACCACCTGGTTGCCCCTGTTGTACAGAAAAACGTAGCCGCTCTCTGATGATGTCGGTGTGGCAGGTCGATAGGCTATCATTGGCCCTTCAACGTTTTCGTTCAACAGTAGGTCGATCCATGAACAACGATGAATTAACAAGTGTCCTCGAATCAGACGGGGAAGAACGATACGACTACTTCCTGAGCCAGGTGGGGGAGGAGCGTGAGGTCTGGATTTTGGTGAATACGGAGAATCGTTTCCTGAAAATCGTGTCTGAAGATGGCGAGGTGGAGTATTTACCCGTTTGGCCGAGTGAGGTATTCGCGGCAGAGTATGGAAAAGGTTCTGACGATCTCACGCCAAAGCGTATTCCGTTGCCGGATTTTTTCAGAAAATGGGTGCCTGGTCTGACGAAAGACGGTCTGGACGTTGGGGTGTTGCCTGGTCTGGATGGAACCCTGTGGATAACCGAGCCGGAAGAACTGAAACGCGACCTGCAGGATGAACTGTCGAGCTTCTAATGGTCTTGGTTGAAATTAAAGCTTCCCGGGCTGCCGTTATCGGATGTGGCCCTTGAACCCAAAGTTCAAGGTCGGTGGCCGCTGTGACATATTAGGCTTTCCCCGCATGGGGACGTGCTCACAATGCCCTGAAGTAGCCACCTGGGTAGTGCGCATCGGCTCGAGGACGAATCCGACCAGCGAACAGCCCAGGAAGTTCAATTCATTATACGGGCATTGGCGGGGCTGATTGCAACACCTGAATCGGATTCCTGTGTAAGGACTAGTTACCAGTGCCCTCGCCCAAAGCGGTATCGAGCTTTTCGTCCATGGCGTTGAGAATAGAGCTGGCGGTATCCGACATGGTGTCCCGCTCAAGCATCTCATTGGTGATGTTGAGGGCTGCCATCACGGCGATACGTTCGGTACCGAATACCTTGCCGCTGGCGCGTATTTCCCGCATTTTGGTGTCCAGGTGCCTGGCGGAGCGAAGCAGTGCTTCCTGCTCTTCCTGCGGGCAGGCGACCAGATATTCCTTGTCGAGAATCTTGACTTCGACGGTTGTCGGCTGCTGTGCCATCAGTGGTGCTCCAGGGCTCGAAGGCGGCCTATCATGGCTTCAATCTTGTTTTTGGCAAGATCATTCTTGTGCATGAGCTGCGCTCGCTCGCGGTTCCAGTCGTCCTGCAGCTCGCGCAGCATCGCGTTGTCACGTTCCAGTTTGCGACAGTGTTCGATCAATCTGTCGAGTTTGTCCGCCAATGCCTGTAGTTCGGACTGTTCCATGAGTCGTCCAACGCCTGTATCAAAGAAGTGAACTAACTATAAGTGTGGACTGCAAGCTGGTCAATTTACAGGGATGTCATGGCCTGCGTTGCGTGACGTCCGTCACTCCGGGGCCACGTGTCCCAGCCCTTGTTTACGGCTGCCGCGCCAGGCCTGGAGCGCCGGAATAAGGCCCACGAACAATGCCGCCAGAGGTACGCTGCTGATGATCGACCATTCCGTTGTATTTAGTGGTCTCAGGCCGACCTGAACGCCCCAGGTTTCCAGAAGCCAGGGGCTCAGAGCCGCAATGCCGGCCGCTCCGGCAAGTATCGCCAGGCCGCAGGCCGCTATTGCCAGCAGAAGGCATTCGATCACGTGCAATACCGCGATGAGTGCCGGAGAAGCACCAGTAGCCCTGAGAATCGCCACTTCCTGCCGGCGCTGCGCTTGCAGAGTCAGTAACACGGCCACGAGCCCGATCAGACTGGTAACCACCACAAAGCCGGTGATTCCCAGTAAGGCCTTTTCGAACTGGCCCATGATTCGCCACAGTTCGCTGAGTGCCACTCCCGGGAGAATCGCCGACAGCGGTTCGAGCTGCGATTCGTTGATCTGGCGCTGAACCTGGAACGTCAGCACCTTGCGGTCGATGCCTACGAATGCAGCGGTTATGGCGTCCGGTGTCAGGTCCCGTTGCCTGGCCTCTTCTGGTGCGACTGTTCGCCCGGGGATGGCAACACCGGATTCCCAGCCAATATGGATGGCTTCCATGCCCTCCAGGCTTATGTAAACCGCCTGATCCACGGGCGTGCCAGTGGGGGCGAGGATGCCAGTGACCGTGAATGGCGTGTCCTTGTGGTTGGAGAAGCTGGTCTTGCCGCCGCCATGGGACAGGACAACTCTGTCGCCGGTTTGGTGGGCGTGCTTGCGGGCCACTTCGGCCCCCAACACCACATCGAAGACATCGGCGAACCATTCTCCTTCGGCCAAGTCGGGTTTCTGGTCCCGGCCGTAGCGGAAGTGTTCCGGGAACTGCTCGCTGGTGCCGACAACCCGGTGCCCACGATAACTGTCGCCCAGAGAAATGGGGACCAGCCAGCCGATGCGCTCATCCTCCTGCAGTTTCTTGTAGGTGCTCCAGCGAATATTGTTGGTGGCGTCACCGATGTGAAAGACAGTGTACAACAGCAGGTTTAACTGGCCGCTGCGAGCGCCCACAATCAGGTCGGTACCGGAAATGGTGTTGGTAAAGGACTGTTTGACCTCAGTGCGAAGGTACTGGACGCCCAAAAGCAGGGTGATGCTGAGGGTCAAGGTCAGGGTCACCAGCGCCAGTACCCTGCGCCGATACCAGAGGCTTGCCATGGCCAGAGATAACGCCAGCCGAAGGTTCATGGGGTCACCTCCAGGGCCAGTTGGTGGGTAAAACGTTGCGCCAGGCTTTTGTCATGGCTGACAAAGACAACGGATGAGTGTTTTTCCGCCGCCAGCCCCAGTAACAGTTCGATAAAGCGGTCCCGGTTGTCGCTGTCCAGGGCTGAGGTGGGCTCGTCAGCCAGGATCAATTCCGGCGCGCCGGTCAGCGCCCTGGCGGCGGCTACCCGTTGTTGTTGGCCGACACTGAGGCCTGTTACCCGTCGGTGCCAATGGCTCTGAGGAATGCCCAGAGCGGTCAGCAGGGATTCGGCTTCTTGCCCCGGCGAGGGCAGGGCACGTGCCTGGCGTTTCCGTGAAAGCCGGCAGGGCAGTGTGACGTTTTCCAGAGTGGATAGGTAAGGCACCAGGTTGAACTGCTGGAAAATAACGCCCATGTGATCGGCCCTGAATCGGTCGCGTTGGCCGCTGGACAGGCCACCCAGGTCTGTGCCCAGCAACTCCAGGCTACCGGAATTCGGCACGAGAAGGCCTCCCAGAAGGCTCAGAAGTGTGCTCTTGCCGCTGCCGCTGGGACCCCGGAGGAAAAGGTGTTCACCGCTGTTGAGTGTCACGTCGGGATAGCGGATGTACGGCTGGGCTCGGCCCCAGCGAAAAGTGAGTTCGCTGATGCGGAGGGTCTGCCGTGGAGTTACGGAACTCTCTGGGGTTACAGAACTCTCTTTGTGCAAATCTGTCTTGCCGGTCATGTCAGGCATTGGTCATCCGGTGTATGATCCCTGAATCGTTACAGGAGACGTCAGTTTTATGTCAGAACCTTTGAAATCCCGGTCGCGGCAACGCTCCCTGTTCGCCACCCTGTTAATGGTGGCGTTGGTTGCGGTCTTCAGCCTTTCTACCGCCGTTAGCGCAAAAGACGCTTCGGAAGAGATCGACTGGCTGGAATTGATGCCAGAGGAAGATCTCAACCTACTCGAGAATATGCCAGAAGTCTCCCATGAGGGTGATGGCCCTGCCACATTACCGGACGAAATCATGACCGGCCGTGTGGTGCCTGAAATGGATGGCCGGTCGGGCCGGATTCCGGGTTTTGTCGTGCCACTGAAAACCACACAGGATATGCGCATTCTGGAGTTTTTCCTGGTGCCATACTATGGCGCCTGCATACACGTGCCGCCGCCACCTCCGAACCAGATCATTCACGTCAAGTACAAGAAGGGCTTCAAGCTGGAAGCACTCTACGATCCGGTATGGATTGAAGGCACCCTGAAGATTGAGAAAACCGAGAACGACATTGCTTCGTCCTCCTACTCCATCGTGGCTGAGGACGTCTCGCCCTACGAGGAGTAGTGCCTCAGCAGGGCGTTCGTGAGTCAGTTGTCGAAAGCGAATGCCTGGTTTGAGGATGTCAGCCGGGCGCTGCCCTGGCCAGAGGGGCTGACCCATTCGACAGTGAGCTCCTCCATCCCCTCGAATCTCTCCATCAGTGCCGATGTGAATTCCTGATCGGCTTCGATGCGGTCGCATTCCAGTTGCTGGGTCACATCGTATTCCCGGTGAGTGGCTTCCTCATGATGGTCGTCGTGGCCGTGATCATGATGGTTATGTTCGCCATGGCTTTCCTCGCCTCCACCGAGTTCCACAGCAGCCGCTGTGACGTGACAGTCGGCTGCTACGGTGTTGATCAGAGGGGTGGTTTTCAGCCAGCGGTTGATTTCTGCCAGTTGGTTTTTCTGCGCCTCTGAGCGCGCTTCGTGTTCGAACCCGGCAAGGTTATGGGCCGGTGAGTTGAGCATCAGGTCAATACGGTTATCTTCCAGCGCCATCTGTAAACGAGCGTGGCCATGGTCGTGCGCGCCCGGGTTGTCGTCAGCCCAGGCGGTCGATGCGAGCGCGCTAACGGCGATTACACAACCGAGTGACATCAGTGAATGTGGGCGACGGGTGCGTGGCTTTGGCTGCGTGGGTATTCTCTTTGGCATGGGGCGACACTCTCAATGAAGTGGTATGTTATAACATAATTTACTCTTTCCCGGCCCGGAATCAAGAGGGCAAGTGTCTTAAATGCGGCTGAATGCTAGGATAGGGCCTTCACTCATTCATACAGGACCGTCCCGTTTCATGTCCGAAACCGACACCTCCAATTCCCGCGCCGTCGCGTTTGAGCGCTGGGCAAATGTGTTTACCGCTCACAAGGCTTTCAGTCATCCATCGGAGCTCCACGGGGTGCTTTGTGGCCGGCTTGCTGCTGGTGCACGTATCAGTGAAGAGGAATGGCTGGCCATGGTATGTGAGCACATGGGCCTGCCACAGACCGCGACCGACGAATCAGACGACCTGCGGGAATTCATGGCATCGGCCTATGACCAGACGCTCGAGCTGCTCAAGGCTACCGATATGAGTTTTCAGCCATTGCTGCCGGACGATGATTACGCCATCGAGCAACGCCTGGAAGCGCTCACCTCCTGGGTGCGAGGCTTCCTTGAAGGCATGGCGCTGTCCGCTGGCCAAGCGTTGGGCGAGGCGCCGGACGAGATTCGCGAACTCATTGAAGACATGGTGGCGATCAGTCAGGTGGCCGACGATGACGAGCCAGACGATGAAAGCGAACAACAACTGATGGAAATCGTCGAATACGTACGGCTGGGTGCTCTGGCGGTGTTCACTGAGTTCAATCCGCCGGAAAAGCCGTCGCCCAATACCCCGACTTTGCACTGAACAACACTGATACCCGTGGGAGACATCATGGCTTCACTGATACCCGTCAAGGAATTCAACGATCGCCGGCAACGGCTGATGGAGCGAATGGCGCCGGACAGCATTGCCATCTTGCCAGCCGCCCCCGAACGGGTGCGTAACCGGGATGTCCTGCATCCGTTTCGCCAGGACAGTGATTTCCAATACCTGACCGGATTTGGCGAGCCGGAAGCGGTCCTGGTGTTGATACCCGGCCGGGAGCATGGTGAGTCGGTACTCTTCTGTAAGGAGCGGAATCCGGAAAAGGAGCTTTGGGATGGTTTCCTGGCGGGCCCCGAAGGCGCTATCGAGACCTTCGGCCTGGACGATGCCTTTCCCGTTGCCGACATTGACGACATCCTGCCCGGCATGATCGAAGGCCGCAGCAGGGTGTATTACCCACTAGGCAAAGATCATAATTTTGATACCAAGGTGATGGATTGGGTCAAGGTGATCCGCAGCAAGGTTCGCTCAGGTGCTCATCCGCCCGGCGAGTTCGTCGCACTGGAACACCTGCTCCATGATTTGCGCCTGTACAAGAGCGCGGCGGAGATCAAGGTGATGGCAAGGGCCGGCGAGATCAGCTGCGAGGCCCACAAACGGGCGATGAAGCGGGCCGGCAAAGGTGTCTTTGAGTACGCCCTGGAAGCTGAGCTGATCCACACCTTTATGGAAAGCGGTGCCCGCTCCACGGCCTATCCATCGATTGTGGGTGGCGGTCAGAATGCCTGCATCCTCCACTACATTGAAAACAGCGCCCCGTTGAATGATGGCGACCTGGTGCTCATCGATGCAGGCTGTGAATTGGAATGCTATGCCTCCGATATTACCCGTACCTTCCCGGTCAGCGGTAAATTCAGCGATGAACAGCGGGCCCTGTATGAGGTGGTTCTGGCGGCGCAATATGCGGCGATTGAGGAAGTTCGTCCCGAGAATCACTGGGATCATCCCCACCAGGCCGCACTGAAGGTGCTCACCCAGGGCTTGATCGATCTTGGTCTGCTCAAGGACACAACGGTAGAACAAGCCATCGAGGAGCAGGCGTACACGCCGTTCTTCATGCACCGCACCGGCCATTGGCTGGGGTTGGATGTGCATGATGTCGGGGACTACAAGGTGGGCGATGCGTGGCGCCAGTTGGAGCCGGGCATGGCGCTGACCGTGGAGCCAGGACTATATGTGGCGCCGGATAACACCAGCGTCGATGAAAAGTGGCGTGGTATCGGTATTCGCATTGAGGACGACGTGGTGGTGACGAAAGAGGGTTGCCGGGTACTCACCGACGCGGTTCCGAAGACCATTCCCGAGATTGAAGCGTTGATGGCCGACTGACCGTGAACCAGCACGATACCGATATCATCATCGCCGGTGGCGGGCTGGCGGGAGCCACCCTGGCTCTGGCGCTGGCGAGAACCCTGCCGCAACTGCGGGTAACCGTGGTAGAGGCTTTCCCGCTGTCCCCGGATGCCCTGCCGGACAGCTATCAGCCTAGCTATGATGCCCGTTCCACGGCGCTGGCCTGGGGCTCAAGGTTGATCTTTGAAGAGTTGGGCCTGTGGCAACGGCTTTCCGAACATGCCACGCCCATTCGTCATATTCATGTCTCGGATCGTGGACATTTCGGGGCCACCCGCCTGAACGCGGCTGAGCACCAACAGGATGCTTTGGGCTACGTGGCGGACAATCGCTGGATGGGGCTTTGCCTGATGCGGGAATTGCTGCAGACCGATGTGGTCTGGGAAGCACCGGCGGAGGTGACGGCCATGCAGCCGCTACCAGAGGGTGTTCGCGTTACCTTGGGTGCCGACAAGGGTGATCGGGAACTGACCGCTCAGTGCTTGGTGGTGGCAGACGGCGGCCGTTCTGGCCTGCGTGAAAGACTGGGCTTCCGGGTCAACGAGGAAGCCTATGACCAGCACGCGCTGATTGCCAACGTCTCCACCACCCATAGCCACGATTTTACAGCCTTCGAACGCTTCACCGACGCCGGTCCCATGGCGCTATTACCTCATGGCTCGCCAATCCGGGCCGGAACAACCGCCTCCCTGGTATGGACTCTGTCCGGTGGAGCGCTTGATGAACTGCTATCGCTGAGTGATGAGGCCAAGTGTCAGCGGTTGCAGCAACGGTTCGGCTGGCGTCTCGGGCGGTTTGAACGCATTGGGGAATGCAGCCACTATCCGCTGACCCTGAAAACCGTGGACGAGGCGGTTCGCCCCGGTGTGGTGCTGGTAGGCAATGCGGCACACACTCTTCATCCGGTTGCCGGTCAGGGCTTCAACCTGGCGCTACGTGGCCTGATGGCACTGGTAGAGCAGTTCCGGGTGGCGGTCGAGTTGCAGCAACCCCTGGGTAGCCTGGGGGTGCTAAATGCTTATCAGGTTCGTCACCGTCGAGATTGGCAGCAAACCGCGCGTTTCTCCGACTCGTTGATCCAGCTGTTCGGTAATCACCTGCCTCTGGTGACCACCGCCCGCGACGCCGGCCTGGTGGGACTGGATCTGTTACCTGGCGCCAAGCGCTGGTTTGCTCGTCAGGCCATGGGCCTGGGTGGGCGCCGGGCCGAACTTCGTACTCCTGACAACGCTTTCTCGGAACGCAACGACCATGAGTGAGCAACCGCAATTCGATATCCTGGTGGTTGGCGGCGGCATGGTGGGCTCCGCGCTTGCGCTGGGCTTGTCTAGGCAAGGCTGGAACGTCGGGCTGGTGGAAGGCGCCGACAGAAAAGCCTTGATGCAGAAACCCGAAGAGGCGACGTCTGCAGAGGATTTCGACCCCCGCGTGAGCGCCATTTCGGTCTCCAGTCAGCGCCTGCTGGAACAGTTGGGGGTGTGGTCGGAGATAACCGCTGGTCGCCATTGTCCCTACCAGACGATGACCGTGTGGGACGGTGAGGGCACTGGCCGTATCCAGTTCGAGGCGGCGGAACTCCGGGCGCCGGCGCTCGGTACCATCATTGAGAACCGTCGAATTGTGAGGGCACTTTTTGCCGCTCTTGCTGACAGCATGGTGACCCTGATTGATGGCGTCAAGGTGACTGGCTGGTGGCAGGATGGCAGTGGGCATGGTATCCGGCTTGAGGATGACCAAACACTGAATGCCCGGCTTGTCGTGGCTGCGGACGGAGCCCATTCCCGCCTGCGCCAGTGGGTTGGGTTGCCGACCCGCGAATGGGATTATGGCCAGCAAGCTATCGTGTGCACGGTTCGAACTACCCAGAGTCACCGCCATACCGCCTGGCAGCGGTTTTCGCCGACGGGGCCGCTGGCATTCCTGCCGCTGCTGCCAGAGTCCGGCGACGAGCACTTCTGCTCGATCGTGTGGTCCCAGGATACCGAAGAAGCCCGGCGTTTGATGGGGCTTGATGACCATGCCTTCAAGGCGGAACTGGAACGAGCGATAGAGCGTGAACTGGGCGCAGTGGACGTAGTCTCGCGTCGCTACGCGTTTCCTTTGCGTCAGCGCCATGCCAAGGAATACATTGCCACTGGCTTTGCGCTAGTGGGCGACGCCGCCCACACCATTCATCCCCTGGCCGGCCAGGGGGCGAACCTGGGTTATGGGGATGTTCGTGCGTTAATGGATGAGCTTGCCGGCGCCAGGAAGAAAGGCATCGATCCAGACAACGAGCTTGTCCTGGCCCGCTATCAGCGTCGTCGCAAGGGTGAGAATCTCGCGATGATGGCGGCCATGGAAGGTTTCAAGCAACTGTTTGGCCGTGATGAGTTGACCGTGCGTTGGCTTCGCAACACCGGCCTGCGCTGGCTGAACCAGCTTGGACCAATCAAGAACCGTATTGCGGCCGAGGCCATGGGGCTGGATGCCTGATCATGACTTGCGGGGCACACCACCAACGTAGTTGAACCAAAAGGAATTCGTTATGGCTGCCAGCAGTCTTCTCGTATTGATTGATGACATCGCCACGGTTCTGGACGATGTTGCATTGATGACCAAGGCAGCCACCAAGAAAACGGCTGGTGTGTTGGGGGATGACCTTGCGCTCAATGCCCAGCAGGTAACCGGTGTGAAACCTGCGCGGGAACTACCGGTGGTCTGGGCGGTGGCGAAGGGCTCCATGCTCAACAAGGCCATCCTGGTTCCGGGGGCTCTTGCCATCAGCTTCTTCGTGCCCTGGTTGGTGATCCCCCTGCTGATGCTGGGCGGTGCTTTTCTCTGCTTTGAGGGGTTTGAAAAAATCGCTCACCGGTTTCTTCATAGGCAGGAAGATGAGCAACATAAGGAAGAGCTCCACAACGCCCTCAAAGATCCCGACGCCGATCTGAAAGCGGTTGAGAAAGACAAGATCAAGGGTGCGATCCGCACAGACTTTATCCTGTCGGCTGAAATCATAGCGATTACCCTCGGAACGGTCAGTAGTCAGAGCATCGGAATGCAGTTCATGGTGCTGACGGTCGTCGCTGTAATGATCACCATCGGTGTCTATGGCCTGGTGGCCGGTATTGTGAAGCTGGACGACGGCGGTCTGTACCTCAGCAAGAAAGAAAGCCCGTTTGCCAGGCGAGTTGGGGAGGGCATCCTCTGGTTTGCTCCCTGGATGATGAAGGCCTTGTCGGTGCTGGGTACCATTGCCATGTTCCTGGTGGGTGGTGGCATTCTCACCCATGGGCTGCCGCCGGTGTCTGAAGCCATTCGTCATTTTGTCGAAGGTTTCGGTGGTGTCGGGCAGGCCGTTATTCCAGTGCTTGCGGACGGCCTTTTCGGTGTTGCGGTAGGGGCGTTACTGGTGGCGGTGATTACACCACTGACAAAACTGTGGAAGGCGCGTTCGGCCTGAATTAAACGCAGGCATCGAAGAGGCGGCTGACCAGCACCGGTACGGCGGTCTCCACCCGAAGGATGCGGCTGCCAAGGTGTACCGCCTCGCAACCTGCCTCGACCAGTTTGTCGACTTCATAGGGAATGAATCCCCCTTCCGGGCCTATACACAGGGTAGCGGGCTCGTTGATCATGGCTGGGCACGGTGTGCTGGTGCCGGGGTGGGCGACGAACGCCCGGGTATTTTCCATAAGTGCCGGTAGTTCGTCCTCCACAAACGGCTTGAACAGCTTGCGGATATGAACGCGGGGGATGCGGGTGTCTCGAGCCTGCTCAAGGCCCAGTGTCATGTTTTCCCTCAGGTTATCTTCTGAGAGCCACGGTGTTTGCCAGAAGCTTTTTTCCACCTTGTAGGCGTTTATCAGCCAGATGTCCTTAACCCCAAGGGTTGCGCAGGTCTGCAGCACGCGACGGAACATTTTTGGCCGTGGCATGGCGAGAATCAAGGTAAGAGGTATGGGAGCAGGGGGTGAGGTGGTCAATTCCACCTGCAATACAGCCTCAGCATTGGTGAGCTGGAGCACGCGGCCCGTTCCAATCTCTCCGTCTGCCAGCCCCACAGGGACCAGGTCGCCTTCCGACACCTTCAACACTGAATTCAGGTGCGCCAGTCGGCGGCCTGTCAATATGGCTCTGTCTGCAGCCACGAAATCATCCGGGAATAATAGCGCCAGATTCATTCGTTGGAGGCATCCGTTGCGTCAGGTGATTCCACCTCGCGTCTGGCGAGTCGCCCAAACAGGATGCCCAGCTCAAACAGTAGCCACATGGGTAAGGCCAGCAGGGTCTGGGAGATGATATCTGGCGGAGTAAGCAGCATACCAATCACGAAGCAACCCACCACAATGTACGGACGCTTCGCTGCGAGGTCTTCAGGTGTGGTGGCACCGGTGAGAATCAGTAGTATGGTGGCGATGGGGATTTCGAAGGCAACGCCGAAGGCGAAGAACATTTTTAGCACAAAATTCAGGTAACTGCTGATATCCGGCAACTCAACAATGCCTTCCGGGCCGATGGCGGTGAAGAAACCGAACACCAGCGGGAATACCACGTAGTAGGCAAATGCAGCCCCCAGATAGAACAGGATGACTGACGTAAACAGCAGGGGGAACGCCAGTTTCTTCTCGTGGGCATACAGGCCCGGTGCAATAAAACTCCAGAGCTGGTAGAGAATCACCGGAATGGCCACAAATACGGCCAACACCAGGGCCAGTTTCAAGGGTGCGAAGAACGGCGAGGTGATGTCCGTTGCGATCATGGTCTGGCCGACTGGCAACAGGTCGCGCAAGGGTTGCGATATCAGCAGGTAGAGTTCATTGGCAAACGGGTAGATGGCGGCAAAGCAGATGATTACCGCTACGACCATTTTCAGCAGACGATTTCGCAGCTCCAACAAATGCTCAATCAGCGGCATTTCCGGTTGTGCGGCGTCGGAATTTTGGGCTCTTTTTCGGTCTGGCTGAGCGGTCATGAACGATTATCCGGCGTGCTTTCCTGTTGTTTCGGGGCGTCTTCGGCCGAATGGTCGTGCGTGTTACCACTCTCTTGCGGAGGATCATCGGGAGCCAAAGAGGCATGTCCGGAGCCGTTAGCCGAAGTTGGATCTTCCTCCGGGGTCAATGCAGGCTCTGTTTCAGGCTCAGCAATCCGCCGGGTCGCTGGTGCGGGCCGGTGTTTGGGCTTCCCGTCGTCGGAGAGGACCATGTGTTCGTATTTCTTGGCCTCATCCAAGGCGCCGCGAACCGATTCCTGAACATCGTCCAGGCCGACATCACCTGCCTTGCGCAGTTCCTCACGGAGTTCTTCCGCCTTGAGCTGGCGGTCGAGTTCCGAAGAAAACTGACTGACCATGCGCCGGGCACCACCAATCCACCGTCCAGCAGCCCGAGCCGCCGTTGGCAGCCGCTCGGGGCCGAGGACCAGTAACGCGATGACGCCGCAGATCAGTAGCTCGACAAAGCCAATATCAAACATTCAGCCCGTCTCAGCTGTGGGACTTGTCCCGTGGCTTTTCTTCGGCGCGGGCTTCATAGGCCTTCGCGTCGGCATCCTCTTCAAGAGTCTCCGGGCTTTCGTCCTTTTTGTCGTCTTCGTTCATGGACTTCTTGAATCCACGAATGGCGCCGCCAAGGTCACCGCCAATGTTGCGAAGCTTTTTGGTTCCGAATAACAGGATAACAATGCCAAGTACGATTAGGAGCTGCCAGATACTGATTCCCATGCCGGGACCCTCGTCTTAATGTTTCTGTTATGGTTGATTGTACGCCACTTCGGGGGGCTTCCGGAAACCCTCTCCACGGCTACCCGGCTCATTGATCCCGGGAGGCTTTCTCTTCAAGGCCAGACAGGTCAAATCGGCTGGCGAGTTCGTCGATGACATCCTTGGGGCCGAGGCCAAGCCGGGACAGCATCACCATGCTGTGAAACCAGAGGTCGGCGGTTTCATAGACCACGTCCCGGGTTTCACCGGAGTGCTCCGCGTCCTTGGCGGCCAACAGTGTTTCGGTGCACTCTTCTCCCACCTTTTCCAGGATCTTGTTGAGGCCCTTTTGGTGAAGGCCGGCGACGTAGGACGTTTCCGGGTCGGCCTCTTTGCGAGCCTCCAGCACCTGTGCCAGTTGCTCCAAAATGTCACTCATTGTGGCTACCTCCGTGTTTGTGGCCGTATATCGCTTGCGGGTCCCGGAGCACCGGATCCACGCTTGCCCATGAGCCGTTTTCCAGTCTGCGGTAGAAGCAGCTGCGGCGGCCGGTGTGGCAGGCAATGCCGCCTTTCTGCTCAACCTTCAGAAGAACGACGTCTTCATCACAGTCCAGCCGGATCTCCGAAATTACCTGCTGGTGGCCGGAGGTTTCCCCCTTGCGCCACAGTTTGCCGCGCGACCGGGACCAGTATACGGCCTGACCTTCTTCGGCGGTCAGCCTGAGGGATTCTGCGTTCATCCAGGCCATCATCAGGATGTCGCCAGTAGTGGCGTCCTGGGCAATGGCTGGCACCAGTCCGTCCGCATTCCAGCGAATGTCCGCCAACCAGTCAGGCGCTTCGACTCTAGCTTTTGAATCTTGCATTTAGATGACTTCCGTCAGTTTTTTTGTTCACGGCCAACAACCAGCCAGGCCGCTACGGCCAGCAATGCCCAGCCATGAACGGGCATGGTCTGTGCCAGGGTGGCCAGGTCATGGTCGAGGCTCAGCCAGGCTACTCCTGCCAGGGCCGCTGCGGCGAGCCCTCGTCGCCAGCGCCGGTCGGCCCGGGCACGGTTTTCACGAATAAGCTCCAGTGTAGCGCGACTGGGGTGGTCGTTGGAGCCTGTGTTGCGTAACTGTACAAGAGCGTCGTGCACCAGTTGTGGCATTTCCGGCGACTGCTCCAGCCAGGCCGGCAGGTGGGACTGCAGGGATTTGATCAGGCCGGACGGACCAATGCGTTTGCGCATCCAGGCTTCCAGGAAGGGTTGGGCGGTGCTCCACAGGTCCAGGTCCGGGTATAGCTGACGTCCCAGACCTTCCACGTTCAGCAGGGTTTTCTGCAGCAAAACCAGTTGCGGCTGCACCTCCATGTTGAAGCGCCGCGCCGTCTGGAACAGCCTTAGCAGGAAATGACCAAAAGATATGTCCTTCAATGGTTTCTCGAAAATCGGCTCGCAAACGGTGCGGATAGCGGCCTCGAATTCGTTGACCCGGGTGTCCGGTGGCACCCAGCCGGACTGGATATGCAGCTCGGCTACCTGGCGGTAGTCGCGGCGGAAAAACGCCAGCAAATTGCGGGCAAGATAGCTTTGGTCATCCGGTGCAAGGGTGCCGACGATGCCGAAATCGATGGCAATGTACTTCGGGTCGGCGGGGTTGCTGACATCCACGAAAATATTGCCAGGGTGCATGTCGGCGTGGAAGAAACTGTCCCGGAAGACCTGGGTGAAGAAAATCTCCACCCCTTTTTCCGCCAGTACTTTCAGATCAACGCCGGCTTCACGCAGTGCCGGAACATCAGCGATGGGAATGCCGTGGATGCGCTCCATCACCAGCACTGACTTGCGGGTGTAATCCCAGTCGATGGAAGGAATATAGATCAGCGATGAGTTCTCGAAATTGCGGCGCAGCTGGCTGGCGTTGGCGGCTTCCCGTTGCTGGTCGAGTTCGTCGTGGATGGTGGAGTCGTAGTCCGCCACCACTTCCACTGGGTGCAGCCGACGGCCTTCGGACCAGTAGCGTTCCAGCAGGCCGGCCATCATATACATCAGAGCCAGATCCTGGCGGATGACCCGTTCAATGTCGGGTCGGATGACCTTGACCACCACTTCCCGGCCGTCGAGAAGCGTGGCGGCATGCACCTGGGCGACAGAGGCGGAGGCCATGGGTTCGCGGGAAAACTCCGCAAACAGTTCCGACACCGGTGCACCGAGGGATTTTTCGATAATGCCCTGGGCGACGTCGCCGGGAAACGGTGGTACCCGGTCCTGCAGGTGTTTGAGAGATAGCGCCATGTCGTCGGGCAGCAGGTCCCGGCGAGTTGACAGGATCTGACCGAACTTGACGAATACCGGCCCCAGCTCTTCAAACGCAAGGCGTAGGCGGTCCCCCCGATCCAGTTTGGGTTTAGGGAACAGGTGCCAGGGGGCCAGCAGGAAAAAAATCTTCAGGGGGACCGGCAGTTCCGCCAACGGTAGAAAGGTGTCCAGCCGATAACGGCAGAAGACCCAGGCAATGCGGAACAGGCGTTGCAGGCGCGTCACGGCGTCTCCGTTTGGTCTTGTTGTCTGGGATGCTCCAGCTGCGTAACCCTGGCTTCCAGGCGTTCGGTCTGCAGGTTCAGCCGGTCGATATCGGTAAACGTGGCTTCCAGCTCCCGGCGCCCGGGCAGGCTTCGGCTTTCTTCATGAATATATTCTTCAACATTGGCGTTCAGGGACGCAAACGCCTGTCGGCTCCAACGAACAGCCCCGCGAACGCGCTGGCCGATAAAATGCGCCGGCACATCACCAATATACCCGGCCATGGCAGCTTCCCAGTCGGGGTCGAGTTGGTCGATGGCGCGCTGGAACTGGTGTGCCAGGGCGGTATCGCCTGTCACGTGAATGCGGCCTTCGCTGAAGACTCCGCCATCGCCGGTGGCCAGGGCGGCGAACGCCATGGGGCGGCCGGACAGGATCAAAGCAGGGGATTCCGACGGCTGGCTGGCTACTTGAATCCGATTCTCCACCTGTTGCAGTGTCAGTGTGAGACCAAGCCCGTCCAGCGAAAACTGTACCGGCCCCGTGAGCGCTGACATTAGCGCCCGCCTACCAGCGGGGTCCAGCGCCAGCGCGCGGTTAAGTGCGCTCTCAATGATAGCGGTGGCTGCGGACATCAGCGTAGGACCGGGAAACATCAGGGTTTGATGCCCACGTGCAGGGCGACCACGCCGCCGGTCATATTGTAGTACTTGCAGTTCACCAGACCTGCCTCTTCCATCATCGCCTTGAGCGTATCCTGGTCTGGATGCATGCGGATAGACTCGGCCAGGTATTGATAGCTATTGGAGTCGCCGGCAATCAACTGGCCCATCAACGGTAGCGCGTTGAATGAATAGGCGTCATAGGCCTTGCTGAGCAGTGGATTCTTCGGTTTGGAAAACTCCAGCACCATCACCTTACCGCCGGGTTTCAGTACGCGGGCCATGTCCCGCAGGGCCTGGTCCTTGTCGGTGACGTTGCGCAGGCCAAAGGCAATGCTCACAGCGTTGAAACTGTTGTCCGGGAACGGCAGATGTTCAGCGTCTGCCTGAACGTATTCAATGTTGCCAGCGTAGCCACGGTCCATCAGCCGGCCACGACCAACCTGCAGCATGGAGGCATTGATATCCGCCAGTACAACCTTGCCGGAAGGACCCACCAGATCGGAAAACTTCATGGTCAGATCGCCGGTACCGCCTGCAATATCCAACACCTGGTGGCCCTTGCGCACGCCAGAGAGCTCAATGGTGAAGCGCTTCCAGAGGCGGTGGATTCCCATGGACATGAGGTCGTTCATCAGGTCGTACTTGCCGGCCACGGAATGGAACACTTCGGCGACCTGTCCCGCTTTCTGACTTTTCGGCACGTTGCGAAAACCAAAATGGGTGACGTCGTCTTTGGGTGCTTCCGCCTGTGGCTGGTCGGTAGACGGTTTTTGCTCGCTCATGGGTATGTCCTGTCAGAATCTGAACCCCGTATTCTAACGCCTGCGGGGGTGGCTACAAGTTTAATGCCGCCTTACACTATAAATTGCGCCCGAAATCCTGGAGATATCCGTTTCATGTCAACAATTGATGTACGCCGTACTCATTCCCTCGACAAAGAGCACGCCCGCCAGGCGGCGGAAACACTGGCTGAGGATCTGTCAAAGCAGTTCGATGTGAACTATCAGTGGGAAGGGGATCACCTCAAATTTAAGCGTAGCGGCGTAAAAGGCCAGTTGGAAATCACCGATAGCACTCTCCACGTTCATCTGGAGCTGGGCATGATGCTGCGGCCGTTCAAATCGCGAATTGAGCAGGAAATCCATTCCCAACTGGATCAGATTCTGAACGCCTGAGCCGCTTTCTCTTGTTTACAGGTCACTCGGCAGCTCGAACGGTTTCGGGTGACCATCCAGGATGTTCTTCATTACCCGCTTTTCCCGCGTGACCAGCCGGTCAATTAGCAGATCTACATCGTCCATTTTACGGAACGCAGAATAGCCGCGATGCAGAAAACTGTGCAGGTCGCTGAGGTCCGCCATTTCAGCGGGTGCCCGGCTCATTGAAAGCAGCCAGCCAAGGGTGCGGTTGCGCACATAGCGGTCGAGCTGGTGCCCTACCTCAGCCACCAGGATAATCTGCCGTTCCCTTTGTTCCAGTTTCTGGCTGCTGCGAAAGATCTGGCAGTAGGTGTCGCTGGAAAGTTCGCTGGGAGAAAGGCCGTTTGAATGGCAGAGTTCGGCCAGCTCCAGGTCCAGCCGTTGGGTAATCAGGTTCAACTCCACCAGCCCGGCGAAGGTGTCCAGCAGGTTGTCCGGAAGCCACTTCACCATTTTCGGGAATACGCGGTCGATATTGTCGTCACGGCGGGTCATGCCGGCCGGGGCGTAGAGGTCCGTCAGCAGGAATTCCAGGCCGGTGTGGTAGCCGGGGTGTTGGTAGAGGTCCGCGTGGGTGGCCTTAAGACGTTCCGCCTGCCAGCTCGCTATCCTGAAGGTGTGTTCCCGCAGAGGGTGGGTGGCTTTGTACTGGCGGAAGTCGTGGTAGTCGAGCAGCAGTTGCTGCAACCGGCGGGCGCTGTCGGAATGGGTTGGGGTAGCGACTAGGCGCTCACGATACATGGGTGTGTGGCTCCACTGGACCTGCAACAGAAGCGAGCCAGTTTAGCGGAGCCGGAGCTTGAGTGCAGCAGCGCTAACCCTGGGCCGTTGCGGGCAGGCTCTCAAATCCCGGCACCCATTCCTTGCTGTCGAGGGTGATAAAGTGACTGGGTGCCTCGGTTTCGACAATCCGCATGGTGGTCGGGCTTTGGCGTGCACTGGCCAGCATGGCTTGTCGATCCAGAATTCGGTCCACAGCTGGTATCAGGAAGGTGCCGTAACGAACCTGGCTGTACACGCTGGTGTCTGTCCTCTCCATCCAGGCCATCAGGTTCTCTATGTTACGAACAATGGTCAGGTGGTCCTTGGTGGCGGAAAACAGTTTGCCCAGCAGCTGCTTCTTGCGTGGGTTCATCTTGCCGAAGAAGGTTTGGCCGTAAGCGGAGGAGGGCGCGCTGTTTATCAGGCGAATCAGCCAGGGCCACATGCCGTGACTCACCGGTTCCAGTACCGCCGTTACCAGGGCAGAAAGGCGTCCCTGGGGCAGAACGGGGGCTTCCAGCACCAATTCCACGTTTTCATACAGTTCCGGCCATTGGTTGATGGCTTCAAGGATAACGGCGCCACCGCGAGAATGACCATGTACGCGAATGTTGTCGGTACTTGGCAGATTCGCCAGGGCCTGGTTGAGAATGCAGGCATCGTACTCGATGGTGCCGTCCAGGTGTTTGATAGGCACTTCCCAATCCGGTGCCTCGGGCGTTACGCCATTTACGGGAATATGGTAGTTGCTGCAGGTCAGCAGGATCAGTTCGGTTGTCGGTGCTTCGTAGGCCTGGGTGAAGTAGCAGTGATTTTCCAGAAAACCGTGGACGCCAATAACGGTCTGTTCGGCTTTGCCGCTGTGATTACGGAGGGAAACGGCGCCTGTGCCGACGCGGTAGACTCGCCCTGAGAACATCTCCGAGTAAGCACTATCGATCGGTTTTATCAGCTTTCGTACATGGCTCGCTTTCATGACTGCTCTCCTTCAGCACCTGATGCCTGCCTATTATTGGTCTTTATGCGTGCTGGTACATTCAGTTGTACCGACTTCTGCCACCGCAGGTATTGGCACTGATTACTGTTTTTACGCTCAGTCAGGGCCAATAGACGTTTGGCGAACAGGGCGTAATGGCACGTGTAGTGCCTAATAACCATTTCATCAAGCTTTATTCCGAGTATAGAGGTGAAAGGTTACTTCCGTGTAACTTTTTGTAACTCCGTGACGCTGGCAGCCTTATGGAGCCTTCAGGGCTTGTCTGGCACAATGCGGGGTCATCTTTTCATTTCTTGCAGCACTTATCCGGGGACAGACAGGTTTGAGTCAAAAGGAATCGCATCTGCTGTTGCCTGTGGACTCGGCTTGGCTGGCTCTTGAACGGCCCGAAAACCCGATGACCATCACCGTCATGTTGCGGGTGGAAGGGCTTACGGAAGCCCGATTGCAGGAGTTCTTGCGTATTTACTGGCTCGCCTGGGAGCGTTTCCGCTATATGCCGGTTCGCCGCGCCCCTGGCTGGTGGTGGGAAGAAGATCCGGTCTTTTCGCTCCATCATCACCTGGAGGTGGTCGGCGGTCATCTGGATCGGCAGGCCTTGCAGGATTGGGTATCAGCCCGGTTGAATCAACCCCTGCCCACGTACCGTCCACTCTGGAAATTCTGGCTGCTTCCGGATGCCGAGGGCGGCGCAGCGCTCCTTCTGCGTATGCATCACTGCTACGCCGACGGGCTCTCCCTTCAGGGCATATTTGACCGGTTGTGCCCGCCGTCACCACAACAGGCACCGGTGCTTTACGGCGCGGCGGAACAGGCGGACATGGGGCGCTGGGGAAGAGCCGCCAATGCCTGGCTGCGTGAGCTGACGGCTAGTGAGTGGCCGCGGGAAGAGGCGGGTCCGGGGGGCGATATTCCCCGCAACGGTGGCACCGCCGGTCGCAATGCCCTGGGGCGGGCGACCTGGAAAAGTGTCAAGCTGGTCAATGAGCTCAGCCAGTTCCTGGTAGAACCGGAAGACACCGACTCTTCTCTGAAGCGGTCACTGCTGGGCCGTCGCCAGTGCCGTTGGTCGCAACCCGTGGCGCTTGAACGTTTTCGCCGGATTGCCACGCTTACCAGCGTTACCATCAACGATGTGTTACTCAGTTGTGTGGCGTCTGCGGTACGCAATCGGCTTGTTGCGGACGATACCGATATGGACGACGCAGTCCTTCACGCCGCGGTGCCAGTGGATATCCGCAACCGCCTGCCGGAAGGGGTAAAGCCCGAGCCCGGCACACTGGGCAATTATTTCGGGACCGTATTTGTGCCGTTGCCGGTGGACGGTGAAAGTTCCCTGGAGCGGCTGTTCCGCATCAAGCATGAAACCCGCAAGCTCAAGAAAAGTTGGCAACCCGGCCTGTCCTGGGCGCTGACGGGCAGCGCACCGCTGATTCCCGAAGCTTGGCGTCAGCCAGTCGCTGACCTATTCTATCGAAAGGCCAGTACGGTGGTGTCCAATGTTCCCGGTACCCGGGAAGAACGCTACCTGGCTGGTTGCCGCATCCTGGAACAAATGTTCTGGGTACCCCAGGCAGGGGATATCGGGCTCGGCGTCAGCATTGTCAGTTACGCTGGCCAGGTTCAGTTTGGTGTGGTGGCCGATGAGGCTGTCATGGCCGATCCCGAGTCTTTCCTGGATGACTGCCTGCAAGAGTTAGAATGCTTCCCAATTTGACGGGGAGTAGTCCCAAAGTCCTGTTTTTATAGCCTCCTAAAAGATCAGAAAACCTGCCCCCTTGGCGCATTTCCCGCCCCCGATGCTTCGTCGACCATTGAATTCAGGCGAAAGAATGCGCCTGAGACACGGGTAACCACCCGCTGCTCAACACCCAGATTCAATAAAAACCGGGGGAGTTTATGAACAACAACAATTTCCGAAAGTCAGGGCTGGCCATTGCGATGGCTGGTGCGATGTCGGTCAGCGCCGGCGCAAACGCGGCAATCGAAGTGTACAACAAAGACGGAACCAGCTTTTCGGTAGACGGCTATTTCAACGCCTTCTACGTCAACCGTGACGACAAGCTGAACGACACCCGCAATTCCGACGTTAAGATGGGTTTCCTGCCCAACACGATCGGTTTTAACTTCAGTAAGGAAATGGGCGACCTGACTCTGGGTGGCCGGTCTTCGTTCTGGTCCACCATCAACGACAGCCTGCAGTCACCGACGGATACCGCCATCGATGTGCGTCAGTTGTACGCCACGGTAGACGGTTCATTCGGTCAGGTTCTGATTGGTAAGGACTTTGGTCTTTACGCCCGCTCAAATATCTTCCTGGACGAAATCCTGATGGGCTTCGGTTCTCCGGGGGCAGCCACCGGCGTTTCCTTTGGCAATATCCGCACTGGCTACCCTTATCCCAATCCCTCTGCCCAGATTACCTATCGGACCCCGGATATGGGCGGTTTGAAGGTGGCTGCTGGTATTTTTGAGCCTGCCAATACCACACCGGGTGCGGAGTCAGAACAGTCCGCGCCGCGTTTTGAGGCAGAGGTTACCTACAGTGCCGACCTGAATGGCCTGGCGTTGACAGGCTGGGTTAATGGCCGCCATCAGAGTTCCGAGAACGCAACCACGGAAGTGGACAGCCAGGGCCTTGGTTACGGCCTTAAGGCGTCGGTTGTAGGGCTGTCGCTGACCGCCTCCGGATTCACTTCTGAGGGGGACGTGCCTGTATTGCTGACAGATGCGGCCCTGGCTTCCGAAGAGGACGCCGACGGCTATTTGCTTCAGGGATCCTATACCCTTGGCGCCAACCGCCTGGTGCTGTCATACGGTGAAACGGACTCAGACCAGGGGGATTTTGAAACAGAGAACACCTCGGTCGCTGTCTTCCATGACGTAAACAGCAACTTCAAGCTGGTTGCCGAATACAACATGTTTGAGCAGACCACGAAGTCCACCGGCGCGGATGCAGCAGAGTTCGACACCCTGGCGCTGGGTGCTGTGATCACGTTCTGAGTGTGTGGTGAGCGCCCCGATACCTGCAAGGAATCCGGGCGATGGGGGCTCATCCTTTAAGACTAAAGTGCCGGTTTGCAGTCCTGCAAACCGGCGGCGCCGACAGGCATTGATTCAGGAGGTTTTTAATCAATGGCTTACGATCATTTTGGCGCGCCAATTAAAAGCACTGAAGTCGCATTGGCTCCGTTTGCGGATTCCGTAGAATCGAGTGAAAGCCACTCGGTTTCGGAGAGCGTATCCATGAAACCCGTTACCACGCTGCCTGCCGTTCGGGTAGCCAGCTCCCATGTTCGTGATCCGATGCTGGCCGCCACCAACCTTGCCAGCGAGCTCAGTCATGAACACCTCGGCTGTGTCCTGTTTTTCTGTTCCGCTGAATACGATCTTGGTCGTTTGGGCATTGCCCTTGAACACGTCTTTGACGGCGTACGGGTCAGTGGTTGTACGTCGGCAGGGGAAATAACACCGGATGGTTACGGCCGGGGGTGTATTACCGCCATTGGTTTCGACCGGCGTTACTTTTCCATTGAATGCGCTCTGATCAGTGAACTTGAACACTTCACCCTTCACGACGCCCAGGGGGTCATTGATGGGCTGCTGTCCACTTGCCGCGATGCCGGCCTGGCGTCGGTCAAGGGCAACACCTTTGCGATAACCCTGCTGGATGGGCTGTCTAGCCGGGAAGAACTTGTACTGGCGACGCTGAATGCAGCGCTCGGCACTATTCCACAATTTGGCGGTTCCGCTGGCGACGACGAGCGCCTGGCCAATACCCACGTATTTTTTGAGGGTCGGTTTCACACCGGGGCTGCCACCGTGATGCTGGTCAACACGCCGCTGGATTTCCGTGTGTTTTCCACACACCACATGCAAGCACGCGAAGAAAAGCTGGTGGTTACCCACGCCGATGCGAAAAGCCGGACGGTCTATGAGTTGAACGCGGAACCGGCAGCGGAAGCCTACGCTCGTGCAGTGGGCGTGACGGTGGAAGAGCTTGATCGTAAGGTTTTCGCGCTGCGACCTATGGGGGTGCGGATCGGGGGGCATTATTTCGTGCGCTCGGTGCAGCGGGTGAACGCCGACGGGAGCCTGACGTTCTACTGCGCGGTGGAAACCGGCATCGTGATGACCGCCATGGAGCCGGGCTCGCTTCTTGAGAGTGTACGCACACAAATTGAAGCCTCTGAGCGAATCGTAGGGCCACCACTGGTGACCATCGGCTGCGACTGTTTTCTTCGTCGCCTGGAGGCGGAGTTCACCGGCGTGGTGGATGAGGTGTCAGATTTCCTTCGTCATCACAAGGTCATTGGGTTCAACACCTATGGTGAGCAGTTCGACGGTATGCATATCAATCAGACGTTTACGGGGGTGGTGATTGGTCAGCCCGATGCCGGTTACGGTCAAAACTGAGGCTGATCCCGAAGACCGCAGGGATCAGCGGATTGCCGAGTTGGAGGCGGAGAACGAGCGCCTCCGAAAGATAAGGGACGCTCTTATTGTTCGGGTGGAATCCGGCTCGGCCCATAAACCTGAGCCCTATGCGGCGTTCGAACACTCGGTGGTTCTGGCGGAGCAGGTGCGGGAACGTACGGAAGCGCTCAACCAGACCATGGACGAGCTCAAGCACAGCAACAAGGCCCTGAACCGGGCCCGTGAGGAGGCTGAAACCACACGCCAACGGCTGGCAGACGCTATCGAAAGCATTGCTGACGGCTTTGTACTTTTTGATCACCAGCACCGACTTATCCAGTGCAACAGCCGGTTCCGCAGTTACTGGGGCCATGCTCATATGGACGTTCCTCCCCCTGGCACTTCAATCGCCGACCTGAAGGCCATGGCGATCAGTTCCGGGCTGGTGGTCGAGGAGCATGTGAACGAGTCCTCCGAAGGGGCGGTGTTCCTGTTGTCCAATGGCCGCTGGGTACAGATGACGGAAAGAAGTACTCGTGAGGGCGGGCTGGTTGTTCTTTACTCTGACATCACCGACGTCAAGAACAGCGAAATGGCGCGACGACTCAAGGCGCTTGAGGAGAGTGAGCGATGGATCCGTGTGGTGACGGACCATGTGCCCGCACTGATCGCCTACGTGGGCGCGGACATGACCGTACAGTTTTGCAACAAGGTCTATGAAGCCTGGTACGGCCGCAATGGCGAGTCTCCTCTTGGCAAACACCTGGAGAACATTCACCAGCCAGAGCTTTACCAGCGGCTAATGCCCCATATGCAGGCTGTGCTCAGAGGCAATAGCGTTAACTTCGAATTCGAGGAAACCAACGACACCGGAGAGGCCCGCTATATGCTCCGTGCCTACGTGCCCAATGTGGACGAGCACGGGGAGGTCATCGGTTTCTTCGTGCTGATCCGCGACATTACCGACCGCCGCAAGACCGCGCTGGCCCTGGAGCAGGCGTACGATAATCTGGAACGACGGGTGAAAGAACGTACGGCAGCTCTTACCGGCCTCAACAACCAGTTGCGACAGGAAATCAGTGAACGGGCAGCGGTGGAAGCCCGGCTGCGTGACGCCAAGATGGACGCTGAGCGCGCCAATCTATCCAAAACAAAATTTCTGGCGGCAGTCAGCCATGATTTGCTGCAGCCACTGAATGCTGCCCGCCTGTTCACCAGTGCTCTACAGGAGCATTCCTTCGGGCCCAAGGCTGAGGGGCTGGTGCGCTCGGTAAGCACCTCACTGGACGATGTGGAGAACCTTCTGGGCACCCTGGTGGATATCTCCAAACTGGATGCCGGCGTGATCAAGCCGGACATCATGGCCTTTGACCTCCGGGATTTGCTGAACAACATCGCTCGCGAGTTTCGCCAGATGGCGATGGCGGAGGGACTGACGTTGGACTTTGTGCCGTCGTCAGCAATCGTGGAGTCAGATTCCCAGCTATTGGCGCGAATTCTGCGCAACTTCCTCACCAATGCCATTCGCTATACCGGCAACGGACGCATCCTGCTGGGGTGCCGACGGCATCGGGACCACGTGTTGCTACAGGTGTGGGACACCGGCCCCGGCATTCCGGGAGACAAGCTGACTGAGATTTTCCAGGAGTTTAAACGCATTCGCCCCGCTGGCTCGCAGCCGGACAAGGGGCTTGGGTTGGGATTGGCGATCGTCGACAAGATTTCCCGCATGCTGGGCCACGAAGTGACAGTATCCTCGATAGAAGGGAAAGGCTCGGTGTTCAGTGTAAAAGTGCCGGTCGGGCGGTTGTTGCCCAAACGACCGGCAGCGGATGATGACCGGGTGGTGTCACATCACGGCGGCCTGGGCGGCGCCAGGATCTGGGTGATCGACAACGACCACGCCATCTGCCAGGGCATGCAAACGTTGCTGGAAGGTTGGGACTGCGAGGTGGTTTCAGCGGTTTCCCTGGAAGATCTTGAGCGGCAGCTCGACCCGGCCAAGAGCCCCGTGGACTTGATCCTGGCGGACTATCATCTGGACAACGACGAAAACGGTGTGGATGTGGTGGCCGAGATAAACGGCCGCCGCCACCGACCGGCGCCGGTGGTCATGATTACCGCCAACTACACCAATGAGTTGAAGCAGCATATCCGCGAGTTGGGGCACGTGTTGATGAACAAGCCCGTGAAGCCGTTGAAGTTGCGCAGTGCGCTGAATCACCTTTTGAGAGGGTGATCTCTTACCTCTTCAGATACTGACTGAAGTCCACATCGCTGGCGGACAGAATCGCCTGTACCCGGTTGTGAACCCCCAGTTTACGAAGGATCGCCGAGACATGGGCTTTAACCGTGGTCTCTGCAATGTTCAGGTTGTACGCAATCTGCTTATTGGATTCACCTTTGGACATGCGCTCCAGTACCAGCAACTGACGGCGGGTCAGGGAGTTCAGCAGCTCTGGTGAAATCGGGTTGTCCTCATGCCGGCTACGGCGATGGGTGTGTTCCTTGCCGGTTCGAATGATGTCTGAAGGCAGGTAGACATTGCCGTTGAGGATCTGCTGGATGGCATCCGTCATCTGGGCGCGGGGAGAGGACTTGGTGATGAAACCGCAAGCACCGTAGGTGATGGCCTGCAGCACCACCTGCTTGTCTTCCTCCGCCGATACAATGACCACGGGGATGGTCGGTGCCTCATTCCGCAGTGTAATCAGACCGTTCAAACCGTGCATTCCCGGCATGTTCAGATCCAGCAGGATCAGGTCCAGGTCATCGTTTTCGCGGGTAATGTCCAGGGCGCTGTCCAGGTCGGCGGTTTCAATGATTCTACTGCCGGTAAAACCTGTGGATATCACGCTACTGATGGCCTCACGAAACAGCGGGTGGTCATCGGCGATCAATATTTTGTAGGTTGGCTCCATGGGTGGATCCACCGGTTTGTTGTCATTATCAGGGATGGTTTCCGAAACATCATAGCGCTTTTCGGGAGAGAGTGCGGCATCGGGCTCATTCAGCATGGCGGCCTCCTGGGACAGGGGATCTCCATGTCGGGTGCGATCCTCTGTTTATTATTGTGATGATGGCATTACACGCTATCCGTGCCCTGGGTTGAATGCGACCATCGCACCAAAAAACAGGCACCAAAGTACTATTCTTGCCGGCTGGCGGCCTTCGTATCGTGGAGGGATGAGCCAACACACACTGACAACGCCAAATCTTGCACGCCTCTCTGCCATTATCCGACCGTTGTGGATGGTTGTCGCAGTACTGTTGTTCAGTTTTATGTTCTCGGGCGGGGCTCACGCCAACGATAAAATGGCTGTGCCGAGGTTGTCCGTCAGTGTGTTGCAGTTTGGCACCGCTCACTGGGAGTTGGATCATATCGTCCACCGTGGGCTGGACCGGAAAAACGGCTACCGGTTGGACCTCACCCTGGTGGCCAACCTGCCAGCTTCCCGCCTGGCGGTCACCAGTGGGTCCGTAAACGGGGCTGTAGCCGACCTGCTATGGGCGCAGGCGCGTTTCGAGGACGGGGTGCCCTACCTTTATGTACCGTTCTCATCCCAGATTGGCGACATCGTGGTGGATGAAGGCTCCGATATAAGCGCTGTGGCTGATCTTGTCGGCAAGCGTATCGGGGTTGCAGGCGGGCCGGACAGCAAGGGCTGGGTATTGCTGCAAAAGGTGGCTGAACAGCAAGGGATGGATATTGCTGAGTCCGCTGAGGTGCAGTTCGCCGCCCCACCGCTGCTGAGCCAAGCCCTGAGGCGGGGCCAGGTGGATGTCATCATTACCTATTGGCATTTCGCGGCGCGCCTGAGAGGTGAGGGTGGCTGGCGTTCGGCGTTCAGCATGTCGGACCTTCTCGCTGCCATCAACCTGAATCGCAATTTACCGGTTCTGGGCTATGTGTTTGCCGCTGATTGGGCCGAAGACCATCGCGCATTGGTGGATCGGTTTGCGGCCTCATTGCGGCAGGCAAAAAAGGAACTGTCGGAGAGTGAATCGTTCTGGCAGCGGCTGAGGCCACTGATGGGAAACCCGGGCGACGGTGTGTTTTACGCACTTCGGAAAGGGTTTGTGGCAGGCACACCTTTACCGCTGACGGACCAGCGCATTGCTGACCTGCATCGCCTGCTGGCGCTCACCGGGGGCGACCCTGGTAGCCTGATGCCCGCTAACCTGTTCCTCCGGAGCCAGCTGTGAGGGCGTTATCGGGCCGGCCTCCGGCCTGGAGTTACTGGGTGGTGTTGCCTTCGTTCGTTCTTTTTTGGGCGATGTTGGCCTGGTTGATCAAGTCCCCCTTGCTGCCAACACCCCTCGACGTTCTTGATACCCTGATGCAGGAATCCGCATCTGGAACCCTATGGCACCATCTGGGTGCCACCCTTGGGCGTGTGGTAGTAGCCTTTGCGCTGGCCATGCTGCTCGGTACCGGGATTGGCATCGCTATGGGGCGCTCCCAAACCACCAATGCCCTGTTCGATCCCTTGCTGGTTCTGTTTCTTAATCTGCCGGCGCTGGTAACCATCATCCTGATGTACGTCTGGTTTGGCCTCGTGGAAGTGGCAGCGGTGACAGCGGTGGTGATCAACAAGGTCCCCAATGTGGCGGTGACGGTTCGGGAAGGGGCCCGAAGCCTGGACTACCGGCTTGAGGAAATGGCCACCGTCTACGAATTCACCCGTTGGCAGCGGTTCCGCGAGGTCTGGGTGCCACAACTGTTTCCCTATCTGATGGCGGCGACGCGTGGTGGCCTGGCACTGATCTGGAAAATCGTGCTGGTGGTCGAACTGCTGGGTCGCTCCAGTGGTGTCGGTTTCCAGTTGCACATGGCCTTCCAGGTGTTCGATGTAGCTGCCATCCTTGCCTACAGCCTGGCTTTTATCGCCGTTGTGCAACTCATCGAGCTGGCCATCCTGCAGCCCCTCGAACGCCGCTCCAGCCGCTGGCGCCAGCCGGATGTCGCCCATGCTTGAGCTACGAATCACCGGGCGCAGTTTTGGCAAACCCGTATTGGGCGAGGTCTTCGCCACCATTGAGCGGGGCGACCGTATCTGCCTGTTGGGGCCGTCTGGAATTGGCAAAACCACCCTGTTGAACGCCATCGCCGGGCTCGACAAAGCGCTCCCGCCGGCTGCAATTATTGGCCGTAACACACTGCGGATTGGCTACCTGTTCCAGGAACACCGATTGCTGCCCTGGCGGACCCTGAATGCCAACCTCCAGCTTGTGGGTGCGAGTGATGAGGCGGCTGAATACGTCCTTGGTCAGGTTGGCCTTGCCGGATACGGTCATTACTTGCCAGATCAGCTTTCCCTTGGCATGGCTCGGCGAGCTGCTCTTGCTCGTTGTCTGGCGATTAAACCGGATTTGTTGCTATTGGATGAACCTTTCGCCTCGCTTGATCCGGTAATGGCGGGTGAACTAAAAATATTGATTGCTGGCATCATGGATGCAAATGCCAGCATGGCCATGATTTGTGTGACCCACGAAGGGGGCGATGCCGAGATTCTTGCGAACCGTCTATGGTACCTGGATGGTAATCCGGCGCAGTTGCAGTGGGACGACGCAATTGGCGAACCGCGCTTGATCAACGACCTTTTAAGCAAGTTGCGAGATGCCGACGGAGTTGGCCTGGTTTAATAACAGAAACGTGATATTCGAATTGTTGCCTTCAGAAAACATCGGCTAACATGGTCAGCTTGTCTCTTACCGTCAACAAGGAGTGCTGACGATGGGCTTTATGGACTTGGTCCCGGTTTGGGACCTGAAGGCCTACCACCTTCCGCGCATTGAATCCCCTTTTATCGCCGCCGGTATGGCCCGGCGTCTTATCCGAGATGATGGCAGTGTCCGCTCGCACATGGAAACGGTATTCGGGGCCCGAACCCGTGACAGTCCTGATCTGGACGAGACGGTCTGCCGGGCGGTTAGTGATAGTAGGGTAATGCTTTTTTATACGGGGTCTGGCAGGCCCCTTTCTCCCGTAGTGAGCTGGCTGCCAGACGATAGCCAACCCGCAGGAGGACGCTGGCGGTTAACCGGTAGCGGAATGAGTTCACCTTACGCCGTCCAAAAGGGCGTAGCAGAGCTGAATGCCTGCAACATTACCCCCGAACAGTTGCGCCAGTACCACCCTCAGGGCATCGGTGGGCTAAGCGTTGGATTATTCTCAGCGAATTATCGTCAATGGCGGCGATCTGAACGGGCGTCGCAAAGTGAGTCGAAAGATCATCGCCTGACCTTACCACTGGGCGCAGCTGCTTCGGTGGCATCTCTGGGTGCTGCGGCCGCACTGGCCCACGAGAAAACCGATTCCTCAAAGGCTGTTCCCCCCAAAGTACACCTGGAAGTTGGGATATTCACCGACGGCACCATGAACAATGCTGCCAATGCTCGGTCGTTCGCTGAGCAATTGGAGCAGGATTGCCTGATGCCCTATGAAAACGATGATATTAGTCGGGAAGAGTGTGAGTGGCGGTTGGCGATGTTGATGGGGGGTAGTTATGGCAATGCGGTTACCAATGTGGCGAAGTTGTGGGACTCCTATCCGGAAAATGTACTTGAGTCAGAGGGTGTCATTACCTACCGACGTTCTGTTTATGCACCCGGCGCCGGCACGAAGACAGGTGACAGTGATGTGCTGTATGGGGCGGCCACAGGTATGGGCGAGGCGGGTGTTGTCCAGCAGGTAAACGAGGCTTTTTCACAACTGGCGTTGCTATTGAGGGAAACCCTACAGGGCAGAGCGATCGACCAGCTAACCGTAGACCTGTTTGGTTTCAGTCGAGGTGCGGCGGCGGCCCGTAATGCCGCCCACGAAATCAATTTGGGGGGGAGTGGCCGACTCGCGCAGGTTCTGGAGGATAACGGTATCTTTTGGCCAGAGCATGTCCAGATCCGTTTTGTCGGGATATTCGACTCCGTGGCTGCGATCGTTAACCCGTTAGCCGGTGACCTGTTGGCTCACAATGACCGCAACTATCCGGTTAAGCTTTACCTAGATCCTGGCAAAGTGGGCCAAGCAGTGCACCTGACCGCGGCCAACGAGCATCGTAAGAACTTTGCCCTTAACAGTCTTAGGGATAGCAGTGGAAGCCTCCCTGTGAACTTCAAAGAGGTCACGCTCCCGGGTGTCCATTCTGATATTGGCGGCGGTTATGGCGATAGTCAGAGAGAAGAAGTGTTCCTCAGCCCAATGCTCCAGGTGCCCAAAAGCCGGATGCTTTGGCCGGAGAAGACAGCACAGTGGGACAATCTTGAGGCCCTGCGTCAGGAGGTGGTCGCGGAAGGTTGGATCGGCCCCTTTTGCCTGCCTGTACAGCAGGCAGATCCGACAAATAGACGTGGTCCCGATGGGTTCGCAGACCTGGAGATCGCCACCCGTCATCATGATCATCCGGCACCGGACGGCCGTGTGGAACTGGGGCTGAGGATGCTTAGACAGGTTCGAGGAGAGTATTCGCGCATACCCTTGAGATTGATGCATCGCCTGGCTGTGAAGCAGGAAGTGCCGCTAGATGAAATTGATCCTACCGAGGAAACTGTATCGGTGCCGGCAGAGCTGGAGCCTATCCTGCAAGAAATTCTGGAACAAGTTAGCGGGGGGTCGGATTCTCCTTCCCTTGACAGGGAGCAGCAAGAACTGCTGCTCCAACGCTATATCCATTACTCAGCACACTTTAACAGTATCGAGACACTAATAGCGGGTTTGCCATCGAAATTTGAGGGTATATACCCTCATGTTCCATCGCTGTCCCGCGAACGTATTGTATACCCACAGATGAAAAGCAAATGATGATTAGCAAGATTTTAGTCACAGGTATAACTGTTCTTACCATTCTGTTCAGCGGCTGTGCCGCATCCGTTAAGGAGGGTGTGCCCTGGAGCATCAGAGTCGCCGCGCCAAAGCATTATGAAGTGTGGGTGAAGGAGATGTTCCTGGAAAAAACCGGCGAGCGTAGTTGGCGCCAGCCGATTGGGTCAGTGGGTTGCTGCTGGCAGGGCGAACGGGGTCCGTCTGGCAAAGGGGCCAGCGTTGATCCTTTCCCTGAGCTTATATTTTTGCATTGGTTTTCCTTCGCCGAGCAGAAATACTACGTCAAGCTGATTGAGGTGCCAGGAGAACTTCAGGAGCGCATGATGGAGCCTGCCTCTTACCATACCCAAATTGACGAGCGCTCTGGCCCGAGGCATTCCATGGTTATCGGTCTGGCTCCTGGAGGTACCGTGGTGGTCTGGATCATGAACCAGATAGGGAATGAGATTGAAGTGATGCGCATGGAGGCATCAGAGGGTCCCGGTGATCCTTCTGACTTTGCAGAGCGCACGAAGGGATACCTAAAACGGAACGGTGACTACCTAAAAGAAAATGGCATTCCAGCGGAAGGTTGGTAGGCCACCAAAAATGAATCCTGGTATCAAGCCTGCTGGACGCCCCGCGCTCAGGCAGGCTTGGTTCCCAGTATCTTTGTCCGTTGTGGCCGAAATCCCGCTGTCGCCAGCAGGGCCAGCACGATCGTTACGCCGGCCGTAATGCCATAGGCTGCCGGATTCCATTCCAGATACAGCGAAAATCGTATCGCCTCTACCGCGTGGGTGAACGGATTGAACTGACAGACCCAGTACAGCCACGGACTGGCTTCGTTCATTTTCCACAGCGGGTACAGCGCCGAAGACATAAAAAACATCGGGAAAATGACAAAATTCATGACCCCTGCAAAGTTCTCCAGTTGCTTGATCCACGTGGCGATTAGCAGGCCTAAAGCACCCAGCATCAGGCTGGTCAGTATCAGGGCTGGTAGTACGGCCAGATATCCCCAAAACGGCGGCTCTACATCCACCAGCAACGCCAGCAGCAGGAACACATACACCTGCCCAACCGACACGACTCCCATCGCCAGCAACTTGGTCACCAACAGGAACGGCCGGGGCAGCGGGCTCATGAGCAGCACCCGCATGCTGCCGAGCTCTCTGTCATACACCATGGAGAGCGCCCCCTGCATGCTATTAAACAGGATGATCATCCCGCACAACCCGGGGGCAATGTAGGTCTCGTAGGTGATGTAGGTCTGGTAGGGCGGAATAATGGAAATGCCCAGCACAGCCCGGAAGCCGGCGGCAAACACCACGAGCCACAGAAGTGGTCGAACCAGGGCGCTGGCAAAGCGGGTGCGCTGCTGCCAGAACCGCAGCCACTCCCGCGTCTGGATGCCGACAAAACAGTGCCAGTATTGGGCAGCTTTCATGACTATCCGGCCCCTGTAAGCGAGTGAAACGTTTCTGTCAGATTCCGGGTGCCTTCCGCTTCGCAGATGTCCTGGCTGGAGCCGTCGGCCAGCAGTTGCCCCTGATGCAGGATCAACACGCGGTCGTCCTGTTGTACCTCCTCAATCAGATGCGTCGCCCACAGCACGGTCAGGCCAGCTCCGTCACACAGAGCGCGCACATGTTCGTTGAGCGCCCTGCGGCTCGCCACGTCCAGGCCAACCGTGGGTTCATCAAGTAGAAGCAGGGATGGCTCGTGCAGCAACGCCCGGGCAATTTCCACGCGCCGCCGGTGGCCGCCGTTCAGATTTCGTACCGGTTCACTCGCCCGTTCCAGCAATTGGAATCGTTCCAGTTCCCTGTCGCCACGATATCGGGCCTCCTTGCGGGACAATCCGTGCAGCGCGGCGTGATACTGCAGGTTCTGGCGAACGGTCAGGTCCAGGTCCAGAGCGTTCTGCTGGAACACCACGCCAATCTGTCGCATGGCCCTGGTGGGTTGCTTTTTCAAAGACTGACCGGCCAACAGAAGTTCGCCCTGCTGGAGCGCCAGAAGCCGGGTTAGCAAACCGAACAGTGTGGACTTGCCGGCGCCGTTAGGGCCCAACAAAGCGTGGAAACGGCCAGAGGTCAGCGTGAAGCCAACCTCCTTGAGCACAGGTTTGTCGCCGTAGCGAAAACTGATGTCGCGGGCTTCAATGGCCATGCTGCTATTACGAAGAGGGATCAATGACCACGCCCCAGGGATAGCGGCCTACCTTGATGGACTTGATTACCTTCAGGTCTTCGACATCGATCACTGAAACGTCCCCGGACACACCGTTGGTGGTGTACAGGTGCTTCTGGTCTTTGTCGAGATCCAGTTGCCAGACGCGGCTTCCCACCAGCAGGTAGTCCAACACTTCATAGGTTTGTGCGTCCACGACGGCAACGTGATTGGACGGGCCGAGGGCTACGAAGGCGTACTTGCCGTCGTTTGTCAGTTCGATACCTACGGGCTGTACCCGGTCCTGGTTAACACCCGGCACTTTGAAGGACATTTCGTGAATCTGTTCGAGGTTGTCCACGTCAATGATGTGCACGGTGCCGCCGATTTCTGCTGAAGCCCAGGCGATCTTGCTGTCTTTGCTGAATTCCACGTGGCGGGGGCGTTGCCCGACCACAATGTTCTTCTCGATCTCGAAGGTCTCGGTGTTGATCCAATGCAGCATGCTGGTGGTTTCACTGGTGTTCACGGCCCATTTACCGTTGGGACTCACCGCCATGCCTTCCGGTTCTATGCCCACGTCAATCTGGGCCAGTACATCCTTGTTGGTAACATCTACAACCGTAACGATGGCGTCGTCTTCGTTGGCGATGTACAGGTGCTTGTTGTTCGGGTGGAGCGAGAATTGCTCTGGGTCTTCACCAGAAGGCAGCGTGTCGACGATCTTGCGGGTGGCCAGATCGAGAACCTGAACGGTGTCGTCGTCACTGGCACAGATATAGAGCTTGGTGTGGTCTTTGGACAGCAGGATGCCCCGCGGGCGGGCGCCAACATCAATGGTGTCGACGACCTCCATGGACTCTGTATCGATGATGGAAAGCGTGTTGTCTTTTTCGTTGGACACGTAAGCGAGGCTGGCCATGGCCGGCGTAGACAGGCCAATGATCGCGGCCAGGGCGGTGTGCTTGAGCAGAGACTTCATAATGTAACTCCTTTTTGTTTTAAAAAGCGTCCGCCAGAGCGGTCAGCCGTTAATTCGACACTTGCTCTCAGGTTTGTCGAAACCGAGCGTATCCATTTCAGTGCGGGGATGCAGAAAGCCCTCAAACGGTGCTCGGGCAACCAGCCCCCTGGGGTGAACCAGGGGAATTGGCTGTCGGAGCTGGCCGTTCCAATTGCGATAAGTCAGCTTGCGTCCCTTGAAGGCGGCAAGCTGGAACTTATCGCTGAACAGGAAACTTCGAATTGCGTTGGGGTTTGCGTCACCTAAATCAGTGACTGCTGTGCCGATGGAGCGAATGGCCGCCCAAGCGGCGTAATCCTCGCCATTCATGTCGCGCCCAGCCAGGTCACGGAAGCGATTCTGGAGTTGAGCGGCCCCCCAGCTTTCCACCACCCGATGCCAGGTGACGGGTGACATCCCCTGAGTGCCGACGACGGGTCGCGGCAGCCAGGTATTGAACGGGACGTACTCCCCGAAATCGCCTCGAACATCAGCGACCACGACGGCATCGTAATCGCTGGCCTGGGTAAACAACGGCAGTTCCTTGGAGGCGGTGCGGCGAAGGTCGGCGTCAAACGTCCATGGTTTGTCTTCGATAAACTCCAGGCCAAAACGCTTAGCCGAGCGGCGGAAGGCATCGGCCCAACCCTTGTCGGCTTCGGTGGGCCCGGTAATCATGAATATTTCCCGCCAGCGACGTTGGTTCAGCCACTGTGCCAGTGCGTCAGTCAGCATGGCGTAGCTGGGCATGGTGTGAAGCAGGTTGGCGTTGCATTCGCTGGTTCGAAGCTCGTCTGCTTTCGACCCAGCGTTGAACAGAACCACGTCTTTGCCCGCTTTTGCGAGCATTCTCTTCAGAGTCTGTGCGGGAGCGTTCACCACGAACAGGCCGATACCGGACTCGCGAAGTTGGTCGAAGGAAGCCATTGCTTCAGCTTCCGAATCGGCAATTCTGCTGTCCAGGGAGTAGGTTTGCCCGAGAAACTTCCCGGTGGTGCTGTTGTCCTGCATGCCCAGCTCTGCGCCTTTCAGGCCAGCGTCTTCCGGCTCCGGGAGGACGTTGGACAGTACCGGGCCCTGATCTGGAAGCCATTGCAGATACCCGATACGTACCTCAAGGGCGTCTGCTTTCAACGGGGCCGCGCTGAGGATAACTGCCAGTATTGCGGTTGCAGTCCTGAACAAAAGAGACATGAAGTTCTCCGGTTTGTTGTTGTACTTCCAGCTTAGAGAAGGGAAAAAGTCCCGGAAATATTCAGAAAGTAGGAAAGTGGCGGTACTAAAGAACTATTCCGGTGAGAAATGGGGCGTTTAGCATGGTTGTATAGGTGCCAAAGCCTCTGACTGGACAACAATAATGACGGCTTACCGGAAAATTTCCCTGACCATGCTGGTGGTGTTTGTTGCCGTGTATCTGTTGGGTGCTGGGTTATACATCGGGCAGTCGCGGTACGACGTTCAACGGGAACTCATCGGCGTGTCGGGGCTGGCGAGAAGCCTGGGTAATCCCCAAAGCCTGCCGGATAATGTGGTTGAGAATATTCGACATATAAGGCCAGTGGAGGGCAAGGCAGAGAACAGTGGGCATGTACCTTCCTGGTTTTCGTCCATGGTGTCAGGGCAGGTGTCTTTTCCTTCGGTCAATGGCTGGCGGATTGATCCTGCTGACGAGGTAGAGGAAATCTGGGAAGGCTTCCTGCTGATTTCGTTTTCCTACGCAGTAGGGATGGTTTTGTGCTTCATGGCACTCTACGGGATGGTCAGACAGGGGCTGCGGCCACTGGTTTCATTGGCCAGCGCCCTGGAAGCGGTGGCCGGAGGGAAGCTGACCTCCAGGTTGCCACGACAGAGTATCAGGGAGCTGGATATGCTGGCCGGTCGGTTCAATGAGATGGCCACAGCGCTGGAAAAGGAACAGAAAACCGTCAGCCACCTGCTGAACGAACTGCTGCAGTTACAGGATCGGGAGCGATCGCATATCGCCCGTGTCTTGCATGATGATCTGGGGCAGTATCTTACCGGTATCCGTGCGCAGGCGCGGAGCTGGGTGTACGACCCCGAATTGAACGAGCAGCAGAAACAACAGGCAAAAGACCTGGCGGGGCATTGCGAAACTGTACAACAGCATTTCCGTCATTTGTTGCAGGACCTGCACCCGTTGGTGATGGAGCAACTGGGCTTGGGCAGCGCCATCCGGCATCTGGCGGAACAGTGGCAACAGTTGAGCGGGTTGGAGTGTCGCCTTGATATGGATACCCGACTCCCACAACTCACCGGTGAACAGCAGACGCATCTTTATCGTTTCCTTCAGGAGGCGCTGAACAACATTTCCCGCCATGCCAGCGCCAGTTGCGCAACCCTCGCGGTGGCTCAACATAGCGATGGGCTGCGGATTGATATCCGGGACGATGGTGCCGGAGCAGAGAACTTTCCCGAGAAGGCCGGTCTGGGCGTTCGCTCCATGCGTGAGCGGGCGCGATGCCTCGGCGGACAGGTGCAGTTTTCCAGCAGGGTGGGTGAGGGCACACGAATACATCTTGCGGTGCCTTTGTCTGAATCCATGTCAGCACCAGGAGGTGCCGTATGAAACTGATGATTGTTGATGATCACCAGGTTGTGCGTCAGGGAATTGCGAACCTGTTGAGGTCGATGATTCCCGCCGTCGCCATTGTCGAAGTCGAAACCGGGCAGGAAGCCGTTGCCCGTTATGCAGATCTTCAGCCGAATGTGGTGTTGCTGGACATGGGGCTGCCGGACATATCGGGATTGGAAGTCGGTCGTCGACTTCGTCAACGCTGGCGCAGCGCCGCCATTCTGTTCTTTACCATGCATGATGAGTTACCGATGGTACGTCAGGCCCTGGACGTTGGTGGGCTGGGATTTGTATCCAAGAGTTGCGCCCCGGAGGAATTGGCAGAGGCGGTCAAACGGGTGGCTGCAGGCCAACCTTATATAGAGCACCCGATAGCAACACGCCTGGCCATGAATCAGGAAAGACCGGTGGACCACCGCCTACGCGATATGACCCAGCGTGAAATGGAAGTTCTGCTGATGTATGCCCGGGGTGAGAGTGTCCCGGGTATTGCCGGGCGCCTCTGTGTCAGCAATAAAACGGTTTCCAATCATTTGGCTGTATTGAAAAGCAAGCTGCAGGTATCTTCGTCGGTGGAGTTGATTCACCTGGCTGTGGACGCTGGCCTAATTCGATACGGTCAGTTGGGAGAGGGTCAGCGGGTGTGAACCCGCCCACCATCACCAATCGAAAGGACAGTCCGTGCAGCCCTCCATGTAGGTGCCCTCGAACGTCGCGTAGTGTATCCGGGTTCCGGTGAGATTGGCGTTGGACAGATTAGCCAGCCCAAGTTTGGCTTCCTGAAGGTTGGCGCCCAGAAGGTTGGCTCCGTTCAGGTCAGCTTTTGGCAACCATGAGATTTCGAAACTGCTGAAGGCGAGATTGGTGCGCTGTAATGAAGCTCCCGAGAACCGCGAAAAATCGAAATTGGCCCCCGTCAGATTCGCGCCGCTGAAGTCGGCCCCCTGGGCGAACAGGTATTGTCCCTGCATGCCCTGAAGGTCTGCGTTTTTCAGCGATACTCCTCTCATGCTTGCGCGGTAGGCCTGCAAACGATAGCCAATGGCATTGTCCAAATTTGCTCCATCCAGATTGGCGCTTCTGAGGCTGGTATGGCTCAGATTGGCTCCCTCAAGGTTGGCGCCTTTGAAGTTCGCGGATCGGAGGTCCATGTTGGACAGATCGGCGCCCTGAAGATCTGCTCCGGGGCATTGAGCCTGGCGCTCAAGAACACAGCCGTTGATTGTGGGGGCCAGGTCCTGGCCCGCCATGTAATCACCGGCGAGAGACTGTGAACACAAAACCATCATGGATGCAGTAACAGCGAATTTCATGGTAGTCACTCCCCAATAGATACTGGAAAAAGGGGCCCGGCATGAAGCCGGGCCCAGGTCGGAGATTGGTTAGCGGGAAGCCTGTGCCCAGGAGGGCATCTTGAACACCCAGAATGAGCCGCCCTGAGAAATGGGCTTGGTCAGTTCGGCCATGTCGCCGCCCCACAATGGCACCGCGCCGCCGTAACCCGAGGCAACGCCGATGTACTGCTCACCGTCCATCTCCCAGGTAATCGGGGACGAAATGATTCCGGAGCCGGTCTGGAATTTCCAGAGCTCTTCACCGGTTTCGGCGTCAAATGCCTTGAGGAACCCGTCACCCGTGCCTGTGAAAACCAGTCCACCCTTGGTGGTAAGCACACCCGCCCACAGGGGCATGTTTTCCTTGTGCTCCCATTCAATCTCGCCGGTGATAGGGTTCATGGCCCGGAGAATGCCGACATGGTCGTCGTACATGCGTTTAATGCGGAATCCCTGGCCCAGGTATGCCGCGCCTTTTTTGTAGGTGACTTCTTCCGTCCAGTAATCCTCTTTCCAGTGGTTGGCGGGCACATAGAACAGGCCGGTATCCTGGCTGTAGGCCATGGGGTTCCAGTTTTTTCCGCCGAGGAAGGGTGGTGAAACTTCGATGGATTCACCTCGGGTTTCGCCTTCGGCCACGGGTGGTGGGCGCTGTCCTTCCACTTCGAGCGGACGACCGTCCTCACCAATACCTTCAGCCCAGGTAATATTGTCCACGAATGGGAAGCCTTTCTTGAAATCGCCGTTGGTGCGATCAACGACATAGAAGAATCCGTTGCGATCGGCGTGGGCCGTTGCTTTTACGGTTTCGCCGTCTTCGTCGTACTCAAAAAGAACCAGTTCGTTGTTACCAGAGAAGTCCCAGGCATCGTTAGGTGTGTGCTGGTAGAACCATTTTACTTCGCCGGTGGATGGGTCTACCCCCACCTGTCCGGACGTGTAGAGGTTATCGTAGTCGGCGGGATCACCACCGGGTGACGTGCGTTTCCAGGTATTCCACGGAGCGGGGTTACCGGCACCGATGATGATGGTATTGGTATCGGCATCGAAACTGGCGCTTTGCCAGGGAGCGCCGCCACCGTGGCTCCAGGCTTCGACCTTACCGGTTTCGGTATTGGGATCGTCGGGCCAGCTTGGTGCACGGGGATCGCCCGTAGGTGTGCTTTTCTCGCCATTCAGGCGGCCATAATGCCCTTCCACGAACGGGCGCATCCAGATTTCTTCGCCGGTATCGGGGTCGCGTGCAAACAATTTTCCGACAACGCCAAACTCATCCCCGGAGGACCCGTGAATCAGCAGAACCTTGCCGGACTTCTGGTCTTTTACCAGGGTTGGAGCTCCTGTCATGGTGTAGCCCGCTTCGTGGTCGGCGAATTTCTCCCGCCAGGCCACCTTGCCGGTGTCCTTGTTCAGGGCAACGATGCCAGCGTCAAGGGTGCCGAAGAATACTTTGTCGCCGAAGATGGCTGCCCCCCGGTTGACCACGTCGCAGCACGGGCGGATGCCCTCTGGCAGCCGATGATTGTACTCCCAGAGTTTGTCTCCGGTTTTGGCGTCCAGGGCGTAGAGCCTGGAATAGGAGCCGGTGATATAAATAACGCCATCGTGAATCAGTGCCTGGGATTCCTGGCCCCGCTGCTTTTCGTCACCGAATGAGAACGACCAGGCTGGAACCAGGCGTTCGACGTTTTCGCGATTAACAGTCGTTATCGGGCTATAGCGCTGTGCCTTGGGGCCAATGCCGTAGCCAAGTACGTTCTCTGTGGTTTCCGCGTCGTTGGCAATGTCGTCCCAGGTCACGTCTTTGGCGTGCACCTGAAGTGATAGTGCGGCTGATGAACCCAGCATCAGTGCCAGGCTGATCCCCCGTATAAGCGGATGCTTTTCTTTGGTGGTTTTCATACGTGTTCCCCTTGGTTTTTGTTGTGACTAACGCCCTGCTTTCGACGTCGACGCACTGAGTATTAGCCGCGTGGACAACGCCAGGCGACGGAAATAACCATGCTGGATCCGGGAAAAAGCCATAAAAAGCCGGGAAAATATCCCGATTAATGCGCTTGTGGCTGAGAAACGGGAAGTTTTCAGGTACCGCTTCGCTCTCTCGTGCTTTGGCCTTCGCTCTCTGCGTCTACTACCAAGGAACTATGCCAAAACCCCCAAAGTGGCATTCGGATTAGACGGTGCGGTTCCTAGACTGGGAATAAGCACATTGGCGCCTGACAACACCAACAGCCAATGGATGAGGAATCAAATAACAGAGGTACCAACGATGACCACGTCCTTTTCACTTCACACGCTGCTGGCAGCTGCACTTTTTGGGGTTGCTGGTCTGGTAATGGCTCACGGTAACGTGACTCCACAGGAGGTGGACACTGGTGACCTGCCCGAACTGGGGGGCGAAGTACGATTGGAGAATCCGTTTCGCGAAGGCAATGAGTATGGCAAGCACAATGCCCAGGCCGTTGAGGTTGGTGAGAGTGCGTACGCCGGCAACTGCGCTGGCTGCCATGGCATCCGCGCCATGTCGGGGGGGCTGACGCCCGACCTGCGGGAACTGACTGAGTGGGATGACGAGTATTACGTCACCCGGGTGCTGAACGGCACAGACCGGGGCATGCCTGCCTGGAAGAAAACACTGGATCAAAACGCCATATGGGCCATTCGAACATATGTGGAGTCTCTGCCTAAGCCGGAATGATCTGCTCGGAGGATCTTCACACTAAGCCTGTATTCGGGCCGGCCATGTGCCGGCCTGACGTCGTTGGGGAGAAAACAATGAAAACCCTGTTCCGTATTGTTGTACTGATGCTGTTTTTCCAAGTGGTCCCGGCGCAGGAAGTGGACGACGGTGATCCGATACTGAATCGTCCGGCAGAGCGCACCTACGACATCATCCTCGAGTCCGGATACCTGAAAGTCGGCGTCTATGAAAACTTCCCACCGTATTCTTATGCGGTGAATGGAGAAGCCAGAGGCATCGACGTGGAAGTGGGCAAGCAGATTGCCGAGGCAATGGGCGTTGAATTCCGGGTGCACTGGATTGTGCCGGATGAAAACCTGGGCGATGACCTGCGCAACAACGTCTGGAAAGGGCATTACCTGGCCAAGCGCAGGCTGGCAGATGTGATGATGCGTGTGCCCTATGACAAACAATATGCCTATATGCAAGATTCCACCGGGGAGTACATCAACGAACAGGTGGTGCTGTTCGGCCCCTATCAGCAGGAAACCTGGCAAATTGCCTTCAATCCCGAAAAAATTGACGGCGTCGACACTGTCGCCAAGTTCCAGTACCACCCGATCGGTGTGGAAATTGACACTCTTCCTGATTTCTACCTGAGTTCCGGTTTACAGGGCAGGATGCGCGACCAGGTTCGACACTTTCCCAGCGTACACAAAGCGTTTGAGGCCATGCGCGACGGTTCGGTCAGTGCTGTGATGGGCATGCGTGCCGAGATCGATCACGAGTTGGGCCGTCCTGAATATGCTGAGTTTCAGCTGGCGGGCAATGGCTTTCCCGGTATTGGCAAGCAGGTTTGGGATGTGGGGATGGCCATCAAGCACACCCATCGTCAGTTGGGTTATGCCATAGAAGCCATCATGGGCGACCTGGTGAAATCCGGTGAATTGCAGGCGCTGTTTGCGGAGCTCGGTCTTAAATACAGTGTGCCCCAATACTACCGTGAATTTCTCAGTGAAGAGGCCGTGGCAAAAGCGGAAGGCAAGCTCTGATCTCGACTGTGAAGCTCTCACAAGTTTTGTTTTTTGGAGGTAGTAATACCAAGTGATGAGAAAACCAGTGCCGGGGAGTAATTGTTGGTTTTGCTCCCAGAGCGAAGAATCTCATCAGAGGCGGGAAAAGTTCCCGGTTCATCCTGAAACAAAAACGATAGCACCGAAAACAAGAGACTTGGAGAGCGCAACCATGACATCGAACAAGTTCGGGATTCGCATTGCGGCCAGTGCCCTGGCACTGGCGGTATCGTACGGGGCCCATGCGGTCACCGACGAAGACATCATGAACGATCACAAAACGCCGGGCGATATCGTCAGTTACGGCATGGGCACCCAGGGCCAGCGCTTCAGCATCCTGGAAGACCTTAACACCAGTAACATTCAATACCTTCAGCCAGCCTGGGCGTTCTCGTTTGGCAGCGAGAAAATGCGCGGCCAGGAGTCGCAGCCATTGATCAAGGATGGGGTAATGTATGTGACCGCCTCCTATTCCCGTGTTTACGCCATTGACGCCAGAACCGGCGAGGAAATCTGGCAGTACGACGCGCGTCTGCCCGACGGCATCATGCCCTGTTGCGACGTTGTTAACCGCGGCGTTGCTCTGTACGACGACAAGGTTATTGTCGGCACTCTCGATGCCAAACTCGTCGCTTTGAACAAAGACACCGGCAAACCCATGTGGATCAAGAAGGTCGCCGACTACCAGGCGGGTTATGCCATTACTGCCGCGCCTATCGTAGTGAAGGGCAAAGTGATTACCGGCGTTTCCGGTGGTGAGTTCGGTATTGTCGGCAAGGTGGAAGCCTACGACGCTAATACCGGTGAGCTGGTGTGGATGCGCCCGACTGTTGAAGGTCACATGGGGTATGTTTATAAAGACGGCAAGAAGATCGAAAACGGTATATCCGGCGGCAAAGCGGGTAAAACCTGGCCAGGTGATATGTGGAAAAACGGTGGTGCAGCGACATGGTTGGGCGGTACCTACGATCAGGATACCGATTCGCTGTTCTTCGGAACCGGTAACCCGGCACCCTGGAATTCGCACCTTCGTCCCGGTGACAATCTGTTCTCTTCTTCGCGGGTAGCGATTGATCCGGATGATGGCAGCATCAAATGGCACTTCCAGACCACACCCCACGATGGCTGGGACTATGACGGTGTAAATGAACTGATCTCGTTCGACTATAAAGAGAATGGAAAAACCGTGAAAGCAGCGGCGACTGCCGACCGTAACGGCTTCTTCTACGTTCTGAATCGTGAGAATGGCGACTTCGTTCGCGGCTTCCCATTCGTGGACAAGATCACCTGGGCTGAAGGCCTTGATCCGAAGACCGGTCGTCCGATCTTCAAGGACGGTGGCCGCCCAGGCGATCCTTCCGCCATGGAAGGAAGCAAGGGTGAAGTGGTTGTTGCCCAGCCGGCCTTCCTTGGTGGCAAGAACTGGATGCCCATGGCCTACAGCCAGGACACCGGCCTTTTCTATGTACCATCCAATGAATGGTCGATGGATATCTGGAACGAGCCGGTGTCCTATAAAAAAGGCGCGGCCTTCCTGGGCGCAGGCTTCACGATCAAGCCAGCTAATGACGATTACATCGGCGTACTCCGCGCCATGGACCCGAAGACCGGCAAGGAAGTCTGGCGATATGAAAACACCGCTCCGCTGTGGGGTGGTGTGATGACAACCGCTGGCAATCTGGTCTTTACCGGCACGCCTGAAGGCTATCTCAAAGCCTTCGATGCCAAGACCGGCGAAGAGCTGTACAAGTTCAACACCGGTTCCGGCGTCGTGGGTACGCCTGTCACCTGGACCATGGACGGCGAGCAGTATGTCTCCGTGGCCTCCGGCTGGGGCGGGGCAGTTCCGCTCTGGGGCGGTGAAGTGGCGAAGGTGGTGAAGGACTTCAACCAGGGTGGTATGGTCTGGACGTTCAAGCTGCCGAAGGATCGTGTTGCGAGCAACTGATCCCTGGAGTTTACCGACTCGGTATCGGGTCTAGAAGGGGCTGCCGGAAGGCAGCCCCTTTTTTCATGGTACATCCTTCCAGTTTTAATCAAATGATTATACGATGCCTTAATCAGATGATTAAACAGGGGTGGCTTGTGGTGCTGGTAATCATTTTTGCGGTGCTGATACTGGCCGGCTGCTCGCCGGCGTCTGAACCACTGGATACCTCGTCTCCGCCACGGCTAGTGGACGTGGCAAATGTAGAGCCGGCTGAATCGATGTCCTGGATGACCTTGCCGGGCCGGGTGGAATCAAGCCGAAGAACCACGCTGAGCTTTGAAGTATCTGGCCAGGTGGAGTATCTGGCCCTGGATGTTGGCAATGCCTTTCAGCGTGGCGATACCCTTGCAAGGTTGAATGGGGAGCGCTATCAACTGACGTATGAACGCAGCCAGGCGGCAGAGTTGGAAGCCAGGACAGACCTTGCTGACGCTCAGCGCGAGCTACGGCGGCTGACAAGGCTGCGCCAGGGCGGGCATACCAGTGAAGCTACCCTGGAAAACGCAGAGGCAGCCGTGGTTGGCGCTAGGGCCAGGGTGGACTCCGCCGTCGCGTCCCGGAAACTGGCAGCGCGGGATCTGGAACAGACAAGCCTGCAGGCACCGTTCGATGGCACTGTGGCACGCAGGCACGCTGAACCCGGGCAAAGAGTGGCGGCCAACGAGGTCATCTTCAACCTTGTTTCAAGTGGCGACGGTTTTGACGTGTTGACCCGGGTGCCGGAGAACGTCATCGGGCAGGTTCAGACAGAACGCCTCCAGTCAGTGTCAGTGCCCGCACTGGACGGCGCACAGACGACCGCGCGGGTAACACACATTGGTAGTCACGCCGCTGACGGAAATGATTACCCGGTTATCCTCCGTATGACGGAGCCCATGGCAGGACTTCGTTCTGGTATGACCGCTGAAGTTTCCTTCGAAATAGCGGCCGATAGCATGACCGCGTCGGTTGACTCCTTTCGTGTGCCCCTGACGTCCCTGTTATACCCAGTCCTGGGTGAGCCCCGGGTTCTGCGGCTTGATGACGCCAACCAACTGGTCTCCGTGCCGGTGAAAGTACTCTCGGTAGCAGACGGCGAGGCGGCGGTCACCGGGGACCTGCAGGTGGGGCAGAAAGTTGTCGCGCGCGGTGTCGAGTTTGTCTCGATAGGTGACCGCGTCAGCATTCTGGGCCAGGGCCCACAACGGTTCCATTGAGGTGGCCATGAACCTCTCCCAGCTCGCGTTCCGTTACCGTCCGGTTGTCCTGTTGGCCACCGTGGCCGCCATGCTCTTTGGCGCGTTCAGCTACGTCTCGCTTCCCACCAGGGAAGATCCCAGTATTACCGTCCGCGAGGCGGTGGTCAGTACCCGTTTTGCTGGCTTACCCGCCGAGCAGGTCGAGGAATGGATTACCAAGCCGCTGGAAACCCGGATTCGTGAGGTTGCCGAGGTGGAGCATATCCGGTCCACCTCGATGCGGGGGCAGTCACTGATTCATGTTGAGATTCAGGATCGCTACTTCGATCTGGCTCAGATCTGGGATGACGTGCGCCAGAAGGTGGAGAGTGCCCGCAGTCAATTACCGGAGGGGACTGAGGCGCCAGTCGTCAATGACGATTTCGGTAATGTGGCCGTGGTCACTGCTGCGCTCACCTCAGATCAGTTCAGCCAGGCTGAACAACTGCAGGTTGCCGAACATGTGCGCGCCCGCATCTATGGTGTGGAGGGAACCCGCAAGGTGGAGTTGCACGGTGTGCAGGCGGAACGCATCTACATTGATGTCAGTGAATCCCGCCTGGCCAATCTTGGGCTGACGCCGGTTCAGTTGGCCTCACAGCTTAGTGATCGAAACGTTATCTCACCGGCGGGCGTTATGGAATCCGGAGAGCAGCGGCTGGCATTGCATGTGTCGGGTTCGTTTCCGGACTTGGAAGCCCTGCGGGCATCGGACATTCGGTTGCCCGATGGTGGCTCCCTTCGCCTGGCGGATCTTGGAGCGGTCAATCGGGGATACCTGGATCCTCCCGCTAACACCGCTTACCACAATGGCAAGCGTGCAATTGTATTTGCCATCTCCATGGCTGATGGCTATAGCGTCCTTGATTACGGCGAAGCCGTAAGGGCTCGCTTGGACAACATCGGGGCCAGCCTGCCGGCGGGCTATAATCTGGACATCATGACGTTCCAGGCGGACCAGGTGGCCAATGCGGTCTATGGCGTCAGCCTCAGTGTGATACAGACCCTGGCTATTGTTCTGGCGGTTGTGGTTCTGTTTCTGGGCATTCGCACCGGCCTGATAGTCGGCTCAACGGTACCGGCAGTCATGCTCGTAACCCTGGCATTGATGGGGCTCTTCGACATGACGTTGCAGCGCATGAGCCTCGCAACCCTCGTCATCGCGTTGGGGCTTCTGGTGGACAACGCGATCGTCGTTGCCGAGGACTTCAAAGTCCGCCTGGCGGAGGGTAAGTCTCGTGACTTGGCGCTGAAACAGACTGGGGGTGAACTGGCCATGCCCCTGTTGTCCTCCACGCTGACCACCATTCTGGTCTTCCTGCCACTGATGTTGGCGGAACATGTCTCGGGTGAATATACCCGGTCCATATCAATAGTGATTGCCCTGTCGTTGCTGACGTCCTGGCTGCTGTCGATGACAGTGGTGCCGATATGGTGTCACCGCTTCATGCAACGCCCCGCTGATGATTCCGGTAGCAGTGCACATCAGCAACAAACCGGGCCGGCAGCATTATCCGAGCGCCTGTTCCGGGCTATGTCCAGTAGGTATGAAGTAGTGCTCAGACGCTGCCTGCGGCATCGGCCGTTATTCCTGATAGTGGTGGTGGCTTTGCTGTTGCTGGGTATTGGATTGATGCAGGTGGTGCCCAAGAAGTTCTTTCCCGATTCAGACCGGCATCAGGTATTGGTCTACCTGGATCTGCCATCTGACAGTGCCTCCTCCGCAACGGACCGGCAGGTGCAGGCGGTCAGCCGGTCGCTCACCGAATCTCTGGGCGACAAGCTGACGGGTGTGGCGGCCTACGCCGGATTCGGTGGTCCCAGGTTCGTGTTGTCACTCACCCCCATCGATCCGGCGCCGAATAAAGGCTTCCTGGTGTTGAACGTGAAAAAGAGGGATCAGATGGCGTCGGTGATGACAGCGGCGCGACAACTGCTGGCTAAGGAATTTCCGCAACTGTCCTCCCAGGTCACCCGGATGTTCCTCGGGCCTTCAGATTCCAACCTGCTGGAGATTCTGGTCAAGGGGCCGGACCGGGAGGTGCTGTACGATACTGCGGCAAAGGTGGAGGCAGAACTCCGCGCTATGCCGGGGGCCAGGGACGTGCGTCAGAGCTGGGAAGCACGCATACCGTCATTGCGTATCGAGGTTAACCAGGCACAAGCGGATCGCGCCGGCGTCACCTCTGCCGATATTGCCAACTCGCTGAAAGGGGCCATTGATGGCTATCAACTGAGCCAGTTACGCCAGGGCGACACCCTGGTGCCCATTGTGTTGCGTTACCCGCCTGAAGTGAAATCCCGATTGGAGCGCCTGAAATCGCTGGTGGTCTACCCGCTGAACGACCCTGGTGAGGGTGTTCCCCTGAACCAGGTGGCGACAATCGGGCTGGACGATGGCTACTACCGGATCGACCGGCACAATCTGGTTCGCGCCATTACCATCGAAGGACGAAACGATGCTTTGACCGCCGAGGACATGGTGCCTCGCATTACCCCAACACTGAGATCCCTGGAGGCCTCTTTGCCGCCAGGCCATTGGATTGAGTTTGACGGCGTGGTGGTGCAGTCCGCCGAAGGGCAGGCCTCGATGCAAGCCAACCTGCCATTGTGCCTGGGGTTGATCCTGATCCTGCTGGTGGCCCAGTTCAATTCCTACAAGCGCCCGCTGCTGATCGTGGTCACCATTCCCCTGGTGATACTGGGCGTATCGATGGGCCTATTGGCATTGCGGGCGGATTTCGGGTTCATGGTTCTTTTGGGGATCTACAGCCTGGCCGGCATTATCATCAATAATGCCATCGTGCTGATCGAACGAATCGACCGGGAACGTCGTGACGAGGGGCATTCCCTGCAGGAGGCCGTTGTCCGCGCCTCTGTTCGACGGCTCAGGCCCATTGTCATGTCGGCTGCCACCACCATCCTCGGGCTGTTGCCGCTGATTGTGGGTAAAGACCCATTATTCTATGCCATGGCCAGCGCCATGGCCTTTGGTTTGGGCCTGGGAACCTTGATGAGTCTGGGCGTGGTGCCGGTGCTGTACACCTACTTTTTTGCCCGCGAATCAGGGAAGATGCCTTATGCAACCGAGACAACATAGTGCATTTGGAGAGAAAGCAGTGGCAAACGAGCCGGGCAGAGCCGAAGACGAAACCGCCCAAAAACTGATCCTGGCGGGCATGGAGTTGTTTGGTCAATATGGCTTCAAAGGAACCACGACCCGCATGATTGCCGAAGCCGCCGATTCCAATATCGGCTCCATTGCCTATTACTTCGACAATAAGACTGGCCTGTACCACGCCATTGCCCGGCATATTGCTCGGCGCATGAGAGAAGTTTTCGGCTTTACTGACGAACAATCGGCTACAAGCGCCAGTGATTGCGATCAGGCCCTGGCCCAACTCGAACTCATCGTGAAACGCATGGTTCGCCAGTTCGCCCAGGCCCCGGAGGCTCGCCGCTGGCTCATGTTGGTGATGCGCGAACAGGCCAGTCCCACCGAGGCGTTTGATATCCTCTACGAAGAAACCTTCGAACGTGTCCATGTGCACCTGACCCGCCTGATTGCGGTCGTGATGGACCGGTCACCCGACGAGCGCCGGGTCATCATCGAGGCCCATACCGTCATGGGTCAGATTGTCTTTTTCCTGGTAGGCCGCTTCCCATTACTACGCAGGCTTGGGATAGAGGGCGAATTCCCCGACGACGTCGTGGACACTGCCGAACAGGTGGTGATTTCCCACCTCCATGCCCTGGCGTTTACTACCAAGGGATGAGTTTTTCACCTCCATCGAATCATTCAACTATCCAGTGACGGGGTCTACATTGAATAGGTAAACGCGCAAGGCCGCGTTGTCCTGCGACAAACACAACAAGAGGTCGAGACCATGATCTACGCACAACCCGGTAAGGAAGGCTCTGTTGTCTCCTTCAAACCCCGTTACGAGAACTACATCGGCGGCGAGTGGGTCGCCCCAGTAAAAGGCCAGTACTTCGAGAACATAACGCCGGTCACCGGTGATGTGATCTGTGAAATCCCGCGCTCCCAGGCGGAAGACGTCGATCTGGCTCTGGATGCCGCCCACAAGGCCGCGCCCGCGTGGGGCAAAATGTCCACCACCGAGCGCTCCAACATTCTGCTGAAAATCGCCGACCGCATCGAACAGAATATCGAGATGCTGTCGGTCGCCGAAACCTGGGATAACGGCAAAGCCGTTCGCGAGACACTGAACGCCGACATTCCTTTGGCGGTTGACCACTTCCGTTACTTTGCCGGTTGTATCCGTGCCCAGGAAGACACCTCCAGCGCCATCGACAACAACACCGTGGCCTATCATTACCATGAGCCGCTGGGGGTTGTGGGCCAGATCATTCCCTGGAACTTCCCGCTGCTGATGGCTGTATGGAAGCTTGCGCCCTGTCTGGCGGCTGGTAACTGTACGGTGATGAAGCCGGCCGAGCAGACACCGGCCAGCATCCTGATCCTGATGGATCTGATTGGCGACCTGTTGCCACCGGGTGTGGTCAACATCGTGAATGGCTACGGCATCGAAGCGGGCCAGGCGCTGGCCACCAGCAAGCGTATTGCCAAGATCGCCTTCACTGGCTCAACACCTGTAGGCTCCCACATTCTCAAATGTGCTGCCGAGAACATCATTCCGTCTACCGTGGAGCTGGGTGGCAAATCCCCCAATATCTACTTCTCCGATGTAATGAAGGCAGAGCCAGAGTTCATCGACAAGTGTGTGGAAGGCCTGGTGCTGGCATTCTTCAACCAGGGTGAAGTGTGCACCTGTCCGTCCCGCGCGCTGGTGCAGGAAGACATGTACGACGAGTTTATGGCGAAGGTTGTTGAGCGTACCAAGTCGATCAAGCGTGGCAATCCGCTGGATACCGATGTACAGGTCGGCGCCCAGGCCAGCAAGGAGCAGTTCGACAAGATCATGTCCTACCTCGAAATCGGCAAGCAGGAAGGCGCGGAAGTGCTGACCGGCGGTGGCCGTGAGGAAATGGACGATGCCTATAATAATGGTTTCTACGTTCAGCCCACGCTGTTCAAAGGTAAGAACGACATGCGTGTGTTCCAGGAGGAAATCTTTGGTCCGGTGGTGGGTGTGACCACCTTCAAGGACGAGGAAGAAGCCCTGGCCATTGCCAACGACACTGAGTTTGGTCTGGGTGCCGGCCTCTGGACCCGCGACATCAACCGTGCCTATCGCATGGGCCGCGCTATCCAGGCTGGCCGCGTATGGACCAACTGTTACCACCAGTACCCGGCTCACGCTGCCTTCGGTGGTTACAAGAAGTCCGGTGTTGGCCGCGAGAACCACAAGATGGCGCTGGACCATTACCAGCAGACCAAGAACCTGCTGGTCAGCTACGACATTAACCCGCTGGGCTTCTTCTGAGGCCGGTAATGACTGTTGTGCCCGGGCCCTCCCACACAAGGCCCGGTGGCGAGTCAGCACATGGATGTGCACATTCCTCCCCGGTGTCTGGCCGGGGCGCATCTCTACCGGGTTGCAGTTGACTGGTGGGGGTGGATGGGTCTTCCTGCCATTTTTAGGTCCTTCCCAGGGCCTTTTTTTGTGTCTGATCCGATGTGTGCCGGCATGGGTCGAAAGGATGAGTTTCCGGGCTCAGATCAGCTGGAAATCAGTGCCAAAGTACCATATTTGCCTTTTCGGGGACTGGGTAGGATTGAAGGTGAGTTACCGGGTAACCGGTTAACGGATCCTCAATACCACAACAATCATCACAAGAGGTAAGCGTTATGTGGACCAAACCAGCCTATGAAGACCTGCGGATCGGCTTCGAAGTCACCATGTACTTCGCCAACCGCTGAGAAGTGATGGCCAGCCTTGCGCGCTGGCCATTTTGCTTCTGGAGTTTCCGTCATGCAGATTCGTATCCTCGGTTCCGCCGCCGGCGGAGGGTTCCCCCAGTGGAACTGCAATTGCGCCAACTGTGATGGTTTCCGCAAAGGTACCCTGAACGCCAGCGCTCGTACCCAGTCTTCCATCGCCATCAGCGAAGACGGCGTGCACTGGATTCTCTGTAACGCGTCTCCCGATATCCGTGCTCAGCTGGCAAGTTTTGATGCCATGCAGCCGGCGCGTGCGCTTCGGGATACCGGCATCAATGCGGTGTTGCTGATTGACAGCCAGGTGGACCACACCACCGGCCTGCTGATGCTGCGTGAAGGCTTGCCGCTGGATGTCTGGTGCACGGCGCAGGTTCATGAAGACCTGAGCGGCGGCTTTCCACTGTTCAGAATGCTTGAGCACTGGAACGGAGGGCCCCGGTGGCACGAGGTGCCCTGTACCGATCAGCAGGCTTTCACCATACCCTGCGCCCCCTCCCTGCGTTTGACCGCCATTCCACTGCTCAGCAATGCGCCACCGTATTCGCCACGCCGAAACAACCCGCATCCCGGAGATAACATCGGATTGTTCATTGAAGACACCCGCAGCGGTGAAACCGTTATGTACTCGCCAGGTCTCGGGCAGCCGGATGAACAGATTCTGCAATGGATGCGCAAAGCCGACACTCTGCTGGTGGATGGCACGGTGTGGCACGACGACGAGATGCTACGTTGCGAGGTGGGCACGCGCACCGGTCAGGAAATGGGGCACCTGGCCCAGAGCGGCCCCGGCGGTATGATCGAAGTGCTGGATACCATGCCAGCACGGAGAAAAATTCTTATCCATATCAATAATACCAACCCCATTCTGGACGAAGATTCGCCCGAGCGGGCCGTGCTGGATAGGCATGGTATTGAAGTGTCGTTTGATGGAATGCATCTGGATATGGAGGTGCCCTTGTGAACGCAATCGCTACACCCATCATGAATCGTGGGGATTTTGAGCAGGCCCTGCGGGCAAAAGGCGACTATTACCACATTCACCATCCGTATCATAAAGCCATGTATGGCGGTGACTGCACCCCGGAGCAGATTCGTGGCTGGGTCGCCAACCGGTACTACTACCAGATCAATATTCCCCGCAAAGACGCCGCTATCATGGCTAACTGCCCGGATGCCTCGGTGCGCCGGTTGTGGCTCCAAAGAGTGCTGGATCACGATGGTCACAGTGATGACGAAGGTGGTATCGAGGCCTGGCTGAGCCTGGCGGAAGCAGTAGGGCTAACCCGGGATGAGGTCATTGACCAGCGCCACGTGTTGCCGGGTGTGCGGTTTGCCGTAGACGCGTACCTGAACTTTGCCCGGCGGGCGACCTGGGAGGAAGCGGCCTGTTCCTCCCTGACGGAACTGTTTGCGCCGGAGATTCACCAGTCCAGGCTCGATAGCTGGCCCCAGCATTATCCCTGGATCCAGACGGATGGCTATGCCTATTTCCGCAAACGGTTGTCGGAAGCGCGCCGAGACGTGGAACACGGCCTGACCATCACCCTGGACCACTTCACCACCGCGGCACAGCAGGCCCGTGCCCTGGAAATCCTCCAATTCAAACTGGATATCTTATGGTCTATGTTGGATGCCCTGACTATGGCTTATCAGCACCACACGCCGCCGTACCACACCGTAACCAGCCAGCCGGTCTGGCACCGGGGGTTGTAGTGGCCACGCCGATGGAACGCACACCCCGCCTTCGCCCGGGGTTCCGCTTCCAGTGGGAGCCGGCCCAGAAGGCCCATGTGCTGTTATATCCGGAAGGTATGGTGCGCCTGAATGACAGCGCTGGGGCGGTACTGAAAGAAGTGGATGGCCAGCGTACCGTAGCCGACATCGTCGCCATTCTGGAGCAGCAGTTTCCTGACGCGGGGCCTCTGGAAGAGGATGTCAGCGAGTTCCTCAAGGATGCCGAACAGCAGCATTGGATACTGTTCCCATGAATGGGCACAACATCATGCCAGCAGGTGATCGCCCTGGTATTGGTCCGCCCCTATGGCTGCTGGCGGAATTGACCTACCGCTGTCCGCTGCAATGCCCTTATTGTTCCAACCCGCTGGATTTTGCTCAGACACAACAGGAACTGACCACCGAAGAGTGGGTCAGGGTACTGCGCCAGAGCCGTGAGATGGGGGCAGCGCAGTTGGGTTTTTCCGGTGGTGAGCCGTTGGTGCGCCAGGACTTGCCGGAACTCATTTCAGAGGCCAGGCAACTTGGCTATTACACCAACCTGATCACTTCCGGGCTGGGGCTCACCGAGGCCAAGGTGAACGCCTTCAGAGATGCCGGGCTGGACCATATTCAGGTCAGTTTTCAGGCCTCGGACCCGGAACTGAACAACGCCGTGGCCGGCTCACGCAAGGCTTTCGAGCAGAAATTGGCGATGGCCCGTGCGGTAAAGGAAGCGGGTTACCCTATGGTGCTCAATTTCGTGATCCATCGCCACAACATCCATCAGATGAACGATATCATCAGCCTCTGTGATCGTTTGGGTGCGGACTACGTAGAGCTGGCGACCTGTCAGTACTACGGTTGGGCGTTCGAAAACCGGGAGGGGCTGATGCCCTCCAGGGCGCAGTTGGAAAAGGCGGAGGCTGAAGTAAACGTCTATCGCAAACGCCTGGCGGACGACGGATCGGCGATGAAGCTGATCTTTGTAACGCCGGACTATTACGAAGAGCGGCCAAAAGCCTGCATGAATGGGTGGGGCAGCCTGTTCCTCACCGTAGCGCCAGATGGCACCGCCTTGCCCTGTCACAGTGCCCGCCTGTTGCCCATTGAATTTCCCAATGTGCGGGATTCCTCACTACACTCCATCTGGTATGACAGCCCGGGTTTTAACCATTACCGGGGTGATAGCTGGATGCCGGAGCCCTGCCGATCCTGCGACGAAAAAGGGAAAGATTTCGGCGGCTGTCGTTGCCAGGCCTACCTGCTGACAGGTAACGCCGACAATGCCGACCCTGTCTGCAGCAAGTCGCCCCATCATGACCGCATCCTCGCCGCCCGCAAGGCGGCGGACCACGCTACCGCGGGGCTGGAGGAGCTGACCTATCGCAACACCAACAATTCCCGGTTGTTCTTCAGGGGCTGATGCCTGGAACCCGCCCCGGTATCCGTTGCTGTCCGCCGAACAGGCGGCTGCAGCGTATACCCAGCGTGGGTGGGTGACGGCAAGCCAAGCCGGCGCATTCTGGCTGGAGTTCGACCCTGACAGTGGTCGCAACCTGCTCCGAAAAGTGGGTAACGAGAGTCCTCAATGGGTCGTTCCCCTGGCTTTCGATATTCGCAGCCAGGTCAATGGTTACGGCGGAGGTGCGCTGTGTGCCGGGCGCGACGCGGTGTATGTGGTTGAAGCATCCCAACAGCAGATTCATCGTATCGATCCTGTTACGGGTGCCACAAACGCCGTAACACAGGGTACGGACGCCAGCTTCGGCGGGCTGGTATGGGACCCATGTCATCACCGTACCCTGGCGGTTCGTGAACGTTCGGGTTGTCAGCAGTTGGTGGCCGTTCGAGATCACAACGAGATCGTGCCCCTGCACGACAGCGAGGATTTTTACAGTGCACCGGCACTCTCCGCCAATGGTGAGCGCATGGCCTGGGTTTGCTGGTCGTTACCGGATATGCCCTGGGTTAGGTCCGTTCTATGGACTGCGGATGTTGATGAAGACGGAATGTTGGTTCGTGCCCGTTGTTGGCCCACACCACGGGAAGGCAGCGTGCAGCAGCCTGTGTTCGATGGTGAGATGTTGTACGTGCTGTCGGACCACGAAGGATGGTGGCAGGCATGGTGCGTTTCCTGGCCAGATGGCCAGTCCAAGTGGACCTGCCTGGACACAACAGCAGCGGATCACGCAAGCGCCCCCTGGCAATTGGGCGAACGCCATTATTGCCCGTTGGGGCAGGGCGGTTGGGCCTGGGTACGTTACCTAAACGGGGTGGGGGAGCTGTGGCTGAAGTGCTCCGCTGGTTCATCACCTGCAAGGCTAGCGCCGGACTTCAACGACTTCCGGCATATGACGCTCTTCGACGGCCACCTTTATTGTGTTGCCCGATCGGCGACCCGGCTGGACTCTGTATTGGCGGTGGATCTGGCAACCAACAGGGTCCACCTGCTAGCCGGGGGCGAAGCGCCGTTCGCGGATACGCCAATCGTTGCGCCTGAATTTTTTCGGGTGCCTTCATCGAGAGGAGGCCAGGAAGGGGTGGGTGGTTTTTTCTATCCGCCCGTTGATAGTTCATCTGAGGATAGCCCACCGCCGTTGATTCTGATTGCTCACGGTGGGCCCACGTCGACGGCCTGGCCGGTATTCAATCCGCAGGTCCAGTTCTGGTGCCACCATGGTTTTGCAGTCGCCGATGTCAATTATCGCGGCAGTGCGGGATTCGGACGCCGCTTTCGCATGGCGCTCGCTGGCAACTGGGGCCAGACCGATGTGGAGGATATGGAGCGGGCAGCGGACCACCTGGTGGCGAGTGGCCGGGCAGACGCCGGCCGGCTGTTTATGCAGGGCCGTAGTTCTGGTGGTTATACGGCGCTGATGGCAATGACTCACAGCACACGGTTCCGGGCCGGTGCCAGTCTGTTTGGTGTTAGCGATCCAGCGCGTCTGCGGGAAGTGACGCACCGATTTGAGTCAGGCTACCTGGACTGGCTGCTGGGTGCGCCAAGTGATAATCCCGAGCGCTGGCATGAGCGCACGCCCGTTCAGCAGGCACATTGCATTCGCAGGCCAATGATTTTTTTTCAGGGCGGCCAGGATCGTGTGGTCGTGCCCGAGCAGACCCGGGAAATGGTGCGGGTGCTGGAGCAGAACGGGCAGCCCGTGGAGCTCTGGTGGTTTGAGGATGAAGGGCACGGTTTCCGGCAGCGGAAAAATCAGGTTGCCCTATTGGAAAACCTGCTCGCTTTCTACTATCGAAATAGCCGAAAGTGCAATGATGGTGGGTAATGGTTGAGGTAAACTCAGGGTCTACACAATAACAACAGCAACACTGAAGAGAGCGCCCATGAGCTACGACATTTCTGCCCTGCGCAAGTTTGTGTCCCCCGAGATCGTCTTTGGTGCCGGCTCACGCAAGGCAGTGGCTAATTTTGCCAGTAACTTTGGTGCTCGACACGTGTTCCTGGTGTCCGACCCTGGTGTGGAGAAGGCCGGTTGGGTGACGGAAATCATGGACATCCTGGTGACAGCCGGGCTGCGTGTCACCGTTTTTACCGGTGTTTCTGCCAATCCCAAAGTAGATGAAGTCATGGCCGGGGCAGATCTGTACAAATCCAGTGAGTGTGATGTCATTGTCGCCATTGGCGGCGGCAGCCCCATGGACTGTGCCAAGGGCATCGGCATCGTCAGTGCCCATGGCCGGAGTATTCTCGATTTTGAGGGTGTGGACACCATTACTTCGCCCTCGCCCCCGATGATCCTGATTCCCACCACGGCAGGGACATCCGCCGATGTCTCCCAGTTTGCGATCATTTCCGACCCCAATCGGCGTTTCAAGTTCTCCATTATCAGCAAGGCGGTGGTGCCGGATGTGTCGTTGATTGACCCCGAAGTGACGGAAACCATGGATGCCTATCTGACAGCCTGTACCGGGGTGGATGCGATGGTGCATGCCATTGAAGCTTATGTTTCCACGGGTAGTGGGCCGCTGACCGATACCAACGCGCTGGAAGCCATCCGGCTGATCAATCGCCATCTGGAACCGTTGGTCCTGAATACCGCCAATGTGCACCTGCGGGAGCAGATCATGCTGGCCTCCATGCAGGCCGGCCTGGCTTTTTCCAACGCCATCCTGGGGGCAGTGCATGCCATGTCCCATAGCCTGGGTGGTTATCTTGATTTGCCCCATGGCCTTTGCAACGCCCTGCTGCTGGAACATGTAGTGGCCTACAACTACACCTCGGCAGAGGATCGATTCCGGCGGGTGGCCGAAGCCATGGATATCGACACCCGGGGCATGTCTAAGCCGGTGATCAAACAGCGCCTGATGGAGCGAATCATCGTGTTGAAACAGGCCGTGGGGTTAGAAGCCAAGCTGGGCAAACTGGGTGTGACCACCTCTGACATCCCTTACCTGTCGGGCTTTGCCTTGCAGGACCCATGCATCCTGACCAATCCTCGAAAGTCCTCCCGCCGTGACGTTGAAGTGGTTTATGAAGAAGCCCTCTGATTCCAGCGAAGCTGACTACGACATCGGCGACCTGCTTGGCCTTGGCAGCCAGTCGGTACGCAAGAATTATTATCCGGCTCTGCAGGAACGGATCGACGAGCTGGAAAAGGAACGTAATCGCTACAAATGGCTATTTGAGAATGCCCTTCACGGTATCTTCCAGGCCAACCTCCGGGGCGGTTTTGTGGCCGCCAACCCGGCCATGGCCCGGATTTGCGGCTATGAAAGCGCAGAGGCGCTAATCACGGGGGTTATCCGCCTGCGCGAGCAGCTGTTCTGCAGTTCCGGTGAGTTTGATGCTATCCGCCAGGAGTTACTGGACAACGGCAGCCTCAGTGCGAGGGAAGCCCGGCTCAGGCGAGCGGACAATACGCCGGTGCAGGTGGCGATCACGCTGTTGCGACGGCCAGACCTCGGCCCCGAAGTGGTGGAAGCCTTTGTCGCCGATATCACCGAGCGGCACCAGGCACGGGAAAAGTTGCGCCGGCTCAACGCGGATCTGGAACGTCGTGTGGAGGAACGCACCGACGAGCTGAAGAGCGCCAATGAGAGCAAAGACAAATATCTTGCGGCGGCCAGTCATGACCTGCTGCAACCCCTGAATGCGGCCAGACTGCTGGTGTCCGCCCTTATAGACAGCGACCTCCCAGTGGACGAGAACCGACTTGTACAGCGTGTACAACGGTCCCTGGAGAGTGCCGAGGACCTGTTGGCGGATCTTCTGGATATATCCAAGCTGGATCAAAAAGCCATGCGACCGGACATCGTCAATACCGACATTGGCGAACTGATGCAGGGGTTGGCGCAGGAATTCGAACCAGTGGCTGAGAACGCAGAACTGCATTTTCGGGTACGCTCGGGCGCCGGTTACGTGCGCACTGACCCGCGAATGCTGACACGGATACTCCGTAACCTGTTAAGCAACGCGTTTCGCTACACCCGTGAAGGTGGGGTCCTCTTTGCTGCCCGCAAGCGTGGCCCCAACCTTGAAATCGGCGTGTGGGACACCGGTGTGGGCATCGAGCCGGAAAAGCTGGAGGACATCTTTCGTGAATTCCACCAGATATTGCCCAAGGGCGGTGGTCGCCAAGGGGTGGGCCTGGGATTGGCGATTGTGGAGCGAATGGCGAGGGTGTTGTCCTGTGACATCCGTGTGGATTCACGTCATGGCAAAGGGTCCTGTTTCAGTATTCTCATTCCCCTGGCCCGCTTCACCGAAGCGCCTGCCAGCGGTCAGAAAGCGGAACCTTTGGCATTAGCTCCCGCGTTTTTCGAGGGACTGCGTGTTCTGGTGATCGATAACGAAGAGCCGGTACAGGAAAGTATGCGAGCCCTGCTGGAACGCTGGGGATGTAGTGTCGCGACGGCGGGCAGCGCGACGGAGGCTGTGGCACATTGTGGTGGCACCGATATCATCCTGGCCGATTTCCACCTGGATGAGAATCTGACCGGTTGTCAGGCGGTGTACTCGGTTCGTCGTCACTTTGGTCGTGATATCCCGGCCGCCATCATTACCGCTGATCGCAGCGATGAAACGCGCCGGCTTATCAGTGCACAGTATCTGCCTGTGCTCAATAAGCCTGTCAAACCCAACCGCCTTCGGGCACTGGTATCCAGTCTTGCCACATCCTTGAACTCGGAATCGCAATGAGGGTCTACACTTTATTCTGTCAGTAATTGTTTTGTCAGGAGAGTGAGCCATGTCCGTTCCCGAAAACGCCCTTACCAATCACGAAGTGACTGTTTGCCTCTCTGGCGGTGCCATTCTAGGGCCCTTCAATGCCACCTGGTCGAGAGACGAGGGTGGCGACGTGCGGGAGCTGGTAAGGGAGTACGACGGCTTCCTTCAGGGAGAGAAGCAACACCGTTTCAAGTTTCACCTTCACGATACCTATACCAACACGGTTCATACCCTGATCCTGAATTTTGATCAGGTTACCGGCATTTGCGACCATGTCAGACTGAAGTCACCGCCAAACGGGTGAGCCCTGATGCCTGTGAACAGAGGAGGATGTCATGATGAATTTCAGGACTGAAAAAGACAGCCTTGGCGAAGTGCGCGTTCCCGAGGAGGCTCTGTGGGGCGCACAGACCCAAAGGGCGATAGAGAATTTTCCGGTAAGCGGCTTGCCAATGCCACCGGCGTTCATCGCTGCGGTGGTACGGGTGAAACAGGCAGCCGCGGATGCCAACGCCAGCCTCGGTTTACTGGATAACGATCTGCGGGATGCGATTGTCGCGGCCGGCGACCGCCTGGTAAACGGTGAATTCGCTGACCAGTTCCCCATCGATCGCTACCAGACGGGGTCGGGCACCAGCACCAATATGAATGTGAACGAGGTCATCGCAGCCCTGGCTGCAAGGGATGATGTCGAAATTCACCCCAACGATCACGTCAACATGAGCCAGAGTTCCAACGACGTGATCCCGACTGCGATTCATATCAGTGCCGTGGCGGGCATATACGAGCGTCTGATTCCCGCGCTGACCCACTTGTGTGGTGTTATTTATGAGCGTGAGGCGCTGTTTGCGAATCAGGTCAAGACCGGCCGCACTCACCTGATGGATGCCATGCCGGTCACCCTGGGGCAGGAATTGAGAACCTGGCGCGAGCAATTGCTCGCTGCGGAAAAACGGCTTGAGGTCGCGGCCGAGGAGTTGCTTGCCATACCCCAGGGCGGGACTGCCGTAGGAACTGGGGTGAATGCGCTGGAAGAATTTTCAGGGCAGTTCGTCAAGTTCCTCACGTCCAATACGAGTTACCATTTCCGCTCCCTGGAACATAAGTTCGTGGGGCAGAGTGCCATCGACGCGCCCATAGCCCTGTCGTCCCAGTTGCGGGGGCTAGCCATCATACTGACCAAGATCGCCAATGACCTGCGCTGGATGAACAGCGGGCCGATTCACGGCCTGGCGGAAATCAGCCTGCCGGCCCTGCAGCCCGGTAGCAGCATTATGCCGGGCAAGGTGAATCCGGTGATTCCCGAGTCCGTGGCCATGGTCGGGGCTCAGGTGATGGGGCTGGACAGCACCGTTGCCATGGCAGGGCAATCGGGCAACTTCCAGTTGAATGTGATGTTACCGCTGGTAGGCGCCAACCTGCTGGACATGATCGAGCTGCTGACGAACGCCTCAGCCATGCTCGGTGACAAGGCGATTCGGGATTTCACGGTGAATACCGAACATCTGGACGCTGCGGTCGGCAAGAACCCGGTACTGGTTACTGCACTCAACCCCGAGATCGGTTATAGCCTGGCGTCGGATATTGCCAAGGAGGCCTATCAGAGCGGCCGACCGGTGATTGACGTGGCGGAAGAACGCAGTGGCCTTGACCGGAAACGGCTGGAGGAACTGATGGACCCGCTGAAACTGACCAAAGGCGGGCTTGCCTGAGACCTACCGCTGGACGAGCGGTGCTGACGGAGACTGAGCCGATTGCTGATTTCTATCGAGCTCTTTGTGATGCTGGTGCTGGCAAATGGCGCACCGGTACTGGTCGCCCGGCTGTTTGGCCGGCGCTGGTCAGCCCCTGTTGATGGCGGCAGGCTATGGCGGGATGGGCAGCCGGTATTGGGACGAAGCAAAACCTGGCGCGGTGTCGTGTCCGGTGCGTTGGCGTGCTGTCTATTCGCATGGATAACCGGGATAGGCGTCGTATTTGGCCTGGCTTTCGGGTTGCTGGGCCTGATTGGCGATATCATCAGCAGTTTCATCAAGCGCCGTGCCGGGCTCGCCTCCAGTGCCCGTGCAGTCGGGCTTGATCAGATCCCCGAAGCCTTGCTGCCGATGATCCTGGCGTGGCTTTGGCTGGGGCTGGGCTGGTTCACGGTGGCGGTTGTCGTGGTGCTGTTTACCGTGTCCAATATCCTTTTGTCGCCCCTGCTGTACCGCCTGGGCATTCGCCATCAGCCGCACTGAGCCCAGAGTTCAGCCGGGGCCCCGTGTAAGGGTGTGTACAGTCACTTCCGGAGGGCAATTCAGGCGCACATTAACCACCGACGTGCCAGCGCCCGGTGAGGTATAGCCCTGCATGCCATTGCGGCGCCAATAGCCACGGCCGAGTTCTCTGGGACAATCGGCGTCCAGGGTTACGGGGACGCCTCCGGGCAGGCAGATTTGCCCGCCGTGGGTGTGGCCGCACAGAAAAATGTCGTAGCCCGCATGGGCAGCCTCGCGCCAGATTTCCGGTGTATGGCTCAGCAAAACGCTGATGCCACCTGGAGGTATCTCGTCACCTGCTCTGTGCAGGTTGTGGACCTTGTAGAAATGGGCATCGTCCACGCCCGCCAGATAGAGCTTGTCGTCTCCCTGTTGGAGCTCGACATGCTCATTCATCAGCAGGTGATAGCCCATGTCCTCAAGGCCTGGAACCATACGCACGCTGTCGTGATTGCCCAGAACAGCGTAGGCCTTGCCGTGAATCGCGTCCCGAAGTCTTGCCATACCATCCATGGCGTTGTCGATCGGCCCCCAGGTGAGGCGCCGGTAATCTCCTGTGAGCACACATACATCGTACTCGAGGGGCTCGATCTGACGGATCACGGCCTGCAGGTTGGCTTCATCCATATCCACATGGAGGTCGGTGAGGTGCAGTATGCGGAAGCCCTCGAAGGCCTGGGGCAGGTCGGGTATGTGGAACTGATTGTGGGCGGTATCCAACCGACGGCTGTTGTGTTGGCCTCGCCGGAACAAACCCGTCAGTTTCAGGCAGGCACTGATAAAACGTGGGGCGGAGGTGATGTTCTCCAGGTGGAACGAATGCTGGTCCGGCCCGAACACGCGAGCTTCCGCATCCCGCTCGATACCCAGGCGCTGGCGCGCATGTACTGGGCCAAGGCGGAGGCTCAGGCGATACTCCAGGAGTTCATCCTGATTGTCTGGTGTATGGGCCCGGGCGGTCATTGTTGGTCCTGTTGGTTGTTGGAAACGTTACCTGTCACGATCCGGTCAACCCGTCCCTTCATTATGGTCGGGACTGGGAGTGATGCAACCGGGGAGTCATAATGTTCATCATTCTTAACACACGTTGCCATGATCAGAGCGTTCCATGACCAAGGATACGTACGCCGGAGCTTTGCCAGCCTGGCACATTTTTCTATTGTTTCTGCGTCTCGGCCTGACGTCTTTCGGCGGTCCGGCGGCCCATCTGGGATTTTTTCATGATGAATTCGTAAAGCGCCGGCGTTGGTTGTCGGACTCCGCCTACGGCGAGGTGGTGGCACTGTGTCAGCTATTACCCGGTCCTGCTTCCAGCCAGGTAGGGTTAACCCTGGGTTTCCTTCAGCGGGGCTATCGTGGCGCTGCAGCAGCCTGGCTTGGTTTTACTCTGCCGTCGGCATTGTTGATGACGCTGTTTGCACTCGGCCTTGGCCTGTGGCCGGATGCAGGGCAGGGTGGCTGGATAACCGGGCTTAAGCTGTTTGTGGTCGCCGTGGTTGCCCAAGCGGTATGGCAAATGGGCAAAACACTGTGCCCGGATGCTCCACGCCTGTCGATTGCCGTGGTGGTCGCAGTTGTCCTGCTGATGGTGGGCGCAGCCTGGATGCAGATACTCGTCCTGCTCGCAGCCGGCGCTGTGGGTGCTGCGATGCAATTGCCGCAAAAGCGCGTGGAAGAGACATTAACCATACCGGTGCAGACCCGACGGCCGATGGCATTCCTGGTGGCGTTTTCAGTGTTGCTGTTGTTGGCATTCCTACCGCTGGCTTCCGGCTCGCTGGCCTGGATCTGGTCTGAACTCTATCGTGCGGGAGCGTTGGTGTTCGGGGGTGGCCATGTGGTGTTGCCCTGGCTGCAGGAGGGTTTTGTGGCGCCCGAACACCTGTCGGCGGATGCCTTCCTGGCCGGCTACGGCGTCGCACAGGCCATGCCCGGCCCACTCTTCACTTTCTCGGCGTTCTTGGGGGGTGTCGAGAGCGGATGGACCGGTTCCGCCGTGGCTGTGGTTGCTGTTTTCCTGCCAGGAACCCTGCTGGTATTTGCCGGTCTACCTCTGTGGTCTTATATTCGTAACCATGCAGCTGCGAGAGCGGCCCTGGCCGGGGTGAACGCCGGCGTTGTCGGGCTTCTGCTGGCGGCGCTGTATGATCCGGTGTGGACCTCTGCCGTGCATGATGCTGCGGGAATTGCGTTTGTCCTGCTGGCCTGGGTTTCCCTGGCGATATGGAAGGTGCCGGTCTGGATACTGGCACCGGGCAGTGCGCTGGTTGGCTTGCTGATTCTTTGATGCCCCCAAAGTGGGGGTAGCTAAAACCGGACAGGAAGGCCACACTTGGACATTGGAAAACTGAATGAACGGTAATGACTTAGACGCAGAGGCTTATTATGTCCACATCCTGCACGATTCCGGGCCTGAATGTACCGAAGAGTCGCTTTCCGGAGCCTGAAAGCGATTTGCCAACCGGCGATCACCGCGAGCAAAGGGTAGTGCTTGGCGGGGGCTGTTTTTGGTGTGTGGAAGCCGTTTTCCTGGCGGTGAACGGCGTTAGCCGGGTGGAATCCGGGTATGCCGGTGGCAGAGCGGATACCGCCAACTATGAGGCAGTTTGCAGCGGCCAGACCGGCCACGCCGAAGTGGTGGACGTTCATTACGACCCGCAAACCGTCAGCTTCGGGGAACTTCTGAAGGTGTTTTTCTCAGTGGCCCACGACCCAACCCAGCTTAATCGCCAGGGGAATGACCGTGGTACCCAGTATCGTTCCGCCATTTTTTACGAGAATGACGAACAGAAACAGGTGGCGGAAGCCTACATCCGCCAACTGAACTCGGCAGGCGTTTATGATAATCCTCTGGTGACGACCCTGGAGCCGTTGGGTGCCTTTCATCCGGCGGAAGACTATCATCAGAATTTTGCCGCACGGAATCCGTACCAGCCCTACATTATGGCTGTTGCGGCACCAAAGATGGAAAAGCTTGTGGACACCTTCGGTGATCAGCTCAAGCCTGGTTACACCGACAACGATATTGCCTGAGGAGGCTGCTATGAGCGTTTCTGCTGCAGGTTATGACCTGACCCCGTTAACGCCACAACAAGTGGAAGAAAAGGCCGCAGGCCTGACGGACGATGAGCGTCGCGTGTTGCTGGATCATGGCACCGAACGGCCATTTTGCGGCACTTTGCTGGACAACAAGAACGCAGGTGTCTATTACTGCCGGTTGTGCGAATTGCCGCTGTTCAGTTCCGATTCCAAGTTCGATTCTGGCACGGGTTGGCCGAGTTTTTTTCAGCCCTTTGACACCGACCACATCCGCTATATTGAAGACAACAGCATGGGCATGGCTCGCACGGAAATCCGCTGTCCGCGTTGTGACAGCCACCTGGGGCATGTGTTTCCCGATGGCCCCCCGCCCACCGGGCAACGCTACTGCCTGAATTCGGTGGCGATGGAGTTCCGGGAAAATCAGGGCTAGCTTTCTGCGCAGAGGCGAGTTGTACGCAGTGCAATTCGCCCCTCCGCGGCGGTTCAGCGAATGACCGTGGACACCAGGTAGCTGGTGTAGCATACATATACGACGAGCAGTAACAGCCCGTCGGGCCGGCCAATTACCCGTGCTTTGCCGGCCAGGCCAAAGCTCATTACCAGTAGGCCGACCGTCAGGGCGGTCATGAGTGTCCAGTCGCGATAGAGCACTTCCATGTCGACGGACAGCGGCTCGATGGTGGCAGCCAGGCCAACCACGGCCAGGGTGTTGAATATCCCGGACCCGACGATGTTGCCGAGAATCAGGTCGTGCTCGTTTTTCTTGACCGCTGCCAGTGCAGACGCCAGTTCAGGCAGTGACGTGCCAATGGCCACAATGGTCAGCCCGATGATCAGGTCGCTGACACCAAGGCCCTGGGCGATGAACACCGCACCCCAGACCAGCATCCGTGAGCTAACCAGCAACAATATAAGGCCAATGACCAGCCACATCAGGGCGCTTTTCAGAGGCATCGGGTGGGCGGCCAACTCTGAGTCGGTCTCGCCAATCAAAGAGTCGCCTTTACCTCGAATCCCCTGAAAAATAGACCAGCCCATCACCGCCGCGAATACCCCCAGCAGCACACAGCCATCAACCCTGGACAGTTCACCGTCAATCAGCTGGTATCCGGCAATGGCCGTCAGAACCAGCAGCAACGGAAGCTCCTTTCGAATTACCTGGGAATGCACTGCTATAGGGGCGATCACTGCGGTAAGGCCAACGATCACCGCAATATTGGTGATGTTAGAGCCATAGGCATTACCCAGGGCTAGCCCGGGATTGCCATCGAGCGCGGCCATGACTGACACTGCCAGTTCAGGCGCAGAGGTTCCGAATCCGATAATCACCATACCAATCAACAGCGATGGCATACCGAGGTGTTTGGCGGTGGCCGCCGCGCCTTCAATGAAGCGGTCTGCGCTCCAAACAAGTAAAACCAGGCCAGCGATGATTGCTGCGATTGCCAATAGCATAAAGGATGCCCTGTTGGTGTAAGCCGCACGGTATGAGACTAAAGTGGCGGTGATATCGTCGAGCGCAGACGCGAGAATGTAATAAAGCGCGCCCGGCGAGCGCATTTTAAACGTTTGACCTACTCACGGCCACCGTTGGTAAACAAATCAGGACGTTGGCCTTTGTCAGATAGGTTGGCGCGCCCAACCCCTGGGCGCCAGATCACGAGTCAGTTGATAATCGCAATTTATTATCCGACCAAAAAACGGGATAATCGCGCCACAATTTCAAAGCCCTTCTGCTGATCGTGGGCGGGCAACAGGCTTTAAACTAGCTAGGGTGATAACCAATGGCCGTTAGACAGGCAGATGTGGTGCTGGTCGGCGGGGGCGTCATGAGCGCCACCCTCGGCATGATGCTCAGGCAGCTTGATCCTTCCCTGGACATCGTCATGGTTGAACGTCTTGATCACGTAGCCCATGAAAGCACCGACGGATGGAATAATGCAGGGACCGGGCACGCCGGCTACTGCGAACTCAATTACACCCCCGAAACCGACGATGGCGATGTTGCTATCGAGCGGGCATTGAAGATCAATGCCTCGTTCGAAGTGTCTTTGCAGTTCTGGTCCCATCTGGTTGAACAGGGCATGCTGCCGGAGCCCAAAAGCTTCATCAACCGCACCCCTCACCAGAGTTTTGTCTGGGGTGAGGATGGCGTGAAGTTCCTCAAGCGTCGCCACGAAAAACTCAGCGCCCATCACCTGTTCCGCGAAATGGAGTACACCGAATCCCCGCGGGATCTGGAAGAATGGATGCCGCTGGTGGTGAACAACAGGGACCCGATGCAGAAAGTGGCGGCAACGCGCATCAAGCACGGTTCAGACGTGGACTTTGGCTCTCTCACCCGCAGTATGGTGGAGTTTCTGGAAACCACGCCGAATTTTGAACTGATGCTCAGCAGCCCCGTGCACTATCTGGCCAAACGTGACAATGGTCGTTGGAAGGTGCGGGTCAAGAACCAGAAAACCGGCGAGCTGACGAAGCTTGAGGCGGGGTTTGTCTTCCTGGGTGCCGGTGGTGGCGCCCTGCCGATGTTGCAGAAATCGAATATCGACGAATCCAAGGGTTACGGCGGTTTCCCGGTCAGCGGCCAGTGGCTGGTTTGCCAAAAGCCTGAGGTTGTAGAGCAGCATCACTCCAAGGTGTATGGCAAAGCGCCGATTGGCGCGCCACCCATGTCCGTGCCGCACCTGGATACCCGTATCATCAACGGCGAGCCGGCCCTTCTGTTTGGCCCGTTTGCTGGCTTTACCACGCGATTTCTCAAGCAGGGCTCGGTATTCGATCTGTTCGGCTCGGTCCGTTCAGCGAATCTTCGCCCCATGCTATCGGTGAGTCGCACCAACATGGACCTGACCCGCTATCTGATTGGTGAGGTATTCCAGTCACACAGCGACCGGGTGGCCTCACTGCGCAACTATTTCCCGGACGCCCGCGAAGAAGACTGGCGCCTGCAGGACGCCGGCCAGCGGGTGCAGATCATCAAGAAGTCGCCCGAAGGTGGCGGTAAGCTGGAGTTCGGTACTGAAATTGTGGCGGCGAAAGACGGCACCCTGGCCGCTTTGCTTGGCGCATCGCCGGGGGCTTCAACCGCTGTCCAGGCCATGATTGATGTGATCCAACGTTGCTTTCCGGAACGTATGGAATCACAGGAATGGCAGGAGCGTATGAAAGTGATGGTGCCGTCCTACGGTCAATCACTGGTCGACGATGAGCAATTACTCAACAAAGTGCGGGAACGAACGCTCTCAACCCTGAAATTGAGCTGATATTCCTAAACGATCTAACGCTGGCAGAAGCGCTGGTAGTCCTGGCTTAAAAGCTGAGGCTGCCGGCGCTTTTTGTTTTTCGGGCGTCGGGCCCGGTTGCGATTTGCGCCTGAAACGTTAGGTTATAAGGAAACACCACCAAGGAGAACGAACATGAGCGAGCAAGAATTCGATCCGAATAAAGGCTATATCGCACTCCTGGGATGGAGCCTGAACGCGGTGGAAGCCGCCGATAAATTTGATCGACGATATGTGGTGGTTGCGCCGGATTGGGCAGAGGCTTACTGCAAGGAACATGACATTCCCTATGTGCCTTGGAACTTCGAACGCCTGAACGACCGGTCGGTTGAGATTGCTCAGACACTCAAAGAGATGGGCGTTAATGTGGCTATCCCATTGTTTGAGGAAACCGTGGAATGGGCCGGCGCTATCAATTCGGTTCTGATGGATCAGCCAAAGCTGTTCGGCCAGTCCATGTTGTTGCGGGACAAGGCTCTGATGAAACGCCGCGCGCAGTTGGGCGGCATTCGTGTGGGGATCTTCGAGGAAGCCCACGACCGGGACGACGTTATCCGTTTCCTCAAGCGCGTCAACCAGACCCTGCTGAAGCTGGACGGTGACCCGAATGACCCGATTCACCTCAAAGCATTCGACAAGGCCGGTTGTCTGGGCCACCGGGTGATTCGTACCCCGGATGAAGTGGATACCATTCCCGAGGAGGAATTCCCGGTGTTGATGGAATCCCACCTGGACGGTTGGGAATTTGCCGTTGAGGCGTGGATTCATAACGGCAAGATCGCGTTCCTGAACATCTCGGAGTACGTGACCCTGGGGTACTCGGTGTTTGTACCGGCCACGCCGGACCTGGAGAAATATCGGGAGCAGATTACCCGCGAGATCGAAAAATTGATCAAAACGTTCGATATCGAATTTGGGTTTATCCACCCCGAGTACTTCGTGACCAGCGACAGCACCATGTACTTTGGCGAGGTGGCATACCGGCCGCCGGGCTTCAAGGTGTTCGAGCTGCTTGAACGTGCGTACGGCTTCAACGCCTATCAGGCATTGATCATGACCTTCGACCCGAAAACCACCGCCGAAGAGGTTAAAGCCTTCTTCCCGAAAGAAGTGGTGGACGCCAAGGGTTATGCCGGCTGTTTCGGCGTTTATCCGCGCCGTCGTGTGGTCAACAAGCTTGAAATGCCTGAGGAAACCGAAAATCACGATTATTTCGAGTCCCACGAACTGACGCCGCCTCTGGAGGAAACGGTCACCAAGCGCACTGCGTTCGGCACGCATTGGGGGCTGATTTACTTCTTCGGTGAAGACCCTTATGTGATGCGTGATTTACTGAAACATCAGGAAGAACTGGATTTCTATGTATAATTCCGTAAGGAATTAACAACAACGGGTCTGGTCCAGACTCTGAGGAACACAGTTTGAGCAACTCCGACGCTGGAAATCCGGCACCTGTCGTCAATTTCGATAAGCTGGTTCAGCGACTGGACGATGCCATTGCGGCTCTCGATGAGAGCCGCGCTTTTGCCAAACTAGGCAAGTTGCCCCGGTTGTTCGACATCGTGCGACGGGTACTTCTGCAGCCCGAGGGCTGCCTTGCGATTGAACAGCGAGCCGAACGGCTTGAGAAAGCCGGCGTGTTCCTGGGAACCGACTGGGCAGACCCTTCCATTCTATTGCCATCGTTGACCACCTTCTCCCTGCAAAGCCCGCAGGCCGACACGGTCATCATCGAAGCGCTCAGTGAACTGCGCCTGCTAGCGGTAGCGCGTGGTGAGTACCTGCACGAGTCGATGTCGGCGGAACAGGCGCATCACTACCTGACTCAGGTATTGGCCATCAACCTGAACATGCTGTTTGGTGAAGCAGGCGAGGCCGAGCGGGAACAGGGCAAGCTGGCACTGGTCAGCCGTGCGGTAGTACAGCATGTTGCCACCCAGATCGGGTATGAACATGTTATTGATCAGTTGATTGAAGAGATCTGGCGGATATTGCAGCAGCGACCGATCCAGGTCAGCAGTGTGCGGCAGATGATTACCCAGATTGCACTGAGCCGTATCGACCCCAATGTGGATCTCGGTGGTGCGGGCCAGGGTGCGGAACGGCTGATTTCAAGCCTTTACGGGCCGACACAGGCGTGCCGTGAAGATCCTGGCATTCCTGTCTACCAGGAACGGCTGCAGTCCATGGACGCCGTGGCCCTGCAAAGTGAGGCGACCGGTTTCGCCCGTTCCATGCACGACACCGGGTTGGTATCTCCCTATCACGCCACGTTTGTCCGCCACATCCTGGAGAGTCAGGATGCGCTACTGACGGAAGCCCTGGGCCTGTCCAGTACCGGCCGTGATTGCCTGCTGTGCTACAAGGATCTGGTGCACGAGTTGATCAACGAAGGTGTTTATCCGGAAACCGCACAAGGCCTGTATGGCCTTGCGTTGATGCTGGAGCGAGGCATTCTCTATCAGCCGCCACTTGCGCCTGCGCTGTGGCGCCAGGCCAGGCTTTCTATCTGCACGCAAGCCCGTGAACGCATCCAGTTGGCGTATGGATATCAGCCGCAGCCGAAGGCGTGGCTGTTACAGGGTGTGCTTAACATGCTGGGCCAGCCCCTTGGTGTGGGGCAGGGTAATAACCCCACCTGCCAGTCGGCACGGGCGCTGTCCATGTGGGCATACAACGATCCGGACTATCTGTTGCAGATGGTGGCCTGGGCCGCCCGCGACAACGAAATTATCATGCACTTTGAAGGTCGCCCGGTTTCTTCGTCCAGTAGCCAGGGCGGTGTGGCTTCCGAAGTGACGCTCGACCTGGATCCGGTGTCGCTGGTGGTGGTGCCGCACCTTGACCGGATATACGCGGAAATGGGCCGCCTGTGTGTGGAGCGTCAGGGCGACCCCCATCAGTGGGTTAACCCCGAGTTCCATGGATGGTCCGCTGGCCGGGGATTCCGTATTAACGTGGACGTTGCAACCGGGCACCTGGAAGAGCTGGAAACGTTCCTGCGGCACTTTTATGCCAGTTACCACCCCTATTACAATGGCAACCAACCTCTGATTCACCCGCAACCGGCAGGCGTAGCGGTTACCGACAGCGCTGCTAGGTTCATTGGCTGGCACGCCATCACCATCCTTCGTGTGACCCTTGATCCGGAAGAAGTCATGCGGGTGTATTTCTTTAACCCCAATAACGACAGCGGCCAGAATTGGGGCGACGACGTGGTGGTCAGTACCTCCAGGAAAGGTGAACGGTTCGGTGAGGCATCCTTGCCCTTTGAACAGTTCGCCTCGCGGCTGTACATTTTTCACTTCGATCCCCTTGAGCGCGGTGAACCCGCGGAAGTGGGCGAAGAGGAATTGGAACGGGTGATCAGCCGCGTTCACCGCAGTTGGGGCCGAGACCGGTTACCTGCGGAGGCGCTGCAGGCAGAGCCTCCGCAGGACGGGTAGTTTCAACCAAGCCAGAACAGGAGAGATGATGAGCGCTGAGGCCAGTAACCGCCGCAACGGTGCCGAGCTATTTGTTCGCGCCCTGGAAAACGAAGGTGTTCGGTACATCTTCGCGGTACCGGGTGAAGAAAACCTGGATCTCCTTGAGGCCTTGCGCGAGTCCAGCATTGAGCTGGTTCTCAATCGACACGAGCAGGCAGCGGGCTTCATGGCTGCGACCTACGGGCGCCTGACAGGCCGCGTGGGTGTTTGTCTGTCTACCCTGGGCCCTGGCGCTACCAACTTGGTAACAGCGGCCGCCTACGCCCAGCTTGGGGCCATGCCAATGATGATGATCTCCGGGCAGAAGCCCATCAAGTCATCCAAGCAGGGGCTGTTCCAGATCCTGGACGTGGTGGACCTGATGCGGCCGCTCACCAAGTACACCCGCCAGATCAGCAACGCCAACACCATCCCCGCCAAGGTGAGGGAAGCCTTCCGGTTGGCGTCGGAAGAGCGCCCCGGTGCAGTCCATCTCGAATTACCTGAAGACATCGCCTCCGAGGTGGCAGAGAGCGATACCCATATCTTCCAGCCCAGTGATGCCCGCCGGCCCACTGCGAGCACCAAGAGCCTGGACATCGCCTGCGACATGATCAGCAAAGCCAGATACCCGCTGATCATGATTGGCGCCGGCGCCAATCGCAAACGGGTTTCCCAGGCCCTGATCCACCTGGTCAACGCGACCGGCATTCCCTTCTTTACCACCCAGATGGGAAAGGGCGTGGTGGATGAACGCCACCCCCGCTATCTGGGCAACGCGGCACTTTCGGACGGTGATTTTGTGCACTGCGCCATTGATCATGCCGACCTGGTGATCAACGTCGGGCACGATGTGGTTGAGAAACCACCCTTTTTTATGCATCCCGGTGGCAAACAGGTTATCCATGTGAACTTCAGCGCCGCCGACGTGGACCCGGTTTATTTCCCGCAGCACGAAGTGGTGGGCGACATCGCCAACAGTGTGGAATACCTGGCTGAACAATGCGGGCAGTGCTCCTCACACGACTTCAGCCGGTTTATGGAGGTGAAGGCCTCCGTAGACAGCCATATGGCCGACAAGGCGAACGATGGTCGTTTCCCGGTCATTCCCCAGCGCATTGTCAACGACGTGCGCCAGATCATGCCTGACGACGGCATCATCGCGCTGGACAACGGCATGTACAAACTCTGGTTCGCGCGGAATTACCCGGCCTACGACAACAACACTGTACTGCTCGACAATGCCCTGGCCTCCATGGGCGCCGGCTTGCCCAGCGCCATGATGGCGGCCATGCTCTACCCACACCTTAAGGTGATGGCGGTGTGCGGCGACGGTGGCTTCATGATGAACAGCCAGGAACTGGAAACCGCCGTGCGGCTGAAACTTAACCTGGTGATACTCATCATCAACGACAATGCCTACGGCATGATCAAATGGAAGCAGGCCCAGGAAGGATTCCAGAACTTCGGGCTGGATTACAACAACCCGGACTTCGTGAAATACGCCGATGCCTATGGCGCCACCGGCCATCGAATCACCCGCACCGAGGACCTGCGGCCGACACTGAAAGAGGCCCTGAACTCAGGTGGCGTGCATCTGATTGATGTGCCCGTGGACTACAGCGAGAACCGCCGCGTGTTTGATGAAGAATTGGTAAATCTGACCTGTAACCTCTAAAGCCTATAGTATCATTCGCCCGGTATTGAACATTGATTGAGGATGGGCGAATGAGTTACTCGTGGTTCAGAGTGGTGGCACTAACGCTGGCAGTCGTTGTGGTCACTGGATGCAGCAAGCCGGAAACTCCCCAGGAAGTGGCCGCCGAGTTCTGGCAGGCCATGTCCGAGAAAGACGCGGATACCGTTGCCGACCTGTCGACGCTTGCCGCCCCCTCTGCCTTCGATAGCTACGCCCGGGACTGGTCTGACACCGTGCCTGATTTTGGTCGGGTGGTTATCGAAGATCTCGAAGCCACGATCGTGACCCGCTTGCCCGCTGAAAATGGCGTCCCCGGCGAACGCCGGGAAGTGAATACCTACCTTGTGGAACTGAACGGCGACTGGCTGGTGGACTACGGCCGTACGGGTGAGGCGATTATGAATCCCTCCCCGTTTGGAGGCTTAATGGGCGAAATCAACAAGCTGGGCGAGCGCTTGACGACCAGTTTCGGACAGTCCTCCGACGATCTCTCTCGCCAGATGGACGCCATTACCCGCGAATTCGAAGCGTATTCCGACCAGACACGCCGGCGGGCAGAGCAGGCAATGGAGGAGTACGGGCGTGCCTTGCAGGGACTGATGGAAGAGCTGGAAAAGTCCATCGGAGAGGCGCTGGAAGACAACCAGCGGGCGCCTGAGAGAGATCGAAGTGCCCTGCAGCGGACAGCTGCGGACCTCAATCGAAGCAGCGACAAGCTGGGTGAACCGAATTTCGACGCTTTTGCCGACAGTTCGCGCGCGCTGGCAGAGGCGGGCGCACGTTTCTCAACCCTGAGCGACGATGCCTTCAAGAGCTACAAACGCACATGGGATGACAAACTGGACGAAATCACGGAGCGCACCAAGGTATTTTTTGAAGAACTTCATGGAAACGAGAGATAACCGACAGTCATAGAACTGTCATATGGATCTGGTGTACTGAAGATGTGTTAGTCCCTGAAAGCGACTAGAGGAGCGTCTGCTCCACTGCATCTTTGGGCCAACGGACGGCTCCTTTTTACACCTCTAGCATTACCCTGCCAACCCGGTAACCACAAACCAGCCGGTCACCAGCGTGAGCGACGTTGCCACAATAGCCAGCAACCCGTCCCGCGCTACAATGGCCAGCCCGAAGGCCATCAACGCGGCACCGCCACCATTGGCGCTGAAGGGCACCACTTCCATCGCCGGCATCGCCAGAGCCACCAGCATGCAGATCACGGCCATCACATAGAGCCCTGGCCCGTTCACCAAAAACACCAGGCGCGGCCCTGTCCAACGATCCAGGAATCGGGCCGGTTTTTGCAGCCAGTCCAGTCCCTTCAGGAGCTTGTCCTGAGGCACGGAGCGCTGGGAAATCCAGGATGGCATCCAGATGGTGCGTCTGTGGAACAGCAGTTGCCCCAGTGTCAGCAGAACCACCAGCCCCAGAATGGTTGGAACGCCAGGGATGTCGCCGATCAACGGCGCCAGGGTGATCAGCCCTGCTACGAGCACCACAGGTCCGAACGAACGTTCCCCTACGCCGTTAAGGATATCGTTCACCGACACGCGCCCGGCCCCAGCCGCCGACTCGCGAATTTGCTCCAGCAGCTGTTGCATGTTGGTAGGGTCGCCATTATTGCGCATAGATAGGACTCTTCCTCAAACTCAGGATAACGTCTGCCAAACCCGGCCTTTAGAACCTACCATTCCCGAAAGTGGGAAAACAGCGATTACGCCCGAACAGGGGCGGAAATGATTGAAGCCGGTGCAGACCAGGGCTAATCTCGATCAAGCGACAACAAAAACTTCAAACCCCGGAAATCCCCATGCCAGACTTGCTCAACGTTGATTGGATGCTCACCCTCAACCACCTGCTGTTGATGGCCATTGCCTATCTGCTGGCGTTCCCCATCGGTTTTGACCGGGAAGAACAGGGCCCCAGGATCGGCCTGAGAACCTTCCCGCTGGTGGCCGTGGTCTCATGTGGCTTCATGCTCGTTGGCCGCGCCGTCATCGACTCCCCGGGTGAACAGGGCCGCGTACTGCAAGGCATCGTCACCGGCATCGGCTTCATTGGCGGCGGCGCCATCCTCAAAGACGACAGCCGCGTAATCGGCACCGCCACCGCCGCCAGTATCTGGAATTGCGGCGCCATCGGTGTGGCTGTGGCCTACCACCACCTGGAAATTGCGATTGCCCTGAGTGCGCTGAATTTCTTCACGCTGCGCTATATGGGAAGGCTGGTGCGGTCGGTGACTGTAGTTGCCCCCGCTAAACCGGACACCACCTCATCAATTTGATGCCAGTTCTGCCCGGTACTCCCAGGGCGACTTCATTTTCAACCCTTTGTGCGGGTGGCTGCGGTTATAGTCCTCGATCCATTC
>NZ_JBUPZY010000004.1:0-417908 GCF_055524115.1 Marinobacter sp. V34 | reverse complement strand
GGCGTTCTGGTCGGGGTTGTAGGGCTTGAAGCGGGGCTTGGCTTTGGGCATCTGACGACTCCTTGTCCGTTTGCCTGATCCTAGCAAAACCGGGGCACGATTCGGAGTTTTTCTACAGCCTCAACGCTCGCGTAATAGGCGCGAGCTTGCGAGCGTCCTAATTGATGCGTTTGTTAGAGGGTTACTGCACTTCAAAGTATGCCGCAATAGGATCAATAACGATTTCATTTTCTTGTTTTCCAGAAATGGAATTTTCAATATTCGTGAGGTGCTCAACAATATTAGTTAAAGCAGCCTTCATATTAGAAAAGTCCTGACTATCGTCTATCTCTGGCTCATTAGCAGCGAAAGCCTGGGAGATAACTCCAAATACAACTACTTCCTTTTCTGTCTTTCTGGAATATTTCTTTACAAGTAAATCTTCTTTTTCCCTTAAAAATTCTTTCTTAAGGCAAGAGGTGAAAATCACCTGCCCACAAGACTGCCGTATCTCGAATTGATCTGAGAAACCATACTTTGTAAGCAGTGCAAGATCACTCATAAATTTTGGATCTTGATAAAGCCCCTGCTCTTTAGCCAATTTGGATATATTCGTTAATCTTTTATACTCCGCGTCTAATCTCGACTTTTCATTCCTATCATTGGTTTGCCCCTTAAGATCATCAAGCTGCTGCTTTATTCTCTGAATCTCCTCATGTGCTCCCATATGAGCTAGAGCCTCGCCAATTGTATTAAACTCTGTAAACAGCTCTGTAATCTTATCTACATCACTAAAAATTGCTCTAGCCTTTACTTTTATAAATGAATACTCATTTATGGAAGATTTCAAGTCATCCACATTGATTGATGATGTTGATAAATCGAGTATACGACCTTTGTCTTCTAAATATCGCTCGAACACAGTCAATGAATAATCATGTAGAAATTTCTTTTCTGTAGATTTGCTACTATTTTTTATAACGTCGGCTAATACCTTGCCACTTCCTACGGGACCTTTTTGAGTTTCGGATTCTTGATTTTGAGATCCGGACTCATTAAGCACATACTCTGTAATTCCCTCAAATATCTGTGATGATAAAGAGTACATTTTTTCTTCATCTAGATATATAAAGCTCTTAATCATTTTCTCTTCCTTTCCACATACTCATCAAAGTACTTCTTTCTCGTGTCGAGTATTGACCATGTAACGACGCTGATTCCAATAATACCGATAGCTGCTGTAGCCACTATAATAAGAGTGGTCATGGGGCAACCTCCGATTTCTGAATATTTGAAATTCTATGGAATATAGAAAAGCTTATAGAAAACGAAATGAAGGCTAGGGCTATTACACATGCTTTAATAACTTGGGAATCAACAAAGCCAGGAACGCCTTCACTCAACATTGTCAGACAAAAAAGCACGCTATACAAAGCAATAAATAAAATAGACGTTCCGTTCTGTATTGTTTTCCATGATTTATTAGAATCACTCAAATGCTCTATTTCATTAATATTGGATATATGAAGGACTAGTCCGAAAGCTATAAAGTCAGATGCAGCTAATATATTCACTATTCCAGATTGTGTTACACCCCACACCAAAAATCTGGAGATAATCGGAATCAATCCAACCAGTACTGTATAAATCAGCCATTTTATTTTTCTATTTTCCATAATTCACCATTGATTTTACAGCCCTCTAACATTTGTTTATGTGTTTTGCCACTGAATTCGCCCTGTGACTTTTGACTCGGCTTCTGCGATGGCACCGTTAATGTCTTGGTACCCTACAGAATCGACCCAAGTTGGCTCGGTAGCCTCCCCCGCGTGCCTAAAACGGACGTAGTATAGAAGGCCTTCTTTATTAAGAGGCATGGGCTCCCCGCCTGGCTCTAGCATGTCATCAGCCTCAGCAAGACTAAACCACCAATCGTAAGGAAGGCCGACGATATCGACCCGTTTTTCGACAGTCCCATCGTATAGCCAAGTACCCTTTTTCAAAATCTTGATACTCATCCTGACCTACAACCTACACATAACGCGGAGCGCACCGGCGGCCTTTTTGGAGCGAAGCGGAGAAAAGGCCGTCCGAGTGACGCGTATTGTTATGTGATGGCGAGCTACCCTCGGCTGCTTACTATTTGCTACTCGCAGCAAGGCGTACTCCCAAAGCGACAAATAGCGCCCCGAGGCCTCGATCCATCCAAAGCCCAATTCGCCGGTTTGTTCTCAAAAATGCGCCCAGTCGAGAGCCAGCCATAACCAAAGGAGGCTCGATGAGAGCAGCAACGACAATTATCAGGCTTCCATGGAAAAACAACTGGGCGCCACTAGAACCGGCACCCTCAACAACAAATTGCGGCAAAAATGCGAGGAAAAAGATGGCCACCTTCGGGTTAAGAGCTGAAACCAACACCCCTTGCCAATAAATCGAATACCCACTCAGATTATTTGATCCCCCAGCGGAAACAAATGATTCGCCGCGCGAAAGCAGCATTTTGACCCCAAGCCATATCAAGTACGCAGCGCCCAGCCACTTTACAATCGAAAATGCCAAGGCTGATGTTGCTAGGATAGCCGAGAGCCCAACTGCTGCCATAACTACATGCAATCCAGCTCCTGTCCAGATACCAAACATAGCCGCAAAGCCCTGTCGGCGACCATTGCGTAGAGTTTGCCCCAGAATGAACGCAATATCGGGACCGGGCGAAATATTCAAAAGAACTGCCGCCGACAAAAATGTCATCCAGTGAACAATCGTATAGTCGAACATGCCTATACTCCTATTGGGCGGCTATCTAGTTGTCAGCGCAGTGTACACATAACGCTGAGCACAGCGGCGGCTGAAAGCCGTCCGGTGGCCGTAGGCCACGTACTGCTGCGCCTTGTTAAATTTGGTTGCGGGTGACGACATGGATTGCCCCTGCAGCAATGAGCGCGATGGTGGCAATTATGTCTGCAACGACCACCTTGCGAACGGCCTCATTGTACCCGCCAACCGACCACGCAATAGCGATGAAGGACACAACGCTGATAAGGCCCGCAACGATTGCCATTAGTTGTAGCGATGGCTGGAACGCGGCATACACCAAGAACAGACCAAAAAGCCCGAACAGGATGGCCCGGTGACGCATCAGGATTTCAATGTTGGGCTCACCCAGCGAAAGGCCGTATAAGGTAGCAAGGCGCTCCACACCCAGAACGCCGGAAACGGGCAAGAGATGAATGATGCCTACGAGCACCAGCAGGCCTGTGACAACTTTCTCCATGTTTGCCTTTCCTCCCTGAATTTAACATTTGTATATGAGTCCCCACGACCACTTTTCCAGCGACTCATATTTCTAATCAGATTTCAGTTCAAACTAGGCAGAAAATCCCGTCAAGTCAATCAGTTCCAGAAATTATCACCAGAAGTAAAGTGTAGGGATAGTGGTCGTTGCGACCACTATCCCTATTTTCGAAGGCTTGGCTAACCCCATGTTCTAAATAGGGTTAACCGGGAATTCGTTGTATTGCCAGAAATCATGGTCGACACGATCATTTTTCATGACTCCAACGAACGGTCTACCAGAAGAATCAGCGCCTGTTCTGCCTCCAGACCATCGTTATCGCCACACTGACCACAGTGGAAGCGGCCAAGGCGCCCAGGAAGGGGGCCAGGGTTGGGATGCCACCGGGGAAGCTGGCGGCCAGGAGGCCGGCCGTCAGGCTGCCACCGGTCACCCAGCCAGGAATAGTCGCGCCGGCCAGGCCCGCCAGGCCACCGAATACGGCTGCGGTGGTGGTCATGCGTTTCCACAGGCCCATTAATACCGGTATCACCGCCGTGGCGCAGAGCAGGTCGGCAACTAGGAACAACCTCAATACCGAGACGCCCTGGAGCGCCACAATCACCACAGGAATCATCAGGAGGACGGTCACCCATCGCGCTGATGTAATGGAAAGCCCCTGTTTCTCGGTCACTGCCAGGGATGCCAGGGCGTTCTGGAGTGTGTCCACGGACGAGGCGACTAAGGTGAGGGCCAGCACCAGGGCGGGAATGGTCAGCCAGGCGGGGGCGCCGGACAGCAGCGCAAAGAAGGGAATGGGTGGTGATCCGAGATCCGCTCCGCTCATGGCGGCGGCAATGCCCAGGCCGCCGACCACGGCAACCACGAGAATGGTGACCAGGCCGCCCAGCAGGGCGCCGCTGCGTAGCGCTGAGGTGTCGCGGGCGGACCACAGGCGCTGCCAGTAGCCCTGGTGGAACAGGTTGGCCGCCGTTACGGCGATTACCAGTGTCAAGGCTACGCCCAGGGCACTGCCTACTGGCGCGGAGGGTGCGTCAGACATTTGTAGTTCCGGTAACCGGTCCATTGCCACGAACCCGACGATTGCCAACAATCCGATCAGCAGGAACGCCTGCCACTGGTCCGTTACGATGCTGGCCCGCAGGCCGCCCCAAGTGGTGTAAATCAGTGTGGCAAGGGCTACGCCAAGCACCGCCAGGTTGCCGTTTACGCCTGATAACAGTGAGGTGATGGCGCCAATGGCGGTCAGTTCAGCGGTGAGGAAGCACAGCATGTAGAGTACGGAGATCAGCGACACGTAGCGGCGAACTGATGTGCCGTAACAGGCCTGGGCAAACTCGCCAATGCTGCGACCCTGAGGCAGGTAACGACGGATGGCCGGGCCGCAGAAGGCAAACACGATAAAGGGTAGTGCCGCCCCCAGTGCGTAACCGGCCAGTGCCACCGGCCCTACCAGCGCGCCTACTTCCGGCGGAGCAAACAAGATCCAGCCACCCATGCCCGACGCCAGGAATGACAGCCCAAGGGCCCTGGCGCCCTGGCTATTACGGGCGGTCACGTAATCATCCAGGCCGCCGTCGGCCAATCGCGCCCGTAACCCTAGCCAGGTAAACAGAAAAAGTGCAGCCGCCAGGGCAGCTACGGTGGTGTAAAGCATGGTGATTGTCTCCGCCAGTCGTAAAGCCATGAATAGTGACATATTCCACGCGAGGCTGCGATTGACCGTCCGTCTTATGCTTTACTGTAGGGAGTGATCATCCGGAACTGTCCCGACTGGGGAGGCCCCAATGAGTAATCGCAAATCGGAACTGGAAACCCTGCGTGCCGACCTGAAGACGCGCCTGGCGAAGTATGAGGCTCATCAGCATCGTCAGGATGGCGCGCTGGAACAGGACTTCGAAGAACAGGCCGTGCAGACTCAGAATGACGAAGTGGTTGATTCGCTGGAGACGGAAACCCGCAACGAGTTGGCCCAGATCGAACACGCCCTTGAACGCCTTGCGGAAGGGCGCGGGGACGAGTGCGAAGGGTGCGGCGAGGACATTGACCCACGACGCCTGCAGGTCCTGCCCTATACCACCGTCTGCGTGAAATGCGCCGAAGACTGATCCACTTTCATTCCCCCTGAATCTTGCTGAGCAGGTCCTTGGCCAATTCGATGGCCTCCGACCGGTGGCTAATGTTCTGCTTCTGGTAAAGGCTGCGAATATGAGTCTTCACCGTAGTGGAGGCGACTTTCAGATGCTCGGCTATCTGGTCATTCGACAGGCCGGCATGGATCAGGCTGAGTATCTGCCATTCCCGGCGGGTAAGCGGTGATGTCCGGATCAGTTCCGGCACATCCGGCCGGTCGATGATGTCCTGAATGATGGCCTCGTCCAGTGAAATCCGGATGGCGCGGCTGAAATCCCGCTGTTGCTGGGCCAACTGGATCAGGCGTTCCGCGCGCTGCAGTTCCATTCCGTCAATGGCCTCGTCATTGATCAGCGCTTTCAGGATCACGATCAATACCTTGCCCATACGCAGGAAGCTGCCAACGGCCCCGGTGGTGCTGGCCAGTTGGAGCGCGGCGACCATGTGCTTCAGGGCGTTCTCGCGGTCTTCGGTGTCCCAGTAGAGCAGCGCCAGGGCGATATGGTTGCGGTTGAGGTCGGTTTTAAGCCCCACCTGTTCCGCTATGGCTTGCAGCCCTGTCAGCAAAGGCTGCGCCTTGCTGTACAAACCCAGACTCATATACGCCCGTGCCCGGTTGCGACCGTTGCACTGATTGAAGTGGTTGGTCGCGGTGGTGGGGTCGACGGGTGGGGCAATGGTCAGCCAGCGCTGTATTGCCTCCCGGTCTCGAACCGCGTCCCAATATGAGAGCATGGTGGCATGGGCATTGGCGACCCAATCCAGATGATAGTCCCCAGAGGCGAGCATTTTCTGCATTTTGGCTATGTAGTCGGCACACAGACTTTGCCGGCCCCTGGCATGGGCCACCTTGGCCAACGACGTATAGCTCTGCACGTACCAGCGCTCGCCCTGGGCTTCCAGGATTTCGATGCCCTGGAGCGCACAACGCTCGGCGTTCTCCAGGTGGTGCCATTCCCACATGACCTGGCTGCGGATGCGGAACAGGAACTCCAGTATCGGCAGGTGGTTGAGGTGGTTTTCCTCGGCGTACTGGAAGCCCCGTTCCTGGATGTTGTAGGCCTTCTGCAACAAGCCCATGGCAACACTGATTTCAGACTGCTGGCACAGCGCCCAAATAACGTTCTGGTGAGCCTGGTGGGCGCGGGCGAGATGTTCCGTTTCCTGCATGCGGGCGAGGGCTTCTTCCAGTTCACCCTGCACAAACAGTGCTTCCCCGATCACTGAAGCAGCCGCCACACGGGAGGTGGGCAGGTAACGGGCTTCCTGATCGATGGCTTCCCTGGCCAGGATCAGCGCGCGCTCACCGTCACCATAGTTCATGGCTACCTGCGCCCGAATAGCACTGAACTCACCGTGCACAGCGCGCTGGGTATCTTCTGTCATTGAGGCTTCAAGCCTGGACTCGGCGGCGGAGAGCCAGTTTTCAACCTCGTCAAACTTGTACTGGCCCTGGGCCACCCAGGCGCGCAGCAGCGTCAGTGTTGGGTCCTGAGCAATGACATCCTGGGGCAGGGCATCCAGGCATCGCTGCAGCAGGATAAACTGGCCTTCGGTGAAAAATTTGCGGCCGTGAATGGTCAGCACCCGGGTTATACGATCCGTATCGTCGGCGGCAATGGCGTGGCGGGCGGCCTCTTCGGCGTGGTCCAGCTCCAGCCAGGCGTCACTGGCCCGCTGATGCAGTTGTTGCCGGTTCTCCTCGGTGGTGCAGCTCAACAGGTGTCGGAGGTAGACGGAAAACAGCGGATGGTAGCGGAACCACAGGGCGGAATTGTCCACGGGCGTGATAAACAGTCCCATGGACAAAAGACCGCTGAGCAAAGCCTGGCCATTGCTGTCGTCCATGACGCGCATGACCATCCGTGCGTTGAAGCGGTCCAGTATGCTGGTTCGCAGTAGGAATGTTCGCTGCTGTTCCGTTAATCCCTGCCCAACCAGTTCGTCGAAGTAATCAAAGATGTGTTGGTTGCCATGCTCGAGTTGATCCACGAAATCGTTGAATTCGATGCTGGTCAGTGCGGATGCAGACAGAAGCTGGAGCGCCGACACCCAGCCTTCAACCCGTCTGACAGCTCGTTCGATGCTCTCCCGTGAAATTTCAAACGGCAATCGGCTGTCAAAGTAGCTCTGTGTTTCGTCGGCACCAAAGGCCAGATCCCGTGGGGTGATTTCGGTCATCCGCCCCTGCATTCTCAGTTGCGCGACGCCAATGGGGGGCACCGTCCGGGTGATCAGGACGAGCGTCAGGCAGGCGGGTTGATGCCTGAGCAGGAAGCGCAGCGCGTTGTGGATGACCTCGTTCTCAATCAGGTGATAGTCGTCCAGCACCAGATACAGCGGCCCCCCGTCCAGCCCGTCCAGAGGAAGCTCGGCCAGAAGATCGGTGAGAAAGCTTTCAAGGGTGTCGTAACCCTTGTCCTGTAATTTTCGCAGCGTGGCCTTGCAGCTGCCGGGAGCCGCAACCTCAAGTGCCTTGGCCAGATAGCCTGCAAATCGGGCCGGGTCGTTGTCGCCGACTTCCAGGCGATACCAGGCGCTGGTGGCCTCCAGATCCTCAAGACGGTCCGCCACGGTGGTGGTTTTGCCATAGCCAGCCGGCGCATGCACCAGCAGCAGGCTTACCGGTTCCAGGTCGTGGAGAAGGTCGTTGAATTTTTCCCGGTGTAGAAGGGCGGGGGGTGGTTGTGGGCTCTGGTTTTTGGCAGCGATGAACGTCAGTTGTCCCGGATTCAGTGTTGTTGTCATCAGGATCTTCAGTAATAGGTGTCAGTCAGTGGCAACGAATGTGATACCGGCTTTGTTGCTCTGCGTCAACTTCCCGTTGTCGCGATCTGAGGGGCATGAACCAGTTCTCAAAACCGGCAGGGAGGGCCCCTTCTGCAGCGGCAGATTTGAGGCACAGTTATCTTTAAGGCGTTAACGATTTCGGTATCTTACCGTAACAAGATGTAACTCGGAAAACGTGATGTCTAATAATAACAGGGACTTCGTCTGACCATGCTGCTGGTACTCGCCGGATCCATCCTCACTTTTACAATGGCCCAGGAGGCGGTTGTCGTGGAGCCTTATGAACAGGGCACCATCGTGATTGAGCAGGATTTCGACACCAGCCCCATTGAGTTGAGAACCGACACCCGGGTTGAACCGCTGGTAGAGCAGAAGTTTCGCAACATCGTTCGTCAGGCTTACGACTACAGCTGCGGTAGCGCCGCGTTGACCACGGTTCTGAATTTTTACCTTGGTAGAAACCTTGGTGAGCGGCAAGTCATGGAAGGGCTGCTTCACTACGGCGAAAGCGAACGGATTGTGCAGCGCCGCGCTTTTTCCATGCTCGATATGAAACGCCTGGTCACCGCCCTGGGTTATCCCTCTGGCGGATTCCGCGCCACGATAGATGATCTGATTGACCTCGATCACCCGGCCATCGTTCCCATTCAGCACGCTGGTTTCAAACATTTCGTGGTGCTGCGGACGATTCGCGATGGGCGGGTTTATCTCGCCGATCCGGCGGTCGGCAATATCTCCTTCACACTCGCCCAGTTTGAAGAGAACTGGGACGACAACGTGCTCTTTATTGTATTTCCCGGCAGCGACAAGCCGCTGGATTACCTTGAGTTGAAAGAAGAAGACCTCCGGTTTGTCGATGACCAGACGATGACGTTGCTGGCATTGCAGAAGTTACCCGAATTCCATGAATCCACGGAGCGCCGGATCAGAAACATGCTGGAGCGCCAGAAGAATAATCCGGACGGCAGTGTTGAGAATACCCGGAAGCAGCTGTTTTACCGGCGGCATTAACGTGCCGGGCGCAAAGCCGGCACACAGGAACCAATACAATTAGAAATAAGGGAGTCAGGATGAATCGTTGGTTAGTGCGAGGTTTTATCCTTTTTTCCGTGACTGGCCTTTTACCAACCATGGCATTGTCGCAGGAAGGAAACGTGGACGAGGCGAGGGAAGCGCTTGCCAGGCAGGAGGGTGATGAGGATTCATCCAAGCAGTTGGAAGAGGTATTCCAGGCGGCCGAAACCAGCTATTCGCTGCAGAAGAAGGGCACCCACTCCCTGAACTATTCGTTCGATTACTCCTATACCGGTGACCAGCGTCTCGACCTGGCCATTACCGATGGTTCTGTTCGTAACCTCGACGTGGTTCCGTCCGCGACCCACAACTTCACCAACGCGTTTTCCTACGATTATGGCCTGTTGGATAATTTGACCGTCGGAGCGCGGATACCCCTGGTGGTTAAATACGACACTCAGGATGAACTGAACATCTACGATTTCGGCGATATCTCCGCGACCGCGCGCTGGCAGCCCTTCGCCTATGTGCCGGGCAAGATGTCCACGACGGTCTTCGGCACTTTTACAACCAAGACGGGTGTCAGTCCCTATGAGATTGATATAGACGAGCAACTGTCCACCGGCAGCGGATATTACTCGGTTGCCGGCGGCCTGAGCTTCTCAAAGGTGTTGGACCCGGTGGTTGTGTTCGGGTCTACCAGCGCCACCTACAACCTTCCTGAGAGGGACCTCCAACAAGTCCGGGGCGCCAGGGTGTTACAGGAACTGGAACCCGGCTTCGGGCTTTCCGGCTCCGCCGGATTCGCCTATTCGCTGTCCTACGATATTTCCCTCAGCATCTCAGCCCAGTTGAGTTACAGCGACCAGACCATCCTGTCCTTCAGTGATGGCACTCAGGCCGTTGCTCAGGACCAGATGAGTGGCTTCCTCAGTATGTCGCTGGGTACCCGCGTGAGTGATACCACCATCGTGAACACCAGCCTTGGTATTGGCCTTACCGAAGACGCACCTGATTTCTCGCTGGGCGTGTCCCTGCCCATCAGATTTTCAGGTCTCAAAGAGTGAGTTCAGCCTCTGACGTTTTACGGGAAGGGAAGATTTCATGGGAATAACCAGCCACAAGAGACAGATTGCCGCTGCCATTATGGCAGCCTCGGTGACCTGTGGTGTCGAGGCGCAGCTGGCACAGAACCTGACCATTCATCCGAAGGCGTTGGCCCTGGGTAACGCCGTTACGGCCGATCCGCCTGGCATTATGGCCATCCACTACAACCCGGCGGGGCTGACCAAGCTGGATGGACGTCAGCTTGAAGTTAACCTGATGAGTGTCTACCTGGACATTGACGCCGATTTCCACGCTCCGGATGGGTACGAAATTTTTGGCATTGATGGCCTGGAGACCGACCCCCTCACCGGCGAACAGCGGGACCCGGTCGCTAACACGCACAGCCATACCAACAATGTTGCCCTGTACCTTCCGGGCTTTGGCATCTTGCGCGCGCCGCCTGGCCCGGCGGTGGCTCCGTCCGCTGGTATCAGCATCAATCCGCCAGGCTCGAAACTGACGTTTGGCAATGCGTTCTACCTGCCGCTGGCGGCCGGCTTCTATCGTGACAAGGACGACCCTGGTCGCTATATGCCGCAAGCCACGGCCCTGCAACGGACAACCTATCTGTCACCCACCGTTGGTTACAAGATCAACGATGAGTGGTCGGTGGGTGCTGGTATCCATCTGTCGCACATGGGTGTTGCCGCGGACCAGTACATGCGCGCGCCCAACATGCTGCTGGGTGTCGCTGAGGTGCTCCAGGACGCGTTCAACTGTGAAAGCGGTGATGAACCCCTGCAGCCATGGCTTGCCCTCTGCGGGGGTAACGTTGGGCCCTGGGATGATATTGGTGCATTGAGCATCAATGTGCAGGAAACCCTGTCACCCACCTACGCACTGGGTGTGATGTGGGAGCCCAATGAGTGGTTCGCCTGGGGGGCGAGCTATACCTCTGAAGCCGACATGAACATGAAGGGTACGTTCGAAATCGAGTACACCGATGACTGGTCCGGTTTCTGGCAGAGCGTGAATGGCTCCGTACTGGGTGCTATCACCTCGGCTATCCTCAGCCTGCCGTCCGGCGCCCCGCGGGAGGCAGGTAATGTCTCCATGGACCTGACCTATCCCCAGCACTTCCAGACTGGTATCAGTCTCGACGTCCATCCCAAATTAACCGTGAACGTGGATGTAGGCTGGACGGATTACAAGCAGTGGGACGCGTTTGTGTTCCGCTTCGACCGCAACCTGGAATTCCTGAACGCCGCGCGGATACTGTCGCCACAGAACGCCACTCCCAACACCCTGAGATTGCCGCTGGGTTTCACTGACCAATGGAACTGGGGCTTCGGGCTGGAGTTTCACGCCTCCTCACGGCTTGATTTGCGTGCCGGCATGGAAATCCGCGACTCCGTTATTCCCGACGACCAGCGCCAGATTATGGCGCCATTCGGTGGCGCAAATCTTTACAGTATTGGCATGGGGTATCAGTGGGACAAGGACACCGAGATCGACATGAACCTGAGCTATCTGCAATCCATAGAAACGGTTCCTGCCAACGGCAGTTGTAATCTAAACTGTGACAACATTACCAATATCATCTACAACCCCTACGCGGGGCTGGATGTGAAAACCTCGTTGCGGGTTGTCACGGCGGGTCTCAGTTTCCGTACCAAATTCTGACGCGCAAGCGTTTACGAACAGGGTGTTCTGCCCCGATGTCCAAATGCCATTCTATGGTTATCGTTTGTTTGTCCCTGGTGCTTGGCGGCTGTCAGTTGCCTGGTTCCGAAGCTGCTGGCAGCCGGGAAGGTTATTTTACCTGGGTGGACGAGCAGGGGCGTGTACGGCATTCGCCAATACCGCAGAGCACCAGCGATGAAGGTGAGGGCTCTGAGGCAGAAGCCGATGCCGCCCGGGGCAGCGCAGATGAACCCCCTGAAGCAGCGGAGGCCGCACCTGCCGGGCATCACGAAGAGTTCAACCTCGAGAACTACCCCGATGGTAATCAGCTTGAAAAGGATGGCTATATCCGTCCGGGGGAACCCAAGCCTTATTTCACCTGGCGCGATGCACAGGGCAACATTCGCGTCAGCTACTACCAGCCGGACACCCGGACTGCCGTCGAGAAAGGGCGCATCAAGCCTCCGGTTCAACTGACGGAGGCCAGTATCCACCAACCGGGAGAAACGGTCGGGCTGCCGGTCCTGCCCGAAGGCGCCGACCCCGAAGCCATGGCGGTCCTGGGAATAGGCCCCGGAGAGGAGAGCTTTTTCCAGCAATGGTCGGGACAGTGCTGTCAGGCGCTGGAACGGTCGGAGCCGGAGCAGTGGCAGGAAGGTCGTGAATTCGGTGTGTCCATGGGTGACAATGCACCCCACCATTCATTCAGCACGGGTGAAAGCCGTTACCGTCTGGTCAGGCTGCCACCTGCGGACCAATACACCGATTTCATTCTCCACCTCAGGTCGTTCAACCACGATGGAATGTTTGTGCCCTCGGTGGCCTTTCTTGATGCGTCGTTCTCTCCTGTTCGAATCGTAACCGACCTGGTGGCGAGCTTTGTCCCGGAATCCTGGTATCAGTACGGCTACCTTCACTCATATATTCCGGTATTCCCGAGCCGGGATGAGCGTTGGATGGTGATTTTCACCCGCGAGGCGGATCTGGCGGGGCAGACGGTTATCGAGGGCAAATACGGCCCCAAAGCCATACCCCACACCCGTACGGGTGAACTCGGCCTCTCCCGAGCAGGAGAGTGACGTTCAGTCTTCCGGCTGGCTCAGATCAAGCCATTGCTGTGACAGCCAATAATAGCTTCCATCGGGGGCCGGGTGCGTGCAGTTGTAGCGAAAGCGGCGGCTGTTAAAGCTTCTCGGCGCCTTGAGATTGACGTGATCTCCACCTGATACCTGGAAGTCGACGCGCCCCTGGCCAGAGGCAAAGCAGCTCAGTCGGTCCACGTTGATGGTTTCCGGTACGGTAAACGAAAGGGCTGGAGGGTTCTCCGAGATAACGCCGTCCGGCAGCTTGTTGGCATCGACCGGCAGTGCCTTGCTGCGTAATTTGTTCTCAAGGCTGTTGAGTTGTCCGTAGGCATTCGCCACCGGGAACCGGGGCAGACGTGTGGCGGCGGAGGTCTCGCCGATGGCACCGGATTGCTGTCCAAAGCCGAGCCAGCCGCGTGCTTCGATTTTGCGTAATAATGCGTCGTCAAACTCACCGTAGGGGTAGGCAAACATGGGTACGTTGGTGCCAAGTTTTTCGGAGAGTGTTTCCTGGGCCTCATCCAGGCTGCGATCGACACGTGCTTCCCAGTCGCTGGAGGATTCACCAGGGCGTTTTGCAAGATGGCCGTGGTCCTCGCTGTGGTTGGCGATGGTCACCCCATCGCGGTCCCGGAGCTCCTGCAACTGATCCCAGGTCATATAGCCATGACTGCCCACTGAGTCGGTGTTTACGAATATCGTGTACTCAAACCCCCGCTCTTCCAGGGCTGGCGCCGCCTGTGAATAAACGGATTCGTAGGCATCATCAAAGGTGAGGGCGATCTGGGACCTGGCGCTCAGGTCACCCGCCAACGCTGCACGGGTTCCCGATTCGAGCGGAACGACCTCCAGCCCAAGATCCTCGATCATATCCAGCTGTCCCTGGAACAGGGATACCGACGTACTGGTGGATGAAGGCGTCGAGTCACTGACATGATGGTACTGAAGCACCACCAGATCGGCATTGGCGGTCAGGGCGAATCCCGCAAGGGGCATAAGCAAAAGGGATCGGATCGTCGTTCGTGTTGCCATTGGGGTGTCCTTGAAATCGTGATATCCGCTGCAATCAGGTCCGAAAGTGTGCCTTCAGCACGGCGAAGGCCTGGTTCAGGTCCTGGATGGCTTCGGTTTCGCCACCCCGGTCCGGATGTGCGTGCATGACTGCCCGGCGAAAGCGTTGTTTTACGTCGTCAAAGCCTGGCGGAATGGATTCAAAACCCAGGGCCGCCGCTGCTTCACGTGCCTCCGTGGCTGCGGGCCGGTAGCCACTGCGCCCGGCCCAAAAGTCATCCATCATCCGGTTGATGGCGTCTTCCGGCAGCTCGTACTTGGATAGGTCAAGATAAAATTTTCGCAACTCGTCCATGCGGTCGGGCACACCTGTGCCTGCCACAACATCACTGTTCCGGAGTTGAATCACCAGTGGCGAAATGGTCAGTGTTTCGCCGCCAGCGGCAAGCTGATCCCGTAGCCGGTACAGCACATGGAACAGCAGGAAATGAACCGGGTAGAGCTTGTCCGGTTCACCAAAGTTGACCTCGCCAATCAGTTCCCAGGGCGGCTTTTGCAGGGTTTTGATAAGGCCCAGCTCGTTGATTCCGGCTGGGTGCCGACGAAGGATGTGCTCAGTGGCGACCAGCAGGTGCTGAATCTGAAAATTCAGCGTCTCATTGGGAGTGTCAGCATCCAGCGCCTTTGCGCCCTGCGTTGCGGTATCGGGTTGATTCATGCCCCAATGGTAGGCGACGGGGCGCCGTTACGGAAGGGGCATATCCCGCCCGAGCCCTTTCAGGAACAGGTCAGTTGCGAACCGCGTGGCATTCCTGGCTTCGGCCTCGGCTTCGGCGGGCCGGTCATGGGCGCGGTAGGCCAGGCGCAGGCTAAGCTCGTAGCCCACACCGAAAAAGGCAGCGCACAGGTACTCTTCGTCCATCTTTGGCAACAGGCCGCGTTCAACGGCGTTCCTGACGTCTTCCTCGAGGGAGAGCATGGCAAGCCCGAGAATGTCCGAGCCGAACAGTTCACGAATGGCGCGGTCGTTACGATGCGCGAGTTCGTAAACCAATGGGTCGCTGGCGGTGGCCCGGAACAGCGACAGATACGCGAAGTAGATGAAGTCTTCGGCGGAATTGGCGGACTTTCGGCACTCGGTAAGGTTGTGATTGAGGCCGCTCAGAAAGTCTGTCAGCAGGGCTGCGAAAATGTCCTGCTTGCTGGAAAAGTAATTGTAGAAGGTGCCTGCCGCCAGGCCGGTGCGGCGCACGATGTCGCGGATGGTGGAATTGTCGTATCCGCGTTCCCGGAAGCATTCCCTCGCGGCGTCGAGTATGGCGCTGCGATTGCGAATACGGTTGAATTCCCGCTTACCGGTGGCTTCCAGTTTTGTGTCTAACATATCCATGTCTGTATCCTGTCCTTGGAACTTTTGCACGCGTATAATCCGACGCTCACTGACCTTATGAACGACGTTTTCCTATGCCCGAAGCAATAACCGCCAACTCCGAAACCGCCCAGGCTCCTGAAGCGGAGCGCAAGCAGAAACTGGAACTGAACAAGCTGCAGAAACGCCTGCGCCGGGAAATGGGGCAGGCGATTGCTGATTTCTCGATGATTGAGGCGGGTGACAAAGTCATGTGCTGCCTGTCTGGCGGCAAAGACTCCTACGCCATGCTCGATATTCTGCTGAATCTCCAGAAAAGCGCGCCGGTGCGCTTTGAGCTGATAGCTGTGAACCTGGACCAGAAGCAGCCCGGCTTCCCGGAGGAAGTGCTGCCTGAGTACCTTTCGGCTCTTGGTATTGAGTATCACATCATCGAGAAGGACACCTACAGTATTGTTAAGGAAAAAGTGCCGGAAGGGAAGACCACCTGCGGACTTTGTTCCCGCCTACGTCGTGGAATTCTCTATAATTTTGCGGAAGAACACGGCGTTACCAAGATTGCTTTGGGGCATCATCGGGATGACTTGCTGGAAACGTTGTTCCTGAATATGTTCTATGGTGGAAAGCTGAAATCCATGCCGCCAGTTCTGCACAGTGACGACGGTCGAAACACGGTGATTCGACCGTTGGCTTACAGTCGGGAGAAAGACATTGCCCGCTATGCGCACTTGCGCGAGTTCCCGATCATTCCGTGCAATTTGTGCGGTTCCCAGGAAAACCTGCAACGGCAGGTGATCAAGGACATGTTCCAGACCTGGGACAAGCAGCACCCGGGGCGTCTGGAAACCATGTTCCGGGCGATGTGCAACGTTGAACCGTCGCACCTCGCAGACACCGCCCTGTACGACTTCCGCGAGGGTCGCCGCCATTCCGTGCCGGGCCAAAGTGCCGAGACTGTCGAACCGCAAACACCCGATTTCGGGCGCCTGGACGTGCTCAATATCTGACCGGTTCAGGTCGGCATTCCCAGCGGCCTCTATCCGTGCCCCGAATGCAGGAGGGCGGTGACCGGAAGGGTCCAGATACCGAAACCGATCAGCAGTAACCCGGCTATTTTCCGAAAGTGTTGGTGTTCCCGCAGTTTTCGTATCCAGGTGGCGGCATAACCGGTGGCCAGCATGGACGGCAAGGTACCGAGTCCGAAGAACAGCATGGTTGTGGCGGCGCTGCCCACGGTTGGTTGCAGTGCAGCCCAGCCAAGGGTGCTGTAGACCAGCCCGCAGGGCAACCAGCCCCAGAGCCCGCCGAGGATAAGCGCCTGGTGAAAATGGTGCACCGGGAGCACTCGAGCGGTGAGTGGTGACAGCCGTTTCCAGATCGGAGCGCCGATGCGCTCCACGTAGCGGATGCCTTGCCACCACTGCCCCATGGATAGCCCCATCAGGATCAGCAGAATCCCTGCAATTGTTCGAAGTATCGGGCCAAGTTGCGCCCAATAGGCCGAGGCGCTGGTGCTCAGCAGCGCGATCAGGGCGGCAATCGCCGCGTAGCTTCCAATCCGCCCACCATTGAAAGCGAGCAGCATACCAGTCTGGCGAACACGGAAGCCCCGGCCAACGGGCAGTGCCATGGAGAGGGATGCGCTGATCCCGCCGCACATACTCAGGCAATGGGTGCTGCCGAGCAGGCCAATCAGGAAGGCACTGGAATAACTCAGATAAAGTTCTTCGCCCATCAGGATTTATGGCTGTCGCCCGACTCCTCGGCAGAGTTAGCATCCTGCTTGGTCTGTTTGGCATCGTCCGGGATCATGTCTTTGTCATCGTCGTAGAGGATGCGGTGGGCCGGTCCATCGAGGTCATCGTACTGGCCGTTCTTGACGGCCCACGAGAACAACAGGATGCCCAATGCCACCAGGATCAGCATGACCGGAACCAGGATCATTACGATTTGCACAGAGCTACCTCGGAGACGTTGGAGGATTATGGGTTTACGGTATCAGGACGTTGCTTCGGCGCCAACCGCCACGTTCTGAGACGCTGCGTTACCTTGTGGCCGGCCAAGTCGCATGGCATTGAGTACCACCACCAGAGAACTGAGAGACATGCCGATGGCCGCCAGCCAGGGTGGAACCAGGCCTGCCGCTGCCAGGGGCAGGGCGCAGACATTGTAGGCCAGAGCCCAGGCCATGTTCTGGCGGATAACGCGGCGTGTGTCCTGGCCGGCTTTCAGGGCTTCGGATAGCTGCGTCAACTGCCCACTCAAAAGTACGGCATCGGCCTTGAGCTGAGTCAGGTCGGCAGCGCTTCCCATGGCCACGGACACGCCTGCACCAGCCATAGAGGGCAGGTCATTGAGACCATCGCCAACCATCATGATATGACGGCCCTGGCCACGGAGGCTCTCCAATACACGGAGCTTCTCTTCCGGCGAGGCCTGGCCAATGGCTTCATCAATACCGAGTCTGCCCGCTATCTGCTCAACGTGGCCTGAGCGGTCGCCGCTGAGCAGGATGGTGCGCAGTCCTGCATTTTGCAGGGCCTGGACGGCTTCTCTTGCATCCGGCCTGGGTTCGTCGTCCAGTGTGAACCGGGCCAGCCAGTCATCGTCCGTGGCCAGCCATATTTCCATACCAGTGGAGGTGTCGGTTTCCGGAGCCGGGCTGCCGACTCTCTCTTCCACGAAACCGCGGTGGCCGATATAAAGGGGAGCACCGTCTACCTGTCCTGACAGACCGCCACCCAAGTGGTTCTGTACCTGCCTGGCGACGCTTCCACCGGATATCGGGTGAAAGACTCTGGCAATGGGGTGTTCGGAATGTTTTTCCAGGCTGGCAGCCATTTGCCGGCACCGATCCGCATCCAGGGCGCTGAAGGTTTGGGTATCCACCAGGCTGAGCTCACCTCGGGTCAGGGTACCGGTTTTATCGAAAATCACCGTGTCGATGGTGTTCAGGGATTCCAGGGTATGTCCTCGTGTCGGGAGGAATCCCAGTTTTCGAAGTCTCATGGTCGCAGAGGTAATCGCGGTCGGTGTGGCGAGTGACAGGGCACAGGGACAGGTGACTACCAGGACCGAGAGCGTAATGTCGAAGGCGTTATCGGCACCGGCCAGCCACCAGCCAATCCAGATGAGCGGCGCCAGGATCAGCACGCGGCTGACAAACACGCCGGCAATTCGGTCCGCTGCCAGCGCAACGGGCGGTTTCTCAGCCTGCACCCGGTCCAGTACCCGCAGAATGCCCGACAGCCTGGTCTGAGCGCCAGCGCGGCGGACCTCAACTTCCAGCGGGTTCTCACCATTAATGCTGCCGGCGTGGACCGGGTCATTTTCGCTGCGGGTTTCCGGTAGATATTCACCCGTCAACGCCGCTTCGTTGAGGGTGGAATGCCCGCTGACGATCACGCCGTCTGCGGGCAACGTCTCGCCGGGCCTGATGCGAATAACGTCGCCGGCAATCAGGTCGTGGGTGGCGACGACCTCACTGTTATGCCCATGGATGCGGTTGGCGACCATGGGCTGGAAACCGGCCAGTGCGTTGCCCGTCAGTCCTGCCCTGTAACGGGCCTGCATCTCGATGTAGCGGCCAAGCTGCAGGAAAAAGGTAAACATGCAGACCGACTCAAAATAGACTTCCTGACCGCCAAACACCGTCACCCAGGCGCTGGCAGCATAGGCTAGGCCAATCGCGATGGCCACCGGCACGTCCATGGTCAGGTGACGGCTGCGAATATCCCTGAATGCGTTGGTAAAGAATGGGCGAGCGCTGTAGAGAACAACGGGGGTGGCGACCAGAAGACTGAACCAGCGGAAAAAACTGACGAACTCCGGCGACAGGTCATTCACCAGTTCGAAATACAGCGGAAAGGCCAGCATCATGCTCTGGAATGAGCCGATACCTGCGACGGCAAGACGGATCAGTGCGGAGCGATGTTCGGCATTCAGGGCTTTCTCGGCTTCATCGGCCTGATAGGGGCGGGCGCGATAACCCAATTCGTGGACAGCGATCAGTAACTGGCTGAGTTTCGAGTGTTCCGGGTTCCAGACCAGCCGCGCGCGTTGGGTGCTGTGATTTACGGAAAACGACACCACGCCCGGTTGCCTGGCCATGTGGTTTTCCAGTAGCCATATGCAAGCAGCGCAGGTGATGCCGCTCACAAGCAATGTGGCTTCCTGTCCTGCGGTAACGGGGGACACAAACGATTTCTGAACGAGGGGATGATCGACTTCGAGGATACGGTTCCGTTCGGAATCGCTGAGTGCCTTTGGGGTGACCGCCGGCTCGGTGCGGAATTGGTAGAACCCGGTGAGCCCCTCGGCACGAATGGTCTCACAGACCGCCTTGCACCCAACGCAGCAGAAGTGTCGCAATGACCCTTCGAGCTCCAGGGTGATGGGGGGTGTTCCGATTGCCGGCTCACCACAATGATAACAATCCAAGGGGGTCACCCGCGGTCTTCTGTGACCGCACCGAAGCTCAGGGAACGTTGGGATGGCAGGCTTGACTCACCCTTCAGTCGCCATTGGTTATCTGGGCCACGCAGGTCAAAATACCAGCGGCCTTGAATCGGCTGATTCAGGGTTGCGCTGTAAAGCCCCTCTCCGATTGTCCGGAACTGTATGGTGCGGTCGTACTCCGACATGGTCGGGTGATACAGGCTCAGTATCAGATAAGGAAAGTCTGCAGGCCCGTTGGCAGTATCCATGGAGAGGGTGATTTCCCGTTCGCCAAACGTCATATCCGCCGTCAGGCCGAGATCTTCGGCTTTCTGGTCGCGGGCAATCGCCATGTTGATCCCCCGGCCTTCCTTGGAATAGTCATCGCTCACCATGGAGTTGTCGGTATTTATCGCGACCGTGATGGCAATGGAGCACCAGATAATAGCGGCGCCTGGGAATATCAGCAGGAACCACAGCCAGGGTTGCCGGTACCAGGGAATGACGGGTGCGTTTTCATTCATAATGCTGTCTCTCAAGGCTGGTCCCTCTGGTGGGTGTCAGGGACTCAGCGATTTGGACCGACAAACCGGCTTTCGGTTTCAAGAACGAGCGATTTGTCAGATTGTGATTTAAGCGTGAAGACAATGGCATTGTTGCTTTCCGAGATGTTCTCAGGTGAGACATCCACCACAGTCGGCAGCGCCCGGTTTTCACTGCTGGCCACCGTCAGGGTGCTCTCGGTCAGCAGCCGGATGCCTTCCATGCCTGAAACCGAGATCGTAAAGGTCTGCGGCATTTCCGACATGTTTGCGACTTTGAGGGTGTAGGTATTCTCTACCCGGCCTTCACCGTTAAAGCTGAATAGGGCACCGCGATCCCTCAGGACATCAAGTTGCGCAGGAACCCGGGTCGCAATTGTGAATATAATCGCTCCAACCATCAGGAGTAGAGCCAGCCCGTAACCAAAGGTACGAGGCCTCATCAGCTTCGAGGTTTTGCCTTCCAGTTCGTTTTCAGTGGTATAGCGAATCAGGCCGCGCGGATACTCCATTTTGTCCATGATCTCGTCACAGGCATCAATGCACAGCGCGCAGCCAATGCACTCGTACTGCAGCCCGTCACGAATGTCGATGCCGGTAGGGCATACCTGAACGCACTGGCCGCAGTCGATGCAGTCTCCGAGGCCCAGATCCGAGGGCTCTATGCCTTTCTTGCGTCCACCGCGGGGTTCTCCCCGGTTGGGGTCGTAGGACACTACACGGGTATCGGGGTCGAACATGACGGCCTGGAAGCGGGCGTAGGGGCACATGTACAGGCATACCTGCTCCCTCAGCCAACCCGCGTTCAGGTAGGTTGCTGCGGTAAAGAAGGCTACCCAGAAATAGGCCCAGCCATTGGCCTGCAGGGTAAACAGGTCGGTAATGAGTTCACGGATGGGATAGAAGTACCCGACAAAGGTCAGGCCAGTGGCCAGCGCGATCAACAGCCATGCGGAATGCTTTGCGGATTTCTTGGCGATTTTCTCGGCGGAACGGGGCGCCTTGTCCAGTTTCATGCGCTTATTGCGGCTGCCCTCTATACGCTCTTCCACCCACATGAAGATAAACGTCCACACGGTCTGGGGGCATGTATAGCCACACCACACCCGACCAAACAGCGTGGTGATAAAAAACAGGCCGAAAGCGGCGATGATCAGCATACCCGACAGCAGGATGAAATCCTGAGGATAGAACGTGGTTCCGTAGAGATGGAATTCCCGGGCCGGGAGGTCAAAATGAATCAGCGGCTGACCATCCACGGTGAACCAGACGAACAGGAAGTACATGCCCATCAGAGCGGTCAGGCTGACATTTCGGATACGCTGAAAGAAGCCTTTCGTGACCCCTTTGACGTAAATCTTTTTGCGGCTGGCGTATAGCTCGACAGTTCCGGTGTTTTTATTGTTGTCGGAGGTGTCAGAGGATGGGTCAACCTGTTTGACCGGAATCTCACTGCTCATCGTTACCTCCCGATGATGTGGCGCCCTAAATCACAATGGACTGTGGGGCAGGCGATCTTCTCAAGCCTTGGCCCGCAGGTGGCAGGCCAAGGGTTGAGCAGACCAGGCCGGGACAGGGTCCCGGCCGGGTACTCAGTTGGACAGGCTGTAGACGTACGCAGCCAGGATCTGGATCTGGTCGTCGGAGAGCCGGTCACCCTGTGCGGGCATCTGGTTCGCACGACCGTTCATCACGGTTTCCTTGATCCATTCGTAGGTAGAGCCGTACAGCCAGGTATTATCGGTGAGGTTCGGAGCGCCCATGGCCTGGTTGCCCTTGCCGTCCTGACCGTGGCAGGCCACACAGGCCTGTGCAAATACCTGCTCGCCCTGGGCAGCGGCTTCTTCGTCTTTTGCCCGGTCACTGAAATTGAGCACGTAGTTCACTACCTGATCAACCTGTTCAGAGGTCATGCCCGGCATGGTGCCCTTGGCGGGCATGTTGCCGTTACGCCCCTGGTGTAGGGTGGTCAGGATGGTGTCCGGGTCGCCGCCATACAGCCAGTCGTCATCCGTCAGGTTGGGAAACCCGAGAGAGCCGCGCCCTGCGGAACCGTGGCAGACGGCACAGTTATTGGCGAACAGCCGCTGCCCCATTTTCATGGCGTCGTCGTTCTCAGCCAGGTCGGCCACCGGGGTGTCACCAAACTTGGCGTAGAGCTCGCCGTAACGGGCATCGGCCTGCTGCATCTCGGCCTGCCACTGGTTCTCAGCAGTCCATCCCAGTAGCCCTTTGTAGTTACCCAGGCCCGGGTACAGTGCGAGATAGCCCAGCGCGAAAACACAGGTCGCGATAAAGAGGTAGTACCACCACTTGGGCAGCGGGTTGTCGTACTCCTCAATGCCATCGAACGAATGACCAACGGTTTTGTCGGTTTCAGTATCGGTGGTCTGGCCTTTGCGGGTGGCATAGAGCAGCCACCAACAGCCAAACACGGTACCGAGCACGATCACGCTGATCCAGATGCTCCAGAAGGTACTCATTGCTTTTTCTCCGTCTGTTCCTGTTCAAGAGTACGCTTTTCCACCTCGTCATCCTCGAAGGGCAGATGGGCCGCCTCGTCGTTGGGCTTCTTCCGGTGGGCGCTGTAGGCCCACCAGATAATGCCAAGGAACATGGCCATAATGACCAGTGAGTGAATGCCGCGTAACTCGTTAATATCCATGGGGATCACCGTTTATCTGAAATCACGGTACCAAGCTGTTGCAGGTACGCCACCAGAGCTTCGATTTCGAATTTGCCCCTGACTTCGTCCTTCGCACCGGCAACCTGCTCGTCGGTATAGGGCACGCCCAGGGTCTGGAGCGTTTCCAGCTTGGACTCGGTGCTGGTGTGATCGATGCGATCCTCGAACAGCCACGGGAAAGCGGGCATGTTGGATTCAGGCACAACGCTGCGGGGATCGTACAGGTGCTGGCGCTGCCAGGCATCGGAGTAGCGACCACCGACACGGGCCAGGTCAGGACCGGTACGCTTGGAGCCCCACAGGAACGGACGGTCGTAGACAAACTCGCCCGCAACGGAGTAGTGGCCGTAGCGCTCGGTTTCCGCGCGGAACGGACGGATCTGCTGGGTGTGGCAGACGTGGCAGCCTTCACGGATATAGATGTCCCGGCCTTCCAGTTCCAGTGCCGACAGGGGCTCAAGGCCTTCAATCGGCTCGTTGGTCTCGTCCAGGAAGAACAGTGGAACCACCTCTGCGAGAAAACCACCACTAATGGTGAAGATGATCAGCACGATCATCAGCCCCAGGTTCTTTTCAACAATTTCGTGTTTCATTGACTCTGTCTCCCGTTACGCCGCTTGCGCTGCTGTATTGTCCTGAGCAACGGCTTCTTTCTGACGCACGGTCATGTAAACGTTGTATGCCATTACCAGCATACCGGTCAGGAAAATGACACCGCCAAGGAACCGCACGAAATAGCCTGATTCGGACGCTTCAAGGGCTTCGACAAAACTGTAGGTCAGGGTTCCGTCTTCGTTGACGGCCCGCCACATCAGCCCCTGCATAATACCGTTTACCCACATGGCAACGATGTAGAGCACAGTGCCCACGGTAGCTAGCCAGAAGTGCACGTTGATCAGGCTGACGCTGTACATGGCCTGCAGACCCCACAGTTTGGGAATCAGGTGATAGATGGCACCGATACTGATCATGGCAACCCAACCCAGGGCACCGGAGTGCACGTGGCCAATGGTCCAGTCGGTGTTGTGCGACAGCGCGTTAACGGTCTTGATGGCCATCATCGGCCCTTCGAACGTGGACATGCCATAGAATGACAGGGAGACCACGAGGAAGCGGAGAATCGGGTCCGTGCGCAGTTTGTGCCAGGCACCCGACAGCGTCATCATGCCGTTGATCATGCCACCCCAGGAAGGCGCAAGCAGGATCAGAGACATCACCATTCCCGCGGTTTGGGCCCAGTCCGGCAACGCCGAATAGTGCAGGTGGTGGCCGCCCGCCCATACGTAGGTGGCGATCAGCGCCCAGAAATGGACGATGGAGAGACGATAGGAATAGATCGGGCGATTGGCCTGTTTGGGAACAAAGTAATACATCATCCCGAGGAAGCCCGCGGTCAGGAAGAAACCGACCGCGTTATGGCCCCACCACCACTGCATCATTGCGTCGGTCACGCCTGCGTAGGCCGAGTAGGATTTGAAGGCGCCCGCGGGCAAGGCCAGGTTGTTACCAATGTGCAGGATGGCCACGGTCAGAATGAAACCGCCATAGAACCAGTTGGCCACATAGATGTGGGCCGTGGCACGACGCATGATGGTGCCAAAGAAGACCAATGCGTAGGACACCCAGACAATGGCGATGAGGATATCAATTGGCCACTCGAGTTCCGCGTATTCCTTGGACGACGTGAGACCCATTGGCAGGGTGATGATCGCGGAGACCATCACGGCTTGCCAGCCCCAGAAGGTGAACGCCGCGAGTCCATCGGAAATCAGTCGCGCCTGACAGGTACGCTGAACAACGTAATAGGAGGTGGCAAACAGTGCCGAACCACCAAACCCGAAGATGACGAGGTTTGTGTGGAGTGGTCGTAATCGACCGAAGTGAGTCCAGGAGAAGTCGAGGTTCATCGAGGGCCAAACAAGCTGGGATGCGATCAGCACACCCATGCCCATGCCAACAATGCCCCAGACCAACGTCATGATGGCAAACTGTCTCACCACCTTGTAGTTGTATGTCAGGTTAGCATTTACTGTGCTCATAGCCTTACCAATGGGTTTAGAGTGGGGAAAATATGCGGGCGCAAGTATGGAGAAACGATTAGCTGTTTGCAATGACGTAGATCAACTCTGAAACTCTGTCAACTGTGTCTAAATCAGTAACATGGCGAATCTACAAGGGTAATCACGAATGCTCCAAAAGCGGTTTTTGATCTTCGGTTGATGCATTGCTTCCCGGAACACTAATGATAGTCATAATTCGGAGGTTTGGTGAATTCTGTAACCGTGTTCAAAACCAGGGCGCAAGGTAGTGTGGCCGCGCCGGTGCTTGTCCTTGCCCATGGCGCAGGTGCACCCGCCGATTCGCCATTCATGGAGCTCCTGGCAGCAGCGCTGTCAGCGCAGGGCGTGACAACCGTCAGGTTTGAGTTCCCGTATATGGAGAAGCGACGGGAGGATGGCAAAAAGCGGCCACCGGACCGCCAGCCAGCACTGCTTGAGCATTTTCGCGCCGTAATTGCAGAAACCTGCGCCGGCGCTGACGGTCAGGCCGGGGTTTTTGTCGGCGGCAAGTCCATGGGCGGGCGAATGGCCAGCATTCTGGCGGCGGAACCCGGTATTGATGACACGGTCCGTGGTGCCGTGTGTTTTGGCTATCCCTTTCACCCTCCGGGAAAAAATGATCGGTGGCGGACGGATCATTTCCCGTCGCTGCGCCGGCCGATACAGATTATTCAGGGGACGAGGGATCCTTTCGGCAGGCAGGCCGAGGTTGAAGCGCTCAACCTGGATGTGCTGAAAAACGTGAACCTGGCCTGGCTGGAAGGCGGAGACCACGACTATCGGCCTTTGGTGCGGCAGAGTGAGAGCCGGGAAGACCTGATCCACCAGGCGGCGACAACTGCTGCGAGGTTTATGACCGGGTGGGAATGAGTCAGGAAGCCTCGGGTATTGCTTGCTCAGTCCGGTTTCGACCCGACGCTTTGGCGCGATAGAGTGCCTCATCGGCACGCCGGAACAGATCACGCTCATCCTCCCCCTGAGATAAGGTTGCGGTACCGGCACTCATGGTCAGCCTGACCGGTGTACCGTCATCCGCGGGCACGCGTATCGCGGCGATATCCTCAAGAATGCCTATACAGACGCCCAGGGCGCCTTCTGCGTCAGTGCCGGGTAACAGGATGGCAAACTCCTCGCCACCAAATCGGATCGCGACATCACGTGGTCGTTTGACATGGTGCCTGAGAATGTCGGCAATGCGTTGCAGGCAGCGATCTCCAAACTCGTGTCCCCAGGAGTCGTTAACAGCCTTGAAGTGGTCCGCGTCCAGCAAGGCAATGGTCAAGGGGTGGCCAGTACGTCGGGCTTCGGCACACAGTTCCGGTAGCAGGTTGTCCATATGGCGGCGATTATAGAGCCCGGTCAGGGCATCATTGAGGCTAAGGGTTGCCAGCTGCCGGTTTGCCTTTTCCAGCTCCCTCATGGTGCTGCGAAGCTGCGCTGTGCGTTCATGCACCTTCAGCTCAAGCTCGGTCCGGGCGTTTTGCTCTACGTCTAGCAACTTCTCATTCAACAGTCGCCAGCGTTGCACCATAGCGTAATTGAGCAGGATGACCTGCGCTCCGACTGCAGCCTGCATAAAGATCTCCCGGGCCAGAAAATCGGCCAGGTAGCCAAAGGCCGCCATTGAATAGATCAGGGCGCCTGCGAGCATGCCTGACCATGCCATCACGTACCACTTGGCTGGAGAGTAGCCCTGGCGCCAGCGGATGATGCCCATGATGAACAGGCAGGCGATGATCACCAGTGCAATCCCGGTATTCAGTACTATGGATTTGTTGTAGGGCAACAGGAACGCCATGATGAACAGGCTTACGCTGGCCAGGGCCAGCCCCGTCAGTACCTTGTCTGCAATCGTTTTGGTCGGGATTTCAAGGAATGAGCGCCCGAACAGGGTCATCGCCAGCGAGCCGATCGACATCAGCATGGGAATCGACGTATTGGCGAAACCGGTACTGTCGGGCCAGAAATACTGGTTGGCGAAACCACCCATGGCGAACAGGAACAATCCCAAGGATGCCATGTAAAAGGCGTTGTAGAAGTAGTAGCCAGTGCCAGAACTGATAAAGAGCAGCAGGTTGAAGACCGCGAAAACCAGTAAGGCTCCATAGAAGACGCCGTGTATGAGGGTGAGATGATTGCTTTCAGCGATCGTGGTTTCCGGCGTTTCCAGTGACAGCGGCACATTCAGCGCCCCGCTGCTCTGGATCCTTAAGGTGATGGTTTGGGTTTCCCCGGCACCGAGCGTGACGGGGAGCAGGAAATACCGGTAATCTATGCCCCGCGATAGAAAGGGGTGCTGGTCCCCCGTGGTCATGGCGGGTTCGGCGAGTTCGCCGGAACGCCAGAACGTCACTTCGTCCAGCAATGGGTAATTGAGCTTCAGGTACCAGAGCTTCTGGGTACCGCCGGAGTTCCGTACGTTGAGGCGAACCCAGTAAACCGAATCGGTATGACTGAATACCAGATCGTGCCCCTTGGCGGATGTCCACTGAGTATCCGCCGGCAATTCACGAGGGGATTCGGCCTGATGTGCGGGCGTGCCGGGCGTTGCGCTCAGGAAGCAGACATGGGCCATCAGCGCTTCCCGCTGCACCGGATTGTTGGCGTTCAGCGCCGGACAATGAGGTGTCGTTCCCGGAAGAACTGCCAGTGACAGTTCGGTGACCAGTAATAGCCCGATCAGTGGGAGCAAATAGCGCAGGTACAGCGGCATTAAGGTATTCCTGCCAGCGGAAAGCCCAATAGTGTAGACAATTGCGGGCTGTGTATATGTTAAACAGATTCAAATTTAGGGGTTTCTGACGAGAAGCCCGGTCCAGGTGCCTGATGGAACAACTGATTGCAATTTGTCGTCCCGGATTCGAGACGGAAGCGGGTCGGGAATTGACCGACTCGGCTGCCAGCGGCGGGGTCTATGGTTACTTCGAGCCCTCTGTAAACCAGGGATTTCTGACCTTTCACTGCCCGGGGCCCGGGCAGGTGGAGATGTTGCTCCAGCGGTTGTCCATCGATCAGTTGGTGTTTGTCAGGGACTGGTTTGTGGTTTTAGCGGACGTAGCCCTGCCCACGTCTGATCGGGTCGGTGCTGTCATTGGCGCATTGCGATCCGTTGATGGGGCGATTCCTGTTTCTGCCCGTATTGAAATTCGCCTTCCCGAAAACAACGCTGACGCAGACCTTGGCAACTTCGCTCGCAAGTGGGTCTCCCCGCTGTCGAAAGCACTCAGGGGCGCCGGGGTACTGGAGCAGGATTCGAAAGCTGAGTCGCCGGCGCGGCTTGAAGTGTTATTGACGGGGTTTGAGCGCGCCATTGTCGGGTTCAGTCTGGCCAGTAATCGTGCGCGCTACGTCAGTGGCATTCCCAGACTTCGGCTACCTGCATCCGCGCCCAGCCGGTCAGCGCTGAAGCTGGAAGAAGCCTGGAAAGTGTTCCTGCCCCCAGGTGAGGAGTTGGATTACTTGGGCGGCGGCAAGCAGGCCGTGGACCTGGGGGCAGCGCCGGGCGGATGGACGTGGCAACTGGTCCGGCAGGGCATGATGGTGACTGCCGTCGACAATGGCCCGATGAATGACGAGCTGATGGCGTCTGGTCATGTGGAACACGTCGAGGCGGATGGCTATCAATGGCGGCCCCGGCGTGGTGTGGACTGGATGGTGTGCGATATCGTCGACCACCCACGTCGAACATCGGAGATGGTCGTGCATTGGCTGTCCGCCAAGCTCTGCCGCTACACCGTTTTTAATCTGAAACTGCCGATGAAAAAACGGTATGACGAGTGGATGGCGTGCCGGGATATCCTGGAGCAGGGGTTTGCCCGGACGGAGATGAATTTCCAACTGAGGGCTCGTCACCTCTACCACGATCGTGAGGAGATCACCTGTTTCATAGAGCGCCGGGACTGAGCGCCTTTGAATCGCGTGCTTTAGCTATGCTGCCACACGGTGATAATCTCGTCCCGGTCCATCATTGGAATCAACTCCGCCATCAGTTCCCTGCGTTCCTCGGAGAGGAACCAGCGCTGCCAGTCGGCTTCGGATCGCCAGTTGGAGAGGGTAAGACGATGGTTGGAGTCGTGGGTATCAACCAGCGTTTCACCGGAAACGAAGCCGGGGGCGCTTACGGCGTTCTGAAGGACCTTGCGAGATCTGTCCTCGTAGGCGGATTCGAGTGTTTCAGCAATATGACGTTCAATCAGCACCCGGATCATTGTTTACCTCGTTTTGTTTTTTGACATCTATAAACAATAATTTAGCACGTATTTTCCAAAATTCAGGTTGAATCGCAGGAGGAAAAACATTGGAGCAACCGGAACACGATGCAGAGCTGGACGCCCGGGGACTGTTTTGCCCGGAACCGGTCATGCTGCTGCACAATAGAATCGTGGATATCAGCATAGGGGGCGTGTTGAAAGTGATCGCCACGGACCCATCGACAACTCGGGACATACCAAGGTTCTGCCAGTTCCTGAATCACGAACTGGTGTACAGCGACGAGGACGACCAGGAATTCGTCTACTTCATTCGCAGGGGGGAATAACCGAAGGTAGTCAGGAGCCGCCGGACATGTCCAGAGCGTTCAGGTGGCCGAGAAATTGTTCGCGGTCCATTTCCCCCAATACCCGGGCGGTTTCCAGCTCAGCGCCATTGTCGTCGTAGAACAGGATGGCTGGCGGGCCGAACAGGCCCAGCTCCTCCAGCAGCGCCTGCTGGGCGGGTGTGTTGTCCGTCATGTCCAGCTGCAGCAGTGTGTAGGGTGAAAGCGCCTGGATTACAGAGCCATTATTGAAGACGTTTCGCTCCATGACCTTGCAGGAGATACACCAGTCGGCATAGAAGTCCAGCATCACTGGTTTGCCCTCTCGCTTCGCCTGGGCCAGTTCATTACGGATATCAGCTGGCGATTCAAGTCTGAGGAATTGGGCGTGGGCCATCTGGGATGAGGCGCCGCTATTGATTGCCGGGCTCGATGCCGTGAATGGTGCTAATGGTTTCATTGGGTCATTGGCGCCGGACACCGCACCGGCCAAGAGTGCAATACCGTAGGCAAACATCACCAGGCCAAGGCCTTTACGTGTGCGCTCCCAGCCAGCCTTTGCTGCATCGAAAGCCCCGAGTTGCACGCCGGTGACGGCAATCAATAACCCCCAGAGTGTCAGCGCCAGCCAGGCTGGCACCAGCCGTTCCACCAACCAGATCGCAACAGCCAGCAGCATGACGCCGTAAAAGGCCTTGACCACGTTCATCCAGGGGCCGGTGGAGGGCAACAGCTTACGGCCACCCACCGCTACGAGTATCAGAGGAACGCCCATGCCGAGCCCAAGGGCGAACAGGGCTACGCCTCCGATAACGGCATCCTGGGTGCTACTGATGTACAGCAGACTGCCCGCCAGAGGTGCTGACACGCAGGGTGAAACGATCAGTGCTGACAGCGCACCGATGCCGAAGATGCTGACTACCCGGCTTCCGGTCAGGCGATGACTGGCGTCGTTGAGTGGTTCCCGGATAAACCGGGGGAGCTGGATCTCAAACAGGTTGAACATGGAGAGGGCAAATACTACGAACAGTGCCGCGAAAACGCTCAGCACCCACGGCGACTGCAGGTGCGCCTGAAGGTTGAAGCTGGCACCCAGTAACCCGGTAATCACACCTGCTGCGGCATAGGTCAGTGCCATCCCCAGGACATAGCTGCCAGACAGCAACAGCGCATGGGCGGTGGTACTGGTGTTGCGACTGGACACCAGTGAGGAAATGATCGGCACCATGGGTAGGACGCAGGGTGTAAAGGTCAGCCCCAGCCCCAGCAGCAGAAACAGGGCTGCGATGACCAGGACAGACTGGTTGGCCAAAAAACCGGCGAGCCCGGTAGCCGTGGATGTATCCGGGGAGGGATTTGTGGAAGGCGACTGCGCACCGCCTGATGACCCCAAAGAGCCGGAGATGCCGGCAGGAACAGAGGCATCGTCGCTTCCGGCGCTGGCGTAGTACAACACGTCACGGGTTTGCGGTGGGTAGCACAAGCCTGCCTTGGCACAGCCCTGGTAGGTTACCTGGAGCTCTGCCTCGCGGACGCCTTCCGGGAGATTGATCGGGACACGTGCCTGAACCGGATCGTAGAAGACCGTGACCTTGCCGAAGAACTCATCCTCCGTATCGGTACCGGTGTAGGAGAAAACAGGTTCACCCAGGGTGGCGCCGTCTGTTTTGCTGCTTACCTGGATGCGGCCTTTATAGAGGTAGTGTTCAGGGGTGACGTCCCAGGACAGTACAATAGCGCCGGTATCGACGGTGTAATTGAACGGCAGGGCTTCGTCCACCGGCAGGAAATCGTTGCCGCCGCCGAATAGCGAATTGCCTGCCGCGGACGCGAACAGCGATACGGCGAACAGGGCCAGAAACAAGAAAAAGCGGCTCAGCGCCCGAGGGGGAGCACTACTGCGTGAGGCTGTGTTGTTGCCGGTCATAGTCAATGGATTACCGTAGCTGGTTCCGGAAATATCTGCGCGGTCTCAGTGTCTGTAGAAACCTTACATCCCAAGGTTGCAATGGACTCATTTGTCAGGCAAAAGTTCCCTCTGGTATTGAACGGTCTAAAGTCGCACAATAGCCGTCCCATGAAACACGATCCTGATGATCTTATCATGCTGTTTAGCGACCTGTTCCGGGAGAACTACCGGACCGTTCTGGTCAAGGGCAGCGATGAGCCTGAATACCTGCCTGCAACGGCGTCTGGCAGTTACGCACAGATTATCTTTGCTCACGGTTATTATGCCAGTGCTCTGCACGAAATCAGTCATTGGTGTATCGCCGGTGAGCACCGGCGCACACTTCGGGACTTCGGCTACTGGTACTGTCCCGATGGCCGCGATGAGGCGCAGCAGCAAGCCTTTGAAAAGGCTGAAGTCAAGCCGCAGGCCCTGGAATGGCTGTTCTCTGCCGCATCGGGCACACGTTTCCACATCAGCGTCGACAATCTCTCCGGTTGCGGGGCATGGGATGAGAGCGCCTTTCGCAGGAATGTGCGGGCGCAGGCAGATTATTACCTTGAGCACGGCCTGCCGGCCCGCGCGGGCCTGTTTTTCGAAACGCTCAAGACATTTTATGGAACCGGGGCTGACTTTAACGAAGCCTGGAAGAAAGAGACCAGGCGCTTGATGCCCGATGATTCCGCCACAGACACTGAGGTAGATTGAAGCAACATGACATCTGACGCACCCGAAGCCGGCAAAACCTTTTTCAAGGATCTCAACCTTGACCAACGAGTGCTCGATGCCATCACCGATATCGGTTTTGAGCATTGCACGCCTATCCAGGCAGAGACTCTTCCATTCACCCTCGCTTGCCAGGACCTGATTGGCCAGGCTCAGACTGGTACTGGCAAAACCGCCGCATTCCTGATTACCGCCATCCAGAGCATGCTGGAAACGCCCATTCCGAAGGAGGACCGGTTCGCCTCGGAACCACGGGTTCTGGCCCTGGCGCCAACCCGTGAACTGGCTATGCAGATCGCCAAGGACGCGGAGCAGCTCTGCGGATATACGGGCCACAATGTGGTCACCGTAGTGGGCGGTATGAACTACGACAAGCAGCGCGATCAGCTCCAGAACGAGATCGTCGACATACTGGTGGCGACCCCTGGCCGGCTGATCGACTTCCTGGGCTCTCAGGACGTTTTTCTCGACCAACTCGATATCCTGATCCTGGATGAAGCAGACCGGATGCTGGACATGGGTTTTATCCCCGATGTGAAGCGCATTATCCGCAAGTGCACGCCAAAGGAAGAGCGCCAGACATTGCTGTTCAGCGCCACCTTTAATCAGGACGTTCTCAACCTCGCCTCAATGTGGACCAAAAGCGCGGAGTTCGTCGAGATCGAACCGGAACAGAAAACCGCCGAGCGAGTGAAACAGACCGTCTACCTGGTGGGCGAGGATGAAAAGCTGCCAGTGCTGGTCAACTATCTTCAGCGCCCCGAGGTGGAGAAGGCCATCGTCTTTGCGAATCGTCGTGATCAGTGCCGTGACCTGGATGAGGATCTTCGCAATCAGGGCGTAAAGGTCGCGCTGATGTCCGGGGAAATCGCTCAGAACAAGCGGCTCAAGACATTGGAGCAGTTCAAGAACGGCAGTATTCAGGTGCTGGTTGCCACGGATGTCGCCGGTCGTGGCATCCACGTCGACGGTGTTACCCACGTATTCAACTATAATCTTCCGGACAACGCCGAAGACTACGTTCACCGTATCGGGCGTACCGGTCGGGCAGGTAAGCACGGTGTCTCTGTCAGCTTCGCCAGTGAAGACGATGCCTTTTCACTGCCGGCTATCGAGTCCTACATCAGCCAGAAACTGACCACGGCGGTGCCGGATGAGACGTTGATGAGCGAACTTGCCAAACCGCCTATCACTCGCAAACGTGGTGGCCGGCGGCCCCAGGGCAACCGCAGCCAGGGTGGACGTGGTGGCAACCAGCGTCAACGCAGGAACTAACGGGTTGGGAAGCGGGATCATGCGGATAGTAGCGGACGAGAACATACCCTTACTGGAATCGTTTTTTGGCGATATCGGCGAGATACGACCCGTGTCCGGGCGCACAATGTCTGCTGCGGATGTTCAGAATGCGGATATCCTGCTGGTTCGGTCGGTCACCCGGGTCAACCAGGCATTGCTTGAAGGAAGCCGGGTCCGCTTCGTTGGAACCTGTACCATCGGCACCGATCATGTCGACCAGAAATGGCTTGAGTCCAGCGGGATTACGTTTTCGGCGGCTCCCGGTTGCAACGCCAACAGTGTGGTTGAGTACGTGCTGTCAGTGATCTCACTGCACGCGGAAAAGCGTGGCGTGGCGGATTGGTCAAAGCTCAGTGTTGGTATCGTGGGTGCTGGCAATGTGGGTGGAGAGCTTGCGCACAAGCTGGACAGGCTCGGTTTCAATGTACGCCTTTGTGACCCGCCGAGAGCCGAACGGGAAGGCGACGAAGGTGAGGAATTTGTCGGTCTTGACGAGGCCATGGCGTGCGACGTGGTAACACTGCACACGCCACTGACCCGCGAGGGAGAGCATGCAACGCTTCATATGTTCGGGCAGAAACGCCTGTCCTCACTGACTGAAGACCAGTTGCTGATCAATACCAGCCGCGGTGAGGTGATTGAAACCTCCGCCCTGCTGGCGCGTCTGGAAGCGCCAAACGCGCCCTCAGTGGTACTGGATGTCTTTGAGCATGAGCCCCGGGTTAACGCCGAGCTCGTAGAAAAAGTATGGCTTGCCACTCCCCATATCGCAGGCTATAGCCTGGAAGGCAAAGTGCAGGGTAGTGAGATAGTCTACCAGGCGCTGAGTCGCTATATGGGGCTGCCCGCCCGCAAGAAGGCTGGTCAGTTCCTGCCAGAGCCGGCGTTGAGCAAACTTTCCTTTACCAGTGCGGCAGAAGAAATGGCTTCAGCTAACATTGCCATACGATCCTGTTACGATCCGCGTCAGGACGATGCTCGCATGCGACTGGAAATGGCGTTGCCGACGGAAGATCGTGCGCACGCCTTTGACCGGTTGCGTCGGGATTATCCGGTTCGCCGGGAGTTTTCCAGTCTGAAGATCCAGCTCAAGGGCACCAGTAAATCCATGCAGGATACTTTCCGGGCCCTTGGTTTTAAGCTGAAGCTCTAACCCCTCCGCGACCCCGTCTGTTCTCCCCAGTTAAAGCTGAGCGCTCTTCAGGGCCTCGATCCGGCTGTCCAGCGGTGGGTGTGTCATGAACAGGGCGCTGATTCCGGCCCTCGCACCCCGGTTAATGCCAAACGCCTGCAGACTATCGGGCATTTGATCAGGCACTTCGCTTTCCTGTTTTAGCCGCGCGAGGGCGTTGATCATGGCTCCACGGCCCGCCAGTTGCGCGCCAGCAATATCGGCGCGGTATTCCCGGCGACGCGAGAACCAGAACACGATGGTGCTGGCAAGAATGCCCAGCACGATTTCTGCCGCAATACTGACCACGAAGAAGCCGATACCGTGCCCGCTCTCGTTCTTGAACACCACGCGGTCAACAAACGAGCCGATCACACGGGAGGCAAAAATCACGAACGTGTTCACCACACCCTGAATCAGCGCCAGGGTCACCATGTCGCCGTTGGCCACGTGGCCTATTTCGTGGCCCAGGACCGCACGGATCTCATCCTTGTTAAAGCGGTGCAGTAGCCCCTCGCTAACGGCTACCAGGGAGTTGTTCTTGTTCCAGCCGGTGGCAAAGGCATTGGATTGTGACGCCGGGAAAATCGCGACTTCCGGCATACCGATACCCGCATTTTTCGAAAGCTCGCGAACGGTCTCCACCAGCCAGCGCTCAGCCGGCGTACGGGGCGACTCGATCACCTTTGCCTTGGTGCTCCATTTGGCGATTGGTTTGGAAATCAGCAGCGATACAATGGCACCGGCAAACCCGAAGACCGCCGAAAAGGCAAGCAGAGAGCCATACTGGATCCCGTTCTGGGCAAGGTAGCTGTCAACACCCAGCAGTTTCAGGGTGAAGCTGGCGACAAGAATGACGGCCAGGTTGGTGGCAAGAAACAGCAGAATACGCATCTTGAATCCCTTGTTGAATCATCGGCCGCAGACCGCGGTTTGTGTCTGGGTATTTATATGTGGCCAGCGTTGCCATGTTCAACAGGTTTACGCCAATTTAATAATCGAACCGGTCGCGAAAGAACGTCGCCTGCATAATGCGGCTGATCTTAGCCGAACTGCCACTTCGAAGGGCGTTTCGGAGCATGTGGATATGAGTGGAGAAGTCCTCGCGAATGGTCGGTGGCAGGTCCTGTCCGCTGTCGGAATCGTTTTTCTCATGCAGGTCAGGGCTGGCAGGTGAGCTCAGGCGTACGAATGCCCGCTGAGTCAGTACGGCCTGGTCCAGGGCTTCCTGGCGGATGGTGTCCACGTAACGGAGCAGGTCTTCCTCGGCCAGCCAGAGCAGGGTGCCGAAGCAGGCCATATGGCGTTTACTGTGAAGCCCGAACTCGTCCGGTTCGTCGGGGCCGGCAATGTCTTCCACAAACAGGTTTACTCGACGAGGGAAGGCATTGTAGAGCTGAACCAGGGCGATTGCGGCGTCCTTGTAAAACTCTTCGATATGAATGTCCGCCATTAAACCCCCTTTACAGCCGATAGGACGACAGGAAGTGTGCCAAACGCTTCATGGCATCCTCAAGGGCGTCCTCGCGGGGCAGGAAGACCACGCGCAGGTGCTGTTTGTCGTCAATGTTAAAGGCGGAGCCCTGAACCAGAAGGATGCGTTCCTGCAGCAGCAGGTCCAGTACCAGCTTTTCGTCATTGACGATGGGGAAGCGCTTCGGGTCCAGCTTTGGGAACAGGTAAAGTGCGCCCTTGGGCTTCACGCAGCTGACGCCGGGGATATCATTGAGCAGGTTCCAGGCGGTTTCACGCTGTTCGAACAGGCGCCCCCCTGGTGCCACCAGATCCTCAATCGACTGGTAGCCGCCCAGCGCGGTCTGGATGGCCAGCTGTGCCGGTACGTTGGCACACAAGCGCATGTTGGAGAGCATTTCGATACCCTCGATCAGGTCCCGAGCGCGGTGTTTGGCGCCGCTTATAATCATCCAGCCGGAACGGTAACCAGCGGCACGATAGTTCTTGGACAGGCCGTTATAGGTAAAGAACAGCACGTCATCCGCCAGTGACGCGGTGGGGACGTGTTCAGTGCCGTCGTACAGGATTTTGTCGTAGATTTCGTCTGACAGCACGATCAGGTTGTGTTGCCGCGCCAGTTCCACCACCTGTTCCAGTAATTCGCGGGAGTACACGGCGCCGGTGGGGTTGTTGGGATTGATAAGCACGATCGCCCGGGTGCGGCGGGTGATCTTCTTGCGGATATCGTCGATATCCGGGAACCAGTCCTGTTGCTCGTCGCATCGGTAGTGAACCGGCTTGCCACTGGACAGGGTTACGGCGGCGGTCCAGAGCGGGTAGTCAGGGGCCGGGATTAGCACCTCGTCGCCGGTATTGAGCATGGCCTGCATCGACATCACGATCATTTCGCTGACGCCGTTACCGAGGTAGATATCGTCGATATCCACCTTGTCGATGCCCCGTTGCTGGCAATAGTGCATCACCGCTTTACGGGCGGAGAACAACCCCTTTGATTCAACATACCCCTGGGCCAGGGGCATGTTGTGGATAACGTCCTGCTGGATTTCCTCGGGAACATCCAGTTCGAAAGCTGCCGGGTTGCCGATATTGAGTTTAAGAACCCGGTGGCCCTCTTCTTCCAGCCGACGGGCTTCACGCAGAACCACGCCACGTATCTCGTAACACACGTTATCCAGTTTGGCGGATTTGAGATAGTTCTGCATAAGCCCGGTATTTCCTCAGATCAGTAAGGTGACAAGTGCCATGTTTCAAAGATAAGCCTGTATTCTAGCGGAGCAACGGCCGGCGGCAACAGGCCAATTGTGATGAATTGTGGCACAGATGCAGAGATTTAACGCCCAAAGCTCACAGATTCCATGAACAGGGCGAGACAACCGTGGCGGAATCGGTTGTAAATAGGGTTGTGCACAATATAATAGCGAAAAATGCAAAGGAGGAATGTAATGAGCACGCAAAGCATCTACGACTTTAACGCGGCCGATATTCGTGGTGAAGAGCATTCCCTGGATGAGTTCCGTGGCAAAGTTCTGCTGATCGTAAATACGGCCAGCAAATGCGGATTTACACCACAGTTCGAGGGCCTGCAGTCCCTGTACGTCGACCTGAAAGAAAGCGGCCTCGAAGTGCTCGGTTTCCCCTGTAACCAGTTCCGGAATCAGGACCCGGCGGACGACAAGGCCATCAGCGAATTCTGTAGTCTTAACTACGGAGTGGACTTTCCCATGTTTGCCAAAATTGACGTCAACGGCCCTAGTGCCCACCCGCTGTTTGAGTACCTGAAGCACAGTGCCAAGGGACTGTTGGGCTCGGAAGCGGTTAAATGGAACTTCACCAAGTTCCTGGTGAATCGTGATGGTGAAGTTGTGCGTCGTTACCCGCCAACCACCAAGCCGTCTGCCATTCGCGCTGACATTGAAGCGTTACTGTAATCCATGACTAACGACGATGACGTGCTGGCGCTGGACAACCAACTCTGTTTTGCCCTCTATGCCGCCAACCGGGCAATAACCGCTCGCTACCGTCCGCTGCTGGCGGAGCTGAATCTGACCTATCCACAGTACCTGGTCATGTTGGTGCTCTGGGAAGCGGGGGAGAATGGGCAGACTGTCAGGGTGTCTGACCTGGGTAAACGACTGCGCCTGGATTCCGGAACCCTGACGCCTCTGCTCAAACGTCTGGCCGAGCGTGATCTGGTGACCCGTTTGCGGGATACCACTGATGAACGAGTGGTTACGGTCGCTCCCACGGAGGAGGGCATTGCCATGCGCCAGCAGGCTCGGGATATTCCCGGCCGCCTGCTGTGCGGTACGGGCATTGATCAGGAGCGCATTGTGGAATTGAGGGAGGAGCTGCGATCGGTCCTCAGTCTTCTGGAGGCTGGAGAGGCGCCCAGCGGTCGATAATGGATTTCAGGTCGGCGCGATTGTACGGTTTCGTGATGTAGTCGTTCATGCCGGACTCGAGACAGTCGTCCCTGTCCCCCTGCATGACGTTGGCGGTGACTGCGATCACCGGCAAATCCTGCCATTCGGGGTTCTCACGAATCTTGCGGGTGGCCTCATAGCCGTCCATCACCGGCATCTGGCAATCCATCAAAACAATATCGAACCTTCCCTCGCTTTGCTGCAAGGCTTCCAGTGCCAGCCTGCCATTTTCGGCCAGGGTGACGGTGTGGCCCAGCTTTTTCAGCATACTGCTGGCGACCACCTGGTTAACCTGGTTGTCTTCGACCAGCAGAAGATTCAATGTGCGTGACGCGCCGGCCGGCATTTCGATGGCTTTTGTCCTGTCCCCTGTGTCCAGCCCAGCGGCCTTGCACAGCGTGCGGTACAACTGCTCACGCCTGAGTGGCATCGACAGTATCTGACGATCTTCGTTGGGCTGGGCGGAGCCGTCCCTGTCCACCAGGATAATGCCGGTGCCGGACCAGGACGATGCCAATTGTGCTGCGGTGTTGTCGCTTTCATTCGCGACGATCATCAGTATTCCCTCTCCACCAGCTGCCGCCTCGCGTAGTGGAATGCTCCAGGCTCTCAGTTGATGCTCGATGGGGGGGCGGTGTGGATAGTCCTCTGGCATGCCAATATCCACACCCACCTTCTGGAGTAGGCCTGGAATGGCTGGCATCGACGGTTGGCTCTCCTGCTCATCGTGAACCGGCAAGGGCAGGTTCACGGTGAAGTGCGTGCCTTCATGTTCCTCGGAATCTACCAGGATCTGGCCATGCATCCGTTCCACCAGTTGACGACACAGTGTCAGGCCCAGGCCCGTGCCGCCATAGAGCCGGGTGGTGTCACTGTCAGCCTGTGAGAAGGGTGAGAATATTCTGTGCAGTCCTTCCTTGGACATGCCGATACCGGTGTCGATAACGTCAATGCGTACGTTGCCGTTGTAGCGAGTCGCGCGGATTCGAACACAGCCCAATTCAGTGAATTTAATAGCATTACTGAGCAGGTTATTAAGAATCTGCCGTGTGCGGGTGGGATCACCCAGGAAGGTTTCTGGCAGTTCACAGTCAATATCCGCCACAACATCAATATTCTTGCGCCTGGCTTGTTGGGCATGCAGCGTTGCACATTCTTCCGCCAGGTTGCGGAGCGAAAAGGGGATGTTTTCCAGACTCAGCTTCCCAGCTTCGACCTTGGAGATATCCAGAATGTCGTTCAACAGACCGAGCAGGCTCTGGCCCGCGTTAAGCGCAATCTCCAGCCGGTTTCGTTGTGCCTGTTCCATGTCGCCTTCCAGTGCCAGGCCCAACATCCCCAGAACACCGTTGAGCGGTGTGCGTATCTCATGACTCATGCTGGCCAGGAAATTGGCACGGGCTCTGGCGCGGCGTACGGCGTCTTCCTTGGCGCGGACCAGGGCGCGGTTGCCCCGCTGCAGGGCTTCATTTTTCTCGGATATTTCCCGGGTGCGGTCTTCAACCTCCTGCTCCAGCTGGTTGGAGTAGTTCTTCATGGCACTTTCGGCCATCCTGAGCTGTGCGAGGCTGGAATCAATGGTTTCCAGGTGCTGGTTGATGACGCCCACCATCAGCCCGATTTCATCTTCACGATGATTTTCCGGCACAGGAAGCCGGACCTTTTCAGGAGTCTCAGCCTTGACCCGGCTAAGAGCACCAATGACGTTCAACATGGGCCGGGTCAATACAAAGAAGAAAATGAACAACAGCGCAGCGGTCAGCACCAGGCTTTTCAGTAAGCCGCTGATGACGGTATAGCCCGCGCGTTGGAGGAACAGCAGGCCGTAGTGGTAGGTGTCGATGGTAACCGTGAGACTCCCGAGGGAGAGGTCGCTCAGCTGCGGCACCACCAGTTCCTGACTGAATACGCGGCTGTCGCCGAATAGCAAGTCGCTGATCCAACGATAGCGAGAATCCGGGCTGCTCTGGCTCGCGGCAGCCATGGTTTGGCCATTGTTGTCGATAATGCGGGCATCGATGGTTGCAGGATGGCGAAGTAAGCCGTCAAGAAGCTCTTCTGCAAGCCGGATGTCGATGTTATAGGCGATCTGGGAAGCAGGGCTGTGGCTGATTTCGATGAGCGCACGGATCTCCTGCTCCATGGAGTCCCTGGCGCTGAAATAATCGAGAGTGACCTGAACAACGTTGAGCACAAGGCCCAATACCATTGCGATTAAAACGGTGTCACGGGTCAGGCGATAGGATAGCCGCTTTTGGAATGCAGTTGTCACGGCGTTTCACGGTCCCTGTTATAACGTTTCGGTGGTTTATGCGGGCGCCAGCCGACGCTTAGTCGTCGTAGTCGGCTTTCTTGCGCCACTCATCGTCATGGAGGAATGTATCCCATTCCTTGTCCAGGCTCGACTGGCCCTCGGTGGCGGCACTGTGTTCTTCGTCTCCCTTTATGGCCTCCAGTTCCTTAATGCGGGTACGGAAACTTTTAACGGCTTTCATGGCCATCGGGTTGTCCCTGGATTTGCCCATTTCGGTACTGGCCAGATGATAGGCGTGAATGGCCTTTCGAATCTGGTTCTGCTTCACATAATCGCGTGCCTGAAACACATGTAGGTCGGCATGGGTCTTGTGTACCAGGAACAACACGAACTTCAGGTTTTTCTTGGCTGTGGCACTATCAATCTTGCCAGCCTTGTGCATGCTTTCGATCATCTTGAACAGATTCTGCAGCAGTTCCTGGACATAGGTGGACTTTTCTGGGGAATCGATCTTGATCGGAGTGCGCTTGTCTTCGCCGTCCATAACGGACTTTTTCAGCTGTTGTACAGCACTCAGTCGTTCTTCAACGGGCTGCTCAGATTTAAGGCTCTGGAGGTCTTTGCAAGACTCCTCCATTCGCTTGATCAATAACAGTTTGAGATCTGCAGTGAAATACTGGCCCGGGATCTCGGAGAGCAGGCGGCTGGCTCTGTTGTAGTTGTCTTCCAGGGCCGTTGTTTTACGAATACGCTCGATACGTGCGCGTTCTCGCATCTGACTGGCCACAATAATAATGATCGAAACAGTAACGACAGCCGCCAATAGCAGCACAATCATTGTGGTATCCATCTTTTTGCAAACACTCCGGCTAAATGGACAGGCCACTGGCAGCTCCGGTTACACAAAAAAATCCGGAGAAATCCAGCAAGTATCCGGAAGATTAGCAGAAAACCCGGGATGATTCCGTTCTGAAATGTGAAAGATTGCAGCTTCATATCAATTCGATGAATTGATACTCTGTCAGTCATTATTCTGGTGAATAAACATCGTTTTTTTGAGTTACCGTCGATAGAGGCCGTTTCATGGACATTTCCCGGGTAGATCTCAATCTGCTTGTTTATCTTGATGTACTGTTGCGAGAGCGGAACGTCACCAAAGCTGCTAATCATCTTGGGATTACCCAACCCGCGATGAGCAATGGTCTACGCCGATTGAGAGACCTGTTTGGAGATCCGCTGCTGGTTCGTACCAGCGAAGGAATGACTGCGACCGAGCGTGCCACTGAGCTGCAACCGCTGGTGCGGAGCATTCTTTCCGATATTGAGCAGGCGGTTCACGAGAAAACCGCGTTCGCGGCTATGGAAAGTCAGCGAGTGTTCCGGATCATGGCCAGTGATTACGCGGAATCCTGTCTGATGCCACGGGTACTCCGTCGGATTCGCCAGGAAGCACCCCACGCTACTCTGGATGTTCTTACACCCAGTGACGTGAGTTTCCTCGACGTGGAGCAGGGGCGCCTTGATATGGCGATCAACCGTTTTGACAAGATTCCCCAGTCGTTCCACCAGAAAACCCTGTGGACGGAGTACTTTGCCTGTCTGATGAATGCACGTAACCCTATCTTGAAGGAGCCATTTACCCTCGATACCTACCTGGACGCCAGTCATATCTGGGTCAGCAAGACCGGTTTTGGTGTCGGGGTTGGGGTGAATCCGAAGGACGTCCAGCGTCTGGGGTGGGTGGACGAGGCTTTGTCATTGATGGGCCGAAAACGCCAGATCTCCGTGTTTACGCGGCATTATCAGGTGGCGATGCTGCTGGCGGAGCAGCACGATCTGATCGCCACGCTGCCGTGCCGGGCAGCCTGGCTGCAAAAAGACAACGCCAACCTGGTGGTTAAGGTGCCACCGTTTGAGATACCGCCGTTCGAACTCAAAATGGCCTGGAGCCCGCTATTGCAGCACAACACGGATCACCAGTGGTTACGTAAACTGATTGCCGAAGTGGCGGAAGAGGTAGACGCGGAATTTGCACCGTTCGGAGCACAGTTTGAATCCACCGGGGTGCCCGGTATCCGCCACTCAGAGCGGTAGTTCTCGCAGTTCCAGAGAGCTCCTTCCTGCATCCCACATGCGCTGGAACGACTCAGCCAGCAGCTTGACCCGGCCGCTGTTGGCAAACGTTGCAACGCCTTCCGGCTTGTAGAAGTCATGCCGGTAAACCACGCCTTCGCGGTCCGCGAGCAGAAAGGGCTGGTCGTCCACCGGATAATCCTCGTTCACCAGCCTCAGTTCAATCCGGCTGGGTAGGCGGCGCATCAATTCAACAATCTGGTGACGGCGCTGGACCAGCGGCTTGTCATCGTGAATCAGAAGCCGCACATCACTGAGCCGATGTTGACGGGCCAGGCCGGATAGCAGCTCCCGGAAGCGCAGGCGGTCATAGAGATCATGGTCCAGCACCCGGTCATACAGCCAGAGCCGCTGACGTGCCTGGCCAGCCAGGGAGTCGATCAGTTCTACCATGGTGCTCTCGCGGTCAAACAGCCAGGCGTCCCGATCTTCACCCAACAACATGGGATTCTCACGGGTTGAGTAGGCGTCGTTCACCAGTTTCGGGGTCAGGCAACGCATGTCGACATGGGGGATTCCGGCGTCGTCGTAGAGGTCGGAGCACACGTGAAAGCCCGAGCGTTGGTAGAAAGGGATGGCGTGTTCCTGGGCGGAAAGCTGCAGCTCGGTGAACCGCTCTGCGGCTTCGGAGACAAGATGGCGTAGCAGGACTTCGCCCAGACCCTTGCCCCGGTGCGCCGGAAGAATAGCCATGCGGCCGATGTGTGCCGTTTCCTCCAATGTGGAGAACAGGCGGGCGACGCCAACGGGGGTGTTGTCGGGCAATACCATCAGGTAGTGGTCGGCAATTTCGTCGGTGTCGTCCCACTCCAGTTCCGGTGGGACTTTTTGCTCGTCCACGAATACGGACTGGCGGATGTTCCGGACATCGGCTGGCGCCAGTTGCCAGCTGTATTTTCGAACCCGTACGTTCATGCTGCCTTCATCCAGGTTTCAGTCAGATGTCAGTCAAAGTACAGAGAGCCTTGGTTGACGAGTGTGCTCAGAAGACCCTGTATGGCATCGTCACCGGCAAAGCTGGCCAGTGCGCCCATGTCCGGGCGAGCGCTGGCACAAAGAAGGGGTGCCAGAGGCCGTGCATCGCCCCTTAGCAGGAACTGTTCGCCATCTACAAACAGGGCGGTCTCGTCCTCGAAGTCATGGTAGGCGAAACGTGAGCCCTCGTTCCAGCGCAATGGGTTGCCGGCCGCAATCAACTCGCCCAGCAACTCTGGTGTAACCGGTTCTTCCGCGGGCACAACGATTTCCAGGCTCTTGGGTGCCGTTGAGTACTGGCCGAACCAGAGTGCCAACTGGCGTTGATCACTGAGTTGGTCGCGGATGAGGCGGTCAAGCCGATGGATAACGTCGGGCTTGATGGCGCCGGGGTTGTCCTGGACCTTCAGGTCCGGATCATCCAGATGGTCAGAGGCATCGGAGCGGCTGCACAGGAAGTCGGTGAAGCCTGTCAGTACATCGTCGACCGTAGGTGCGCGGAACCCGATAGACAGGGTAATGCAGTCGTCCTCGGCGACCCCGTGATGACCAACGCCCGGTGGCAGGTACAGCATGTCTCCCGGTGCCAGGGTTACCGTTTCCTCGCCGTCCCAACTGCTCAGGATTCGTAGCGGCGTACCGTCCACGCGCGGCGAGGTGTGGTCACAATGGCCGCCAAAGGTCCAACGACGGTGCCCCTCGGCTTGCAGAAGGAAGACATCGTACTGATCGTAGTGGGGGCCTACGCTGCCACCTTTTGGCGCGTAGCTGGCCATAATGTCATCCAGCCGCCAGTTGGGTACGAAGCGGAATTCGTCCAGCAGGTCCGCAAAGTCAGGAACCCAGTGGTCAAGACCCTGAACCAGCAGTGTCCAGTGGCTGTCTGGCAGTTTGCTGAAACGCTCAGGCTCGAAAGGGCCGTTGTGCAACTGCCAGGGTTTGCCGTTGTCGTCCTCGATCACAATCCGCGATTCAACAGCGTCCTCGCAGGCCAGTCCTGCCAGTTCGTCGGCTGAGACAGGGCACTCAAAGCCTGCAAAGGCCTGGCGGATGACCATTGGTTTTTTTTGCCAGTAGTCCCGCAGGAATTCCTGGGCGGGCATTCCGCCGGGCAGTTGCATGGTTCAGATATCCCGTGCCTGTTGCGTGGCGTTGCCAATGTAAGAGCCGGGAGTGAGTGCCATCAGTTCCGCCTTGGCGGCATCTGGAATCTCCAGTGATTCCACAAAGGCCTTGATCACATCCGGTGTCATGGCCTTGCCACGGGTCAGCGCCTTCAATTTTTCGTAGGGCTTCTCGATGTTGTACCGGCGCATAACGGTTTGGATCGGCTCTGCCAGTACTTCCCAGGCGTGGTCCAGGTCCTTGTCCAGGCTTGTCGGGTTGATTTCCAGTTTGCCCAGACCTTTCAGGGTGGCCTCGTAGGCAATCAGGCTATGGGCGAAACCCACACCGAGGTTGCGCAAAACCGTTGAGTCGGTCAGGTCCCGCTGCCAGCGGGAAATCGGCAGCTTGGCAGATAGATGACTGAACAGGGCGTTGGCGATGCCCAGGTTGCCTTCTGAATTCTCGAAATCAATCGGATTGACCTTGTGAGGCATGGTGGAGGAGCCCACTTCGCCCTCCACGGTTTTCTGCTTGAAGTAGCCCAGGGAGATGTAGCCCCAGATATCCCGGTCCAGATCGATCAGGATGGTGTTGAAGCGCGCAATGGCGTCGTAGAGCTCCGCGATGTAATCGTGGGGTTCAATCTGGGTGGTATACGGGTTCCAGTCCAGGCCCAGGCTTTCAATGAAGTCTTTGGCGTTCTGGGCCCAGTCAATCGATGGGTAAGCAGACAGGTGGGCGTTGTAGTTGCCCACGGCCCCGTTGATCTTGCCCATCAACTCCACCGCGCGAATCTGTTTTACCTGCCTGCGCAAGCGGTGAACCACGTTGGCCAGTTCCTTGCCGACGGTGGAGGGCGATGCCGTCTGGCCATGGGTGCGGGACAGCATGGGTTGTTCCGCGTGCTCATGGGCCAGTTCTGCCAATCGGTCGACGATGCGGTTCATCGCTGGTAACAGACCGTGGTCCAGTCCTTCTCGTAGCATCAGCGCGTGGGAGAGATTGTTGATGTCCTCGGAGGTGCAGGCAAAATGCACGAATTCGGTAACGGCGTGCAATTCGGGAACATCAGCAATTTTTTCCTTGATGAAGTATTCCACCGCCTTTACGTCATGATTGGTGGTGCGTTCAATGCCCTTGATCCGTTCCGCGTCTGCCAGTTTGAACTCTGAAATCATTTGATCCAGGAACTGGTTGGCTTCGGCAGAGAAGGCCGGCACTTCGGTGATGCCGGGATGGGTCGCCAGTTTCTGCAACCAACGGAGTTCAACGGTCACGCGGTTCCTGATTAGGCCATATTCGCTGAAAATGTCACGAAAAACGCTGACTTTGCTGCCATAGCGTCCGTCGACCGGGGAAATGGCGGTCAGGGCGTTGAGTTCCATCGAAAACCTCTCAAGTCATCAAAGATACGGTCAAAAGAAAACTGGGGGCGCATATGATACACCAGCGGCGGTCGGGATTCAGTCGTAAACCGAGCGGTTAGCCTTCTCAGCCAGTTCCCGGGCGGTCATGATGACCTTGCGGCGGGTAAATATGAGCTGCCAGCGGCGGCCGCCGGTCTGGTGCCAAAGGATCGCGGAGCGAATGCCGGCGAGTAACAGGGCACGTACCTTGGCAGCGTTCTCCTCACGTTGAAGAATCGTGGGCTCACCACTGACCTGGATGCGTTGGCTGAAGGTGCTGACGGTATCTGTGTAAATCGACGCCACGTTGGCAATCAGGTTGCTGTGGCTGTAGCCAAAGTGGCTTGCGGTGTGCCGGGCCTGATCGATCCGGCTGCCTATCACATCCAGCATATCGCTGTTTCGACGAAGCTTGGAAGACAAGTTGATCAGGTTCAGCGCGTAACGCAGTACTTCTATGTCCTGCTGCTTGCTCTGTTGGCTCAGTACGCTGGCGAGAGTGGAAAGGCCTTCACGCAGATCCTTCAGTTCACCGCCGAACACATCAAGGGTAGTATCAGGCTGCGTGGCGAACAGCGAACGCAAGCAGGTTTCGAAGCTGGACTCCGCACACTGGCCTGAGTGGGCTACTTGCTGAACCAGAGCAGATGCCTGGAAGACGCCCGCCAGAGCCAGGGTCTGGTCGTGTATCGATCGGCTCATACGCCGGCTCCTTCCGCCTGGTTTTCAGTTCCTGTGGGAGCCTGCTCACCGTCCCGCCAGGTTTGTTCAATAACGCCCCCACCCAGGCAGACCTCGTCATGATAGAACACAACCGACTGGCCTGGAGTGACGGCTCGCTGGGCGTCGTCAAAGATTACCCTGAATCCGTTGTCCAGGGCCGTCAGGGTGCAGTCCTGGTCCGGTTGGCGGTAGCGGGTCTTGGCCTTGCAGCGGAATTCCGTCGCTGGTGGTTCACCGGCAATCCAGTCCACCGGGCCGCTGATCAGTCCCCGGGAGAACAGCAGGGGGTGGTGCTTGCCCTGAACGGCAATCAGTGCATTGCGGGACAGGTCTTTCTCTACGACGTACCAGGGGTCGTCGCCAAACTCACTCAGGCCGCCAATGCCCAGACCCTGGCGCTGGCCAATGGTGTGGTACATCAGGCCCTGATGGCGGCCGATCACCTTGCCATCGGGGGTCTCGATGTTGCCTGGCTGTGCGGGAATGTACTGTTTAAGGAAGTCCCGGAACTTGCGTTCCCCGATAAAGCAGATACCGGTGGAGTCCTTTTTGTCGTGGGTAATGAAGCCTTGTTCGGCGGCAATACGACGTACTTCCGGCTTTTCCAATTCGCCCACCGGGAAAAGGGTGCGGGCAATACGTTCGCCGGAAACGGCGTGTAGGAAATAACTCTGGTCCTTGTTGGGGTCAAGGCCCTTGAGCAGTTCGGCTCCGCCACTGCCGTCGTTCAGAGGCCGCTGGCGGGTGTAATGGCCGGTGGCAATGTAGTCGGCACCCAGGGTAATGGCGTAATCGAGAAACGCCCGGAATTTCACTTCTTTGTTGCAGAGAATATCCGGATTTGGGGTCCGGCCGGCTTTGTATTCCGACAGGAAGTGCTCGAATACCCGATCCCAGTATTCCGCGGCAAAGCTGGCGGTATGCAGTGTAATACCGATGGTTTCCGCTACTGCCTGAGCGTCCGCCAGGTCAGTCATGGCGGTGCAGTATTCGGTGCCGTCATCCTCGTCCCAGTTTTTCATGAACAGGCCTTCCACCTGGTAACCCTGGTCCTTCAGGAGCCAGGCTGCCACGGAGGAGTCTACGCCGCCGGACATGCCGACAATCACTCGGGTATTTTCAGGTGCTTTAGTCATGTCTGGGTCTGTCGGAGTCAAAAGGGCGGATTCTAGCATTTAAGCCAGGTTACGTCTGCGGCTCGACAATGACATCCAATGGAAAGCGACGTCCGTTTCGGTAATCTTCTATGCACTGCATGACCAGAGGGCTTCGAAGCCGGTCAGCCTGTGCACGGATTTCACCGGGTGTTAACCAGTGGGCGGCGATAATGCCGTCGTCCAGCTCATCGGTCACGCGGCTCAGGGCTCGGGCCGAGAAGCAAAACCGGTAGTAGGTAACGCCGTTGGCGGGGGCCGTATAGGTGTAGACACCCAGGAAGTGTTCAGGTGACACCTCCCAGCCAGTCTCCTCCAGGGTTTCCCGCTGTGCGGCGTCAAGAATCTTTTCGCCTTCCTCCACGTGGCCCGCGGGTTGGTTGAACACCACTTGGCCATGGCTGAGCTCCTCCACCAGTAAAAAACGGCCCTGGTCATCTTCAACAATAACGGCAACTGTGGCGTGGGGTTTCCAGGTCATGGGCGGTGGCGCCTCCGGGGCGGGTGTTTGCGAAATTTCGCCGGCTTCCGCGCCGCCTTTCCGGGCGGGGGTGACGGCACATGTACTGAGGACGCCCTGTATTCGCCGGGCGAAAGCCCATCCAGGGTCCAGTCTCCAATACCATAGCGAACCAATCGTAGGGTAGGGAAGCCGACTGCCGCGGTCATGCGACGGACCTGCCGATTTTTACCCTCGGTAATGGTGATCTTCACCCAGCTTGTGGGGATCGCTGCCCGGTGCCGCACCGGTGGGTTTCTGGGCCAAATTTCTGGCGGTGCCATTGTCGATACCTCGGCCGGCCGAGTTTTACCGTCTTTCAGTGCTACGCCTTCTCGCAGTTTGTTCAGAGCCGTTTCGCTGATCTCGCCTTCAACCTGAACCCAATAAGTCTTTGGCATTTTTAGCCGTGGAGAGGCAATTCGATTCTGCAGCTGTCCGTCGTCCGTCAGCAGCAGGAGACCTTCCGAGTCATAGTCGAGCCGCCCAGCAGGGTAGATAGCTGGGATTGTGAGCCAGTCGGCGAGGGTGGCGCGGAGGCTGCCGTCCTTGCTGCCTTTTTCGTCGGTGAACTGGCACAGTACCTGGAACGGTTTATTGAACAGAATCAGCGTTGCCATGGTGGCAAATGAACCTTGATTTGGGGAACAGAATTTGAAAAGGCGCACTATGCCAGAAGTAAGAAAAGGGGAGCGCTAGGCCGCAGGGCCCGGTCGCACCAGCTGGTTGCGGAGCGACCGAACGTCCGGACACGGACGGACTCGCCGGTCATCGTCATCGTGGGCCGGTGTTGCCTGCCTGGGCAGTGGCGTCAGCAGTCAGGCATTTGCTGCGCGAGGATGATCCTGGTATCCACTGTCCTGGTTTTGCTCCACGTCGTCGTCACTGCCAGATGTTTTCTCAGAAGCATTCTCCTGTGAGGTCTGCTTCTGTGGCTGCTCTTCCGGGACAATGTTGACCGCGTGGATACCCTTGTCGCTGGGCTTTTTATCGAAGGTAACGGCCTGACCGGCCTTTAAGGTTTTGTAACCTTCCATTTGCACTGAAGAGAAGTGAGCAAACAGATCGTCACTGCAGCCTTCCTCGATAATGAAGCCATAACCCTTGGCATTGTTAAACCACTTTACCTTGCCTCTTGGCATGATGAACTCCCCTGTTCTTTCACTGTCAGTGTCTTTGTTATTGATGTTATTACCGAGCGTTTTGCCTTGCACGGATTGCAGCCTGTTACAGACACTGTTTACGGTTCTACGGTTGCCGCTACAGGCTTCTTACGCCAATTTACAATATTTTACATTGCTATCGTACTGTTGACCAATATTCGCTCAGAGTCAATAGCAGTTATAGCCGGAATGTATGGTTGAACCGGGGGGAGAGCCTGTATCATGACCAGATTGATAACCAGCGCACGCCCGGTTCTGTCCAGTACCTTGAAAACCGGGTTGCAGACAACCATCTTTAGGACGAGGCACCGATTTCCGGTAAAGAATCATGCGGACTATCCAGAATTCTCTACTAGTATTAAATCAGGGAGAGGACGAACAACCCGGGCGTCAGGACGATGTCAGTGTTGCTCCCGAGAAGCCGGCCCTCAAGCGCCCCGCGCGTTTCAGGGTTCTGCTTCTGAATGACGATTACACACCCATGGATTTCGTCGTGGATGTGTTGATGACCTTCTTCGGAATGAACGAAGAAAAGGCGACGCAGGTGATGCTGCTCGTCCATACGCAGGGAAAGGCTGTATGCGGGGTATATACCCGGGACATCGCGGAAACAAAGGCGGCACAGGTGAACCAGTATTCCTCGGAATGCGAACATCCGCTCCTTTGCGAGATTGAACGTGCGGACTGATAGACCTTGGGGTGGCCCATGCTGAGCAAAGATCTTGAAATTACATTGAATACGGCTTTCAAAAGTGCCCGCGACAAGCGTCATGAGTTCATGACCGTCGAGCATCTTTTGCTGGCCTTGCTCGACAACGAATCGGCAGTGGGCGTCCTGAAAGCATGTGGTGCAGATTTGGCCCGGCTTCAGGAAGAACTCGTAGAGTTTGTGGATTCAACCACACCACTGATCCCCAGCAACGACAGCGAGCGGGAAACACAACCCACGCTCGGATTCCAGCGCGTGCTTCAGCGTGCTGTCTTTCACGTGCAATCCTCTGGCAAGAAGGAGGTGACCGGCGCCAATGTGCTGGTGGCTATCTTCAGCGAGCAGGAAAGCCAGGCGGTATACGTGCTCAAGAAGCAGAGCATCGCCCGCATTGACGTGGTGAATTTCGTTTCCCACGGCATTTCCCGCGTCCAGGGTGCCGAGGATCAGGAGGGTCACGACCAAGCGTCCCACGAAGAGGCTGGAGAGGAAGGCGGAGCATCCCGTCCTCTGGAAAGCTATGCAACCAACCTGAACGAACAGGCTCGCCAGGGCCGCATTGATCCGTTAATCGGCCGCGAGCACGAGGTCGAACGGGTGGTTCAGATACTGGTTCGCCGTCGCAAGAACAACCCGCTCCTGGTGGGTGAGGCCGGCGTAGGCAAAACCGCGATTGCCGAAGGCCTTGCCAAGCGCATTGTGGATAGCCAGGTGCCGGAGATCATTTCCGATGCGGTGGTTTATTCGCTCGACCTGGGCGCACTGCTGGCCGGCACCAAGTACCGGGGTGATTTCGAGAAGCGGCTGAAAGGGCTGCTTGCGGAACTGAAGAAAGAGAAGCACGCGATCCTGTTCATCGATGAAATACACACCATCATTGGTGCCGGTTCTGCGTCCGGTGGTGTGATGGATGCCTCCAACCTGCTCAAGCCCATGCTGAGCTCTGGGGAAATCCGTTGCATTGGTTCCACTACTTTCCAGGAATTCCGTGGCATTTTCGAGAAAGACAGTGCGCTGGCTCGCCGTTTCCAGAAAATTGATGTAAACGAACCCAGCGTTGAGGATACCTACCAGATCCTCAAGGGGTTGAAACCCCATTTCGAGAAACATCACGACCTGAAATACACCGATCAGGCGCTGCGTGTGGCGGCGGAACTGTCCGAGCGCTATATCACTGACCGTCATCTGCCGGACAAGGCGATTGATGTGATCGATGAAGCAGGGGCCCACCAGCGCCTGCTCGCGGTGTCCAAACGCAAGAAGACGGTCGACGTGTCAGAAATCGAGGATGTGGTGGCCAACATCGCCCGCATCCCGCCGAAGAACGTGTCCACCAGCGACAAGGACCTGCTGCGCAACCTGGAGCGGGATCTCAAGATGGTGGTCTTCGGGCAAGATCCGGCTATCGAGTCACTGTCCACCGCCATCAAGCTGGCCCGTGCCGGCCTGAAGGCGCCGGAGAAGCCGGAGGGGGCCTTCCTGTTTGCCGGCCCCACGGGTGTGGGCAAGACCGAAGTCACCAAGCAACTGGCCAAGGTGCTGGGTATTGAGTTGGTGCGCTTCGACATGTCCGAATACATGGAACGGCATACTGTATCCAGGTTGATCGGTGCGCCTCCGGGCTATGTCGGGTACGACCAGGGTGGTCTGCTGACGGAATCCGTGAGTAAGCATCCGCATTGTGTACTGTTGTTGGATGAGATCGAGAAGGCCCATCCGGAAGTTTTTAACCTGCTGTTGCAGGTGATGGATCACGGTACGCTAACAGACAACAACGGTCGTAAGGCTGATTTCCGCCATGTGATTCTGGTGATGACCACCAACGCCGGTGCTGAGAGCTTGGCCCGCCGTTCCATTGGCTTCAGCGAGCAGGACCACAGCACGGACGGTATGGAGATTATTTCCAAGACCTTCACGCCGGAGTTCCGCAACCGCCTGGATGGCATTATCCAGTTCGGTGATCTCCAGCCGGCCACCATCACCCACGTGGTGGACAAGTTCCTGACCGAACTGCAGGCACAGCTGGATGAAAAACATGTGGTGCTCCACGTCGATGACGCCGCGAAAGAGTGGCTGGCAGAGATGGGCTACGACGTCACCATGGGCGCGCGCCCGATGGCACGCCTGATCCAGGACAAGATCAAGCGCCCCTTGGCGGAGCAGATACTGTTCGGTCGGCTGTCAGAACACGGTGGCGACGTACACATTCACCTCAAGGATGGCGAACTGCAATTTGAGTATGAGGACGAACCAGCCGAGGCGGTATAAGCACGCTTGACCGGTTTTTAGACTCCTGAAAAGGCCATGTTGGAAACAGCATGGCCTTTTTTGTCTGTAGAGGCTCGCCAATTGGCTCTGTTGAACGGCCACCCCTGACATTGTCGTCAATCCAATTCCTTCACTTCTCTGTCAAATTGTTGTCTGACAGTCAGATTACCTGACGCGAGGACGCTGCAATCTGCGTTTCCGTAAGACAACAATGATAAGGAGAGCCGGGAGATGAAAGCGTTATCCATGCTTTTGTTGGTGGTGCTCGGCCTTACAGGCTGGAGCAGTGCCGGTGACCGATATGGGGGCTCGTAAATTCAACGATTTTTCAGGCTCCATCAGCGCCATCGGGGCTGTTCCCTATTACGAGGACCTGAAAGTGCTGCTCCATATTCTGGCCAGCCCCAGGGTGGATCATCATCTCGAGCAGAATGGATACGAGGTGTTGGGTGTGACGCCGATGGGAGCCGCTTATCTGTTTGTGAATGATCGGAGTATTGATCAGGTAGGCGCTTTGAAAGGTAAACGGATTACCGTGTTTGAGGGGCACCACGATGCTCGCCATATGGTTGAGTATGATGGCGCGGTACCGGTTACGGCGAAGATTTCCAGCTTTGCCAGCCTGTTCAATTCCGGCGAGGCTGATATCAGTTATGCGCCGGCGGCTGCCTACGAGGTTCTGGAGATGTTCCGGGGTATGGGCAGCAAAGGCGGTATCGTCGATTATCCGGTAGGGCAGGTGACCGTTCAGTTGATCGCCCGGGCGGATGAGTTCGACGATGCTTTTGTCAGGAAGTCACGGCGGATCATGTCCAGGCTTTATCCGGAGGCCATGCGTATTGTAAGGCAGTATGAACGGTCGATTCCCGAGGAGCGCTGGGTCGAGATTTCACCCGAGGCCGTTCGGGGTTACCAGGAAATGCTGCGTAGTGTGAGGATTGATATGCAGCAGTCCACTGAAGACTCGGGCGTGCTGGCTGCGGGTGTGTACCACGACGACATGATGACGATACTGCGTAAGGTGCGGTGTTATACCAATCCAGGCGCGATGGAATGTTCGGCTGACAATCGGGAATAGTGGCGCCAGGTTAGAGAGGCCTGAAAACAAAAAAGCCCCGATACTCGGGGCTTTCAAGTCTCATAAAGCTATCAGCGGGCGCGGTAAACGATGCGTCCCTTGCTCAGGTCGTACGGGGTCAGTTCTACCTTGACCTTGTCGCCTGTCAGAATGCGGATGTAGTTTTTGCGCATCTTGCCAGAAATGTGAGCGGTCACAATATGGCCGTTTTCGAGTTCAACCCGGAACATGGTGTTTGGAAGCGTATCAACAATAACGCCTTCCATTTCAATAGCATCGGACTTCGCCATTCAGTAAAAACCTCGTAAATTGGCTTGCTGTGATTTTAAATTGCGCAATTCTGCCTGATTTACCGCCATTTGGCAAAATCAGTTCACTTCCATGGTGTGCCATTGCCCGTCCCGAAGCGCTTCGATCGGGCGGAATCGTGTTTTATAGTTCATTTTCCGACATTCTTCGATCCAATACCCCAGATACAGGTGCGGAAGCCCCAGCCGTTTTGCTTCCTCTATCTGCCAAAGCACCGCAAAGGTGCCCAGGCTTCGGCTTTCGTAGGCAGGATCAAATACGGTATAGATGGCAGACAGGCCTTCGTCCAGCATGTCCACGGCGGCCAGGCCAACCAGCTTTTGTCCGTCCATGATTTCGACGAACCAGGAATCGGTGGCGCCTTCCACCAGGAATGACATGAATTGTTCCCGGGAGGGTGGGTACATGTCTCCGTCAGAGTGCCGTTGCTCAATATAATTCGCGTAGAGACTGTAATACCGTTCCGAGAAGGTTGCCTTGACCATGCGGCAACTAAGGTCGGCATTCTTTTTCATGACCCTGCGTTGGCTGCGGTCTGGCTGGAACTCTTCCACCTTGAGCCTGACAGGAACACAGGCATTGCAGTTTTCGCAGTGCGGTCGATAGTAATGCGAGCCGCTTCGACGGAAGCCCAGGGCGGTCAGCTGGCTGTATAGCCGCTTGTCCACATGCGCCCTCGGGTCGACGAACATGGTGGTTGCTTCGCGATCTGGCAGGTAACTGCAGTCGTGGGCCGGCGTGGCAAAAAACACCAGGGTCCTGAGATTGCTCATTCACACCTCCGGGCCGGGCCACTGCCACCGGAAGGTCCAGTCGCTGTGGTCCGGACTACTGTCGACGCATGTCCTGAGTATAGATAAAAATTCGCTGCGAGGGATACTCCGTGCGCCCATCCGCAATAGATGGCCGCTTTCCACCTGGCAATCCATGATCTGATAGCCCCAGTCCCGGAGCTGGTTGGCAAGATGAACCATCAGTACTTTCGAGGCGTTGGTTTCCAGTGAAAACATCGATTCGCCAAAAAAACAACGGCCAATCGCCAGGCCGTACATTCCGCCAGCCAGTTCTCCTTTCGGGTTCCACACTTCGATGGAGTGGGCGATCCCCTGTTTATGAAGCTGGCCATAGCTGTCAATCATATCCTGGGTGATCCAGGTGCCTTCGGCACGGGTGTTGGCGCAGAGGCGAATGATGCGGGGGAAGGCCTGGTCGGTGGTGATGGTGAAATGGCCCCGGTTGAGGGTGCGCCGGAGGCTTCTGGATACGTGGATTTGTCCTGGGAAAAGGACGCATCTGGGGCTGGGGGACCACCAGAGTATGGGCTGGTCGTCGCTGAACCAGGGGAAGATGCCGTTGCGGTAGGCGAGTTTGAGCCGCTCCGTGGATAGGTCACCGCCCACTGCCAGCAATCCGTCTGGGTCGTCCAGGGCCTGTTCGGCGGGGGGGAACCAGAGTTGGTCGGGGTCTAGCCAGGGTAGTGACGTCATCTCGGTCCGGAGTTAGTGCTCGAGTGTTGGTGGAGTCGGCGAATGGTCACGGATGTCTGAAACACGCTCGAGCACGTCCGTGTGGCGCTTGGGCTCCGCCATCCATGGCTCCGCACAGTTTCAGACACCCGCCTCCACCCGCCTTTTCAGACCTGGGAGTTACCTGCCTTGGCTTTGATCGAATTCCGTTGTTCAGTCCTGATCCAGGAACTTTTCCGCGTCCAGCGCTGCCATGCAGCCGAAGCCTGCAGAGGTGACGGCCTGGCGGTAGACGTGGTCGGCTACGTCGCCTGCGGCGAATACGCCCGGTACGCTGCTCTGGGTGGCCATGCCTTCCAGGCCGGAGCGGATTTTGATGTAGCCGTTTTCCATGTCCAACTGGCCCTGGAACAGGTCGGTGTTGGGTTTGTGGCCGATGGCGATGAATACGCCAGCCAGGTCCATTTCCTGGGTGGACTCGCCCTTGGTGCTTTTGATGCGCATGCCGGTGACGCCGGTGCCGTCGCCGAGAACTTCGTCCAGGGTGTGGTCCCAGATGATGTTGACGTTGCCGTTTTCGGCTTTTTCGAACAGTTTGTCCTGCAGGATTTTTTCAGCGCGCAGGCTGTCGCGGCGATGTACCAGGGTGACTTCGTTGGCGATGTTGGAGAGGTACAGCGCTTCTTCAACAGCGGTGTTGCCACCGCCGATGACGGCGACTTTCTGTTTCTTGTAGAAGAAGCCGTCGCAGGTGGCGCAGGCGGAGACGCCTTGGCCCTTGAACTTTTCTTCCGAGTCCAGGCCCAGGTACATGGCGGAGGCGCCAGTGGCGATGATCAACCCGTCGCAGGTGTATTCGCCGCTGTCGCCCTTGAGGCGGAAGGGACGGTTGCGCAGGTCGGCTTCGTTGATGGTGTCGTAGACCACCTGGGTCTCGAAACGCTCGGCGTGCTTGAGCATCCGCTGCATCAGTTCGGGGCCCTGCACGCCGTCGTTGTCGCCCGGCCAGTTGTCCACGTCGGTGGTGGTGGTCAGCTGCCCGCCGACTTCGATGCCGGTGATCAGCGTGGGCTTGAGGTTGGCGCGGGCGGCGTAGACAGCGGCAGTGTAGCCGGCGGGGCCGGAGCCTAGGATGATCAGTCTGGAGTGTTTGGTTTCGCTCATTATGGGTCTCTCGCTAACGAATCTGGACGTGTTGCGCTGGCCGCGTTTTCACGTATTCGGTACGTTGGTCCGGGGGCTGGCCCGGAGGAAAAGGGCAAAAGGCTAACATGAACAGGATTGGTTTCCAGTTGTTTTGCCCAATTCATTCCATTAAGTGATGCTATCTATTCAATGACAGAGACGGAGGTCAGAAGTTGCCTTACCCTCTCCGCGCTTTTTCCGGACTCGCCCTGTTCAAGGCGGTGTTCGGCGACCGCGGGAAATACGGCCTGAATGTCATCCGGCAATACATGGTGGCGTCCATCCATCAGGGCCCATGCCCGTGCGGCGCGCACCAGCCCGAGCCCCGCCCTGGGTGACAGGCCGTACAGCAGGCCGGGCATGCGCCGGCTCTGTTCCAGCAGGCGCTGTACGTAGTCCAGCAGTGCCGGGCTGGTGGACACCCGGTTGACGGCGTCCTGGAGGGCTTGCAGGTTCTCCGAAGAAAGCAGTGACTGAAGCCTGTCGGTCATGACCCGGCGGTCTTCACCTTCCAGCAGTTCCCGTTCGGCGCGCGGATCGGGATAGCCCAGGCGTATGCGCATCAGGAAACGGTCGAGTTGGGACTCCGGTAACGGGTAGGTGCCGCCCTGTTCGATGGGATTCTGTGTGGCGATCACAAAGAAAGGATGGGGCAGTGGCCGGGTTTCGCCCTCGATGGAAACCTGGCGTTCCTCCATGGCTTCCAACAATGCGCTCTGGGTTCTGGGGGAGGCGCGGTTGATTTCATCGGCCAGGACAACCTGCGCGAAGATTGGACCGGGATGGAACACCAGGCTGCCCGCCTGCTTGTCGTACATAGAGAACCCAAGAACGTCAGCAGGTAACAGATCATTGGTAAACTGGATGCGTTGGTAGGTCAGGCCCATGACCTTGGCCAGCGCGTGGGACAGGGTGGTTTTGCCCATTCCCGGAATGTCCTCAATCAGCAGGTGGCCCTTGGCCAGCAAGCCGCAGAGTGAAAGCCGTACCTGGTGATCTTTGCCCAGGAGTATGCTGTTTAACTCGCGGATAACCGTATCCGTCAGTTTTTTCATGAAGTGCTTAGTCCCTTACCCGCTTGAGAATGTCGCCGTAGGCGTCGATGCGTCGATCTCTGAAATACGGCCAGATGCGCCGAATCGATTCACTGCGAGAGCGGTTAATGGTGGCGGACAATAAGGTTTCGGAGTGGTCGTCGGCGCGAGCCAGGAATTCTCCCTGGGGCCCGCAAATGAAGCTGTTGCCCCAGAAGCGAATGCCATCCGAGCTGCCGGACGGATCGGGTTCCGTGCCGACGCGGTTTGGTGCAATGACCGGCAGGTTGTTGGCAACCGCATGGCCGCGTTGAACGGTTACCCAGGCGTCCAACTGGCGCGCTTGTTCCTCTGGGTCATCGGTGACATCCCAGCCAATGGCGGTGGGGTAGATCAATACCTCCGCGCCGGCCAGCGCCATCAGGCGGGCGGCCTCTGGATACCACTGATCCCAACACACCAGCACACCCAGCCGACCCACTGAGGTGTCGATGGGGGTGAAGCCATTGCGGCCGTCGTTGAAGCTGGCGTCGCCCGGTGTGAAATAGAATTTTTCGTAAAAGCCGGGGTCGTCGGGAATATGCATCTTGCGGTAGAGACCGGCGATGCTTCCATCCCGCTCGAAAACGACAGCCGTATTGTGGTAGACGCCGTTCATTCGCCGTTCAAAGATAGACCCGACGAGAACAATGCCAAGTTCCGCAGCCACAGCGGATAGCCGACGACTGGTCGGGCCGGGTATGGGTTCGGCGAGTTCGAATACCGAGGTGTCTTCGGTCTGGCAGAAGTAGAGCGTGGCGTGCAATTCCTGCAGTACGACGAGTTGGGCGCCGTCCGCTGCCGCCTGACGAACCAGGCGTTCGCTGGTGGCCAGGCTGGTGTCCTTGTCGGCGCTGCACTGCTGTTGAATGGCGGCAATGGCCAGGTCGGCGGATTGAGGAGTCTGAGTCATGCGCCTACAACCCCTGCAGGTACCTGCATGGTGACGCAATGCAGGCTGCCCCCCTGTGCGATCAATGGTCGGCAGTTCACCGGAATCACTTCCCGGCCGGGGAACAGATTCGCCAGGGTGGTCACAGCCTCTTCATCCTGCGGTACTCCGTAAACCGGCACCAGCACCGCGCCGTTGATGACCAGGAAGTTGGCATAGGTTGCGGGAAGGCGCTCGCCGTCTTCGTCATGGATGGCGTCCGGCCAGGGCAGCGGGGTCAGGTGGTACGGCTGGCCGTCAGCCTGATGAAACTGCTGCAGCTCTTCCTCCATGGCTGCCAAGGCGCTGTAGTGCTCATCGCTGACGTCCGGGCAGGTCACGTAACAGATATGGTCCTCGGCACAAAAGCGCGCCAGGGTGTCGATATGACTGTCGGTGTCGTCGCCGGCAAGGTAGCCGTGATTCAGCCAGAGGATGCGCTCCGCGCCCAGCGTTTCCGACAGCAGATGTTCAATACCGGCTCGATCCATGGATGGATTGCGGGAAGGCGTCAACAGGCATTCGCTGGTGGTCAGCAGGGTGCCGTTACCGTCGGATTCGATAGAACCTCCCTCAAGAACAAAGTCGACCGGTATCAGCGGTGCCGTTCCAAAACTGCCAAAATTAGACAGGTGGCTGTTCAGGGCATTATCCTTTTCCCAGGAGAATTTTCCGCCCCAGGCGTTGAATCTGAAATCCAGTAATTCGTGGCTTTCACCGCGGGTGATGGCGATGGGGCCGTGGTCGCGTGCCCAGGTATCGTTTGCCGGGGCGGGGACCGCCACAACACGGCCGGGTAAGCCATTCTCTTGAGCGAACTGGTTGAGCTCCCTTTCCAGCTCCTGCAAACGGAAAACATGTTCACAGCTGAGTATTACGTGCTGAAAGCGCAGTACGGTTCGTGCGATCTCCATAAACACCGGCTCGACATCAGCGAGGATGTCGCTCCAGTCCGTTCCGGGATGGGGCCAGGTAAGCATGATGGCACTTTGGGGTGCCCACTCGGCGGGCATCACAGGTCTGGAAGTCAAGTTGTGAACACCTTATCCAAAAGCCGCCATTCTAACGAACGAGCGGGGTTGCGTCAGGATATGCAGAGGATTTTTTAGCGGCTGGGCTTTAGTACCGCATGGATCACCCGGTCAGCTTCAAAGTACACGACAAAATCCGCGTAGTGCCATTGCGATATGGGTGGATTGCCCACAGGCCCGGAGGTGCGTATCGGGTTGCCCCAGCCGTTGCGAACGCTGGACTGACTCACGCCAGTACGTGGCAGGTTTTCCTGTGCGCCGCGCTCAGCCTGCGACATCACTGGAACCCGAACCTCTTCTGCCACTGTGGTGGAAAGCGGGGCTGCCGCCAGTCCTGAGAGGGCTGCGGTGGCGCAAACGGCTTTTATGGTGCGGTAGTTCATCAGTGACTTACTCCCTGGGATCGTCGTATTCGGTTGAACGGGGTTGCCTGGAAAATCTGGAAAGTACCGAGGCGGGTACTCGCCAGACATTGATAAAACGTAATATCTAACAAAGACTAACAAAAGTCAGCCCGAATTCGGTGATTTGTGGACCGTTTACTCTTTCTGTCGCTGGCGGATCTGCCATCGCATCACATGGCGGGCAATTTGCTGTCGGTCGCTGTCATGAATGTCGGTGAACTCCGTATGAACCGTGCCACCGCCGCTTTTGTCAGGTACAACGTCGATGACTCTGGCAGTAGCCACGGGTTGAAACAGCTCAGGCGGCAGGGTCATTCTCAGAGCCAGTTGGTCACCGGCGGAAAAGCGGTTGGTGGAGCTGTGGAACGACAGTCCCCCCTCGCTGAGTGTGACGTCCTGCCAGTCCCCAGGTTGCAACGGATTTTGCTCAAAGGCCATAATGCGCGCCAACGTATCCAGCTTCCCGTTCAGAGACTTGATCAGAGAGGTCAGCAGACGGTCACGTTCTGCCAGGTTGGCGAGCTGTGCCCTGACATCCTGGTCCAGGCGCCTGAACTCCGAGCGCAGGCTTTCCATGTGGTTGCCGTTAAAAGGGTTTTCCCGATTGGTTTCGCCAGAACCCAGCGTTCGGACTTCCAGGCCTATGTGGTCACTGATGCGAAAGAAGTCCCTGCGGTCAGTGGGTATATTCGCCGGGTTATTGTCGGGTGTCATTTCAGACATTTGGGCTCCATAACGCGGTATTATTGTTTCCTGATAGCAGTTTAGCAGCTTCCTGACGGCCCGTATTGCCGTAGGATTTTCGACAGACCAGAAGGCAGCGACAGGCTCCTCCCAATGTTCAGACCCTTATCATTGTATGTTGGCTTGCGGTACACCGCGGCCAAACGACGTAATCACTTCATTTCGTTCATTTCCCTGACGTCCATGATTGGCCTGATGCTGGGCGTGGCCGTCCTCATCATCGTGTTGTCGGTGATGAATGGCTTTGACCGTGAGCTCAAGCAGCGAATTCTGGGCATGGTGCCTCACGCTGTGATCCAGGGTAATCCCGATCTTGATGATTGGCAGGAAGTTGATCGGGAAGTAGAGAAACACCCGTCGGTGATTGCCGCGGCGCCCTTTATCCAGGGTCAGGGCATGGTTACAGGTGGCGGTGATGTTCGCGGCGTGATGCTCAATGGCGTACTGCCAGAGCAGGAGCGAAGCGTTTCCATTATCGAAAACCACATGATCGAAGGTGGGCTGGACGATCTGAAATCCGGAGAGTTTGGCATTATTATCGGTCGGCAAATGGCCGCAAGCTTGCGCCTGCAATTGGGTGACCGGGTAACGGTAGTGTTACCGGAAGCATCGGTAACTCCGGCAGGCGTGCTGCCGCGACTGAAGCGCTTCACCGTCAAGGGCGTATTCAGTGTCGGGGCTGAACTGGATGGCAATTACACTCTGATTCATATGGATGATGCGTCAAAGCTCATGCGCACCGACGGCAAAGCCCAGGGCGTGCGCCTTCTGGTGGACGATCTGTTTCAGGCTCCGAAAGTGGCAGAAGAAGTTGCGCGCCAGCTGAGCGGCCGCCACTACATATCTGACTGGACCCGAACCCATGGCAATCTGTTCCAGGCCATCCGCATGGAGAAGACCATGATCGGCCTGCTACTGATGTTCATTGTCGCGGTGGCTGCGTTCAACATTGTATCGACACTGGTGATGGTGGTTACCGACAAGACAGCCGATATCGCTATTCTGCGGACCATGGGCGCAACACCCGGGCGAATCATGCGGATCTTCATGGTGCAGGGCGCGGTGATCGGCATTACCGGTACCCTGGTGGGTACAGCGCTGGGCATTCTGGGCGCCTATAACATCAGCGGGTTTATTGCCTGGCTGGAGGCGTTCATGGGGCATCAGTTCCTCAGTGCGGACGTCTATTTCATCAGTTATCTGCCGTCCCAGTTGCAATGGCAGGACGTGTGGATCATCAGTGGTGCCGGCCTCGCCATGAGTCTGTTGGCAACGATCTATCCGGCGTGGAGAGCATCCCGCGTCGACCCTGCGGAGGCCCTGCGATATGAGTGATTCAGCAACCATGAACGATGACAGGTCCTTGGTGATCAACTGTGAAAAAGTGACCAGAACCTACAACGAGGGACCGGGAAAGCTAACGATTTTCTCAGACATATCCCTTCAGGTATCGGCTGGCGAATCCGTTGGTATTGTTGGCAGCAGTGGTGCCGGCAAAACCACGCTGCTGAACCTGCTCGGGGGGCTGGACAAACCTTCCTCGGGCCATATTGATATCTGCGGAACGGATATCCACCGGATGAGTGAATCCGGCCGAGCGCGTTTTCGCAACCGTCACCTCGGGTTTGTTTACCAGTTCCATCACTTGTTGCCGGAATTCTCGGCACTGGAAAACGTCATGATGCCGGGCGCGTTGGGTGGCCGTGGCGTCCGCCAGGCTACGGAACAGGCAACCGCCATTCTCGAACGTGTCGGGCTGGGCGCGCGTCTGGGGCATAAACCCGGAGAGCTTTCCGGTGGTGAGCGTCAGCGGGTGGCGATTGCCCGAGCTCTGGTGAACGAGCCGGAGTGCGTCTTGATGGATGAGCCCACCGGCAATCTGGATGAGCAGACCGGGGAAAGTGTTCGCGAGCTTATCGAGTCGCTCAGGGACCAAATCGGCATTGCGTTCGTGTTGGTCACTCACGACATGGCCATGGCCAGGAGCTTGGGGCGGGTGCTACGGCTTGAGCAGGGTGAATTATTTCAGGAGCTTTGATGGGCGTCGGCGCCCGGCTTGGATTTGCTGTGGGCGGCCCGGCGGCATCGGATTCGAAGTAGCTGGCGCTCCCGCCAGTCGCTACGGACCTTGCGCCGCCACAGGAATTGAATGATCAGATAGGCAAGGCAGGCTGAGCAGGTGGCCACCAGTACCGATCCCAGGTAGAGAGGGATGCCGATATCCATTAGACGGCCGCTGAGCCACGACCAGGACAACTGGATCTCGAAGTTCAGTACCGGTCTGTCCAGTATCCAGGCCCCAATCTTGTAATTGAAGTAGAACATCGGCGGCATGGTTACGGGATTGCTGATCCAGACCAGTACCACCGAAAGCGGCAGGTTGGCGTTGAACCAGATGGCGAAGAACGCAGCGGCAACCATCTGGAACGGCATCGGTATGAATGTCAGGAAAATGCCTACCAGGAATGCCCTGGCGACGCTGTGCCGATTTATGTGCCACAGGTTGGGTTCATGAAGGATATCTCCGAGGAAGTGCAGCGACTCGATCGAGCGCACTCGTTCCGGCGTTGGTAGATAGCGTTTCATGAACTTCTTTGGCATTGGGAAGTTCTGCCTGCTCGGGATAATGGTTCCGGGGTATGGCGGCTCCCGGAATTGACCAACTATCAGGAGGACAAGGATTGTCCGGAAGTTTTATGGCCAGGGTCGGCCTCGTGGGCTTCGCCTGCGGCGTTATCTTACTGTATAGCCTGGCGGTCTTGCCACCTTTGCACTGGCTGATTTCCGCGACGCCTCTCCCGTTTATCGCGATACTCCTTGCCAGGTCCCCGCTGTTCAGGGCAGTCGCAGTCCTGCTTGCTGGTGGAATTGTTGGTCTGGCCTGGGCGGCGATGCAAGCGGGCGACCGGCAACGGTCGGTGCTGCCGCCTGCACTGGAAGGCAAGGAGCTGGACGTCTCAGGGTATCTTTGTGATGTCCCATCCGAAGGTAGCTTCGGTAGCGTCCGTTTCGGCTTTTGCGTAACGCAATGGCATCTGCCTGAGGTCGACAATACATACTCCTCTGATGAATTGCCGGATCAGCTTCGGCTCGCCTGGTACGATGACGAAGCAACAACCTCTCCCGGCCATCGGCTGACGCTGACGGTTGTTCTCAAGCGCCCTCATGGAGCGGTGAACCCGAAGGGATTCCGCTATGAATCCTGGCTGTATCGCAAGGGCTTTGGTGCCACCGGAACGGTTCGCGAGCTTTCCCGCGCAGACCACCTTCCATGCCCGGTTCGTTGCCGGTACCACCGCTGGCGCGATGAGCTGGTGGACGCTACCTCGAACAGACTGTCCGGCGCCCACCATTTTCCGTTAATAACATCCCTGATGATGGGCTACCGCGGGCATATGCAGCCCGAACACTGGGACGTCCTTAAGGCCACTGGCACCATTCATCTGGTCGCGATTTCAGGGCTTCACCTCGGGTTGATTGCCGCTGGGGCCGGCTTCCTGTGCCGCCGCCTGCTGCTTTGTCTTCCGGAAAATCGAGTATCGCCCGCGACACTAAGGGTGTTGGTCTTCCTCGTAGTCGCCAGTGCGAGTGTCGGGTATGCGCTTGTGGCCGGGTTTTCCGTGCCAACAAGGCGTGCATTGGTAATGGTCATCATCGCCGGGTGGGTTCTCGTCGGCGCTCGGCAGTCTGGGGTGTTCACGGGTCTGCTGACCGCGCTGGTGGTGGTGTTGCTGAGCGATTCGTTCTCACCCCTGGACCAGGGGTTCTGGCTTTCTTTTGGCGCTGTCACGGTTCTGGTATTGCTGTTTGCACTTCGTGTTGGGAGGACCGGTTGGCTCGCGGGGCTGTTACTTGCCCAGATGGCCGTATTTGCGGGGCTCTGGCCGATATTGTCCAGCCTGGGGCAGTCTCAGCCGGTGGTCGGGCTGGTTGCCAACCTGTTCGCCATTCCCTGGGTATCGCTGGTGGTGATGCCGTTATTGGCCCTGGGCGCTTTTACACTGGTATTCCTTCCCGCTGCTGATGCGCTGGTAGTTGGTGTGTTGGATGGAGCTTTCGGGGTGCTATGGCAGGGGCTTTCCTGGCTCGCGAACGTTGATGTTGTGCTGGCGGCACCCGGCCCAGCGCAGATTGCGGGATTTTCCCTGGTGGTCCTGATGGCCTTGCTGGTGCCGTTCAGCGGGTTTCGGAAGGCCAGTGCTTCCGTTGTGTCGTTATGGATTGCCGTGATCATGTTTCGGGGCAGCGGGATGGAACCACCGAACGAGACGGTGACCCATCCTGAAATCTGGGTTTGGGATGTGGGTCAGGGGCTATCCGTTATGCTTAGAGAGCGGGACCGGGTGCTGGTCTACGACACCGGCCCGGCACTGGAAGGTGTCTACTCGTCGGTGGAATCGGTGCTGGTTCCCAATCTGACTGCTCTGGGCGTTCGCCGTATTGATACTCTGGTTGTCAGTCACGGCGATGGTGACCACGCCGGGGGACTGCCGTTGCTGTTCGATCGATTCGAGGTCGGACGGGTTATTACCGGCGAGACCGGGAGAGTTGCCGACAAGCTGCCGGAAGGCGTGAAGGTGGAGCCCTGTTCTGGCGAGGTGGATGTCCGAATGGGGGAGTTGGAGCTGACGTTCTGGCGAAGCCCAGGCAAAGTTGAGGGTAATGACGCGTCCTGCGTGCTGACGGTATCGTCGGCTGTGCCGCCTGTTGAAGTGGTGTTGCCTGGCGACATAACCCGCCGGGTGGAAGGGGCGTTTATTGCCCGGGCCGACAATTTCGGGAATGATATCGACCCCTACCGAGTTGTGTTGGCACCCCACCACGGCAGCATAACGTCCTCATCGGAACCTTGGGTCGCCCACATGGCACCGGATCTCGCCCTGGTCAGCGCCGGCTACCGGCATCGTTTCGGCCATCCCCATGCAGACGTGGTTGAACGTTATCAGTCCGTTGGCAGCGACATCGTCAATACCGCTACCTCCGGCGCAATCAGGCTGGTTCTGGAGCCGGGCGGAGTGATAATGACCGAGGCCAGGGCAGCGGCCCCTTTCTGGATTCGTAAACCCGAAACTCCCTGAGAAGAGTGTAAAAACCGTGACATTCCGGGTGTGGCCTACAGCGGCAGCTATGCTAAAGTAGCGCGGCTTGTAAACAATCAGGGAGACCAAGCGTGTTCGAGCTTTTGAAAGCCGGTGGCATCCTCATGGTGCCGATTCTTGCCTGTTCCATTCTTGCCCTTGCCATCATTCTTGAGCGCTTCTGGACGCTCAGGCCATCCAGGGTAACGCCCCAGCACACCATCAACGAACTGTGGCGGTGGATCAAGAAAAAAGAGCTTAACGGGCGCAAGCTCAAGGCGTTGCAGGGATCGTCTCCTCTGGGCCGGATTCTGGCCGGCGGTTTGATGAATGCCAAACATGGTCGCGAGATCATGAAGGAAAGCATTGAGCACGAGGCGAGTCAGGTCATCCATGAACTGGAGCGCTTCCTGAATCCCCTGGGGACCGTTGCGACCATTACGCCTCTTTTGGGACTTTTGGGAACCGTTATCGGCATGATCAAGGTGTTTGCGGAAATCCAGCTCGCCGGTGTGGGTGATGCCGGCAATCTGGCGGGGGGTATTTCGGAAGCGTTGATTACGACGGCTTCGGGCCTGAGCGTGGCCATACCGGCACTGATCTGCCACCGTTACTTCATTCGACGTGTCGATGAGTTGGTTGTCGGTATGGAGCAGGAAGCCATCAAGCTCGTGGAAGTGGTGCATGGCGACCGCGAAATTGACGTGGAAGGAGCCTGAACACTGTGAAGTTCAAGCGTCAGAGAAGTCAGGAAGTCGGGGTAGACCTGACGCCACTGATCGATGTGGTCTTCCTGCTACTGATATTCTTTATGGTGTCCACCACGTTCACCCGTGAGAGCCACCTCAATATCGAATTGCCGGAAGCCAATGGTGAGCGGTCGGAGTCCGAGGCAGAGTTGATTGATGTGGTCATCAACGCCGAGGGCCAGTACATTCTCAACGATCGAACCCTGGTGAATAATCGTCGGGAAACACTGGAAAGGGCGGTTCGTGAATTGGCGCAGGACAACACGTCGCTGCCGTTCATCATCACCGCGGATGCCCGTACCCCTCACGAGTTCGTCGTGCGTGCCATGGATGTGGCGGGGCGTCTTGGTTTTGCCAAACTCAGCATCACCACCGAGCGAGAGGCGGAAGGCAGTGAGTGACGCCACGTCGACAGCCGAAGAGTCCCACCAGCCGGCAAGTAACTGGGGCACCTACAAACGCCTGTTGGCATACGTAAAGCCGTTCTGGCTGGCGTTCTCGCTGGCCGTGGTTGGCAACATCATCTACGCATCGGCCTCCACCGGTATGGCGGCGGCGATGGAATACGTTATCACGGCGCTGGAAAACCCCACTGACGAGAACCGGATTCTACTGACGTTGCTGATTGTCGGTGTGTTTGCCTTCCGCGGTGTTGGTACCTTCATGAGCCAGTATTTCATCAGTTACGTCGGGCGCCAGGTTATTAACGCCTTGCGCAAACAGGTCTTTGATCGGTTGCTGAGCCTGCCTTCCCGCTATTTCGATGAGAATGCTTCCGGCCGGCTGGTTTCCAAGATTACGTACAATGTGGAGCAGGTGGCAGATGCCACGACCAATGCCGTGACCATCACCCTCAGGGAAGGGCTTACCATCCTGGGCCTGTTAGGGTTTATGATTTACACCAACTGGAAATTGACCCTGGTGTTCCTGGCCGTAGGGCCGCTGATTGCCCTGGTGGTCAGCTACGCGAGCAAACGCTTCCGCAAGATCAGCAAGCGTATCCAGGGGTCGATGGGTGATATCACCCACGTGGCCTCCGAATCGATCAGTGGTTACCGGGTGGTTCGCACCTTCGGTGGCGAGCACTTCGAGCGCGATCGCTTCCGCAAGGTCAGTGAAAAAAATCTGGAGCAGAGTCTGAAGATGGCCTCCACACAGGCCATTAGCATTCCGGTTATCCAGGTGTTGGTGGCGATTGCGATCGCAGCACTGGTATGGACCATGCTGGCGCCCGAGATCCGTGGAGCAATGAGCACTGGTGAGCTCGTAGCCTTCATTACTGCCGCAACGACCATGGCCAAGCCCATTCGTCAGGTAACGTCCGTGCACGCCAAAATCCAGCGTGGCGTTGCTGCCGCCCACGATGTCTTTGGAACCATGGACGAGGAACCGGAACACGATCCGGGTACCTACGCACCGGAGCGGGTTGACGGCAACATCGAATTTGAAAACGTGTCGTTCCGCTACCGTGATCAGCTGGATGACGTTCTCAAGGAAATTTCCCTGAACATACCCGCCGGTCAGAGTGTGGCCCTGGTAGGGCGTTCGGGCAGTGGCAAATCGACACTGGTCAGCCTCCTGCCGCGTTTCTACGAATATACCGGTGGGGATATCAGACTGGACGGCCATTCCCTGAAGGAATTCAGCCTGGAAGCCTTGCGCTCCCAGATCGCTCTGGTGACCCAGAATGTCGTTCTTTTCAACGATACCATTGCCGCCAACATCGCCTATGGCGCTCTCCGGCACTGCAGTCGCGAGCAGATCACTGACGCAGCGGCCAAGGCCCATGCGCTGGAGTTCATCGACCGTATGCCAGAGGGCCTGGATACCATGATCGGTGACAACGGGGTGATGCTCTCTGGTGGCCAGCGTCAGCGACTGGCCATCGCAAGGGCTTTGCTGAAGAACGCACCGGTGCTGATCCTGGACGAAGCAACATCGGCCCTCGATACCGAATCGGAACGGCATATACAGAACGCACTGGAAACCGTTATGCAGGGTCGCACGACCTTGGTCATTGCCCACCGGTTGTCCACCATCGAGAAGGCGGATCGCATCCTGGTGATGGAGGGCGGAAGAATCGTCGAGTCCGGTCGCCATGACGAGTTGCTGGCCGAAGGGGGTGCTTATGCCCAGCTCCACCAGATGCAGTTTAGCGAGCAGGCATGACCACGCTGGTGGAGCGGGTATGGTACAGCGGTAGACGCCCCCTATGGCCGTTGTATCCGTTGGTCTGGCTTTACCGCACCATTTCTGAAAACCGTCGCCGCCGGGCCTGGCAGGCTATGAACGAACGCATCCCGGTTCCGGTGGTAGTGGTGGGCAACATCACGGTCGGGGGCACCGGGAAATCCCCGCTGACCGCCGCCCTCACCAGCCTGCTTAAAGCTCAGGGCTGGCAGCCAGTGATCCTGAGCCGTGGCTATGGTGGCAAGTCCGATCACTATCCTTTGTTGGTGCGCGCTGATAGCGACGCGGGAACAGCCGGTGACGAGCCGGTAATGCTCGCAGCGCAATCGGGGTGCCCGGTAGTGGTGGACCCGGATCGCAGACGGGGCGCCCTATGGGCGTTGGAGAATGAGCTGGGTACCATTTTGGTGTGTGACGATGGGCTCCAGCATTATCGGCTTCCCCGGGATATCGAACTCGCGGTCTTCGACGCTGCCCGTGGCGTCGGCAACGGCGCTCTGATTCCGGTGGGGCCCTTGCGTGAACCTTTGGCGCGGCTGGAATCCGTCGATTTCGTGATCACCAATGGTGGTCTTCTCGAGGAACTGGAGCATGAGCACCAGTTCACCATGACCCTGGCTCCGACAGAGCTGCGCAACCTTGTGACCGGGGAAGTACTGTCTCCGGAGCGCCTTGAGGGCCGTCGCGTGAGGGCTGTGGCGGGGATCGGTAATCCCGGCCGGTTTTTCGATACACTGATCGCGCTGGGGGCCCAGGTCAGGCCTCTTGCCTTGCCGGATCATCATCGATTTACGCCCGCAGACCTGCACTCCGAAGACGGCGAATGGCTGGTGATGACCGCCAAGGATGCCGTCAAGTGTCGCGGGATCGCCCCGGATAACACCTGGGTCCTGGCTGTCACGGCCAGCCTCCCCAAGACGTTTGCCGAGGCTTTCGTAGCCCGCGTCAATAACTGCAGCCAATCGCTGGATACAACGACACTGTGAGAACCGCACCATGGATAAAAAACTGATGGCTCTGTTGGCATGCCCGGTATGCAAAGGGGACCTGAAGCTGAACGACGCCAAAACCGAACTGGTCTGCTATCAGGATGCGATGGCCTTTCCGATTCGCGAGGGGATACCGGTGATGCTCGCCACCGAAGCTCGGACTCTGACGACCGACGAGCGACTCCACAAACGCTGACAGGAAGACTGTATGTCATACACCGTCGTTATCCCGGCACGTTATGCATCCACTCGGTTGCCTGGCAAACCACTGGCAGACATTGCCGGCAAGCCGATGATTGAGCATGTTTATGAGCGGGCATGTGAAAGTCAGGCTGGTCGTGTGGTGATCGCCACGGATGATGAGCGCATTGAGACTGCTTGTGCCGCCTTCGGTGCGGAAGTGGTGATGACCTCCGACAATCATGCCAGTGGTACCGACCGCCTTGAAGAGGTGGCCCGGAAGCTGGGGTTTGGCCCGGATAACCGGGTCGTCAATGTTCAGGGTGATGAGCCCTTGATCCCGCCGGAACTGATCGACCAAGTGGCGGCAAACCTCGAAGCTCACCCTGATGCGGCCATCGCCACCCTCTGCGAGCGGATTCCGGACGCCACCAGCGTGTTCAATCCCAATGTTGTCAAAGTGGTGTTCGATAACCGGGGCATGGCCCACTACTTCAGCCGGGCACCCATTCCCTGGGCCCGGGATTCGTGGCAGGGCCACGGCAGCACCACCGACGCCGCACGGTCGCTACCGGAAGGGTGCGATTACTTTCGTCACATTGGTATCTACGGTTATCGCGTCAGCTTACTGCGGAACTTCGTGACCTGGGCGCCAGCCCCCACCGAAGTCACTGAATCCCTGGAACAGTTGCGGGCGCTCTATAATGGCGCCCACATTCATGTCGAAGAAGCGTGCCGGATGCCACCCGCAGGCGTGGATACCGCCGAGGATCTCGAGCGTCTGAGACAAATCATGACCACCAGGCAAAGGGGGGCAGGACACTCATGAATCCGGAAGTAAACGTATTGTTTGTCTGTCTTGGCAACATCTGCCGTTCGCCCAGCGCGGAGGGTGTTTTTCGCCAGGTGGTTCAGCAGTCCGGGTTTGAAGACCGCATTGCCATTGATTCCTGTGGTACCGGCGACTGGCATGTTGGCAAGTCCCCGGACGGAAGGGCCGTGTCGGCTGCGGGCACGCGCGGAATAGATATCAGCGATCTTCGGGCTCGCCAGTTTCAGGCGCCGGATCTGGATCGGTTCGACTACGTACTGGTGATGGACCGTCAAAACCTCGCGGACGTAAGGGATGTCTGGCAGCGGCATGGTGGTACCGAGCCAGCCCTGTTTTTGGGGTTCGGCCGTTCCGGCGAAGAGGAAGTGCCGGACCCATACTACGGTGGCGACCAGGGTTTCGAGCACGTACTTGACCTGATCGCCGAGGCCAGTGAAGGTCTTCTTGACCATATCCGGGAGCAGCTGGTGTGACCCGTTTCGGGGAGATCAGGGAGAACGTGTCCCTGGGAACGATGAACAGTCTTGGTATCGAGGCGAGGGCACGGTATTTCGTGTCGGTAACCACTGTCGAAGCGCTCCGGAGGGCGTTGGAGTGGGCATCGGAAGCGTCGGTTGAGCCGCTTCTGCTGGGGGGCGGAAGCAACCTGGTGTTTGCCGGCGATTTCCCGGGGCTGGTGATTCGTATCGCCATCGCCCGCCGTTGCTGGGAGAAGGTTGATGGCGATGAGGCGACTCTGGTACTGGGTGCTGGCGAAAACTGGCATGAGAGTGTGTTGTACGCCGCTTCCGCGGGCTACAGAGGTGTCGAAAACCTGGCGCTGATTCCTGGCACTGTCGGGGCGGCACCGGTTCAGAACATCGGGGCTTATGGAACTGAATTGCAGGACACCTTGGTAGACATCAGGGCCCTGGATCGGCAGACCGGCAACGACGTGGTGTTGACCAACAGTCTCTGCCATTTCAGCTATCGCGACAGTGTGTTCAAACACGAACCCGGGCGTTACGTCATCACTGAGGTTCGTCTGCGTTTGTCCCGCACCCGACCATTTTCACTGGATTATCGTGACCTTTGCGACTATTTCGATGGGCAGAACCTGGGCGATCTCACCCCTTTGGATGTTGCCAATGCTGTCATGGCGGTTCGTCGTCGCAAGTTGCCTGATCCGGAACAGCTTCCAAATGCCGGCAGCTTTTTCAAGAACCCGGTAGTACCGCTTACAACCTGGGAATCGCTTAAGAAGCAGCATGCCGAGATTGCCGGCTACCCAAGTGATGACAATGCCAAGGTGGCGGCCGCGTGGCTGATCGACCAGTGTGGCTGGAAGGGGTACCGCAATAGCCGGGTTGGCGTCCATAACCGTCAGGCATTGGTGCTGGTGAACCATTCGAACGGCAGCGGTCAGGACGTGTTGGCGTTGGCCAACCGTATCCGGGAGGATGTCGAAGCGCGCTTCGGTATTGTGCTGGAAATGGAACCAGGTGTGATCGGTTCATGCCCATAGGGCAGGCCTGAACCGATCACGTTCGTTGCGCGGTGCCTTAGAGGCCGTTGCGCGGGGATGCGCTGATCAGGAAGGGGAGTGCCTCGGCCAGCGGAATATCCTGCTTGTCTTCGTCACGGCGGCCCTTGTATTCCAGGGTTTCTGCCGCCAGGCCCCGTTCGGACACCACGAACCGGTGAGGAATGCCGATCAACTCCATGTCCGCGAACTTCACGCCCGGGCGTTCGTTTCTGTCATCCAGCAGAACATCAAAGCCAGCCTGACGGAGCTGTTCATAGAGCTTTTCGCCGGCGGCCTTCACCGTCGGGGATTTGTGGCCGTTCAGGGTCACGATAGCCACCTGAAACGGGGCAATGGCGTCGGGCCAGATGATGCCCTTATCATCGTGGTTCTGCTCAATGGACGAGGCGACAATTCGGGACACGCCAATGCCGTAACAACCCATTTCCAGGGTGGCGCTCTTACCGTTCTCGTCTAGTACCGTGGCGTTCATGGCCGTGCTGTACTTGTTGCCCAGCTTGAAAATGTGGCCAACTTCAATGCCGCGTCGGATTTCCAGGGTGCCCTTTCCGTCTGGGCTGGGGTCGCCTTCGACCACATCGCGCAGGTCTTCCACGCGGGCCAGTGGCACATCCCGCTCCCAGTTCACCCCGGTCAGGTGGTGGCCTTCCTTGTTGGCTCCGCAGACAAAGTCCACCATGTGCGCTGCACTGCGATCGACAATGACTGGCACCGGCAGGGCCACGGGGCCGATGGAACCGGCCTTGCAGCCGACGACCTGTTCGATCTCCTCGTCGGTTGCCATGGTCAGCGGTTCAGCGACATCGGGCAGGTTTTCTGCCTTGATTTCATTAAGGGTATGATCTCCTCGCAAAATCAGGGCAATCAGGCCACTGTGACCGTTGTCGTCTTCTTCGGCCTTGACCAGCAGGGTCTTGGCGCAGCGACTGGCGTCCACCTTCAGGAACGCTGCAACTGCCTCTATGGTCCGTTGCTCTGGTGTGGCCACTTCCGCCATTTCTTCGGAAGGCGATGAGCGGTCTCCGGTGGGTGCAACGGCTTCAGCTTTCTCAATGTTGGCCGCATAGCCGCTGTCGGTGCTGAACACAATGGCGTCTTCACCAGATGAGGCCAGTACATGGAATTCGTGGGACGCGCTTCCGCCGATGGCGCCGGAATCCGCCTCGACGGGGCGGTAATCCAGACCCAAGCGATCAAAGATGGAGCAATAGGTGCGATGCATGACCTGATAGGTGTCGTTCAATGATTCCGCATTCACATGGAAGGAGTAAGCGTCCTTCATGATGAACTCCCGGGCACGCATCACGCCAAACCGGGGGCGTCGCTCATCACGGAACTTGGTCTGGATCTGGTAGAAATTCGCGGGCAGCTCTTTGTAGCTTTTCAGCTCATTGCGAATCAGGTCGGTGATGACCTCCTCGTGGGTGGGCCCGAAGCAGAAGTCACGACCATGGCGGTCGTTCATCCGCAGTAGTTCACCGCCGTACTGTTCCCAGCGCCCGGATTCCTGCCACAGCTCCGCAGGTTGAACCGCAGGCATCAGCACTTCTTGTGCGCCACTCTTGTCCATTTCCTCGCGAACGATGCGTTCAACCTTGCGAAGCACCCTCAATCCCATTGGCAGCCAGGAATAGAGGCCGGAGGCCAGTTTTCGGATCATTCCCGCCCGGAGCATCATCTGATGGCTGATGATCTCGGCATCGGCAGGCGTTTCTTTTTGGGTGGCAATCAGGTAGCGGCTTGCTCGCATTGTGTTATCCGTAAGCAGTTGAGAAGAGGTTCTTTATTTATCCTGTCGTGCTCGCTATTGTACGGAGCGATTACCACGAGGTACAGATGGACATTGGGAGAGCAGCGAATGACACTGACCGCAGCAGAAGTCGAGGCCGTTATCAGGGCCGGTGTGCCCATGGCCGAGGATATCGGATTTACGGTCGACGAAGCGCAGGAGGGTGGGTTCGCCCGCACCCGCCTGGTGTTCTCGGAACGCCTGATTCGCCCCGGCGGCACATTGTCTGGTCCGGTGCAGATGGCCTTGGCGGATGCGTCCATGTACGCGGCAGTGATGGCCGCCATTGGTCAGGTTGAAATGGCGGTGACCAGTAACCTGTCGATCAATTTCCTGCATAAGCCGGCACCGGACGATCTGATAGGCGAGGCTAGGGTTCTACGGATGGGGCGCCGACTTGCTTTTTGCGAAGTGCGGTTGCTCTCCGGGCAGGGAAGCGACGAGAAACTGGTCGCCCATGTAACGGGCAGCTATGCTTTACCGTATAACCGCTACTGAAGCAGGAGATATGACCGAAGAAACCGTGGATATCACGCCTCGCCGTCAGCCCGTTCAGGCCAGAAGCCGCGAGCGCGTGAATAGTATTCTCAGCCATGCGGCAGCGATTTTCCACGAAGTGGGTGTCGACGCCACCAGTATGTCTGCCATTGCCCGTCAGTCCGGTATGTCACTCGCCTCCCTCTACCGTTACTTTCCCAACAAGGCTGCCATTGTAAAGGCCATTGCCGAAGGGCATGTTGAACGGATGGAGACGGCATTGCGGGAGCGTCTTCAAACCCTGGAGCTGGTAGATGCCGTAGACGTTCTGATCGACCTGTTCTATGAGTTTTATCGAACAGAGCCTGCTTATTCCGTGATCTGGAGCGGGGTAGAATCGATGCCCGAACTGCGGGATCTCGATGTCCGCGAGCTATACAGCCATGCCCGTGACCTGGACAACCGCTTGCGGGACGTCTGCCCTCGCATTCCCGAAGATCGTCGATGGACGGCAAGCCTGATGTTGCCCCGCTCGGCCGGAACCGTTCTCAGGCTTGCGGCGACCCTGCCGGAAGAGCAGGCTCGCTCGATGGTGAGTGAGCTCAAGTGCATGGCCCGGGCCTATCTGGCTGAACTCATCCGCTAGCGAATCAGGACAGATACCCCAGAGGCAGGGCCGTACTGTCAATCACCCGCCTCAGCACAAAGCTGGAGTGCACACCACTGACGCCCTGGATGCGGGTGATGCGATTTAGCAGAAAGTGGTGATAGTGATCCATGTCCGGTACCACCACCTTGAGCATGTAATCGGCATCCTGGCCGGTAATCAGGTAGCACTCCTGAACTTCAGGGTATTCACCCACCTGCTGTTCGAACGCTGCGAAGCGCTCGGGGGTATGCCGGTCCATGCCGATGAGTATGATTGCCGTAAGGGACAACCCCAGCTTCTTGTGATCAAGGATCGTTACCTGCCGGACAATAACTCCGGCGTCTTCCAGGGCGCGGACCCTCCGCAGGCAAGGAGAGGGCGACAGGCCAACCTTGTCGGCCAGTTCCTGGTTCGTCAGTGATCCGTCCTGCTGCAATTGTTCGAGGATATTGCGGTCAATCTTGTCGATTTTAATAAGTGACTTGTCGGAATTTGACATAAAATTCCATCCTTTATGAGTATTGTGAAATATTATGTCTATTCTGAGTATCTTGAGGGAGAAAAAGCAATCATTTTCCCCGTGTGAGGCGTTATCCTGATACACAATCAATGAATTCCCCGTGAGAACAGCAAGGAATCACCCCAATGGCATTTGATCATCGTAAATACGTTGCGTTTACGCCGGTGGCGAAAACTGATCGTCGCTGGCCGAACAAAGTCATCACCACCGCACCCCGGTTTTGTGCGGTGGATCTGCGGGATGGCAATCAGGCGTTGGTGAAGCCGATGTCGGTAGCCCAGAAGCAACGGATGTTTGATTTGCTGGTAAAGCTGGGGTTCAAGGAAATCGAGATTGGCTTTCCCGCGGCGAGCCAGCCGGATTTTGACTTTTGTCGCAAGCTTATTGAGGAAGATCGAATTCCCGATGATGTGCACATTCAGGTGCTGACCCAGGCGCGGCCTGAGTTGATTGAGCGTACCTACGAAGCCCTCAAGGGGGCTCGCAAGGCCATCGTGCATGTGTACAACTCAACGTCGACGGTTCAGCGGGAACAGGTGTTCGGCATGGACCGGGTAGGGGTGAAGGAGATTGCGGTTAATGGCGCGAGGATCGTTAAGGCCAATGCCGAGAAGTACCCGGACACCGAGTGGACATTCCAGTATTCGCCGGAGAGTTTCACCGGTACTGAACTGGATTACGCGGCGGAAGTGATTGATGCGGTGAACGACGTCTGGCGGCCAGACCAGGGTCAGCCAGTGGTGATCAACCTGCCGGCCACAGTTGAGATGGCTACCCCCAATGTGTTTGCTGACCAGATCGAGTGGATCTGTGATCAGGTCCGGTATCGCGAGCACATCAGTATCAGCGTTCACACCCACAACGACCGCGGCTGTGCCGTTGCGGCTGCGGAGCTGGCGGTCATGGCCGGTGCAGACCGGGTTGAAGGAACATTGATGGGCAATGGTGAGCGCACCGGCAATATGGACCTGGTAACCATGGCCATGAACCTATATTCCCAGGGCGTGGATCCAACGCTGGACCTGTCTGGCATGGCTGAGATTACCGATGTGGTTGAAGCCTGTACTGAAATTTCTACCCATCCCCGTCACCCTTATGCCGGTGAGCTTGTGTTTACGGCCTTCTCAGGCAGCCACCAGGATGCAATCCGTAAATGCCTGGCCCGCCGCTCCGAAGGCGAAAGCTGGCATGTGGCGTATCTGCCCATCGATCCTCATGACCTCGGTCGCCGTTACGAGGAAGTGGTTCGCATCAACAGCCAGTCTGGCAAAGGTGGTGTGGCTTATGTCCTGGAGCGTGATTACAACATCAGCCTGCCACGGTGGTTGCAGATCGAGTTCAGTAAGCTGGTGCAGCGAGAGGCCGAAACCAACGGCGGAGAGATTGACTCACTGACGATTCATCGGTTGTTCGAAGATCGTTACCTGAAGGTGGCCAAAGCCTGGGAGTTGAGATCCTATGACCTTCACCGGGATGATGAAGGCGTGAATGCCGTTGTGAGTATTGGCGCTGAAACCGACCCGATAACCCTAAAAGGGCATGGCCTCGGAGCGGTTGAGGCCGTGTCGGCGGCGCTGGAGGCGGAATACGACATAACCCTGGCGGTGGAAGCCTACGATGAATTTGCATTGGGTGAGGGCACCAACGCCAATGCACTGGCCTGTATCCGTGTAACTGTGGGCGGACAGCATTGCAGTGCGGCCGCTCTCGCCGAAGATACGACCTCAGCTACCTTGCAGGCGTTGTTCTCGGCGGTATCCCAGGTGGTTGAAGCCGGTCGTCGGGATCAGGCTGTGAATAAGGCGTCAGCGGAAGCGGGTGCCTGAAAAAGAAAAAGCCGGCGAATGCCGGCTTTTTCGGATTCCCTGTGCCCGTGAGGGGCATAGGGCGGGGCCGCGTAACCTCAGACCGGGGTTACGTTTTCCGCCTGGGGACCTTTCGGGCCCTGAGTCACGGTAAACTGCACTTGTTGACCTTCGGTCAGGGTGCGGAAGCCGCTTGAGTTGATTGCACTATAGTGAACGAAAACGTCACTGCCACCGTCCTGGGCGATAAAGCCAAAGCCCTTGGACTCGTTAAACCACTTTACGTGGCCTGTTTTTGTATCTGACATTGATCTTTCCTGTATTTCTGAAATTTTGCCCTCACGGGACCATCGGTATCCTGTCGGAATACCGGCGCTGTAAAAATTCAGGAAGTACTGAGGAAAGGGGCAACGAAGAGCACTTCGGCAGGACGTTGAAACGCATTCACCAAATACCGCTGTATTTTCACAGCAATTTCAGTATAGACCGAGTTCGGGAAGCGTCAACGCTTTTTTTAGCACTTTATTTAAGTTTTTTAAGCCGCAAAAACAACGAGTTGTCATAAACTCGTCACCAAGCGTATGCACCGTTGTGGCGCAGTTTCCGATTGGTGACGGGCTTTGGTGGTCAGCCTTTGAATTGCTCGCTGATCTCTTCCAGTATGGCGGGGTCGTCAATTGTGCTCGGTACCGCGTAGTCCTCGCCATCGGCGATCTGGCGGATCACCCGGCGCAGGATCTTGCCGGACCGGGTTTTGGGGAGTCTTTCCACCACCAATGCCTTGCGGAAACAGGCAATGGCGCCGATTTTTTCGCGCACCATCTCAACCAGCTCTTCTTCAAGTTCGTCGTGGTCAATAGTTGCACCATCCTTGATCAGTACGAGCCCCACGGGCACTTGGCCTTTCATGTCATCGTGAGCGCCGACCACGCAGCATTCCGCAATGGCCGGGTGGGCTGCGACCACTTCCTCCATCTCTCCGGTGGACAGCCGGTGGCCCGCGACATTGATGACGTCGTCCGTTCGACCCATCACGAATACATATCCGTCTTCATCAACAAATCCGCCATCTCCGGAACTGTAGAAGCCTTCGATGGGGGTCAGATAGGTGTTACGGAATCGGGCGTCGTCACCCCATACCGTGGACATGCAACCTGGAGGGAGTGGCAGTCTAACGGCTATTTGGCCCTGTTCCCCGGCCGGAACCTGGCTGCCCTTCATATCAACCACCTGAACGTTGAACCCAGGAGACGGAAGCGTGGCGGCGCCAGGTTTCGTCGTCATCATTTCGATGCCCACCGGGTTGCAGCAAATCGCCCAGCCGGTTTCGGTTTGCCACCAGTGGTCCAGTATTGGCAGGCGGGTATGTTCTTTCAGCCATTCGTAGGTCGGTGGGTCCAGGCGTTCGCCGGCCAGGAAGAGGCGTTTCAGGGAACTGATGTCGTAGCGGGATAGCTGATCAGCCTCCGGGTCCTCCTTGCGCACGGCCCGGAAGGCTGTTGGTGCGGTAAATAACAGATTCACGCCGTGGTCCTGAACCACTCGCCAGAATGCGCCAGCATCCGGGGTTTTGACCGGCTTGCCTTCGTAGAGAATGGTGGTGCAACCGGCGAACAGCGGCCCGTAAACGATGTAGCTGTGGCCAACGACCCAGCCAACGTCCGATGCAGCCCAGTAGACATCTCCCGGGTTGGCGTCGTACACCAGGTGCATGCTGTAGCGAAGAGCCACGGCGTGGCCACCATTATCGCGCACGACGCCCTTGGGTTTGCCGGTGGTTCCGGACGTGTAGAGGATATAGAGCGGGTCCGTGGCCCGGACAGGCACCGGGTCTACCGGGCCGGCCTGGCTAACCAGCTCATTCCAGTCGAAATCGCGACCTTCCCGGAGGGCGGCTTGTACCTGCGGGCGCTGAAACACAATGCAGCTCTCTGGCTTATGGGTGGCCTGATCGATGGCTTTGTCCACCAGAGGTTTGTATTCGATGACTTTGCTAATCTCGATACCGCAGGAGGCCGTGATGATGGCTTTGGGCTTGGCATCATCAATGCGCACGGCCAGCTCATTGGCTGCAAAGCCGCCAAAGACCACGGAATGAATAGCACCAATCCGGGCACAGCCCAGCATGGCTATGACGGCTTCCGGAATCATCGGCATATAGAGTATCACCCGGTCGCCCTTGGTGATGCCTCTATCCTGGAGAGCGCCGGCGAAGATCGCCACCGCATGGGTAAGCTCGTTGTAAGTGTATGACCGGGTGGTGCCGGTGACAGGAGAGTCGTAAACGAGAGCCTTCTGTTCGCCGCGCCCGGCTCGGATATTGGCATCCAGTGCGACATCGGAGGTGTTAAGGATGCCATCGGGAAACCATTGCCCATGACCGTTATCGGTGGGCTGCCAGATGGTTTTCGGAGGCTCCATCCAGTCGATGGCAGACGCTTTCTCGCGCCAGAAGGTGTCAGGCTGGTCGATCGATTGCCTGAACTCGGAGTGGTAGTCCATAACATCCACCTCGCATCACTGTTGTTGTGTTTTGTGTTACCCACAACTTTAAGCGCTTTGAGGTATAGGACTACTAGACCATAGGCTAAGTTTCTGTCTTTTTGAAAGTTATTGGTTTTCTGAATTGACGGTGGTCACGCTCGCTTCAAGGTGCCCGCTGGCGACACGGGCGGTGATCCTGTCGCCGGGCACGAGTTCACTGGCCTGGCGAACTATATCCCCGTTTTCCTGCTGGATGATGGCGTACCCCCGGCCCAGGGTCGCCAGCGGGCTGACCACATTCAGTGTTTGAGCCAGATGCTCAAGGCGCTCCTGGCGTTGGATGACGGACTGGCGAGCCAAGCGGGTCAGTCGTTCGGACAGCTGGCTGACGCTCCTGCGGTTGTCGTCAAGCCGCTTTGCGGTGGATTGCATTCTCAGGCGCTGGCCAAGGTGTTCAGTGCGTACCTTTTCCCGCTCGATGCGTTGGCGCACGGCCTTGCCAAGTCGCAGATCGAGGTCGTCCATGCGCTGGGCTTTTTCCATCAGTTCACGCCGAGGATCCCTGAGCCTGGCAGAAAGGTGCTCCAACTGAGTCCTCATTCGTTTGAGGGCCCGACTGGCGGCACCGGCGAGCCGATGCTCCCGTTCCCTGAGCTGTCGCAGCCAGTCCTGTTGGTCGGGTGATATCTTTTCCGCAGCGGCGGATGGTGTTGGTGCCCGCAGGTCGGCGACAAAGTCGGCAATGGTCACGTCCACTTCGTGGCCCACTGCACTGACCGTTGGCAGGGGGCACGCTGCAATAGCGCGGGCAACGGCTTCCTCGTTGAAACACCAGAGATCTTCCAGTGAGCCGCCACCACGACCAATAACCAGTACATCGGCGACTCCGTGCCGGGCGGCCCGATCAATGGCGCGGACGATATCCGCCGTTGCTGCCTGTCCCTGGACAGAGGTGGGGTAGAGGGTCACGGGAATGGCCGGGCAGCGCCTGGCAAGCACAGTCAGGATGTCGTGAATGGCGGCGCCGGTGGGCGATGTTACTACGCCAATATGGCGGGGAGTTGTGGGCAGCGGTTTTTTGCGCGCGGCATCGAACAGGCCTTCCATCTGCAGCTTGCGTTTGAGTTCCTCATAGGCCTGTTGCAGCGCGCCCAGCCCAGCTGGTTCGACATGCTCGACGATGATCTGGAAATCGCCCCGGTTCTCGTAAAGCGTTACTTTGCCACGGATGCGAACCTGCTCGCCTTCCTTCGGAATCTCTTTCACCCGCTGGTTGAAGCCCCGGAACATGGCGCAGCGGATCTGGCATTTGCGATCCTTCAGGGAGAAATACCAATGGCCGGAAGAGGGACGGGAGAACCCGGACAATTCGCCCTCAACCCAAACCTGCATGAAGCTGGCTTCCAGCAGGTGGCGGGCCTGGTGATTGAGCTCGCTGACACTCAGCGCTCGGGGCCGGGAATCCTGGAAACCGCTGTCCAAAGGGAGTGCTCCTTCGTTTCTGTCGGATTGCTGTATACGCAAAAGCCGAAAATTGGAGAGTAAAAATAGCGAAAATTCAAAAAGATGCAACCCAATAGGTAGTCAGCCCCGGTTTACTGTCAACCAAGGCCCATTTATAATAGGTCGATTAAGAATTTTGTACTGCTACAGCCTGCGGGATGTGGTGTCAGAATTCTCCAATCTAGCATGTTCAAAAGGCGGATCCCAATGCTGCGAATTGCCGAAGAAGCCCTCACCTTTGACGATGTACTGCTCGTTCCAGGACGCTCAGAGGTTCTTCCTCACCAGGTCAGCCTGCAAACCCAGCTGACCAAAGGTATCACCCTGAATATTCCGCTGGTGTCGGCGGCTATGGATACCGTGACCGAAGCAGACCTGGCCATCTCCATGGCTCAGGAAGGTGGCATCGGCATCATGCACAAGAGCATGTCTGTTGAACAGCAGGCCGCGGCGGTCCGCAAGGTTAAGAAATTCGAAAGCGGCGTCGTGAAGGATCCTATCACGGTATCACCGGACACCACCGTTCGCGAATTGGTCGATATCACCATGGCCAACAACATATCGGGCCTGCCGGTGGTCGATGGTGTTGATCTGGTTGGCATTGTTACCGGGCGTGATATTCGCTTCGAAAGCCGATTGGACACGCCAGTCTCGGAAATCATGACCGCCAAGGACAAGTTGGTGACGGTGAAAGAGGGCGCCAACCTGGACGATGTGAAAGAGCTGTTGCATCGCCACCGGATTGAAAAAGTCCTGGTCGTGAATGACGACTTTGAATTGCGCGGGCTGATCACGGTCAAGGATATCCAAAAGGCGAAGGACTACCCACTGGCCTGCAAGGACGAGCAGGGTCGTCTGCGAGCCGGGGCGGCGGTAGGCACCGGCGCTGATACCGATGCCCGTGTGACTGCGCTGGTAGAAGCCGGTGTTGACGTGATCGTGGTGGATACGGCTCACGGTCACTCCAAGGGTGTGATTGACCGCGTTCGCTGGATTAAAGAACACTTCCCGGAGGTTCAGGTGATCGGTGGCAATATTGCCACGTCTGATGCGGCGATTGATCTGGCGGATGCCGGTGCAGACGCGGTCAAGGTGGGCATCGGTCCCGGTTCCATCTGCACCACCCGTATTGTGGCCGGCATTGGCGTGCCCCAAATTACAGCCGTGTCCAATGTGGCAGCCGCCTTGAAAGATCGCGGCGTACCCGTGATCGCGGATGGTGGCGTTCGCTTCTCCGGCGATATTTCCAAGGCCATTGCAGCTGGAGCCTACAGTGTCATGATCGGCAGCCTGTTGGCCGGTACTGACGAAGCACCGGGCGAGGTCGAGCTGTATCAGGGCCGTAGCTATAAGGCTTACCGCGGCATGGGTTCGATTGGTGCCATGGGGCAGGGTTCCAGCGACCGTTACTTCCAGGATGCCAGCAAGGGCATCGAGAAGTTGGTGCCGGAAGGCATTGAGGGTCGCGTTGCCTGCAAGGGCCCGATGCGGAATATTGTGCATCAGTTGATGGGCGGTCTGCGGGCTTCCATGGGTTACACCGGCAGTGCCACCATGGAAGAAATGCGCACCAAGCCCGAATTCGTCCGCATCACCAATGCGGGCATGCGTGAGAGTCACGTCCACGACGTGACCATCACCAAAGAAGCACCTAACTACCGTATCGGCTGATCATTGTCGATTCGGGCGCGGCTCATCCAGTGAGCCGCGTTTTTTCTTTCTGCTCCGAGGATTTCATGGCTCACAATATCCACGACCACCGTATTCTGATTCTCGATTTCGGTTCCCAGTACACCCAGCTCATCGCGCGCCGCGTTCGGGAAATTGGGGTCTATTGTGAGATCAAGGCCTTTGATATTACCGATGAGGAACTGAAAGAGTTCAATCCCAAGGGCATCATTCTCGCGGGTGGCCCCGAGTCAGTGACTCAACTGGGAGGTCCCCGGGCACCGGAAGGTCTGTTCGAGAGAGGTATTCCGGTCCTGGGTATTTGCTATGGCATGCAGACCATGGCCGAGCAACTAGGCGGCCGTGTTGCCAGTTCCGAGAAGCGGGAATTCGGGTACGCCCAGGTCAAAGTGCGTGCCAAGGGGCCTTTGCTGAAGGACATTACAGACCACCTCACGGCAACCGGCGATTCGTTGCTGGACGTGTGGATGAGCCACGGCGACAAGGTGGTGGTGATGCCGGAGGGCTTCGAGCTGCTGGCATCGACGGAGAGCGCGCCGATTTCGGCGATGCAGGATACGTCGCGTAACCTCTACGGCGTCCAGTTTCATCCGGAAGTGACCCATACCCTGCAGGGCAAGCGCATTCTGGAGCACTTCATTCTCAACATCTGCCAGTGCGAGGCTCTGTGGACGCCGGCCAAGATTGTTGACGATGCGGTAGAGCAGATCCGCAATCAGGTGGGTAGTGGCAAAGTGCTTCTGGGGCTGTCTGGCGGTGTGGACTCTTCCGTTACCGCTGCGCTGTTGCACAAAGCCATTGGCGACCAGTTAACCTGCGTATTCGTGGACAACGGCCTGCTGCGCCTGCACGAAGGCGACCAAGTGATGGACATGTTCGCCAGCAACATGGGTGTGAAGGTCATTCGAGTCGACGCCGAAGACCTGTTCCTGACCAAGCTCAAGGGTGTTGATGATCCAGAACAAAAGCGCAAGATCATAGGCAATACCTTTATTGATGTGTTCGACGAAGAAGCCGCCAACATCCGCGATGTGAATTGGCTGGCCCAAGGCACTATCTACCCGGACGTTATCGAATCCGCAGCCTCCAAGACCGGTAAGGCCCACGTCATAAAATCCCACCATAATGTGGGCGGCCTGCCGGAAACCATGAAAATGAAGCTGGTGGAGCCGCTGCGGGAGCTGTTCAAGGACGAGGTTCGCCGCATTGGCCTGGAGCTTGGGTTGCCTTACGATATGGTGTATCGCCATCCGTTCCCGGGGCCCGGCCTGGGCGTGCGGATTTTGGGTGAGGTGAAGAAGGAATACGCTGAAATCCTTCGTAGGGCCGACGCCATTTTCCTGGAAGAGCTTCATCGCGCTGACTTTTATCATAAGACCAACCAGGCATTTGTGGTCTTCCTGCCCGTCAAATCGGTTGGGGTGGTGGGCGATGCCCGCCGCTACGAATACGTTGTAGCTTTGCGTGCCGTGGAAACCATCGATTTCATGACCGCTCGCTGGGCGCACCTGCCCTACGAGTTGCTGGAAACTGTTTCCAACCGCATTATCAATGAAATTGAGGGCGTGTCACGGGTTACGTATGACGTTTCCTCCAAGCCGCCGGCTACGATTGAGTGGGAGTAACCGGCATGCAGGTTGGGTTCGTCAGTTAATCCTGACCAACCCGACTTGATTGGTGCTGCTTTGATGGATTAACAGATTCCCGGCGTCTGTCACCCAAACATTGCGAATAATGCCCACTCCGGAAGGGATGGCCCAGCTTTGAAAGGTTTCGGCCTTTGGGTCGAACCTGACGAGCGCATCAGGTCGCATGCCGGACTCGTTGTACCAGATAATGTCGTCGATAACCGCCAATGCGTAGGGATGGGATTCCGGGCCGCTGGGAGAGTCCCATTCGGTGATTGCGCCGGTATTCGGGTCCAGTTGGCCGATTTTCCCCCTCGTTGAATTGACGTACCAAACGTTGCCTTGGCTATCCAGGTCAAGTCGACGTACTCGGGTTCGTTTATCTGGCAGGTTGTAATAACGAACCTTCATGGTTTTCGGATCCATAGCGCCAATCTTGTTCGTGCCGTTGTAGGCAATCCACACTGTGCCGTTGGAATCAACCTTGATTCCATAGGGTTTTGCTTCGGTGTCCACTTCCTTCAATGTGCCGGTTTCGGGATCAAGCCGTCCCAGCATTGCCGCGTGCTGAGCCGTGAAATACAAGCGGCCATTGGGGTGAAAAACAGCGGAATGCGGGTCTTTGGCCTGTGTCTCATATTCAGTGATATTTCCGGTGTCCGGATCTAGCATTCCAATGGTGGCGTTGCTGTTTCCGGTGTACCAGATGTTGCCATCGTCATCAGGGACAATAGAGTGTGGCCTGGCCGATGGCGGTAAATCGTACTCTTTCATTTCGCCAGTAGTTGGGTTCAGTCTTCCAACCAGGCTTGCCCACATACCTGTCCACCAGATAGAGCCGTCTGGTGCTTCAATCGGGTCTCGAGTGCGCTGCCCAAGGGTGGGCGTTGTCCACTCGGTAATTTCAATGTTCACATTTCCCTGAATCAGCGTCGGTCGCCTGCTGGGATCTTCCGGAAAATGCTTGGCTAAATAGTTGGCAATCGAAGTGGCCTGCTCATCTTTCAGGTCAATCATGGTGGAGAAAACCCGTCGCCATTCTTTGGGTGAGCTGTAACCTGCTGAACGCCTTATGGTGGAGATGCCGTGGCAGGCTGTGCAAACGTTCTCGACCAATGCTTTGCCTGGATCGTCAGGTAGTGAGGATTGGGTGTCGATTTGCGCAAGGACGACTTGCGTGGTGCTGAATAGAAGAACGGCTGAAGCTGTCAGGGATGGAGGCAAACTCATGGGAACGACTCCTGTCATTCGGAAAGACCTTTGTTGTAATCGTACATCAACGTCCCATGAGACACTCTGGGGTAATGAAAGTTCCGGTTTGGTGAACTTTTAACCTAAATGGCAGGCACGCTATAAGGTCTTCTGAATGGGCGGAGTTTCAGGTATTCGTGCACTCATTTCCAACTTTGGTAATATGTCGCCTGGTTGATGATGGTGCACATTATGCCGCCTCAGATATTGTTGCTGCACTCGTTAATCATCTCTCAATAAACCTTTTGTTTTAATGCGTTGCATGCCCCGTTTTTTCGAGCCTTGATGTGGCGAACTGGCGGACTGTGACCGGACACGAATTATGGCTGGCACTGATGATCATTCCTGGATGAAGCGTGCGCTGCAGTTGGCCGGCCAGGCTGGAGCTGCTGGTGAGGTGCCAGTTGGTGCGGTGGTCGTGTTGGATGGGCAGGAAATCGGGACTGGCTATAATGCACCGATCAGCGGATGCGATCCGACCGCCCATGCTGAGATACGTGCCCTGCGGGACGCGGCAAGGCGTGCAGGCAATTACCGGTTGCCGGGCGCCACACTTTACGTCACCCTTGAGCCTTGCACCATGTGTGTGGGCGCTATTGTGCATAGCCGCGTCAGTCGTCTTGTATATGGCGCTTTGGAACCGAAAGCGGGCGCCGTTGAATCCGCACGGAGGACGCTGGAAGACGAACACCTGAATTGGCGCGTGGAGTCTCTCGGTGGTGTTCTTGCGGGGCCATGTAGTGAGATTGTCAGTGATTTTTTCGCGCGGAGGCGAACAGACATCCGTCGCAGAAAACAATTGTTTTCAGGGAAGGAGTGAGGGCCGATCATGAAAGTTCTGGTAACCGGCGGAGCCGGCTATATAGGTAGTCATGTCGTGAGGCAATTGGGCAAAGCCGGGCACGACATAGTTGTTTTCGATAACCTGTCCACCGGATACCGCTGGGCGGTCACCTGTGGTGAGCTGGTGGTTGGAGATCTCGCCGATGAACAGGCCATTGCGGACCTTTTCAGTCAGCACCGCTTTGAAGCCGTGCTGCATTTCGCCGCCAATATTGTGGTGCCGGAGTCGGTTGAAAACCCCCTCAAATACTACCGTAACAACACCCGTAACACGTTGAATCTTCTGAAGGCCGTCGAGGATCATCAGGTTCCCTACATGGTGTTTTCGTCCACGGCCGCAGTTTACGGTATGCCAGAGGAAACCGTATTGACGGAAGATCTGCCTCTGGCTCCTATCAATCCCTATGGCGCCTCCAAGATGATGAGCGAGCGAATGATCATGGATCTGGCTGCTGCGTCGTCCCTCAACTACGTGATCCTGCGGTACTTCAACGTGGCTGGGGCCAATCCAGAAGGCTTGCTGGGTCAGGCGACACCGGAAGCCACTCACCTGATCAAGGTGGCGTGTGAATGTGTGACCGGCAAGCGCGACGGCATGAGCGTGTTTGGCTCCGACTATGACACCCGTGATGGTACCTGCATCCGCGACTACATCCATGTGGAAGACCTGGCCAAGGCGCATGTGATGGCGTTGGACTACATGGCCGGTGGTGGTGAGTCCCGAGTGCTGAACTGCGGCTACGGGCGCGGGTTTACCGTTCGCGAAGTTATTGATGTGGTTAAGCGTCAGTCGGGCAATGATTTTCCGGTACAGGAAACCGGCCGTCGGGCAGGGGACCCTGCCGCGTTGATGGCTGACAATTCACGGATCAAGAAGGTACTGGGCTGGCAGCCGGATTACGACGACCTGGATACCATCGTCGGCACAGCCCTGGCCTGGGAAAAGATCTGGCAGGACAAGCAAGCCTGAAGCTGCTTGTTCTCGTGCTTTAAACAACTGCAATTTTAGGATTCAAACGGATGAAAATTACTATTTTCGGGACCGGTTATGTCGGGCTTGTGACGGGTGCCTGTCTGGCCGATGTAGGTCATCACGTTCTGTGCATGGATGTAGACCAGGGCAAGATTGATAAGCTGAAAAGCGGCCACATCCCGATCTACGAGCCGGGTCTGGAGTCCATCGTAAAGCATACCGTTGACGCGGGCCGGTTGGCGTTTACCACCGATACTGAAGAAGCGGTGGCCCACGGTTCCCTGCAGTTCATCGCGGTGGGTACGCCACCAGATGAGGATGGCTCCGCCGACCTTCAGTATGTCACTGCAGTGGCCCGTTCTATTGGGCAGTATATGGATGACTACAAGGTAGTGGTGGACAAATCCACCGTGCCGGTTGGTACTGGTGACCGGGTTAAGGCCGCGGTGCGCTCCGAGCTGGACAAGCGCGGGCTGGAACTTGAATTTGATGTGGTGTCCAATCCCGAATTTCTTAAGGAAGGGGCGGCCATCACCGATTTCATGAAGCCCGACCGCATCATCGTTGGCACCGACAGTGAGCGGGCCAAGGAGATGCTGCATGAGGTCTACTACCCGTTTAATCGTAGCCACGATCGAATGATTTTCATGGACATTCGGTCTGCGGAACTGACCAAGTATGCTGCCAACTCCATGCTGGCCACCAAGATCAGTTTTATGAACGAGATAGCCAACCTGGCGGAACGTTTGGGTGCCGATATCGAAAACGTGCGCCGTGGTATCGGCTCCGACCCCCGCATCGGCTATCACTTTATTTACCCCGGTTGTGGTTATGGCGGTTCCTGTTTCCCGAAAGATGTACAGGCGTTGACCCGCACGGCCAGGGACTGTGACTACGATTCCCGCTTGCTGAACGCCGTGGAAGCCGTGAACAGTGCTCAGAAGCATGTGTTGTTCGACAAGATCAGCCACTACTTCAATGGCAACCTGAAGGGCAAGGTAGTCGCGATCTGGGGGTTGGCATTCAAGCCCAACACTGACGATATGCGCGAAGCGTCGTCCCGTGCCCTGATGCAGGATCTCTGGAATGCTGGTGCTGTTGTGCAGGCTTTCGATCCAGAAGCGATGGAAGAGACTCAGCGTATCTTCGGTGATCAACCGGGGCTCATCCTGTGCGGAACCAAGGAGCAGGCTCTGAAAGGCGCGGATGTATTGACTATCTGCACCGAGTGGAAGGAGTTCCGGTCACCTGACTTTGCAGCCATTGCCGCGACGATTAATGAGCCTGTGGTTTTTGACGGACGCAACCTGTACGAGCCTGAAATGCTGGAACGCCACGGCATGATCTACTACGCCATCGGGCGTGGCCGGAACCAGTTCCACGGAGGCTGATATGAGTGGGGCGGAGTCACTGTTTGTTCTGCATGAGCGCCTGAAGGCGGATACGGTCAGCCTCGGGCGAAGCGGGCTGTGTGAAATCCGGCTAATGAACGACAGTAGCTGGCCCTGGATTCTTCTTGTGCCCCGTGTTGCGGGTGTCCGCGAGATCTATCAGTTGTCTCCGGAGCAGCAACAGCAACTGCTGGCGGAGTCCTCCCTGCTCGGGGAGGGCATGATGGAACTTTTCGGGGGCGAGAAGCTCAATGTCGCGGCACTGGGTAACATGGTGCCGCAACTCCACCTCCACCATATTGTTCGTTTCGAGGGTGATCCGGCCTGGCCCGGGCCGGTATGGGGCAAACAGCCACCGGAACCCTACAGTAACGACGAACTGGCCGCTGTAACCGGTAAGCTGGAGCCAATATTGAAGGCGCTCGGTTCAGAAGGGTAAAGGCGGTTCCGGAAACACGGTGGTTATTTGCGGCGGGCGGCGCGGGCGAGTGTCTGCGAGCCCAGAAGTATCATCCGGAGTTCTTTTTTCAGCTTTGTCTTCAGCTCTTCTTTTTCTTTCGGTGTGGCGTCCAGCGCCTCTGCGCCCTGGTTGAAAACCAGTGTCACCATAGCCTCTGCAACCAGCCTGGCTTCGGAAAGTGGCTTTCCCTGCTGTTCCGCGAACCGGTTCAGGTCGTCTGCCAGTTCAGTGACGACATGATCTATTTCAGCTTTGATGGCGGTGCGAAACGGCTTTGATACCCCCGTCTTTTCCCTCAGCATCAACCTGAGAAGGTTGGTATTGTTGTCCAGGTACTCAATGAACGTGTCCACCGACGTGTTGATAGCACCACCATTCCGCGCGATCCGCTTGCGGGCCTGACGCATCAGTTGTCGCAGCGCCACGCCACCTTCGTCCACTAATGCCAGGCCGAGTTCGTCGAGTTCCGTGAAGTGTCGGTAGAAGGAAGTAGGTGCAATGCCAGCCTCACGGGCTACCTCACGCAGGCTCAAGCTGCCGAAGCCCCTGTCTGCGCTGAGTTGGGCAAGGGCGGCGTCCATCAGGGCGCGGCGAGTGCGGAGTTTCTGTTCGGCTCGGGCTGACAAGGGCGGCTCCAAAGGGCGGTAAATCGACTCATTCTAGCGGCCAAACGTTTTACCGTCACCCACGGTGATGGAAGCCTGATTTTCCCGTTCATTGTGTTTATAATGGGCCGCTTTTGCAGTAGGGTCCGCCAGAACCATTTTTGCAAACTTTTACGCACACATCAGATACAACGGGAACCGGTATGCGCAGTCATTATTGCGGTGGAATCAACGAATCTCACATCGATCAGGAAGTTACTCTTTGCGGTTGGGTTCATCGTCGCCGCGATCACGGGGGGGTGATCTTTCTGGACCTTCGTGATCGGGACGGCATTTCCCAGGTCGTGTTTGACCCCGATACGCCAGAGAGCTTCAATCTGGCGGAGAAGGTCCGTAGTGAATTCGTTATCCAGGTGACGGGCCGTGTGCGCCGTCGTCCCGCCGGTACCGAAAACGCCAACATGCCGACTGGGCAGGTTGAGCTGCTGGGTAAGCAGTTGTCCATTCTGAATGCCGCTGCAACGCCCCCGTTCCCGCTGGATGAGCATGTGGATGTGGGCGAAGATGTTCGCCTGAAGTACCGCTTTGTGGACCTGCGTCGCCCGGAAATGCTGAACCGCCTGCGTTTCCGTTCCAGAGTGACCAGCTACATTCGCAACTTCCTGGACAGCAACGGCTTCATGGATGTGGAGACGCCTATCCTGACCCGTGCCACCCCGGAAGGGGCCCGTGACTACCTGGTGCCAAGCCGTACCCACGAAGGTTCGTTCTTCGCGTTGCCCCAGTCGCCGCAGCTGTTCAAACAATTGCTGATGGTGTCCGGCGTTGACCGTTATTACCAGATTGCCAAGTGCTTCCGCGACGAAGACCTGCGTGCCGACCGCCAGCCGGAGTTCACGCAGATTGATATCGAAGCCTCGTTTATCGACGAGGAAACACTGATGACCCTGAACGAGAACATGATCCGGTCCCTGTTCAAGGACGTGCTGGAAGTGGATTTGCCAGAATTCCCGCGCATGCCGTACGCCGAGGCGATGCAGCGTTATGGCAGCGATAAGCCGGACCTGCGTATCCCGCTAGAGTTGATTGACGTGGGGGATCTGGTCGCCGGCGTTGACTTCAAGGTGTTTGCTGGTCCGGCCAATGACCCCAAGGGCCGCGTTGCAGCACTGCGTGTTCCCAAGGGCGGCGAGCTGACCCGTAAACAGATCGACGACTACACCAAGTACGTGGGTATCTATGGTGCCAAGGGCCTGGCCTACATCAAGGTCAATGATACCGCCAAGGGTGTTGAAGGCCTGCAGTCGCCGATCATCAAGTTCCTGGGTGACGACGTTGCACAGGCAGTCATTGAGCGTTCCGGTGCGGAAAATGGCGATATCGTGTTCTTCGGCGCCGACAAGACCAACGTGGTCAACGAAGCCCTGGGCGCGCTTCGTATCAAGGTCGGCCACGATCTGGATATGCTGACGTCCGAGTGGGCGCCGATGTGGGTGGTGGACTTCCCGATGTTCGAGGAGACGTCTGACGGAAGCCTGACGGCGATTCACCATCCGTTCACGGCGCCTTCCTGTTCTGGCGAAGAACTGGAAGCATCACCGGCAACGGCGTTGTCCCGCGCCTACGACATGGTGCTGAACGGCACCGAGCTCGGTGGCGGTTCAATCCGTATTCACGACGAAAAAACGCAGGAAAACGTGTTCCGTACCCTGGGTATTGAGCACGAAGAAGCGCGAGCCAAGTTCGGCTTCCTGCTGGATGCGTTGAAATACGGTTGCCCTCCCCATGGTGGTCTGGCGTTTGGCCTGGACCGACTGATCATGCTGATGACCGGTGCCAGCTCCATCCGCGATGTGATCGCGTTCCCGAAAACCCAGAGCGCCACCTGTCTGATGACGCAGGCGCCTGGGGAAGTGGACGACAAGCAGTTGCGTGAGCTTCATATCCGCCGCCGCAAGCCGGTTGCCAAGGCCGGCGAAGGTAAGGAAGACGCCCAGGCAGGCGAGTAATGCAATGCCGGAGCGCACCCTGTGTGTGCTCCGCGACTGAACGGAGTTGATCATGGCTGGACACAGTAAATGGGCCAACATCAAGCACCGTAAAGCGGCTCAGGACGCCAGACGCGGCAAGATCTTCACCAAGATCATTCGCGAATTGACGGTGGCGGCCCGTCAGGGCGGCGGTAATCCGGACGATAATCCCCGGCTGCGGGGCGTGATCGACAAGGCCCTGACAGCCAACATGAAGAAAGACACCATTGAGCGTGCCGTTGAGCGCGGTGCCGGGGATGGTGACGACAGCAACTACGAGGAACTGACTTACGAAGGTTATGGTCCTGGTGGCGTTGCGATCTTTGTGGAAGTCATGACGGATAACCGTAACCGTACCGTGGCCGACATTCGTCACGCCCTGAACAAGATGGGCGGCAACCTCGGGACTGACGGTTCGGTAGCGTATCTTTTCAGCAAGCAGGGTATTATCAGCTACAGTCCGGAGATGGACGAAGACCGGCTGATGGAAGCCGCCCTGGTTGCCGGTGCTGAGGACTTGGCAACGCTCGGCGACGGCTCCTTCGAGATAGTTACCGTGCCAGATCAGTTCCTCGACGTTAAACAGTCCCTGGTGGAGTCCGGTCTGATACCTGATAACGCAGAAGTCACTATGGTGCCCTCAACGACCGTAGAGCTGGACGAGGAGGGGGCAGAGCCCATCCTCAAGCTGATCGATATGCTGGAAGACCTGGACGATGTGCAGAATGTCTATCACAACGCCGATATCTCGGCTGACGTGATGGACGCGCTCCACCAATAAGGATGCAATGTGTCGATAATCATGGGGGTCGACCCCGGGTCACGCATTACCGGTTACGGCGTCGTACGGGCTGAAGGCCGTGTGATTGAGTACATTGACAGTGGCTGTATCCGGGTGGGTGAGAAGCCCATGGCGGAACGCCTGCAAACCATCTTCCACAGCCTGGCAACACTCATTGGTGAGTACCGCCCCGAAGAATTCGCCATTGAGCAGGTATTCATGGCTCGCAACCCGGATTCAGCACTGAAACTTGGGCAGGCGAGAGGCGCGGCAATTGTAGCGGCCGCAAACAGCGGGCTGGCTGTCCATGAGTATTCCGCCCGGCAGGTAAAGCAGGCGGTCGTAGGTAAGGGGGGCGCCGACAAGGCACAGGTCCAGCATATGGTGCAGGTGCTCTTGGCGCTGTCCCGCAAGCCCCAGGCCGATGCCGCCGACGCCTTGGCGATTGCGCTATGCCACGCTCACATGAGCCAGAGCGTTGCCAGACTGGCGTCTGGAGGTGGCGGTAAAGTGCGCAGTGGCCGGGTCAGAAGACAATAACCGACTCATTGAAGTCCAGGGAGAAACCCGTTGATTGGTCGTATTCGAGGCATCCTTGTTGAGAAATCCCCCGCCCAGGCATTGGTGGAATGCGCCGGCCTGGGGTATGAAGTCGATATTCCCTATACCACCTTCTTTAATCTCCCTGAAACCGGCGACGAGCTGGTTCTCCACACCCACTTCGTTGTTCGCGAGGACGCCCAGAGCCTCTACGGCTTCTCTTCACGGCTGGACAGGGACCTGTTTCGTTTGCTGATCAAGGTCAATGGGGTTGGTCCCAAGCTTGCCGCGGGGATTCTGTCGGGGTTGGATGCCAATCAGTTTATCCGCTGTGTTGAGGCTCGCGATGCAAATGCCCTGGTCAAGCTCCCCGGTGTTGGCAAAAAAACCGCCGAACGCCTGCTTATTGAAATGACAGATCGTATAGGGCAACTTGAAGGGCAGTTCATGCCAGCGTCGCCAAATGCGACGGTTAGCTCCGACTCAGCCAGCGCGAGCGTTGCGGCAGGTCATGACCCCAGGGAAGAGGCGGAAGCCGCTCTGATTGCCCTGGGTTATAAGCCGCAGGAGGCGTCGAAGGCCATCGGCAAGGTTGCGGAGGAGAGCATGTCGAGCCAGGAATTGATTCGGTTGGCACTAAGGGCAATGATTCCTGCCAGTTAACGGGCTGATTAACAGAGTGTCATTAAAGGCATCCTGGCCCCATATGTGTAGAGAGCGTAACGTGACAGCAAAAGCGCCGTTTGTACAATTGGGGCATAATGAACCCGATACGAGTGTACAGGCATGTTGTTGATTTCCTCTGAGCGGGTAGTTCAATGATTGAATCGGATCGCCTGATTACAGCCCAGGCCGGACAATATGAGGAAGTACAGGATAGAGCGATCCGTCCTGGTGTGCTTGCGGACTACGTTGGCCAGCCGGCTGTGCGAGAACAGATGGAAATCTTCATTTCCGCCGCGCGGGGGCGTCAGGAGGCCTTGGATCATGTGCTGATCTTTGGCCCACCAGGGCTGGGTAAGACCACGCTCGCCAACATCATTGCCAATGAAATGGGCGTGTCCATCAAAACCACATCCGGCCCGGTGTTGGAAAAAGCCGGTGATCTGGCTGCCATGCTGACCAACCTCGAAGAGGGCGATGTTCTCTTCATCGATGAAATCCATCGTCTCAGCGCTGCTGTGGAAGAAGTGCTTTACCCAGCGATGGAAGATTACCAGCTGGATATCATGATTGGGGAGGGGCCAGCGGCCCGCTCAATAAAACTGGATCTGCCGCCTTTCACCCTGGTGGGTGCCACGACACGCGCCGGGCTTCTGACATCGCCGCTGCGGGATCGTTTCGGCATTGTCCAGCGCCTTGAGTTCTATAACACCAAGGATCTGACGGATATTATTCTCCGTTCCGCGCGTTTGTCATCGGTCACTATCGACAATGGCGGTGCTTATGAAATCGCTCGTCGTTCCCGGGGAACACCCCGTATTGCCAACCGCTTGCTACGCAGGGTGCGTGACTTTGCCGAGGTCAAAGCGGATGGCTCTATCAGTGAATCCATCGCGGATCAGGCCCTTAACATGCTGAAAGTGGACGCTCAGGGGTTTGATCACATGGACCGGCGCCTGCTTTTGGCGATGATTGAAAAATTCGATGGTGGCCCGGTTGGTGTCGAAAGCCTGGCAGCGGCGATCAGTGAAGAGCGGGGCACCATTGAAGATGTTCTCGAGCCGTTCCTGATCCAGCAGGGATTTATGGTGCGAACGCCCCGTGGGCGAATGGTGACGTCCAATGCCTACCAGCATTTCGGCGTAGTGCCATCCAGTCCCGAACGGGAGGACCTGTTTGATTGAGGGCTATGATTCGTCGGTCGGGTTGTCGGTTCGCGTGTACATCGAGGATACCGACGCCGGCGGCATCGTATACCATGCGAAGTACCTGCACTATATGGAGCGTGCCCGCACGGAGTGGGTTCGTCATAAGGGGGTGGGGCTTCGGGCCGGCCTGGCGGATAACATCAGTTATGTTGTCCAGCGCCTGGCGATTCACTACGGTGCCCCGGCAAAGCTCGACGATGAGTTGCGAGTGACCGCGGAACCGGTGGCGTTTGGCCGTGTATGGATGGATTTTCGTCAGCAGGTCGTGCGTAGCGCCGACGACAAGATACTGGCATCGGCGGACGTGCGTGTGGCCTGTATTGCACTGGATTCCGGCCGGCCAAGACGCCTTCCGGTAAACATGCTTGAATTACTGGAAAGCAGCCTGAAAACCAATTCACAAGTGGAATAATCCAGGAGTAAAAGGTGGAGTCAGAAGTTTCTGTTTGGTATCTCATCGCCAACGCCGGCGTGCTGGTTCAGCTGGTCATGCTGTTGCTTGCCCTGGCGTCCATTATCTCCTGGGCGCTGATCTTCCAGCGCCTCAAAGTATTCCGCAAGGCCAAGCAGGCCCAGTATGCGTTCGAGGAACGATTCTGGTCCGGCATGGACCTGGGCCAGCTTTACCGGGAAGTGAACAGTAATCCAATGCCGTTCTCCGGCATGGAATCGTTGTTCCGGGCCGGTTTCAAAGAGTTTTCCCGTCTGCGCCAGCAAAGCCGGGATGCCGACGCAGTGATGGAAGGCACCCAGCGCGCGATGCGAGTGGCGTTTTCCCGGGAGCAGGAGAGGCTGGAGATGCATTTGCCTTTCCTTGCTACCGTAGGTTCCACCAGCCCCTATGTCGGTCTGTTTGGCACCGTGTGGGGCATCATGAATTCGTTTCGGGGGCTGGCTCAGGTTCAGCAGGCGACTCTCGCTACGGTGGCTCCCGGTATTTCCGAGGCATTGATAGCAACGGCGATGGGTCTGTTTGCGGCAATTCCAGCCGTCATTGCTTACAACCGTTTCTCCGCTATCTCCGACGCGTTGTTGAAGAACTATGAAACCTTCGCCGATGAGTTTTCAAGCATCCTCCATCGTCGTGTGCATAACAGCGAGCAGTCGGCCGCATGAGGATGGCAGCCACTAACGGACAGCCAGTCGGAGGAGCAGGAACATGAAAGGCATGGGAATGATGCCGGCCAGAAGTAGCAAGCCGATGTCTGAAATCAACGTCGTCCCCTACATCGACGTCATGCTGGTGTTGCTGATCATCTTCATGGTGACGGCGCCGATGCTGACACAGGGTGTAAAGGTGGATCTGCCGGAAACCACATCGCAGCCGATCCAGTCCGACAAGAACGTGGAATCCATTGTGGTGTCCGTGGACAGCAATGGTGCGTATTTCATGGATATCGGCGATGAAAGCAGTGATCCGATGTCGCTTGCGGACATTCGCGACCGGATTGGCAAAATCCTGTCCCAGCGTACGGATCGCGAAGTACTCGTTCGGGGAGATGAACATGTTGAGTACGGTACCGTTGTTCGACTGATGGCACAGTTGCAGGCCGCCGGGGCGTCTAATGTTGGATTGATCACCGAAGCGCCATCCATTGATGAGTAGGCACAGAACAGGCAGGTTTTTGTGAGAGGTCATGAGCGTGATGTAACCAACACGGGCCAGCCCCCCTGGAAGTCGCCCGTCGCTCTGTCAATCCTGCTGCATGGGTTGATTCTGGGCGTGGCTCTGGCCGGGTGGACCTGGACCAATCCCTCGGAGGATCCTCAGCCGCCCAGTATTTCTGCACGCTTGATCACTCCGAACGAGCCAGAGCCGAGTCCGGTTACGGAACCTGCTGACGAACCGGATCGTGATGAAGAGCGCAGGCAGGAGGAAGAGCGGCAGCGTAAGGAAGAAGCTGAACGCCGAAAGGCCGAAGAGGAGCGCGAACAGGAAGAAGCCCGCCGCATCCAGCAGCAAAAAGAGCAGAAGCTGGAACAGCAACGCCAGGAAGAGGCGGCAAAGCGCGAAAAGGAGCAGCAGCGGAAGGCTGAGGAAGCGGCGCGCCAGAAAGCGGAAGCCGAAGCCAAGGAGCGCGAGCGCCAGAAGGCAGCGGAAGAAAAGAAGCGTCAGGAGGAGGCGGCCCGGAAGGCCGCCGAGGAAAAGCGCCGCGCCGAGGAGCAGCGCCGCAAGGAAGAAGCCGAGCGAAAGGCGAGGGAAGAGCGTGAGCGCCAGGAAGCCGAGCGCAAACGCAAGGAGCGTGAGCGGCGTTTGAAGGAGCAGCAGCTTGAGGCCCTTGCCGAGGAAGCCCAGCAGGAACGGGCGGCTGAGGAGCGCGAGCGTAAACAGGCTGCGGCTGCCAAGGCCCGTGACGCGCAAATGTTGTCGGAAAGCCAGAAGTATCAGGCGCTGATTCGCGAACGGTTAAGTCAGGCCTGGTATCCGCCATCATCGGCAACGGAGGAGATGACCGCAAGGCTTCAGATTACGTTGCTGCCGACTGGTGAACTTGCCTCGGTAAAGCTTGTCTCCACCAGTGGCAACACGGCATTCGATAACTCGGCGTTGGGGGCGGTTAAGTCGCTGAATCGCTACCCGATTCCCGATGATCGGGACACGTTCGAGAAGTATTTTCGCCAGTTTACGATTGAGTTCAATCCCCGGCGGTTGAGATAAGGACAATGGGAAATCAAATGACGAACCGGAGTACAACAGGCATAACCCGTACCGGTATGGCGGTGGCGTGGCTACTAGTGCTGGTCGTGATGACAACAAGCAGTCCGGCCAACGCTGAGCTGTTGATACGAATCACGGAGGGTGCGGATTCGGCCATTCCGGTCGCTGTGGTTCCGTTCGCCGAAACGGGTCAAATCCCCTCTGGCGATAAGGTCAGCAATATCGTCCGCGACGACCTCACCATGAGCGGTGAATTCAAACCACTGCCGCCGGAGAAAATGCTCAGTCTGCCGTCAAAAGGCGACGAGGTTTATTTCCGCGACTGGCGACTTCTGGGGCAGCGTTACGTTCTGGTAGGGCAGTTGACACGTACCGGCGACAAAATCGAAGCCCGGTATGAGTTATACGACGTGAACCGGGAGGAACGGATCCTTGGGGCAACGGCGTCCTCATCGGTGAACAGCACGCGGAGTCTCGCCCACCACATCAGTGATAAGGTGTATGAGGCTATTACTGGCGTGCCGGGCGCGTTTTCCACCAAGTTGGCCTACGTCACGCTTCAGCGCTCAGCTGGCAAAGCCTTGTATCGGCTACAGGTTAGTGACGTGGATGGCAAAAGGGCCAAGGTCAGGTTGGAAAGCGATGAGCCGATCTTGTCGCCAGCCTGGTCGCCCGATGGCAAGAGGCTTGCCTATGTATCGTTTGAAACCGGGAAGCCTGCGATTTACATCCATGAGCTTTCATCGGGCAACCGTACGCGAATCGCGGACTTCCGGGGGTTGAACTCAGCTCCCGCATGGGGGGCAGATGGTCGGTCATTGCTTATGACCCTGTCGAAGGACGGCAATGCCGAAGTCTACAAGATGGATATTCAGAGTCGTTCACTCGAACGGCTGACCAATCACTGGGCTATTGATACGGAGCCTACCTGGGATCATACGGGCAACGGTTTCTTTTTCACGTCTGACCGTTCTGGTGGGCCGCAGATCTATCATAAGTCCAGCGAAGAGGCGGAACCCCGCAGGCTGACTTTCGGTAGCCGATATAATGCCCGCCCGCGGCCGGACAGTGATGGCAAGTACGTCTATTATGTGCATCAGAGAGACAAGGCGTTCCATATAGCGCGGACTAATTTGCAGACGGAAGAGGAAACCATTCTTACCCGGACAGGGTCCGATGAATCGCCCAGTGTTTCGCCCAATGGCCGGATGTTGATCTATGCAACCAAGCAGGGCGGCGACAGTGTACTAACTGTAATTGCCGCAGATGGCGGAGCGGCCTATAGTCTGCCGGCCTCGGAGGGTGATGTGCGTGAACCGGCATGGTCACCGATCGTAGAGTAAACCGGAACTCCGAACAGAACAGGTTCGTTTGTATTAACGTACAACAGATTCTCAAAAAAGGAAGGAAGTGATTATGAACGTATCAGCTCACCACAAATTGTTTGCCATGGTAATGTCTCTTGGTCTGATCGCTGGGTGCAGCAGCACCGGTGAGACCACTGAAGACGGTGCATACGGTTCCGATGTTTCAGCTGTCGACCAGGAAGGTGGTAGCACTGTTTACGGCGGCGATGATGACGGCGGTGTATCTTCGTCCGAGATGAGTGAGGAGCAGCGTCGTGAGGCGGAAGCTCGTGCTGCACGAGCTGAAGAAGCCGCTATGCGCGAAATTACCACCTTTTACTTTGATTTTGATACCGCTGAAATCAAAGCCGAAGCCCGCGAAGTGCTGGTGGCACACGCACGGTTCCTGCAAGCCAATCCGGGCCAGAATGTTCGTATTGAGGGGCATGCCGATGAGCGTGGCACCAAAGAATACAACCTTGCACTGGGTGAGCGTCGTGCCAACGCTATCGAGCGTTTTCTGATCGTGAACGGCGCTTCCCGTGGTCAGACGGAAACCATCAGCTATGGTGAAGAGAAGCCAGCCGTGATGAGTTCCGGTGAGAGCGCGTGGGCCCAGAACCGTCGCGTTGAACTTGTTTTCCAGTAACAGGCGAACCCCATGAGACATCTGCTCATGGCGACAGTGATGCTCCCGCTTGCCCTAGGGCAAGCGGGCGGCACGCTGGCGCAATCCGTTTCTCCAGCGTTCCAGGACAATGCGTCTGAGGCTGAGCGCAGGGCTGGCAACAGTCAGGCCAATGCGGAACTGTTCTACATGATTCAGCAACTGCAGGGCGAGGTTCGTCGATTGCAGGGGCGGGTGGAAGAGCAGCGTAACCTCATTGATCGGCTCACCAAGCAGTCACGGGACCGCTACATCGACCTTGACCAGCGAATTCTCAAACTCTCTGAAAAGGTCTCGGAAGCACCTGCACCAAGCTCGGAGGGTACGGCTGATTCCGCTGAGTCAGCGGGAGATTCGGGGGTGAAAACCAGAATCTACCGGCAACCTTCCGATAAAGAACGAACGGATTACCAGAAAATCCAGGCCCTGATTCATCAGGAAAAGAATTACGACCAGGCGATTAATGGGTTGTATGACTTTATTGATGAGTATGAGGAAGGCGACCTGACGGTCAACGCCTATTACTGGCTGGGTGAGGTGTACCTGGTAGAGGAGCAGCTGACACAGGCGCGGCAGGCCTTCACGATAGTTGCGACCCGCTACGGAGATCACCGCAAGGCTTCGGATGCCGTGTACAAGCTTGGCGTGACCCTGGACCGGCTTGGTGAAAAGGAGCAGGCTCGCGGGCGTATGCAAACCGTGGTCCGTGACTACCCGGGCACCAGTGCCGCCGAGTTGGCGAAGAAGTACCTCGACTCGAATAACGGTTGATTGTGGTCACGGCGAGGAATGTTGAGAAACCTGGGAATTAGGGGTTGATCGGCGCCGAAAAATCATTACTATATGCGCCTCGTTTGGGTCGTTAGCTCAGTTGGTAGAGCAGTTGGCTTTTAACCAATTGGTCGAAGGTTCGAATCCTTCACGACCCACCAAATTACGAACGAGGCGGTGGACTGTGAGTCGTCGCGTTGTTCCGATCCGGATTCGGGTCGACAGTTATGGGTCGTTAGCTCAGTTGGTAGAGCAGTTGGCTTTTAACCAATTGGTCGAAGGTTCGAATCCTTCACGACCCACCAACAGAACAGGAAGCCCAAGTGGCTCCTGTCGAAAAAAGAGCCTTCGGGCTCTTTTTTTTTGGGTATACGGTCATACATCTGTGATAGTGGGCATAGTTAAAGGGTGCACGTAAGTAACCGACAGCCCAGTGAAAGTCGTGGCCGAAGTGATATACTTCCGACGTTAACGCAATACAGAGATGCAGTAATGACGCGAGTTGAAGACCGTATTCTCGTTCAGGAACATCTGGCACACCAGGCGGAGCCGAAAACCCTGAGCGACGACGAAAAATCCAACCTTGAGTCCCGTATTCGCGCAGCACTGAAAGCGCAGGATGCGGTACTCGTGGCTCATTACTACACCGATCCCGACATCCAGCGTCTGGCCGAGGAAACCGGTGGTTGTGTTGCCGACTCGCTGGAAATGGCCCGGTTTGGTAATCAGCATAAAGCGTCAACCGTAGTAGTGGCGGGTGTCCGTTTCATGGGTGAAACCGCCAAGATCCTGAACCCGGAAAAGCGGGTGCTGATGCCTACGCTGGAGGCCACCTGTTCACTGGACATTGGCTGCCCTGCGGATGAGTTCTCAGAATTTTGCGACCAGCACGCCGACCGCACCGTCGTGGTCTATGCCAACACCTCCGCAGCGGTGAAAGCAAGGGCAGACTGGGTGGTTACCTCCAGTTGTGCCCAGGCCATTGTGGAGTCACTGGATGCCTGTGGTGAGAAAATACTCTGGGCCCCGGACAAGCATTTGGGCCACTATGTGCAGAAAACCACCGGCGCGGATGTGCTGCTCTGGGATGGTTCCTGCATTGTGCATGAAGAGTTCAAATACCGGGGGCTGGAAGACCTGAAAGCGCTGTATCCGGATGCGGCGGTTCTGGTGCATCCTGAATCGCCCAATGCGGTGGTCGAGATGGCCGATGTTGTTGGCTCGACGTCTCAGCTGATTCATGCGGTACAGACACTGCCCAACGATCAGTTCATCGTTGCTACTGATAACGGCATTTTCTACAAGATGCAGCAGTTAGCCCCCAACAAGACCCTGATTGAAGCTCCCACGGCCGGAAACGGTGCCACTTGTCGTAGTTGCGCGCATTGCCCGTGGATGGCGATGAACGGCCTCGAGAATCTGCTGTCGGTGATTGAGAATGGAGATCAGGAGGTTCACGTGGACCCATCGTTGCGCGAAGATGCGTTGAAGCCACTTCAGCGAATGCTGGATTTCACCGCCGAGATGAACCTCAAGGCTGCCGGCAACGCTTGACACTAGCTGCGGCGCTGGTTTAGTCGTTCTGACACCTGCGATAAACGTTCGGTCACGATTTGGCGCAATGGCGCTCCGGCGGGGAGCTTCTCCTGGGCCTGGCGCAATTGGCGCTGGGCCGCTTCAAGGTCACCCATCAGGATATCGTATTCAGCCCTCGCGCGGTGCACCCCAACGATATTGCGCGCCAACCCTTCGGCTTCAGCCAGTCTTAGCCAGAGATGCTCTTTCTTCGGCAATTCACGCGTCAATCTGTGGAGGTATTCGGCGGCACGTTCGCCGTTACCCGCCGCGGTTTCAAGACGGGCGAGCATGTCGGTAATCGGATAGTTGCCGGGATTCCTTATAAGCGCCTCTGAAAGCAGGTTGCGGGCTTCATTGATCTTGTCCTGCTCGATCAGTGCCTCCCCAAGTGTGACCTGGTAGGTAATGCGTCCCGGTGTTCCATCGAGCAACCTTTCAAGCTCAGAAACCGCCTCACGATGGTCTCCATTCCGCAGCCACGCGACTGCCAGGCCGTATCGAATGGCATCCGGCTTTTCGGTGTCCGAACGGTTCAGGTAGTCCTTGAAGGTTTCCAGGGCAATGTCTGCTGACTTGGCGTAGCGAACCTGAAGCCGGGATCGAACCAGATGATATTCCTGGGCATCGGCTACATCCCGCCGAGGGTATTGCTCGGCGCGGTTGCGGGTATCCGATACCCGGTTTTGCGTCAACGGGTGGGTGGACAAGTATTCCGGAACCCGGTTTCCCTGCAGACGGTTCTGCCGCATCATGATTTCGAACATTTCCGGCATTCCCCTCGGATCCATGCCGGAGTCGGCCAGTATTTCCATGCCAACCCGGTCAGCTTCCTGTTCATGGGCCCGGCTATAAGCCAGCATATTCTGCACCGCCAATGCCTGGGTGCCTGCGATGGCCGCTATACCGACATCAGACTGGGTAACCGCCGAGAGGATGATGCCGGCGATCATGCCGGCGATGGTCAGCGGGGCGCTGGTTTCCTGTTGCTCGATACGCCTGGCGAAATGGCGCTGGCTCAGGTGCGCCAGTTCGTGGGCCAGAACCGAGGCAAACTGTTGCTCGCTGTCGGCATTCAGGAACAAACCGCCATTTATGCCGACGATGTTGCCGGGAACCGCAAAAGCGTTGATGTCGGGGCTGTCGATGATCGCCAACGTAAGGTCGCTGCTGCTGAGAGGGGCGGACGGCACCAAGCGGTAAATAATCGAGTTCAGATAGTCCTGGACCAGGGCGTCGGTAACCTGGGGAGCGGATCGCCGGATCGAGGTCATCACCTGGCGCCCGATATCCGATTCCTGGCGCTCAGAGATAAGCCCGCCACCGGCGCCACCAATGGATGGCAGGGTGCTATCCGACGACTGCGCTGAGGCCTGTCCGACCGTCAGTGAAAGCGCCAGGGCAAGGGCAGGTGCCAGGATGCCTGGCCGGTGAATTCGGCGGCGGTTTGTTTCAGTCATGAATGGGCGATGTCCGTTGTCATTGGGTTCTCTCTGACAGCATTGTGCCACCGAAAGTTCTTTCGGGGTTCGTCTGTTACGATTGAGGTGCAATACAGTATCACTGTGGGCATAATGCCGGCTCCTGTTTTGAACATACGGATGCCTTATTGCCATGGCTGACCGAATACTGGATGCATCGGGCCTGCGTTGTCCGATGCCGCTATTGAAAACAAAGCTTGAACTCAACGGCATGTCTCCCGGCCAGGAACTTGAAGTTATCGCCACAGACGCCGGTTCTGCAAGGGATATTCCCGCGTTCCTCGAGCTGTCGACCCATGAGTTGGTCCGTACATCTGAGCAGAATGGCTGTTTCACCTTTGTGATAAAGTGCGGCGGTTAAGCCCGTAGTAGTGACCCTCCGGAGTCGTTAATGATCAGAATTTTACGTGGTCTTGCCCACAAATACTTTTCAGATGAAGAAGCCGTCATTCTTTTCCTGCTGATACTCGCAGGCGTCATCTTCATTATATTTTTCGGTTCCATGCTGGCACCCGCTATTGCTGCGGTTATTGTTGCGTTTATTCTCCAGGGGTTGGTCACCAAACTGAATCGGCTGGGTATTCCGGAAATTGTGTCCATCATAGGCGTGTTCTTTGTCTTCCTGGGGCTGTTGATTGGCGTCCTGTTCGGGCTGTTGCCCCTGATCTGGACTCAGGTGACCGGGCTGGCGGGCGAAGCTCCTCGTATTTTCAGAGAGATGCAATCCTATCTTGAAGTGCTTCCTGAGCAGTACCCAACACTGATTTCCATGGAAGGCATTAACACCATCTACAATCAGGTAACCACCGAAGCCGGCCGCATGACCCAGTGGCTGGTGTCCTTCTCGCTGGAAAGTATCCCGGATCTGGTGGCGTTGCTGATCTACATGGTGTTGTTGCCGATCCTCGTGTTCTTCTTCCTCAAGGACCGCCAGGTGCTGCTCGGTGCCATCGCCCGCCTGCTGCCATCCCAGCGCCCGATGATGGTCAGGATATGGCACGAAGTGAATCTTCAGTGTGCCAACTACGTGCGGGGTAAGGCGGTCGAGATATTGATCGTTGGTGGTATCACATACGTGGCGTTCAAGGTTCTGGGTATGCCCTATGCGGCTCTGCTGTCCTTGATGGTGGGTCTGAGTGTGGTGATTCCTTATATCGGGGCAGCGGTTGTTACCATTCCCGTCGCCATGATCGCCTTGTTTGCTTTCGGGTGGGGCAGCCAGTTTATCTGGGTCATGGTCGTGTATGGTGTCATTCAGGCGCTGGATGGCAACGTTCTGGTGCCTATCCTGTTCTCCGAAGTGAATAATCTGCACCCCGTTGCCATCATCGTGGCCGTACTGTTCTTCGGCGGTATCTGGGGGCTGTGGGGGGTGTTCTTCGCCATTCCGTTGGCGACCATGCTCAAGGCGATCTTCTCGGCATGGCCGGTCAAGAACGGACAGACAGAGGCGTTGCCGCGGGAGCCTTAAAGGGTCCTGGCGGCTTCCAGTACTTCTTCAACGTGGCCTGGTACTTTCACGCCTCGCCATTCCCTGCGAAGAACTCCGTCCTTGTCGATCAGGAAGGTGCTGCGGTCAATGCCCATATATTCTTTGCCGTAGAGCTTTTTCAGCTTGATGACATCGAATTGTTGGCAGAGTGCTTCGTCCTTGTCTGAAATCAGGTGAAAGGGGAATGCCTGTTTTTCGCGGAAGTTGTCGTGGGCTTTCAGGCCGTCACGTGATACGCCGAGAATGACCGTATCGAGTGCTTCAAACTGGTCGTGCCGATCGCGGAAATCCTGACCTTCAGTGGTACATCCGGGGGTATTGTCCTTGGGGTAAAAATAGACCACCACGTTCTGGCCTTTCAGGTCCGATAAACGAATGGTTTGATCTCCGGTAGCCGGGGCCTCAAAATCATCAACAGGACGGTTCAGTTCGGGTGCTGACATGACATCTCCTTTAATTCCCTTGTGTCAGTGGGTGCCCAACATTACCATATCGTTTTTATTCGTACGGAGCTTTTATGATTACGGGGAGCCTTGTCGCACTGGTCACGCCCATGCATTCCGATGGAAGCATCCATTGGGAGCACCTTGATAAGCTGGTGGACTTTCACCTCGACAACGGAACGCACGGTATCGTGGCCGTTGGAACGACGGGTGAATCCGCCACGCTGGACCCGGAAGAGCATATGAAGGTGGTCGGCCATATCATAAAACGCGTCAATGGCCGTATCTCTGTGATTGCCGGTACCGGCGGCAACAGCACCCGTGAAGCCATCGAGCTGACCGAAGAAGCGCACAAGCTGGGTGCCGATGCCTGTCTGCTTGTGGTTCCGTACTACAACAAACCGACCCAGGAAGGCTTGTACCAGCACTTCAAGACCATTGCCGAGGCTGTCCCGGTCAATCAGATTCTCTACAACGTCCCGGGCCGAACGGCGTGCGACATGCTCAACGAAACCGTAGAGCGACTGGCGGATATTCCAAATATCATAGGCATCAAGGATGCAACCGGTAACATTCCCCGTGGTGCGGAGCTGGTTAAAGCCGTAGAAGGCCGCCTGGTGGTCTACTCTGGTGACGATGCGACGGCCGCTGGATTGATGCTTGCTGGCGCCAAAGGCAACGTCTCCGTTACTGCCAACGTGGCCCCCAAGGGTATGGCTGCGTTGTGCGAAGCCGCCATCGCCGGCAATGAAGAGGAAACCGAGCGGCTTAACGAGTTGCTCATGCCCCTGAATCGCAAACTTTTCCTTGAGGCCAACCCCATCCCCGTCAAATGGGCTCTGTATCATATGGGCATGATCGGGGAGGGCATCCGCCTTCCGCTCACCCCCCTGAGTGACAGGTTCCATGGTGAAGTGGAAGACGCACTGAAAGCCTCTGGCGTACTCTGAGTCAGGCTGTACCATCTATCGTAACTGGAGTCGCCTGATGGCGTTTACGTTCAGGACAGAAATCAGAAAAACCGAAAAATGCATCAGGCCCCTGGCGGGCCTGATGTTTGTTATGGCCCTCTCGGGCTGTAGCCTTATCGAAGATCGCTCAGAACGCTATGTCAATGCACCTGAGGGCACACCTTTGGAATTGCCGGAAACGGCTGATAAAGGCGAGTTTGGTCAGATCATGCCGATACGCGAAGCGACCGCCGCTGACTCGGGCCGCATGTATCGGGGAAGCATACCCCGGCCGCCGGATATGACCTCCGATATCCTTGACGAAAATTATCTGGTTGAGGAGCTGGATGGCCAGATATGGCTGTTGGTGAACGATGTTCCCGGTCGCCTCTGGCCAGCGGTCACCTCTTATATGAATGAGAACGGCCTTGGTGTGGCGTATGACAGCCCGCAGCTTGGTCTGATGCAGAGCGAGCTGGTTAACTTCAGCAAACAGGCGAGGGGCTTGCTGGGGCTGCCGGACAACCCCGATGGACCAGAAGCGAAAGTGGTTGTCCAGGCTCGTGTCGCTCCCGGTGTGCGCCGCAAGACCACAGAGGTTCAATTCCGATCCTTCGAAGTTGCTGATGACCCGAACGAACTGATGGCATGGGGCGGCGGGGACACCCGTAGCCGTGAGCAACTCGATACCAGTCGGGATTTGCTCGAAGACCTGGCCCAGTATTTACGTAACCGGGAAGACAGCAAGTCTTACTCCCGAGCGGCATTGGGCATGGCCAGCGAACCGTTGGTCAGACTGGTATCAGACGATGAAACGCCCCGGGAAATTGTGATGAGCCTGGATTATGGCCGGGCCTGGGCGGAAGTAAGGCGAGCGGTGGACGACGCAGGGATACCGGTGATCGACCTGAACCGTGAAGACGGGTATTTCTTTGTAGATTTCCGGCCGGAATCCGAGCGCGAGCCGGGGTGGTTTAGCTGGTTCTCCGATGCCCCGGAACCGGTTCATTCGTTTGATATACGGCTTGAGGAACGCGACGGCGACATTATCGTTTCCACCGCCATCGCCGAGAGTTACGATGGTGAGAATCGCTCGTCCGAGCTGCTTTCAGAACTGTTCGAATACCTTTACTAATTGCAAGCAGTGCCCGCACAGAGCGGGCACGTCCGGAGACCTGACATGGAAAAGCGTGAAGAACTTTACGCGGGCAAAGCCAAATCCGTATACCGTACTGACGACCCCGACCGTTTCGTCATGGTATTTCGCGACGATACGTCGGCTTTTGATGGCGAGAAGAAAGAGCAGCTTAATCGCAAGGGCATGGTAAACAATCGCTTTAATGCCTTCATCATGGAAAAGCTTGAAGCGGCAGGCGTTCCCACGCACTTTGAAGGTCTGCTTTCCGGCACGGAATCACTGGTCAAGAAACTGGACATGATCCCGGTGGAATGCGTGGTTCGTAACATCTCAGCTGGCAGCCTGTGTCGCCGTTTGGGGGTAGAGGAAGGGCTGACGTTGAACCCGCCCACCTTTGAACTGTTCCTTAAGAACGACGCCATGCATGACCCCATGGTCAATGAGTCACTGGCGGTCAGTTTTGGTTGGGCGAAAGCTGACGAACTTGCCAGAATGAAAGAACTGACCTATCAGGTGAATGACGTACTGAAGGCCCTGTTTGAGGAAGCCGGCATGCTGCTGGTGGACTACAAGCTGGAGTTTGGCCGTTCGGGTGGCCAGATTGTCCTGGGTGATGAGTTCAGCCCCGATGGCTGCCGCATCTGGGATAGGGAAACCCGTAAAAAGATGGATAAGGACCGTTTTCGTCAGGGACTGGGCGATGTTATTGAGACCTATGAAGAGGTTGGTCGTCGTCTCGGCATCCGTTTCGACTAATCAGTCAGGTACAACAAACACAAACAGGTGCGATATGCGTAAACTGATTCTTGCCATCGGCGGCTCTTTGGTCATTGCTGCCCCGGTTGCGACCGCGGATGTGGTTGGGCTGGGTGCCAATGTCAGCTACTGGGATTCGGACCTCTCGGGGAAAGCCGGCAAAAACAACGACGTGGTCGACGTCGAAAACGACCTGGACCTGGAAAGCGACACCAATGCCAATCTGAGTGCCTACCTCGAGCACCCGGTGCCGGTATTGCCCAACGTGCGCCTGAATTACACCCGCATTGAACAAAGCGGTAGTGGCGAAGTGTCCACGCAATTTGACCTGGTGTCCGGCGACGTTGATTCGGATCTGGATCTGAGTCAGTTTGACGTCACCCTGTATTACGAAGTACTCGACAACTGGGCCAATCTGGATCTGGGCGTGACCGCCCGCAACCTGGATGGCGAACTGATTGTCCGTGAGCGGACCACCAATGGCCGGGTCAGCAAGACCGAAGTCGATGGTGTGATTCCGATGGGGTATCTGGCCGCCCGCTTTGATCTTCCGTTCACCGGTGTTTCCGTCGGTGGCGAGGCGAACCTCATCAGCTTCGACGGCGATTCCGTCTATGACTACAATGCCTACGGCCAATACGAGCTGTCGTTGTTGCAGCTTCGCGCCGGCTACCGTCAGATCAGCATTGATTACGAAGATAGCGATGACCGTCTGGACATCGAACTCGGTGGCCCGTTCGTGAGTGCCGGGCTGAGGTTCTGAAGGAACAGGAGAGAACACGTTGAAAATTCTGGTTACAGGTACGGCGGGCTTCATTGGCTCCCATCTGGCGCATCGGCTGCTTGACCGAGGTGATGACGTAATCGGCGTGGATAACGTCAACGATTACTACGACCCCACCCTGAAGGAAGCGCGGCTCGAACGCCTGACCTGTAAACCGGGATTCATCGAGGTTCGCAAGGACGTGGCCGACAGGTCGGCCATGGAGGCCCTGTTCCGCGAGCATAAGCCGGAACGAGTGGTTCATCTGGCCGCCCAGGCAGGCGTGCGGTATTCCCTGGAAAACCCCCATGCCTACATCGACGCCAATCTGGTGGGTTTCACCAACGTTCTGGAAGGCTGTCGCCACAACGACGTAAAGCATCTGGTCTATGCTTCCAGCAGCTCCGTCTACGGCGCCAATGAAACCATGCCGTTCTCCATCCACGACAACGTGGACCACCCCCTGAGCCTGTATGCGGCCTCCAAGAAAGCCAACGAGCTGATGGCCCACACCTACAGCCACCTCTATAACATGCCTACCACTGGCCTGCGTTTCTTTACGGTATACGGCCCTTGGGGCCGGCCGGATATGGCGCTGTTCATCTTTACCAAGAAGATACTGGCCGGCGAGCCCATTGACGTGTTCAACCATGGGCATCACAGGCGAGACTTCACCTACATTGACGATATCGTGGAAGGCGTTATCCGAACCCTGGACAACGTCGCCACGCCCAACCCGCAGTGGAGTGGTGAAAAGCCAGATCCCGGCACCAGCAAGGCGCCGTATCGGCTCTATAACATCGGTAGCAACAACCCGGTGGAGCTTTCCCGGTTCATTGAGATCATCGAAGAGCGCGTTGGCAAAAAAGCGGAGAAGAACCTGCTGCCCCTGCAGCCCGGTGACGTGCCCGCCACTTACGCCAATGTTGATGACCTGATTGACGATGTGGGCTACAAGCCTTCCACGACGGTGGAAGAGGGCATTGCCAACTTCGTGGACTGGTACAGGGATTTCTATAAGGTTTAGAAGGGTGTGAATACACAATAAAAAACCATTGAGGGGAAAATGATAATGAATAAACTTGCCCACGGTACCGCAATTCTCGGCCTCACGATTGGCCTGACTTCCTCGGTCTTTGCCGATGAGTTTTCGGATATGGACCCCGTTACGTTGCGCCTGGCTCACGTCGTTAACGAGCAAGACGGATTCCACATTGCAGCGGTTAAGTTCCAGGAGCTGGTCAGTGAGCGCACAGAGGGCGCAGTGACCATCGAAATTTATCCCAATGCGTCGCTCGGCGACGAGCGTACCCTGCTTGAGGGCATGCAAATTGGCACAGTGGATATGGGCGTCATAACCAATGGCCCGGTCGCCAATTTCGTAGGAGAAATGGCTGTATTTGAGCTGCCCTTCCTGTTTTCTTCCCCAGAAGAGGCCTACGGGGTACTTGATGGCCCTATTGGTCAGGAATTGCTGGACAAGTTGAGTGAAGTCAATCTTAAAGGTCTTGCATACGCGGAGCGCGGCTTCCGTAACCTCACTAACAGTGAGCGGCCGGTAAGAACTCCGGAAGACATTGACGGTTTGCGCGTACGTGTCATGGAGAATCCGGTTTACGTTGATACGTTCCGTGAATTGGGCGCAAACGCCGTTCCCATGGCCTGGACTGAGGCGCTGACGGCAATGCAGCAAGGCACGATTGACGGCCAGGAAAACCCTGTCAACGTCGTGCATTCCTTCAAGCTCAATGAGACCCAGGACTACATGACGATGTCCAGGCACACCTACGCGCCGGCGATATTTGTCATGGGGATGCCAGTGTGGAAGCGCTTGCCGGAAGCCGCACAAGGTGTAATTGAGCAGGCTGCCCAGGAAGCCGCGGAGCATGAGCGCACAGTGAATGCTGAAATGGAGTCAGAGCAGTTGGCAGAGCTTCGAGCATCGGGCATGGAAATCGTGGAAGATCCAGACATCGCTGCGTTTCAGGACGCTGTTGCGCCGGTCTATGAAAAGTATGGTGATCAATTTGGTGATTACCTGGAACGGATCCGTGAATCGCAGCAGCAATAATTAAAGGGCCCGACAAAGGTATGTTGGGAATTCTGAAGAAAATTGAGCGTGCGATCGATGTCATCATGCAGCCCATGGTTTTTGCGGCGATGGTGGCGTTGATCGCCGTGATCACACTGCAGATCGTATCCAGGGTTTTCTTTACCGCTGTGGGCTGGACCGAGGAGGTTGCGAGGTTCCTGCTTGTCTGGATTACCTTTATGGGCGCGACCCTCGCGTTTCAGCGCGGTAGACATATTGCTGTTACCTTTCTCGTTGATTCTCTGCCAGGCAGGCTACGACAGGTAACACGCATTCTTGCAGTGGCTGTTGCGTTTGGTTTCATGGTTGCACTGGTACTCGTTGGCTATCGCTACACGCAGATGCAAAGCTTCCAGACCTCAGCTTCCCTGGGCTGGTCGATGACATACGTCTACGCGATTATCCCCATCTGTGGTGTAGTGATGGGGTGGTACGCATTTGTTGATTTGGTTGAACTGCTCTCAGAAGGGCCTGACACAGCAAGAGCGGGCTCTGATATAAGCGACCCTCCATCGTGACGGGCCTGCTCTTCGTTCTATTTTTCCTGTTCATGCTCATTGGCGTACCTATTGCCTTATCAATAGGGGCCAGCACAATGGCGGCGCTGTATTTTCAGGGTGTGCCACTGATGGTGGTTACCCAGCAGATGTTTCAGGGAATCAATTCCTTCGCTCTGGTTGCGGTGCCTATGTTCATCCTTGCCGGTGACCTTATGGCCCAGGGCAAGGTGAGCGAGAAGTTGGTCAGCTTTGCGGACTCGTTGTTTGGCTTTCTGAAAGGCGGTCTTTCAATTGTCTCGGTGCTGGCAGGCATGTTCTTCGCGGCTATATCCGGCTCAGGGGCCGCCACGACAGCAGCCGTTGGTTCCAGCCTGGTGCCAGAGCTTCGGAAGAAAGGGTATGACCCCGCAGCTGCGGCCAGTTTGATTGCCGCCAGCGGCACTATTGGTGTGGTTATACCGCCGTCAGTGCCGATGATTATCTATGCGGTTATTGCCCAGCAATCGGTTTCCGAGCTATTTTTGAATGGGTTCATTCCCGGCCTCGTCATGGGCTTGGGGCTCATGGCTATTGCCATTACCCAAGGTTATCGTCGCAATTACCCGCGCGGCACAGCATTATCCCTCGCTACCATATGGGGCACGCTCAAGAGTGCCAGCTGGGGACTGATGACGCCTGTTATCATTTTAGGTGGGATATTTTCCGGCATATTTACGCCCAGCGAGGCGGCGGTGGTGGCGGTCAATTACGCACTATTGGTCTCATTGTTTATTTATCGGGACCTCAAGTTACCGGATATTTACCGGATATTGATTCGCTCAGCCATTACAACCGCAGTCATCATGTTCGTTATTGCCACATCGGCCGTTCTGAGCTGGACACTGTCGAGCTGGCAGGTACCCGGTGCGATTGCTGAGTCCGTTCTATCGCTGTCAACGAACCCGTACATCATTATGCTACTCGTTGTCGGGATCATCCTGATAACCGGCGTGTTTATTGAGACAGCCAGCGCACTGATTATCTTGACCCCGGTTCTCTTGCCGCTGGTTATCCAGCTCGGAATCGATCCAATACACTTCGGCTTAATCATTGTGGTGGGCCTGGCCATCGGCATGATTACACCTCCAGTGGCAATCAACCTTTACGTTGCGTCCTCTGTCACCGATTTGCCGCTCGAACGCATTACCCGCGCGATTATTCCTTACTTGCTTGGCTTGATTGCAGTGTTGCTTCTGGTGGTGTACATCCCGATAGTGTTAGGCATTTCGGGTTAAGCGGGGAGCGCTGCGTCCACGTAGCCATGACCATGCAGTTTTGTAGTGAGATCGGTAGGGCCAGTGAGTAAGTCGGCGAAAAAGCCGTGTAGGCAATATCGTTAAGAAAGATTGTCAGAAATGCCGGGAAGAGAATCGAGAGCGGCGCCGCAGGCAATACGTAGCGTATTGAAAGAAAATGGTAGGACCAGGCAGATTTGAACTGCCGACCTCTGCCATGTCAAGGCAGCGCTCTAACCAACTGAGCTATGGTCCTATGTCCTGCAACGGGGTGGAAATATACTGATTCCGATGGGCGTGGTCAACCTCTTTCAGGCGGTTTTCTGCTTTCTGGCCCAGCCTTTTATGGCCTTGCTGAGCACACCCCAGCGATTGATCAGCAGTGCCAGGAATATCAGGCCACAACCGGCCAGTTGTATGGAGGACATGGATTCGCTGAACCAGCCCGCGGCGAACAGCGCGACCCACACCGGCTCCAACACCAGAATCACGACCCCGTGGCTGTGGGTAGCCAGGCTTTGGGCATAGGTCTGTAGCAGGAAGCGCCCTGCAGTACCCACCACGGCACTGGCGATTACCCAGCCGGCGAGAATGCCGGAGAAACTATCCAGAGTCGGTGTCCAGGGTTCCAGCAGCGCGGACTCAGTCAGGGTGACTGTTCCCACGGTGAGCAGCGCGATGGCCGTAAGGGGTAGGGCGGGGACACGGTGTTTTTCCACGGTTTCGCCCTGGCGGTTGATTACCGTGCGCTGATTGGCCGCGCGGGTATTCAGGGTGAAATACAGCGCAAAAATAAACGCGGCGATCACGAAGAAAACCTGTCCGATTTCCGGCCGGAATCCATTTTTGAGCGACAATAGCGCGAGACCACCCACCGCGACCGGAATCGCAAACCAGGTGCTCAAAGGCTGCGCCTCTTTGAAGATGACCCGGGCAATCACCGGCACGATGACTACACCAAGGCTGGTCAGGAAGGCGCCTTCTCCTATGTGGGTGACGTGAAACAGCCCCATCACCCAGCAGCTCATAGCTACCCCGAACACCAGCCCTACGCCAGCACTGCGCTTGAATTGGTCCAGGCTTAGCCGTTTCAGCGAAGGCCAGGCAATCACCGCCAGTACCGAACCTGCCAGCAGGAAGCGCAATGCCATGAACATCAGGGGCGGCATCAGCAATACGGCTTCCTTGGAAAATATCCAGCTGATCGCTGCCATCAGGGTGACAACCACCAGTAACAGGTCGGATTTATGAGTGTTCGAGAGGGGCATTCACGACCGCCATACAGTGGATAGACATTCGAGCGACAGCGGCGGAGTTTATCACGGGCGGGTAAGGATGGCTCTTCCATGAGCCGGTTGGTACTCCTTCAGACGGTTGGGTCCATCTGGGTATGTTTAGTTGTTGAGCGTGTTGTAGACCAGGGTGGACATATCGGTCTGGTCAGAACCGGGTACTTCGACATATCGGTCACCGGCCCCCCACCACTGCCACCAGGCGCGCTTGTTGTAGCTGCGACTGGCGAAATCGACACGCAGACCATTGAGGGTTGTGTCATTCACGACAGGGACCGAAATGTTGCCGGTTTCCGAGCCCAGAACGCCGCTGTGGGAAACACCCTCGTTCATCAGGATCGGAAAGTGGTTGTAGTACAGGTCCGAGGGCCCATTCTGGCTGGACACCTTGCCCGCCAAGCTCAGGTTCGAGCTACAGGAGTCGATGCCGTTGCTGGTGGTGGCGCCACAGGCCGAGTGGGTTGGTACCACGCCATCATCGGTGCCGGCAATGAACGGCTTGGTGATGCCGCCATAAGACGAACCGCCGGCCACAAACCGCAGTCGCGGAATATTGTTGGGGCTGACGGCCAGGTTGCGTGCCGTGTTGGTTTGCAGGTCGTTGACAACGCCAAGCTTGCCAGGCTCAGGGGTGATGCCGGTGAACGCACGAACCGCCTGTTTGAGTGGCCAGTTGTACCAGCTGTCGTTGTAGGCAACGTTCAGGGCCAGGTCGGCCAGCTCCGTACCGCCGCCGGCACCGGAGTAGTCGATCGCAACGAGTATTTTCAGCGGCTGCAGTCCGTCGGCCTGAAGCCAGCGGGCCTGGTTTTCCAGAAGATATCGGGTGACCAGGTCACCGGTGGAATGAGAAACCACAATGCAGAAATCGTTGCACAGCCCTTGCTGGCTGATGTCACGTAGCTGCTGATAGGCTTGCTGGGCGATGTTGCCTTCCACACGGCCATCGCTGCCCCAATCTACACGGGCATCGGAACGGGACAGCCAGAAGGTGCGCCAATAGTCCTCGCCAGCGCTTTTCACCTCATTGAGGTTGGCAGGTGGATTGGCCAGGTCTTCCTGCTGGAAGCCGTGAACCAGGATCACGTTGTGGCCCGCAAGCTGGGCGTGGGCGGTACCGGCGAACAAGCCTCCGGCGATGGCGACCGCAAGGGCGGCCTTACAGGCAATTCTCTTTCTTGTTTTCATAAAGGCTCCGTCTTTGTTTTATTGTTGTATCAGAACTTGTCTGCCAGCCTTTGCAGCAGGGCAGCACGTTGCTCTGATTCGGGGTCACCTGCCGGGCTGTCGGTCAGACCGTCCAGGTCCGGTGGCGAAAACGAGTAGCCATCATCAGGGCCATAGCCATAGTCGGTGCGGTCTCCAGGCGAGGCCGGCAGGCGCCGGATCTGCAGGTTTCGCAGTTCCAGTTCACCGCTAATTTCGCGATGGGCGAGCACAGAGCCATGAGCCTTGAGCTCCAGGGTGTCGGTGGTTCCATCGAGTCGTTTTTCCGCCTGCAGCTGCGCGACTGGGCGGCCGTTGTGGTAAAGCTGGGCAGAAAGAGCGTAGAAGCCGGGGTCTTTGGCGTCGAAATGAACCGGTATGATCAGGTCGTTGCTGGTCACCCGCGGGTCACCCAGGCCGTCAAACTCTCCGAGGTCGGGCTCGATGGTCAGGGTCGAAACGTGGCGTACGGGTTTGCCATCAATGGTTGCCTCAACGATCAACCGATACTCGCCAGGCTCTGCATCGGCCTCAATGACGCCTTCATAGTAGGGGGCGCCGGCCTCGTTATTGAGAGCAGTGCGGGCAATCGCCTGGCGAGACTCGGGTGACTCCAGGGTTACGTCCAGGCTGGGCCCTACTACCTGAGAGCCGGTAATACTCGCCGCTACCAGAATGTCCTCTTCCTGTACGAAGCGGTATTTCTCAAGCGTGACGGTAAATTGCCCGCCCCCGTCGAGCGGCAGCTCCACAGGGTCGAAACGGTTTCCGGCGTAGGCCCTGGCCTGATCTTCGGAGATCGGAATGGAGTAGGTCGGGTAGCGTATGTTCTGGCTGTATTGGGCGGCGGCACTGGCCAACATGAAACCAATTGCATTATCAGAGGGTTTCTGCTTTTCCGTCGTCGGCGATTCTGCCTGCGCAGGCTTGGAGCGGGTGGTGTCTGTTCCGGAAGGGCGGGGGCTCTTGTCTTCGCTTTCCCCGGTTAGCCAGGAGAACCGAACTGTGTTCTCAGCCGACAAAAGATACCCCATGCCGACGGCACCGGACACAACGAACGTTAGGGCCAAGAGCAACCGCAGTGGCATCTTTGGATCCTTGTTGGAGGCATTCTATGGCGCGAACGCCATTATTTTTATTGTTGTCTTAACATAACGGGCCAAACTGACTTTGCGCAAAAAATTGGCCTGAATATGTAACGAAATGTGTCCAGGGTGTGACGTCGTTCACACCACTCATAGCCAGCCGGACTCTTTCACGGCTTCCAGGCCGAACCTGAGGCGAACTTCATCTCCTACCAGATCCTGGTCAATGCCGTAACTCATGCCCCAATTGCTGCGCCTGATGGTGGTTTCGGCGGTCATACCGAGAGTGTAATCCTCATGCCCGATGGGGTATTCGGCGGATTTGTTAAGGGTTACATCAACATCCACGGGGCGGGTTTTGCCTAGAAGGGTCAGGTCACCGGTCACAATGCCGGTGTTTTCGCCGGTGGTTTCGAAGTTGGTGATCTCAAAGGTGATATCCGGGAACGTTCCACTGTTGAGAAAATCTTCGTTGCGCAGGTGGCCATCCCGTTTGTCGTGATTGGTAAAGACGCTTTTGCTTTTGAACGTCAGTGTGCCCGAGGTGAGCTGCTTGGTCTCCTCGTCGTAGTCGAACTTTCCCTCCACATCCCGGAACATGCCCATTACCGGGGCATAACCGATGTGGTTCACCTCAAATGACATCGAGAAATGCTCATCATCAATAACGTAGGTTTCTGGCTCGGCCATGGCTACCGGGGCAGCCAATGCCAGCGAGGCGGTCAATGCGGCGGTGGATAGGAATGTTTTCATGCCTTTCTCCCTGTTTGATAAAGCCAGCGCAGGTCTGCAAAAAACGAATAACAGAGCAGCAACAGCGCGATAGCGAGTGTCGCAGCTGCGAAACCGGCCGGCGTAATGGGCAAGATGGCAATCATCAGGGTGACTATCTGCCATACGCAGACGGTTTTGCGTCGAAAACTGTCGGGTAAGGGCCTCTCCATAAAACGGAACCAGTGGCCAGCGGCCACAAAGGCGTAACGCATCAGTCCCAACGCCAGAACCCATGGGCCGGCTTTGCCCTGGGCCAGGACTGCAACACACAGCCCCAGAATGAACAGGGCATCCAGTTCCATGTCGAATCGGGCACCGAACGTCGTTGCTGAACCGGTGGCTCTGGCGACGGCGCCATCCACGCCGTCAAGAATCAACGCCAGTAAACACAGTGACCCGTACAACCACAACCAGTTCCCCAGCTCGTGAGTGAACGGCGCCAGGCTGGTGAGGAGTATGACCAGGGAGGCGCGTACCAGGGTTGCCCGATTGGCCCAGCCGAAGTCTTGTCCTGTCGGCCAGAAGCGAATAACAGGCACTGCGATTGCCAGGCAGAGCAACACGGCGAATGCGAAAAAGCTGGCAGGGGGTTGGAATCCAATGCCGGCGCCAGTCACCATTAGCACCGTCAGGGCGCCGGACCAGGCAAGATCTGCGGCCAACGGCAGGCGGAACGTATGAGTTCGGGAATCCATCATCAAACCCCAGCGTATGAATGAGCGTGTATCAGGTCAAAATAGGACCCTATTGAACACATTGATATGCCTCTATGCACTATAGCCGGCAAGCCCGGGTGTACTATAGCCCGGGTGTACTATAGTGAGTTACGTGCGCTGTAAGGAAACAGACGATATGACAAACGCATTTTGGGTTACCGGGCCCGGGGAAGGGGCCATTCTCCCAGCAACCTATGATTTCTGCTCAGCAGACCACGGTGACGGGCCGGCCGTGTCGGTGCGGACGCTACACTCCGGTGTCAGTCGTGGAACCGAGTCGTTGGTCTTCAACAACCGCGTACCGTCGTCGGAATATGATTCGATGCGTGCTCCGTTCCAGGAGGGTGATTTTCCCTTCCCGGTCAAATACGGTTATGCCAGTGTCGGCCGTGTTGTTTCAGGCGTCGAGGCCCTGGTTGGCCAGTCGGTTTTCTGCCTGTTTCCTCATCAGGACAACTACCAGGTTCCTGAATCCGCCGTTGTGCCTCTTCCACCCGGCCTTCCGGAATCCAGGGCCGTGTTGGCCGCCAACATGGAAACCGCCATTAACGGTCTGTGGGATGCCTCACCGCGGGTTGGAGAGCGAATCGCAGTGGTGGGGCTTGGCGTCGTTGGCCTGTTGGTTGCCTGGCTTGCCAGCCGCATACCGGGTACCCGTGTTACCGCTGTGGATACCAATCCACACCGCAAGGCGGTTGCGCATTCGCTGGGGCTCAATTTTCAGACCCAATGCCAACAGGACGACCACGATCTGGTGGTCCATGCCAGCGGCCACCCGCAAGGCCTTGAAGCCGCGCTCGCGCTTGCAGGGCAGGAAGGTCGAATCATCGAAATGAGCTGGTATGGCGAGCAGCCCGTGCCAGTATCCCTGGGCCGGGCATTCCATTCCCGCCGGCTGACGATACGGTCGAGCCAGGTTGGTAATCTTCACCCCGATCAGCAGCCGCGCTGGCACTACCGGGATCGGATGACGCTGGCCCTGGATCTGTTGCGGGATGATGTCCTGGACTGTCTGATCAGCGGCGAAACCACTTTCGAATCATTGCCGGAGGTTATGCCGGCACTTGCTGGAAACAGGGCAGATGGAATGGCCTCCGACACCCTCTGCCATCGTATTCTATACCCAGACAACTGACCCCCCTTTTAACTTGCATCGAGGACCCACAACGCATGTTCAGCCTTACCGTCAGAGACCACATGATGATCGCCCACAGCTTTAAGGGCGACATCTTCGGCCCCGCTCAAAGCCTGCATGGTGCCACCTACGTAGTAGATGTCACTTTCGAGCGGGAAGCCCTCGACAGCGACGACCTCATCGTCGACATCGGGCTGGCATCCGAGGTGTTGTCGTCGGTGGTTGCCGAGTTCAACATGAAAAACCTGGACGATATCGAGGAATTCTCCGGTCGCAATACCACCACCGAATTCATGGCGATGACGGTATTCGACCGACTGGCAACGGCGATTCATGAGGGCAGGCTGGGCCAGACCGGTAAGGGCCTGTGTTCGATGAAGGTTACCCTTGGCGAATCCCATATAGCCTGGGCCAGCTACCATGGCAAACTCTGAGTCGTTAACGTCGGTGTTGTTTATTGTGCCGGGAAATCCGGAACAGAAAACCGGCGGTTACCGGTACGTTCAGCGTGTTGTCGCAGGGCTTAGGGACAACGGCGTGGATGCCGTCGTTGCAGGACTCTGTGGCAGCTTTCCGGTGCCAGACCGAATGGCGGAAGCATCAATGAACAGGTTGCTTGCCGACCTTGCAGATGATTCGGTGGTGGTGCTTGATGGGCTGGCCATGGGTGGACTTCCGGATGTGGTCACCAGCCATGCATCTCGCTTGCGGGTTGTGTCGCTGGTTCACCATGCACTGGCGGATGAAACGGGGCTGACGCAAGAGTTGCAGGATTGGCTTTTCCGGGTAGAGCGCCGGGCACTGTCGAAGGTGGCCGGGGTGATCACTACCAGTGGCCACACCGCGCAACGCCTGAAAGACTACGACGTACCGGCCACCGCCATCCGCGTGGTTGAGCCGGGCGCAGATACCATTGATGGTATCTGTGCTGAAACCCAGCCATCAAGAGCCCAGGGCCGCACGATTCAATTGCTCTGCGTTGCTCACCTGTCGCGGCGCAAGGCGCAGCATCATCTGGTTGAAGCGTTAAGCGATCTCCGGGACTGTTCATGGCATTGCACCCTGGCAGGTTCATTGGATCGCGACGAGCACTATGCCCGCGAGCTTCGCGGCATCATTGCGAACCTGGGGCTTGAACATCGGATAAGTCTTGCGGGGGAAATGGACGACGTCGAGCTGGCCAGCGCCTATCGTAACGCCGATGTATTCGTGCTGCCGTCCGTTTATGAAGGGTATGGAATGGTGATTGATGAGGCGATTGCCGCGGGTTTGCCGGTGATCACCACTGATGGGGGTGCCCTTTCCACCACAGGCCTGCGGCCTGGCGTCCGGCAGTATCCAGCCGGCGATGTCGCAGGGTTGCGGGCGTGCCTTGAAGACTGGCTGACAAACCCCGGTGCACTTGTCGAGGCGGCTGCCCAGGCACGGAAGGCAGCGCATTCCCTGCGAAGCTGGCAGAGTACCGCCATTGCCTTTCAACGGGCACTGGAAGAGCTGCTGCCGTCATCGGACCCTACCACCTTCGACAGCGGCTGGCTGGCACTGCGTGAGCCGGCTGACCATCTTGCTCGTAGCAAAAGCCTGCTCCCAGAGGTGCTGGCGTGGGCGGAACAGGACTACTGTCGCCCGGACATACTTGGTGGTCATCACGCACCGCCATTGCTTGTGGTGGACTTGGGCACAGGGACCGGCTCCAACGCCCGCTACCTTGTGCCGGCAATGACGGTGCCTCAGCACTGGGTGTTGTTGGATCAGGACGAACAGCTGCTAGCCCTAGCCAGAGAGAGCTTGCAACACCTTGACGTTCCGCTGGAAACCCATGCATGTCACTTGAGTGCCGCGCGGCTTGCCGGGCAGATTCCGGACGGCACTCGACTGATTACAGCTTCAGCTCTGATAGACCTGATGTCAGAAGAGTGGCTTGAGGCGTTGGCGATAGTGGCCTCCAGAAACCATGCCGGCGTGTTGATTGTTCTGAGTTACGCGGGTGACTTTGAGCTGTCGCCGGTAGACCAGGACGACGGCTGGATACTCAAGACTGTCAATGACCACCAGCACAATGACAAGGGTACCGGCGCCGCGCTGGGGCCATTGGCGACAAGTTACCTCAAACAACAACTCGAATTGCGCGAGTATCAGGTATCCGTTGCGGCAAGCCCGTGGCACCTGACGTCGGGTCAAAGCGCACTTCAGCGCGCCTTGCTTGAGGGCTGGCGGGACGCGGTGATGCAGCAGTCGCCGGGTGAGCGCCAGCGGGCAGAACGCTGGTTTGGTCTGCGCCTGAAGCAGGCTGATGAACAGCGCCTTTCAATCCGTGTGGATCATGAAGACCTGTTCGCCCGGCCGGCCAGAGCAAGCGTTGCCTGACGTGCGACACCTGTCCCGAACCCGTTACCTGCGATGGGGGCTCACCCTGCTGTTGCTATTGGCTACTGGCTATTTCCTGAATTTGGCCGTGCTTTGGCGGGAACTGGCTCAGTTCTCATTGCTGGCTTTATTGGCGGCCATGGTGGTGTCCGTCGCGCAGGTGCTGCTTTCAGCCTGGCGCTGGTGTTTCACCGCCCGGCGGCTTGGTCTGGTTCTGCCCATGGCCGTTGCAGTGCGGGAGTACTACCTTGCCACTTTTCTCAATCAGGTGCTCCCTGGCGGGGTGTTGGGTGATGTTAATCGGGCTTGGCGTCACAGTCTCGACTCCGGTGCCCGTCTTGCGTCCGTTCATGCCGTCATGATCGAGAGAATGTCCGGCCAGCTGGTAATGATGGCGGTGGCGTTTAGCCTGGGTGGTTGGCTCGCGTGGTCTCGATATGGAATGCATGAGGCTTTTTCCGAATACAGCGAACGGGTGCTGTTATTGCTGGCCGGCCTGGTAACGACAGTGGTACTGGTTGCCAGGCTTTGGCAGCGTGCGAAGATCTATGTCCATGCATTGCGGCGTGATTTGCACAAAGCACTACTGGGGTGGCCGGCTCTGGGCGTCCAGGTGTTGTCCTCTGCCGGTGTGGTGGCCAGTTATCTCGCCGTATTCGCGTTGTTGGCTCTGGGCGCGGGTTATTGGACTGACCCGAACATGGCCCTGGTTCTGATGTCTCTTTGCAGCCTTTTGCTGCTGGCCATGGCTATTCCGGTTTCTGTCGCAGGCTGGGGGGTGCGAGAGGCTGCAGCGGCATTGCTCTGGCCCATGGCTGGGCTACCGGCCGAGCAGGGTGTTGCACTCAGTGTCGGCTATGGATTGGCGGTTCTGTTGTCCAGCCTTCCGGGTGTGCTATTCGTGTTCACTCGCCGACAGCAGAGCGACTGAAATCCAGATCAAACAGCATGTCGCTGCCCAGGTCCACCATCTGGGCCTTCGGGCGCAGGGCACTGTCGAGTTTCTTGATTTCCGGCAGTGAAAACGCCGGGCGCCCACTGCCGATAATCATCGGCGCGACCATTACGTGAAGCCGGTCGAGCAGGTCCGCGTTCAGGAATTCAGACACGGTAAGCCCGCCGCCCTCCACAAAAATTTTGCGAAGGCCAAAGTCCGCGAGAACCGCGAGTATATGAGCAGGGTTCGTGGTGTCATCGTGTCCGAGGCAGGGCACATCCGTTACGCCGTGGCGTGGTGCCAGCTTATTGCCAGCGTGGTAATCCCCGGCGACGAGGCGGAGAGTAGGAGACGCTTCGTCGCTGAACAGGTGATGGCTATCCGGTACTCGATGGTTGCGATCAATCACCACCCGGACGGGATTGATACCGGACGTCTTGCGGACTGTCAGCCTGGGGTTGTCCGTGGATGCGGTACCGGCGCCGACAATGACTGCTTCTGACACAGCCCGCAGACGGTGCAGGTGTGTAATGCCACCCTCGCCATTGATGAACTTCGACGCGCCGGTCACCGTGGCGATACGTCCGTCAAGGCTCTGCCCCATCTGGCCAACAACCCGCGAAGGTAAGCCCGGAGCAACCGGGCAGCACAGAGGCAGGAAAACCGACAGCAGATTGCGTGCGTCGAGGTCCGCTGGAAGCCTCAGTGCCCATTCGCCGTTCAGGCCAATATCCAGTGCTGGCTCGTCACTGCCCGGCAACGAGAGTGTCACATTGCTGCGGTTCACTGCGTCCAGGACCAGCTCCCATGCGGTGTTTCTATCCAGTGTGTTTGCCGCCATACCGAGTTATTTCCGTTGCTAATGGATTCATTATAGGTAGATTGTGTGTAAAGCTATATGTACGTTACATTTCCGGTTTGATTCACCAAAAGTGCTATCAAACTACAAGATTAACCTCGGCAGAGAACACTCCTATGCGGTACCTGCAAACCTTTAACCGCCGCCTGCGGCAGATTCGGGAAGCCGGGCAGTTGTCGTGCGGGGACGTGGCGGAAATGTGTGGAGTGGACGAGGCACAGGTGATGAACTGGGAATCGACTGATGCGAGGCAGCGCGCTTGGCCTGGTGTCACCGAGCTACTGGACTTCTGCCTGAAGACGGAAACCCCACTGGAAGACCTGCTGGACCTGGACGACGCCGGGGACACCGGCCAGTTGGAGCTGCCAGGTCTGGCGTTTAGCCAGGGCGATGACCTGTCAGCGGCCCTGAAGGAGCTGGAGCAGGAAATCAGTCGGATACAGCTCTCGGAGGAGGAAATGGAACTGCTGCGCCGGTTCCGGAAAACCTCCGGCGAAAACCGGCGCATGATTCTGCAGATCCTCGGCAAATAGGTGCCTATTTGCCCTTCTTGTAGATGTTCTCGTAAACGTAGTTGGTCGCTTCCACAAACCCGTCAATGCTGCCGCAGTCAAACCGGCGGCCTTTGAATTTGTACGCCAGAACGCATCCGTTTTTCGCTTGTTCCAGCAGCGCATCCGTAATCTGAACTTCACCGTTCTTGCCTGGGGGCGTGCGCTCGATGATATCGAAGATGTCCGGCGTTAGAATATAGCGGCCAATGATCGCAAGGTTGCTGGGTGCATTTTCCGGTGCAGGTTTCTCGACCATGTCGGTAATGCGGTAGAGGCCATCCTTCATGGACTCGCCCGCAATCACGCCGTACTTGTGAGTCTCATCTTCCGGTACCTCTTCAATGGCCACGATGGAACAACGGAACTGGTTATACAGTCTTACCATTTGGGCCAGAACACCTTCCCCGGCGCCATCAGCCACACAGAAGTCATCCGCCAGTACAACCGCGAACGGGTTATCGCCGACCAGGTTGCGACCGGTGAGGATGGCGTGACCAAGACCTTTCATTTCATTCTGGCGGGTAAAGGCAAACGAGTTGTGGTCGATCAGCTCCCGGATCGACGTTAACAGGTCTTCCTTGCCCGAGCCGGCAATCTGGTGCTCAAGCTCATAGCTGATGTCGAAGTGATCCTCAATGGCCCTCTTACCACGACCGGTGACGAAACCAAATTCGTGAACTCCCGCTTCTGATGCTTCCTCCACACCGTATTGAACAAGAGGCTTGTTCACAATGGGAAGGATCTCCTTGGGCATGGCCTTGGTGGCCGGCAGGAAGCGGGTGCCATATCCGGCAACAGGGAAGAGACACTTCTTGATCATAACGTTCGTCCTTATTTCGTATCGGTCACGGCCGGTTTGAAGTCAGTCGTCCGTGTGGGTTGACTCACGAATTATGCCAAGTGTAACCAAGTTAGTGTTTCAAATGGAGGTCTCGGTAGCGAAATGTAGAATTTGGTAATAACCGGCGCCAGTTCCCAATACTTCCCGCTTGTTGAAATCTATAGAAAAAACTTTCAGAGGTGTTTGTAATTAACTGTTTTATATAAAGATTAACTTTGTAAATTTTGGCAACCAGTGGTGGATTTAAGGGCGTTAATGCAATACATTCCGCAGTGACGATTTTTTAAGAATAACCGGCATCCTTCTCGACTGGCGGCCGGCGCTCACTGGCAGGATCAAAAACATTGAGACATTCCCTGTTGTTCGCGCTGATTTGGTGCGTTCTCAGCCAGCCCTTGTACGCCCAATCCTCGGGTTCCTGGTTGCGTAATGGTTGGAAACCCTACGCCGATAATTTCGAGGGCAGCGCGAATGCGTTTCGCGATGAGCGTGAACACTGGCTAAGGTCCCGACTGAAATTCTCCGGCAGAACCTCCCTGAACAGTGACGGAATGGATGGGGATATCGGCGTGGCTGCTGACAGCCTGGTTGGCAGCAGCGATGCTATCGGGTTTCACTATCGCGATGCCCGATCCCACAAAAACCGCTCAGACGTCAACGCCACGTCGTTTCGATACCGCTTTCCGGCAGGTGCCAATCAAGTCACCGTGGAAACCGGAAGCTCCTACTACAGCCATGCCATTACCAGTGGCGACAGGCGCTACAACGCCAGTGGCGAGTCCAGTGTTGTGGGCATCGGTGCCAGTCGTCCGCTGTTTTCAAAATTTGGTCTCGCGTTTGATGGTGTTGCCCACCATACCGGTCGGGACAGTCGCGCTCTGGAGAAGGGGAGCCTGGTGTCCGAGAGCCGCTACGAGTTGTCCTCAGTGGGCGTCAAGGCGCAGGGCGGCCATGAGATTTGGGATGGCTTGCAGGCTAACACCGGTTTTCTGGCAGTGAGCGGTCGCGAGTACAGTTCCACCGATTACCGGTTGCAGGATGATGTCGGGCGCGAAGACGCCTTCTACAAAGTGGCCATGTCCGCGTCGCTGGAGCAGGAGCTCTATCGATGGCGTTGGCGGATTCACGGCCGTTACCAGTTTGCTGATGAAGATCTTCCGGTGTCGGAATATCTGACCGTGGCTGGCCCCTCCATGATTGCCGGTTTTAACGGGCAATCTGTGTCGGTTGTCCGGGGTGGCTGGTTGCGCCTGGACACCGCCAGCCCCTCGTGGCAGATGCCATTCATGGACGGTGTACTTTCCAGTGTGAATTTTGCGGTGTTGCACGGCTGGGTTCCCTATTCCGAAGCCCAGTCCGACCGCCACGGCCGAGCCAGTGCCGGCCAGGTTTCATTGAAGTTCGAGGGCCGTGCGTTCACGGCCAATGTTAGCGTCGGCCGAATGATTCGTGCCTCCACGATGGCTATGACTATGCCCGAACGCCCGGACGTTCGGTTCTCTCTCACCATGGGTATCTGATTTCGTTCTAACGCTTCTCTGATGCCTGCCTGACTCCCTATAGCCAACCTGCCTTACGAAGATGTCACTTGAGACGGCGCCGGTCGCAAGTGCTACATTAAAACGTCTAGGGACATTTTTTGAGGTAGGAGCTGCATGCATTCAGGGAAAAGATGGCTGATCGGCCTGATGTTGCCGGGGCTGCTCTACGCCCACGCGGCGGGGGCACTTGAGTTCAGGGAAATAGTGGACAAGGCCAAGGCAAGGGCTGAAGGTGAGTATCAGCCGCCACCTTCGGTGCCGGGGTTTCTCAGGAACCTGAGCTACCGGGAATACCAATCCATCCGCTTCAATCCGCAAGCCAGCCTTTGGCGGGAGGGGAACTCCCGGTTCCAGGTTATGATGGTGCCGCCGGGAAGTTATTACACCCACACGGTCAAGCTGAATGAGGTGGATGCCGACGGCGTAACACCCATCCCGTTTGATAAATCCGGCTTCAGCTTCCCGGACCCGGAACTCGCAAAAAGGGTTCCAGCCGATCTGGGTTATTCAGGCTTTAAGCTGACGTACCCGATGGGCAGTGGCGACGAGCAGAACCAGTTTCTGGTCTTTGCCGGCGCAAGCTATTTCAGGGGCGTGGGGGCCGATAACCACTTTGGCCTGTCGGCTCGGGGTATAGCGATTGACACCGGGCTGCCTTCCGGGGAGGAAGTGCCATCGTTTGTTGAATTCTGGCTTGAGCGGCCGGGAGGTGGCAGCGACCGTATGCGGGTTTACGGCCTATTGGATGGGCCTAGCGTCGCCGGTGCGTACCGTTTCGATATTCAGCCCGGCCCGACCACACGTATCGATGTCACCGCTGAGTTGTTCTACCGCAACCCGGTGGATCAGCCAGGCCTGGCACCGCTGACGTCCATGTTCTACTACGGCGAGAATACCGCCAGACCCAGGGGGGAATGGCGACCACAGGTGCATGACTCAAGCGGACTGCTGATTCATGACCAAGGCGCTGGCGAATGGTTGTGGCGACCTCTGACGAATCCATCGCGCCTCCGGCTTAGCTACCTTCAGGTTGACCGCTTGGCTGGCTTCGGGTTGATGCAGCGGGATACCCAGTTTCATCAGTTTGAGGACGCCGAGGCCCGGTACGACAAGCGGCCCAGTGCGTGGGTTGCGCCAAGGCAGGGATGGTCGAACGGCGAGGTCGTGCTGGTTGAAATCCCCACAAATGCGGAAACCAACGACAACATCGTTGCCTTCTGGAAACCGAAGGAGCCCGTGAAGAAGGGGGACCACCGGACGCTTGCCTACAGCCTTCATTTTGGCGATGAGGACGTATCCGGGCAGGACATCGGGCGCGCATTGCAAACGTTTGTCGGAGGTGGCAATCGCCCCGGAGGCGGCACCGAAGAGGGTGCCTACCGAATCATCGTTGATTTTGCGGGAGGGCCCCTGAACGAGATTGAGCCTACTGCAGCCATCGTCAGTAAGGTCAGTGAAGGGAGCGGAAACAGCGATTCCGTTGAGATCATAGAGCATTTCGTTGAATACGTTGAGGCAGATGGGACCTGGCGCCTGTCGATGCTGGTTCGACCCGTCGGTGAAAAGGCCGCAGTCCTCCGTGGGCAACTCCTGCTTGATAATGAGCCACTGACCGAAACCTGGACTTATTCCATAGGCCCGGATTCCGGGCTTGTCCAGAAACAATAGAGCGGGGAGTAGTTCATGCCGGAAACCTTATGCCAGCAGGCGATCGAGAGGGTCATGACCTACCTGCGCGACAATGGCGTGCAACTGGACGCGGAAACCTGTCGACAGGTGCTGCGCTTGGTTGACAGTGCTATGAAGGAAGGCGATGGGCCGGATTTGCCTGCCCGTTGTATTGAACTCGTGCCGGACTACTTTAACCCGCCGGACGTGGACATTCCTACGCCCATTCCACCGCTCATGCGAGGCCACCTGGGGTACTACCCCCATGACTGAGGTCGTTAATGCAGCCCCCAGCGCGCGTTCTGAAAACTGGCGCCGTACCGCTACTGTGCGTCGTTTTTTTCTGACACTGTTTGTGGTTGGGCAAACCGTTGTTGCCAGTTACTTCCTGCTCTGGATTCTGCCGTATCACGGCGGAACATGGGTGGAACTCGGCCTGCTTGCGCTTTTTATCCTTCTTTATATGTGGATTGCAGTGGGATTCTGGACGGCTGTTTTCGGTTTCGTGCTCAGGCTGATAGGCGGTGATCGTCACAGTCTTCTCAAACGACATCCGGAGTCGGAACTGGGAAATACGGCGCTGGCCAAAACCGCCATTGTTATGCCGATCTACCACGAGCCCGTGCAATGGACGCTTAGCGGGTTGAAAGCGGTCTATCAGGACATCGAACGAACCGGGCACCTGGACCATTTTGAATTTCATATTATTTCCGACAGCAGGGACCCGAATGTCTGGCTCCAGGAACAGGCCGAGTGGCATCGATTGTGTGAGGAACTGGGGGCTGAAGGGCGGCTGTTCTATCGTCGTCGGCGCGTCAATCTCAACTTCAAAAGCGGCAATGTTGCGGACTTTCTGCGGCGCTGGGGCCGCCGCTACCGCTACATGGTTGTGCTGGACGCTGACAGCCTATTGAGTGCGGAAACCATCGTGAAAATGGTTCGACTGATGGAGCGGGAACCCAACGTGGGTATCCTGCAGACCGCACCCTCCATTATCAACGGTGAGTCTCTCTTCGCCAGGGTGCAGCAATTCGCGAACCGCCTTTACTCGTCGTTGTTTGCCACCGGCCTGGCGGGTATACAGATGGGAGACGCTGCTTTCTGGGGCCACAATGCCATTCTGCGTGTTGAGCCCTTCATGGCGCACTGCGGTCTTCGTAAGCTGCGGGGCTTTGGGCTTTTTCGCGGGCCAATCATGAGTCACGATTTCGTGGAAGCGGCTTACATGGGCCGCGCCGGTTATGAAGTGTGGCTTGAGCCTGAACTCGGCAACAGTTTTGAAGAATCTCCGCCTACCATTTCAGATGAACTCTCCCGGGACAATCGTTGGTCCCGGGGCAACCTCCAGCACCTTTGGATTCTGCTGTTCGAGCGGAAGCTACGCTTGGCACACCGAATGGCACTGCTTAACGGCATCATGGCGTACCTGGCGTCGCCACTCTGGCTGGCGTTCCTGATTCTGACGACCGTTGAAGCCGTGCAAATGACAGTCGCCAGCATTAACTATTTCCCGGAGGGGCATCAGGGGCTTTTCCCCCTATGGCCGGAATGGCGGCCGGAATGGGCCATTGGGCTTGCGTTGAGCACCCTGTCGCTGCTGTTCCTGCCAAAATTCCTGTCCATCCTTGATGCCGTATTTCATGGCCTTGTGCGGGGCTTTGGAGGTGTCTGGCGGCTATTTTTGAGTGTGTTGCTGGAAATCGTCGTGTCCGTTTTGCTGGCTCCGGTCAGGATGATGGCGCACAGCCGATATGTACTCGGCGCTCTTCTCAACGTCTCTTTGTCCTGGGCCGGCCAGAATCGCACCGAAGAAACAACATGGCGGGACGCTCTTGTGACCCAGTTTCCCGGCATGCTCGTGGGGGCTGGCTGGTCCGCCTTTGCCTGGAGCCTGGACCCCATGTTTTTCCTCTGGTCCTTGCCCGTAGCGGTCCCACTTGTGTTGGCGGCCCCGACATCGGTGGTGCTCAGTCGTGTAGGGCTGGGGCGAGCGTTTCGAAAGAAAGGTCTTTTGGTTATCCCGGAAGAGCTCACGCCGGTCGCGGTATTGAACGACGCCAGAAGCGCAAGGGCCGTGAGTGATGAGGTCCCGGTGATTACCACTGTGGAAGCCGCCGTGATCCGGCCTCGCTTGAACCAGCTTCATCTTACCCTGGCTCGTGCTGACCGCCACCCCAGAAGGGCGGAGTTGCTGGCGCCATTGGTACAACGGCTCGCCGACAAAGGGCCGGATTCGTTGTCCCGGAACGAACTCAGCCAAGTGTTCCGTGACCGCACAGCGCTGGCGGAACTGCATCGGCTTGCCTGGCGTTCATCGCCGAATAGCTTCTGGGGGCGGCGAATATCCAGTCTGGGCAAGACAAAGCCTGAAGAGTAAAGAGCCTCAACATAAGACGGGAGCATGACATGGACAGACGCACACTGATCAAAACCTTCGTCAGCCTGGCGGGAGCCCAGGCGTTGCCCCTCTCGGCATTGGTTTACAGTGGTTCCAGCGTGGCGGGCGAGGTTGGTGAGCCCAAGCCGTTCAGTTACGCCTGGCTAAAAGGCCATGCGCGGGCGTTGGCCGACGAACCCTGGGTATCACATGAAGGGGAGTTGCCCGGCTCGTTGAAGAAGTTGTCCTGGGACGATTACCAGGCGATAGGTTTTCGCCCCGAAGAAGCGCTTTGGCGTAACGACGACAACGCGTTTCAGGTTCAGCTTTTCCATCTTGGTCTCTACTTCAAATCCCCGGTGCGCATCCACGAAGTGGAAAACGGCGAAGCCCGGGAATTGGCGTACAAGCCGGAATACTTTCGTTATGAGGGTGAACAGCCCCTGGGAACCCTGCCGGAGGATCTCGGCTACGCCGGTTTCCGTATTCACTTCCACACGGACTACGAGCGGGACCTGGCCGCCTTCCTCGGTGCCAGCTACTTCCGGGCGGTGGGGTCAGAAATGCAATACGGGCTCTCCGCCAGGGGGTTGGCGATAGACACCGCAATGGAAGGCGGGGAAGAATTTCCAAAATTTTCAGCGTTCTGGCTGGAGAAGCCGGAGCCGGGCAGCCAAAACATGGTGGTCTATGCGCTGCTGGATTCACCCAGCACAACCGGTGCTTACGTCTTTACGTTGACGCCCGGACGAAACATGGTGATGAGTGTGGATGCGGCGCTATACCCGCGAAAACCCATCCAGCGGGTAGGCATCGCGCCACTGACCAGCATGTATCAGACCGGTGAAAACGATCGGCGCATGGCCTATGACTGGCGTCCGGAGATTCACGATTCGGATGGTTTGTCGATTCTGAACGGGCAGGGCGAATGGCTGTGGAGGCCACTTGTCAATCCTCGTTCGCTCAGGGTAAACACGTTTGTAGACAATAATCCTCGCGGATATGGCCTGCTGCAGCGTGACCGACGGTTTTCGAATTACCAGGACGATGGCGTGTTCTACGAGAAACGTCCGAGCGTCTGGGTCACGCCCCACGACGATTGGGGTAAGGGCAGTGTGATGCTGGTGGAGATCCCCACCAAGGACGAAACGTTCGACAATATCGTCGCCTTCTGGCACCCCGAGAAGCCCCTGAAACCGGGGCAGGAGTATCTCTATTCCTACACGCTGTCATGGGGAGCAGAGCCGCCGATGAAACCAGAGGAGCTGGCCACGGTTCAGGCAACGCGCACGGGATTGGGTGGTGTTGTCGGGAAGGAGCGAGAATATTTCTCCTGGCGGTTTGCCGTGGACTTTGCCGGAGGCGCACTACCGCTGGTGGGAGACGATGCGGAGGTAGAGCCGGTGATAACGGCCAGCCGTGGGGAGGTGGAAATCACCTCCGCACGACCTCTGGACTCCATTGGTGGCTATCGGGCGATGTTTGATCTGGTCCCCGACGACTCTCTGGAGCCGATTGACCTGCGCCTTCAGCTCAAGCTTGGCGATCAGGTACTTACCGAAACCTGGCTGTACCAGTACACGCCGCCTCCCAAGGACGAGCGCACGCTCTATTAGCGTCGCCTCTGGGCAGTGATGGCTGCCTTTCTGTCAACAACAAAGCTATTCGGAAACTTTGGATTGTTGACAATAACCGAGTTTGGGCGTAGATTTCCGGTCATTCCAGTCACTATTGTTGACAAAATATGCCGGAAGCTATCGCCCAAACCTATACCCGTGCCGATGAAGCCTTCGATTGTCTGCAAACGGCCATTGTGAAGGGCGATCTTGCCCCTGGCGAAAAGATCGGTGAAGTCGAACTCTGCTCCCGCTTCAATCTTACCCGTGGCCCGCTACGCGAGGCGCTTGGCCGTCTTGAATCTCGAGGGTTGCTGGTGCGCCGGCCCCACGCCGGGGTAAAGGTGGTCTCAGTCAGCGCTGATGAACTCATGGAGCTCTACCGCATTCGCGAAACCATGGAGGGGCTGGCCGCCCGGCAGGCCGCCGAGCGGATGACCGATCAGGAAATCGCTGACCTGTCCGCCACCCTTGATAGCCATGAGCGCATGATCGAGCAAGCCCAGGGCCAGGCCTACTATCAGGCTGAAGGCGACTACGACTTCCATCACCGTATTGCCACCGGCAGCCGCAACACCAAACTCGCACAAATGCTGCTGGGTGATCTTTACTATATGGTCCGGATGTACCGCTATCGATTGAGTACCTCATCTGGGCGCCCTCACATGGCGCTGGGGGAACATCGGAGGATTGTTGAAGCCATCGCTCAGCGTGACGGTGAGCTGGCGGAATTCCTGATGAAACGACACATTAATGCGGCCCGCAAAAACATCGAGAAGAAGATCCAGCAAGGCGATTTAACGATCTAGAACCTTCACCCCAAACAACGAGGTTACCCATGTCCAAAACACTATCCCCAGGCGCACGCTTCCGCAAAGCCCTGAAAGAGAACCACCCCTTACAGATTGTCGGCACCATCAACGCCTATACTGCGATGATGGCCGAAAAGGTCGGTCACCAGGCCATCTACCTGTCGGGCGGCGGTGTCGCCAACGCTTCCTATGGCTTGCCGGATCTGGGCATGACCACTCTGAACGATGTGGTCGAAGATGTTCGCCGTATCACAGCTGCCACTGACGTCCCGCTGCTGGTGGACATCGATACCGGCTGGGGCGGGGCCTTCAACATTGCTCGCACAATCCGTGAAATGGAGCGCGCTGGTGCGGCGGCGGTTCATATTGAGGATCAGGTTGCCCAGAAACGATGTGGTCACCGACCGAACAAGGAAATCGTCTCCCAGGAAGAAATGGTGGATCGCATCAAGGCCGCCGTGGATGCCCGTCAAGACGATGACTTCTTCATCATGGCCCGTACCGACGCGTTCCAGAAAGAAGGCCTGGAAGCGGCCATTGAACGTGCGAAGGCCTGCATTGAGGCAGGTGCCGACGGTATTTTCGCCGAAGCGGTGACCGAGTTGGAACACTACAAGGCCTTCTCTGAAGCCCTTGACGTGCCGGTGTTGGCCAATATTACCGAGTTCGGTGCCACGCCGTTGTACAATCGCAAGGAGCTTGCAGAAGCCGGCGCCGGTATGGTGCTGTATCCATTGAGTGCTTTTCGCGCCATGAACAAGGCTGCACTGACGGTTTACGAAAACATCCTCGAGAAAGGTGACCAGAAAGACGTGGTTGATCTTATGCAAACGCGGATGGAATTGTACGATTTCCTGAACTACCACGATTTCGAACAGAAGCTGGACGAGCTGTTCCAGCAGAAGAAGGGTTAATCGAAATCCAAACAATGATGAGGGGGGAATACCATGGCTGAAGCAAAAAAACTCGAAGGCGCAGGTCTTCGCGGCCAGGTGGCTGGTGTAACGTCACTGTGTACTGTTGGCCAGTCCGGTGCCGGCCTGACCTATCGTGGCTATGACATCAGCGATCTGGCGGACCACGCCCAGTTCGAGGAAGTGGCTTACCTGTTGTTGCGCGGCAAGCTGCCTAACCGGCAGGAGCTGGAAGATTACAAGAAAAAGCTTGTGAGTATGCGTGAACTGCCATACGCCGTGAAATCCGTGCTGGAGCACATTCCCAAAGACGCTCACCCCATGGACGTCATGCGCACCGGTTGCTCCATGCTGGGCAACCTGGAAACGGAGACCGACTTCAGCCAGCAGGATGACAAGATCGACCGCATGCTGGCGCTGTTTCCGGCCATCATCACCTATTGGTACCGCTTTGCCCATGAAGGCGTGCGTATCGATACCGCCAGCGACGTGGATTCCATTGGCGGTCACTTCCTGGAATTGCTTCACGGCAAAAAGCCCAGCGAATTGCATGAGCGCGTTATGAACGTGTCGCTGATTCTTTACGCGGAGCATGAGTTCAATGCCTCTACCTTCACGGCTCGTGTGTGTGCCTCCACCCTGTCGGATATCCACAGCTGCGTAACTGGCGCCATTGGTACGCTGCGCGGCCCGCTCCACGGTGGCGCCAATGAGGCAGCCATGGCACTGATCCAGAAGTTTCAGACCCCGGATGAGGCGGATAAAGGCCTGATGGGGATGCTGGAACGCAAAGAGAAGATTATGGGCTTCGGCCATGCGATCTATCGGGAGTCTGATCCCCGTAACGCCATCATCAAGAAATGGTCCGAGGAACTCGCCAAGGAAGTGGGGGATACCGTTCTGTACCCGGTATCGGTTCGTTGTGAGGAAGTTATGTGGCGTGAGAAGAAGCTGTTCTGCAACGCCGACTTCTTCCATGCCTCCGCCTACCACTTCATGGGCATCCCAACCGAGTTGTTTACCCCCATCTTCGTGATGTCGCGGGTGTCTGGTTGGACGGCCCACGTGAAAGAGCAGCGTGAGAACAACCGCATCATCCGCCCAAGTGCCGACTACGATGGCCCGGCGGATTCGAAGTGGGTGCCGATTGACGAGCGGCCGTAATCCGATAAACCTGAATTTGAGTACCGCCCATGAACACTGATTACCGCAAACCTCTCCCGGGCACCGACCTGGAGTATTTTGACACTCGCCAGGCTGTGGAAGACATCCAACCTGGCGCATACGACAAACTGCCGTACACCTCCAAAATCCTGGCAGAGCAGCTGGTCCGTCGTTGTGCCCCGTCGGCACTGACGGATTCCCTCAAACAGCTGATCGAGCGTAAACGGGACCTGGATTTTCCCTGGTACCCGGCCCGCGTGGTCTGCCATGACATCCTCGGCCAGACCGCCCTGGTGGATCTGGCTGGCCTGCGCGATGCCATTAAGGAAAAGGGTGGTGATCCTGCGAAGGTCAATCCAGTGGTGCCCACCCAATTGATTGTGGATCACTCGCTGGCCGTTGAGCATGCCGGGTTCGAGGAAGACGCTTTCGAGAAAAACCGTGCCGTGGAGGACCGCCGCAACGACGACCGCTTCCACTTCATCAACTGGACCAAGACCGCGTTCAAGAATGTGGATGTGATCCCTCCGGGCAACGGCATCATGCACCAGATCAATCTGGAGAAGATGTCGCCGGTGGTTCAGAATCGAGACGGTATTGCGTATCCGGACACCTGTGTTGGAACCGACAGCCACACCCCGATGGTCGACGCCCTTGGTGTTATTTCCGTGGGTGTGGGCGGTCTTGAAGCCGAAAGCGTGATGCTGGGCCGAGCCTCCATGATGCGCCTGCCGGACATCGTGGGTGTGGAACTCACGGGCAAGCTGCAACCGGGGATCACCGGTACCGACATGGTGCTGGCCATCACTGAGTTCCTGCGCAAGGAGAGAGTGGTGGGTGCCTACCTGGAATTCTATGGCGAAGGCGCCGACAGCCTCACCGTAGGCGACCGTGCCACCATCTCCAACATGACACCGGAATACGGTGCCACGGCGGCGATGTTCTATATCGACGGCCAGACTATCGATTACCTCAAGCTGACCGGGCGCGAAGACGACCAGGTCGCCCTGGTTGAAAAGTACGCCAAGGAGACAGGGCTCTGGGCCGACAGCATGAAGAACGCCGAATACGAGCGAGTGCTGACGTTTGACCTGTCCAGCGTTCACCGTACTCTGGCGGGCCCGTCCAACCCCCACGCGCATCTTCCCACCTCCGAACTGGCCGAGCGTGGTGTTGCCGGCAAGTGGGAGAAAGAAGAGGGCAAGATGCCGGACGGCGCGTGCATCATCGCCGCGATTACCAGCTGCACGAACACCAGCAACCCCCGCAACATGGTGGCCGCAGGCCTGATTGCCCGAAACGCCAACAAACTGGGCCTGACTCGCAAGCCCTGGGTAAAGACCTCCCTGGCGCCGGGATCCAAGACGGTAAAAATGTATCTGGAAGAAGCCAGCCTGATGTCCGAGCTGGAAGAACTCGGCTTCGGCGTAGTGGCTTTTGCCTGCACCACCTGTAACGGTATGAGCGGCGCATTGGACCCGAAGATTCAAAAGGAAATTGTTGATCGGGACCTGTATTCCACCGCTGTGCTGTCTGGTAACCGGAATTTTGATGGTCGGATTCACCCCTACGCAAAACAGGCTTTCCTGGCATCACCGCCGCTTGTGGTGGCGTATGCAATTGCAGGAACCATCCGTTTCGATATCGAGAAAGATGCCCTGGGGCACGACAAGGACGGAAACCCGATCACCCTGAAGGACATCTGGCCGGACGATGCGGAAATTGACGCCATTGTGAAATCCAGCGTGAAACCAGAACAGTTCCGCAGCACTTATATTCCGATGTTCGACATCACCCGGGATGCGCACGCCAACACCAACCCGAACTACGACTGGCGCCCCCAGAGCACCTACATTCGCCGCCCGCCGTACTGGGAAGGTGGCATGGTAGGCGAGAAAACCCTCAAGGGTATGCGCCCGCTGGCGGTGTTGCCGGACAACATCACCACGGATCACCTGTCGCCATCCAACGCCATCCTGATGGACAGCGCAGCCGGTGAATACCTGCATAAAATGGGCGTGCCGGAGGAAGACTTTAACTCCTACGCCACCCATAGGGGCGATCACCTGACTGCTCAGCGCGCCACCTTTGCAAACCCGAAACTGTTCAACGAAATGGTTCGGGACGAGAGCGGCAAGGTGAAACAGGGCTCCCTGGCAAGGGTTGAGCCGGAAGGCAAGGTCACCCGTATGTGGGAAGCCATCGAAACCTACATGGAACGGAAGCAGCCGCTGATTATCATCGCCGGCGCCGACTATGGTCAGGGATCTTCCCGTGACTGGGCGGCCAAGGGCGTGGCCCTGGCGGGCGTGGAAGCCATCGTCGCCGAAGGCTTTGAACGCATTCACCGCACCAATCTCGTCGGCATGGGCGTTATGCCCCTGCAGTTCGAGGAAGGCACCACGCGGCAAACCCTGGGTATTGATGGTACTGAAACCTATGACGTAGAGGGCACAGCTGCACCGCGTGCACAACTCACTCTGGTTATCCACCGCAACAATGGCAGCACCGAGCGCGTTCCTGTGATATGCCGTTTGGATACCGCCGAGGAAGTGTCCATTTACAGTGCCGGTGGTGTGCTTCAACGCTTTGCCGAGGACTTCCTGCAATCGGAGGGCGCCGCATGACCCGCTCGCCCCAGATCAAAGTCCCCGCCACCTACATGCGTGGCGGCACTAGCAAGGGCGTGTTCTTTCGGTTGAAGGATTTGCCGGAAGCGGCACAAATCCCGGGCGAAGCCCGGGATAAACTCCTGCTGCGTGTGATCGGCAGCCCGGACCCTTACCAGAAACAGATAGACGGCATGGGCGGTGCTACCTCCAGCACCAGCAAAACCGTGATCCTGGCCGAGCCGACACAACCGGACCACGACGTGGACTACCTGTTTGGTCAGGTGTCCATCGACAAACCGTTCGTGGACTGGAGCGGCAACTGCGGCAACCTTACCGCCGCTGTCGGTGCGTTTGCGATCAATGGTGGCTTTGTGGCCAAAGATCGCGTTCCGGAAAACGGCACCTGTACGGTCCGTATCTGGCAGGCCAATATTCGTAAAACCATTGTGGCTCAGGTACCGATCACCAACGGTGAAGTGCAGGAAACCGGTGATTTCGAACTGGACGGCGTGACCTTTCCGGCTGCCGAAGTTCAGGTGGAATTCATGGACCCTGCCGATGGCGAAGGCGCCATGTTCCCCACTGGCAATCTGGTGGATGACCTGGACGTGCCCGGTGTTGGCACCCTCAAGGCCACCATGATCAATGCCGGCATTCCCACCATCTTCCTGAATGCAGAAGACATTGGCTACAAGGGCACGGAACTGCAGGACGACATCAACAGCAATCCCGAGGCCCTGGCGATGTTTGAAACCATCCGTGCCCACGGTGCCGTCAAAATGGGACTGATTCAGTCCGTGGAAGAGGCCGCCAGCCGCCAGCACACGCCCAAGGTAGCGTTTGTGGCAAAGCCGTCTGACTATGTGTCTTCCAGTGGCAAAGCCATTGAGGCAGGGCATGTGGACGTGCTGGTGCGGGCCCTTTCCATGGGTAAACTCCACCACGCGATGATGGGAACAGCAGCCGTTGCTATTGCCACCGCGGCTGCCGTACCGGGAACTCTGGTTAACTTAGCCGCTGGCGGCGGTGACAGAACCTCGGTGACCTTCGGCCACCCATCAGGCACCTTGCAGGTTGGTGCGGAAGCCAGCCTGGTCAACGGCCAGTGGACAGCCACCAAAGCCATCATGAGCCGCAGCGCGCGAGTGCTTATGGAAGGTTGGGTAAGGGTGCCCGGGGATTCGTTCGTGTTGTAGAGATGTCCCGGTAACTTATAGTGAGGGAAGTTTGTCGGATTACGGCCTGGTGGACGTAATCCGACAACGGTACCTAAGCCTTTCTACTACGTCGATTCAGCCCAAATCCCAACATGCCGAGTCCCATCAGGACCAGCGTGCTGGGTTCTGGGACTGGGGTTGGGTCTACCGGTGTGATGACACTTCCGCCTTCAAAATCATTGTTGTCGGTATCCGATAGAAAACTGAAGGTTCCAGCGAACGTAAGATCACCGAAATCAATGGCCATCGTGGTGAACAGGTCATTATAGAAGATCCCGTCAATCGACAGCTTATCGGAGTATTCCACATTCACCGTGGCTCCATCTGCAATATCATTGCTTCCGGTAAGCGTGAAGGGCTTGCCTAGTGCGGAGTTGGGTGACATAGATGTGGAGCTGACGATGTCAAAAATGGTATTACCCGGGCGGCCATTAATCAGGATATTAGTCACGCCACCGAGTTGGTTTTGGATATCCGAGGTGAATGTAAACGGGTTGCTAAAGGTGTCACCATTCATAGTGAGGCTCCAGCCACTGCCCGCAGCTTCGCCATAGTTTGACGAACCCACGGTGCCGTCGAAGCTGACAGTTTCGCAGGTCAGGCTGTCGAAACAGGTGGTCACTTCCATACCATTCATCAACGAGCCGTTGGTAGTAAACCCCGTCAGTGCATCGGTATTGTACAGGGTACCGTCGGTATTACTGACGTTCACGATCGGAGCTGCATAGGCATTGCCAGCCATTGCGAGCGCGAGGCACGGGCCCCAAAATATTCTATTGCTAAATCCTTTCATGTGTTGTTCTCCTTGGCTTTCACAAATTTTCGCGTGCGCATCCCCTGAATACCGGCATGCGAAATTCCAATAAGAAAAAATAGTGCCAATAGCAAAAATAAAAATATAAAACAGATGCTTAAATATTAATTATTTCTTGTTGTAACGAATTTGAGACAACAGGTGTATAGAAACTCAACACCTGACACTGAAATAACACACCCCGGCCCCTCTGGCCCGGTGTCAACATAATTTACGCACTACTTGACTAAACCAGCGTTCAAGTGAGTCTTTAATTCTGAGTTAACTATAAAAAAACGTATTTAAACATTTTTGTTCTAATGGAATCAGTATTCACGCAGCATAAGCGCACATGACGCCACAAGCGATTCATTTGAGCCTTTTCAATGTCGAATATGCTTACACTTTTATTTAAATACCACGTAAATTTTAATATTAAGTGCCTGAAAAATAATAATTTTTAAATTCTGGTATGGATGATGCTCCTAACCCGGTACCGCTGACGCGCTGGCTTTAATTCCAGTTGCCAGCGCCCACAGTCAAGGAGAGATAATTATGAACACAGCACTAAAAAGAACAGTTCTATCAACGCTCGTTGTCCCCTTTGCACTAGCTGCTCAATCTGCCAGTGCAGATATGATTATCGAGTGGGGGTATGACGTCGATAGCAACTTCGAGAACGTCATGTTCTCTCCGGCAGACGGAGATAACGACGGCAGTCAGGTTGTAAATGATAACTTCGTGTCATGGGGCGGTGATGCCGATGATCGGTCTTCTGTCGCGATTGAAGATGTATCTTCGGGAGGTGGTCTTTTCACCAATGTGAACACCGTAGATGGTGGAACATTTACCCACGACAACAATGTTATCAGTGCGGATTATCAAGCGCTGACAAACTTCGATCTGACATCCACGCTGACACTGACGCCAGTTGATCCTGCTGGCCCATCGCTACCTCCAACCTCCCTGACCTTCATGAGCTTCTTTAGTGAAACAATCAACAGGGATAACCCTGCGAACTGTGGTTTTACATCAACCTCAGGTTGCGATGATATTTTCACCATTGATAATTTTGACGATCTAGGTGCCGTGGATAATGGTGCAGGCGGCTTTGAGTTCGCCCAGTCGTTCACCATTGATGACTATATGTATACCGTGTTCCTTGAGGTGGCAGGCCTGGCTGTTCTGGATGACGATGCCTGTACAACGGCGGGCGCTTCACCTGGATGTGTTGGTCTCCTGACTTTAGAGGACACTGAAAACACCTTTGATACCAGTTTCCGTATCACGGCTTCAAAGGTACCAGAGCCAGGCACCCTGGCACTGCTGGGACTCGGTCTCGCTGGACTTGGTCTGTCACGTCGGAAAAAAGCAGCAAAGGCATAACGCCTGAATAGTCAGAACGTTTAAATAACGGTACTGATAAAAGAAGCCCCCGCCAAAGAAGCGGGGGTTTTTTTATTCAGTATCTGGTTTTGCTGGCAGGTAGCGTCCACTGTCGGTAATCAGCGACCAGACATCCGGACGACGCCTCTTTATACCGTCAATCAGTGATGCTGCTTCGGTGAAGGCCGGGCGGCGGAGGCCGTGATATTCCAGGACGGGACCTACGTGATCGAATTCCACGCCAAATCGCTTTAAGAGGCGCAGCTGTGCTGGCTCCATAACTGCCATCCAGTGGGTTATGCCATGTTTAACCGACATCTGGAGAATGGCAGCAAAGAGCCCAAGGCTGATATAGGGCACCGCGCGTTTACCCTGTTCCGAATCGCTATAGGAGGCGATCTCGCTGACGCCTGTGGCTGATTTGTCCTCATTGAGGCGCCGCCGAAACTCTCGACTTACTGCCATCCGGGATATTTCTGCGACGTGCTCACGGCGTGCATCTGAAACGGCTTTTTGTGCATACTGATCCATCCGATGAAGACAGGCGCCCTCCATGGGAAATTCAACTTGTTCCGGATTATCACCTGCCATAACGAGACGAACGGCTGCGACGCTGTGTCCCGTCGTTCGATGCCGGATCAGAGCGTGGGCAGATTGTGGGTCGTATGCATCGTGCTCCCGTTTATCGACAAAGCAACTGGGGTCCTCGAAAGGCCTGTCGATGCAATAAACCTGATATCGAACCTCGAAGACTTCATTAATTGCCTCTTGAGAAGTCGCCAATTCGACATTGAACACTGAGTTGAAGATGATGCTTATGTCTTCCTGAGATTTATCGTGTTTCCTGTTTTCTGTTTTATGCTGAAAAGCCACGCCGTTCTGCATATTTAGGTCCTCATTCTTCCCCGTTCAGGGAGTTGTTATGGCGATAGTCCTTGAAGAGAAAAACACCGTCCCTATTTCCCCTGACGGTGTACTACAGGTGTATCGAGGTAAACGCTCATTAGACCTCGGAATGCGTGATCCTGGGCACGTAACGTCCGGGTGCCAGGATGGAGTTGGGATCAACGGCAGCTTTCAGTTGACTGGTGAGCCTTGAGAAAGCAGATCCACCGGTATTCAGAACATCCATCGCGTCAATGTTAAGGCGGTAGGGCAGGAAGCCTTCCCTTTGCCCTGCAATGTACAGCGCGCGGTAACAGTCGTTCGCCCGTTCTGTCGCATACGCGTCCCTGCGATCAAAGAGCAGGGGGACGGTAGAGTCGAAGCAGCGATTGTTTACGGTGGTCAATGTAATAAGAGGATTGACACCGTACTGCGGGCAAATGTTTTCAATCATATCGATATAGCGGCGAACGTCATTCGCACGTATTGGGACCAGCGGCGCAAACCATATGAGCCCGCAGCCGTCGCGTGCGGGGTTTTTGGGTTGCCCGGTCTCGGGCAGGCTTCCTGATCGCCAGTAGGCCAACGCCAGCGCGACATCATTGGGGGTGCCATGCATGATTTCGAGCGCACCCGAGAGCGTATCCGCCATGCCTCTGACCCGTGTTGCCAACCTGCCGGGCAGTACGCGGGAAATGGTGCGTGCCATGTCGACTTTTCGCTGATTGATGAAGATAAGACGGTCGGTCACTGGGCCGAGAAGCCGCCGTAGCGTGCGCCGGGCCGCTTTTGCGACCTCCTTTGTTGCATAGATTGCCCCAACCCCGCTCCAAGCCGGAACGCCATAACTGTTAGCAAGACGTCCTACTTCATGATTAGGTAAAACACCGTTAACGGCCTTGTCTTCGGGGAAAGGGATCATCATCGAGAGCATGCGTTGGCTGTTAAGTAGATTGATCGCAACAACCGAGCCGCTAAGCGCTTGCAAAACAGCTCTGACGGTGGGCACTAGCGCTTCCAGTTTGGCATCGTCTTTTGTGGAAAAGAAAAAAGCAGTGATGGTTTCGGGAGCTGGTGCAAGAGCGATGGTCATATTAACAACCACGCCGAAATTTCCTTGGCTAAAAAGCCCGTCGATATAGGGGCCGATGCCCCATTTGAAAAGTCCGTCTACTTCCGCTCCACCAAGTTCGCTCAGCTGCGTACGGTAAAGGGAACCGTCAGGCAATATTGCTTCGATCTTTGTCACCGCCGCAAAGTGGTCGGTAATCGGTGTGATGCCGTAACCCCGCTCAAGTGCGTTACCAAGAATGCTGCAGGTGGGGCCTGCGCCGGTAACAGGCACGAGGTAATCGCCCTCATGACGGTCCAGGAATTCCCTCAGGGCGCCCTGGGTTACACCAGGGCCGACAGTGATGACGCCCATTTCGGGATCGAAATCGGAAATATGGTCAAGCCGGCTAAGATCAAGAATGGCACAGTCGTCTTCAACCGGGTTGGCGCTACCGTAGCCCCAGTTATTGCCTGTGCTCACGGGGTAGACGGCAACGTGCCATCGTTGCGCAACCTGCATAATCGCTGCGACCTGATCCTGGTTTTCCGGGCGGAGCACAGCGGGAATAGACCGCTGTGCTCCTATTGTGGAGGCGCCAGCATCTGCTGTGTCAGCCGAAACGACTCCCGAATCCCCCAGGATAGTGGTCCATTCGGCAATGGCAGATTCGGTAGAGGTGCTATTCATTGGCATTTCCAAGGTTTACCGAAGACTTAATAAATACGTCTTTAAACATTCGTGACGGGTTGTTCACCAATGGCGCAGAATTATAGGCTTGATGCCGCCCGGATAACTATATTGTAGCATTACAGCTTTGAAATAGATTTATGGTAAATAAGTGCCTTACAAACAGTCGGTTAAAGTGGAATAATAAAAACATGACATGGAATTATTTATTAAAACAAATTAACCAAGATTTGATTGCTATTCTGCTAATTAATAGCAGGGTAATTGCTTGAAGCGTCTGTGATTTCATAAATAATTGAAAAAATAGTGATTTTGGAATTAATTGGTTTCCATAGTTTCGTAAGGCAGGTAGATATATATCTGAGTAATAAGTGATGATTAACAATCATATACCCTGAATTTCAGGGGGGCATCAACTAGGCTTCACCAGCTAAAGTTTCAGATAGGGAGAAAAGTTTTATGTCAGCAACATTCGATCTCAACGAACGCCCCGAGTATGACGACCTAATCCAAACCATCGCCGACTATACCCTTAGCTACCGTGTGAAAAGCAAAGAGGCCTGGAACACTGCCCGTAACTGTCTGATGGACACACTTGGCTGCGGCTTGCTCGCCCTGCGATTTCCGGAATGCACCAAACATCTGGGGCCGATAGTGGAGGGCACAGTAGTACCCTATGGTGCCCGGGTTCCCGGTACATCATTCCGGCTGGACCCGGTAAAAGCCGCCTGGGATATTGGTTGCATCATCCGGTGGCTGGACTACAACGATACCTGGCTTGCGGCGGAGTGGGGTCATCCATCCGATAATCTCGGGGGCATCCTCGCGGTAGCGGACCACCTTTCCCAAAAACGGGTGGCAGAAGGCAAAGACCCATTGACCATGAAAGATGTGCTGGAAGCCATGATCATGGCCCATGAAATTCAGGGTGTACTGGCGCTGGAAAACTCCTTCAACAGGGTAGGGCTGGACCATGTGATACTGGTCAAGGTGGCGTCCACAGCCGTCACCGCGAAACTGATGGGCGCAAACCGGGCGCAGTTACTATCAGCGCTATCCCACGCCTGGGTTGATGGCCAGTCATTGCGAACCTACCGCCACGCGCCGAATGCGGGCTCTCGCAAATCCTGGGCGGCAGGGGACGCCACCTCACGTGCTGTGCGGCTGGCAGATATTGCCATAAGAGGGGAGATGGGTATCCCGAGTGCACTGACAGCTCCCCAGTGGGGCTTCTACGACGTGCTCTTCAGCAAAACCAACAAAGACCAGAAACTCAAGCCCGAGGATAAACGTCAGTTTTCTTTGGCCCAGGATTTCGGCTCCTATGTTATGGAGAACATCCTGTTCAAGATTTCCTTCCCGGCAGAATTTCACGCGCAGACAGCGGCGGAGGCCGCAGTCATACTGCACCCCCATGTCAAAGACCGCCTGGAGAAAGTTGACCGCATAGTCATCACCACCCACGAGTCCGCCATCCGCATTATCTCCAAGCAGGGTAGGCTCACTAACGCCGCTGACAGGGATCACTGCCTGCAGTATATGGCGGCGGTACCGTTGATCTTTGGCAGCCTGACCGCAGAACATTATGAAGACAGCTTTCACCAGGCCAACCCGGTCATCGACAGCATCCGGGAAAAGATGGAAGTGGTGGAGGATGAACGGTATACCCGTGAGTATCTGGAAGAGGATAAACGTTCAATCGCCAATGGCATCCAAGTGTTCTTCGAAGATGGCTCCAGTACGGACAAAGTCTCGGTTGAATACCCCATTGGTCACCGTCGCCGCCGAAAGGATGGGATCCCGCTCTTGGAAGACAAATTCTACAACAACCTGGTCACCCGGTTCCCTGGCCAGCGCTGCGAACAGATATTCCGACTCTGCAAGGATCAGAAGGCGCTGGAAAGTACGCCTGTGCACGAGTTTGCTGAGCTTTTCGTGATATGACACTGATACGGATAAGTTACAGGTGTGTCAGCTTAATTTACACACCAGGTGGTGCGGTTTCATAAGTGGCCGAAGCATAAACGGTTATGATTGTGGCACGGACCATGCAGTCAGTAATCCTGTGTAAGCGACACACATCAGATCAATGGAGTACTGATATGAAAAAGATAACAACCGTTCTCGCAACCGGACTGCTCTTTGGTGCCTGTTCCTGGGTTTCAGCGGCGCCTGTTCTCGCGATCAGCGCCCAGGGTGGTCTAGCAGCCGGCCAGGCAGAGAGCGACTTCCTGGCCACCCTTAGCGGTGGTTTCCTTACCGAAACCTTCGACGACAACACCTACTACACCCCCGGAACCCAGTCGGGCACTATTAATTCCCAGGCCGGCCTCGGTTCCTTTACCAGCGTGGTAGCCGGTTCGGGTGGACTTTGTGATAGTGGCATCTACGACTGCGATAACGGCCTTGCGGTGCTGGATGCAGGCACAACGCCATTCAATGGCCGCTACTCCGTCTCCGGTAGCAACTGGCTGGACAGTATGGACGCCCGGGAAATGAACATATCTCCGGTGGCAGGCTACAACGCCATAGGCTTTTACATGACAGATCCGAACGACGCTGGGGGTCGGTTCTCGATTGGCGGTGTAGATTTCAACTTCGGGAATATCTTCGGTTCTGCACTGGGTAATGGAAGTATTTTTTACATTACATTGTTCGATACAGAAGGCTTGGGCAGTGTTTCCATTTTCTCCAATAACTCCAATGACGGGTACGGCCTGGATAATGTAACCATCGGCATGGTAGCTGTTCCGGAGCCAGGCACATTGGCACTTTTTAGTCTAGGACTTGTAGGGCTGCTGGTGGCACGTAAACGGCAGAAAAAATAGCCCACTACAAAGAGGCAACTGGCGATTCGAGAACCTTGAATTGTCAGTTTCCTTTACATCGTGGCGGGTTTGTTTGCTCATCGGCGATTGCAGTTACGGAAATTTACAGTACACTGCTGTTCACGTAGCGCTGTATGTAGACGCACTGGATGCGTACTTTCATAGTTGCGAACAGCAAAAGGAGTTGGCGTGGCCCACGTCAGATTGTTCAGACACTACATTCATCTTCCGTATGTCATTCTCGGCCTGATTGATTTTCTGGTGCTGGCGTTTGCCTTCGCGTTGGCTGTGTTTTTCCGCTATTTCGGCGACGTTTCCTTCTTCCTTGAAAACCTGAGTTTTCTGTTGCCCTCAGCGGCCGTGTTTTCGGCAATCAACCTGCTGGTCATGGTAGCCCTCGGTGTTCATCAATCCCGCCTGGAAGAGGGGATGTCGGGGATGATGTTACGCACCATCTTGGCGCTGATGGTCAGTATCCCTCTGTGCGGGTTTGCCTACCTGCTTAACAGCGAATGGCTGTGGTACATCGGCACAAGCAGTGCACTGACCACTGGCTCAGTTTTCGGTTTTTTCCTTTTGGGCATTGCTCGCCTCTTCTTTTTTGCCACCGTCGGCAAAGAAAGCTTCAAACGAAAGGTGCTGGTATTGGGGGCTGGCTTCCGCGCCAGGCAGATTCACGAGGATCTCAAAACGCCCTTCAACCGTAAGGGCTTTATACTGACTGGTTTCGTGTCGCTGCCCGACGAACCGGTTGAGATCAGCAAAGACTACCTGCTAAACATTCCAACCACGCTCCAGCAATACATTCTCAAACACCCGGTCAATGAAATTGTGGTGGCGGTGGACGACCGCCGCAAAGGTCTGCCTATGGAAGACCTGCTGGAATGCAAAATGGAAGGAGTGCGGATTGTAGACGGCGCCGCGTTTTACGAAAGGGAATCCAGAAAAGTCGCCTTGGAAATGGTTACTCGTGGCTGGTTGGTATTTTCTGACGGGTTCACCGTTTCGTCCGTTTTCGGGGTTGGAAAACGCTCCCTCGACATATTGTCTGCCGCTCTTCTTTTGCTGGTCAGCTTGCCGCTGATGCTGCTGACTGCCATAGCCATCAAGATCGAGGATGGCTTCAACGCGAAGATATTTTACAGTCAGGAACGGGTAGGGCTTAACGGCCGCGTTTTCAAGGTACATAAATTCCGTTCAATGATAACCGACGCCGAGAAAAACGGTGCGGTATGGGCCAGCAAGGACGACGCACGGGTTACCCGGGTAGGGGATTTTATCCGCAAGGTGCGGATTGACGAACTGCCACAAATTTTCAATGTGCTGAATGGTACTATGGCTTTCGTTGGCCCGCGCCCCGAAAGGCCGGTGTTTGTAGAGCGGTTGTCGGAAAAGATTCCATTCTACAGTGAGCGTCATCGCGTCAAACCGGGTTTGACGGGCTGGGCCCAGCTTTGTTTTGCTTATGCGGACAATGAAGAGGACACTCGGGAAAAGCTCCGTTACGACCTCTACTACATCAAGAATCAAAGCCTGTTGCTTGATTTGTTGATTATAATTCAGACAGTAGAAGTGGTATTGTTCAAGAAAGGATCAAGGTAGTTTCGGGGCCAGCTCTCCCCGAGACATGGAAACAGATATGGACCCAGAGAGGAATAACAATGTCATCGAAGTATTCACTGCAGGGACTCCTGCTGTCCCTCACGGCGGTAGCATTTGTTGCAGGTTGTGCCGGGCCTCAGTCGTCATCTCAGGAAGCTATTGACCAAGCCCTGCGTCTACAGACCTCAACGAGTGTTGACGAGTACGTGCTTGGACCAACCGATGAAATCCAGATTTCGGTCTGGCGCAATGCAGACCTCAGCATGGTTGTGCCCGTACGACCGGACGGCCGAGTATCTATGCCGCTTATTGGTGATGTTCAGGCTACCGGTAAAACGCCCGAGCAACTGGCCAATGAAATCGAGATTGGTCTCACAGGCTTCATCCGCGAACCCCAGGTAACCGTTGTGGTCAAGTCCATGGGTAGTCACGAGTTCAGCGACCGTGTGCGGGTGACCGGTGCTGTCAATCAGTCCATCTCTGTGCCCCACCGGTCAGGCATGACAGTTCTGGATTTGGTATTGAGTGCGGGAGGCGCAAATCCTTTTGCTAAGCTCAATGATGCCATGCTTTACCGCGCTTTAGGCGACAGAATGGTGGCTATTCCTGTTCGTCTGGACGACATCCTCAACAAAGGGGATGTGTCAACCAACTACCGCATGCGGCCAGGGGATATCCTCACCGTTCCGGAACGGAATTTCTAAGACCAGCAATAACTATTATTTGAAGCAAATCGCGGAACCGGTCAATAGGTAAGACAGATGGCACTTCCACTAAGTCAGCTCCCTTCAGAAATGATCAGAGAGGTCCGGTCACGAAAATGGCTGGCCTTCCTGCTTTTTGCCATTATCAGTTTTGCCGTGCTGGGGGCAGGGTTTGTGTGGCCTTACAAATACCACTCCCAGGTTGTGATATTTGTGGATGACCGGAATATTATTCGCCCGCTAATGGAAGGCAGTGCCGTAACGACTGAAATCAGCGAGCGCACTTCGGTGGTCAGGGAAATGCTTTGGTCCCGAGACGTTATGTCGAAAGTTGCGAGAGACGAGGAGATTTTCGGTCAGAACGCGGAGCAGCTCAGCGACGAGGCTCTGGAACGAAGAGTAGACAGGCTTCGCTCCAACATGAATGTTCGCCCCCGTGGTGATAGTTACTTCAGCATTGGCTACACCTCCGAGTCGCCTATGAAGGCTTTCCGCATTGCGCAACGCCTTGGGCAGCTTTTCATCTCAGAGAATTCTGCAAGCAAACGCAAGGAAAGCCGTAATGCCTATAACTTTATCGATAAACAGGTTAAAAATTACGAAGCCATTCTTGCCGAAGTTGAGCAAAAGCTGAAAAAGTTTCTTTCGGAGAATGTTGACGGGACAGAAGGCGAAGCTAATGCCCGTATGGCGAAGTTGCGGAGGGATCTTGAGCTTGCACAGTTGGAGCGCTCCGAGCTGATGGCGCGGGCTGAATCGCTGGAGTCTGAACTTCAGAAAGTGGAGCCAATGCTCAGCCAAGGCCGCACGGCTGACGCCTATACCCGTCGAATTAGAGAGAAAGAAATTCAGCTTGATGACTTACGATTGCGATACCACGATACCTATCCGGACATCATTGCCCTGAAAGAACAGATTGCTGAACTGAAAAGGCAACGGAGCAGGGCTGCCCAGAGCGGTACATTGGATCAGGTCGCCACACAAGGCGACCAGTTGGTCAATCCTCTGTACCAGGACATCAGCTCAGAGGTCGCCAAAACCCGTGCAGATACTCGCACTCAGGAGTCGCGTATCAACTCGCTTCAGAGCCTGATTGCGGAACAGGAAAAGCGCATGGAGCGCATCCAGGAAAACAAAGCTCAGTACTCTGACCTTACCCGGGACATGGAAGTGAATGAGCAGATTTACAACGATTTGCTCAAGCGCCGTGAAAAAGCTCGGGTGTCTATGCATCTGGACATCGAAGGTCAGGGCCTCAACTTCCGCATAAATGAAACCGCCCAGTATCCACGGGAGCCGGCCGGCCCACAGTTCCAGCTGTTTGCGTCCGCGGGCCTGATTCTCGGAGCCTTGGCTCCGTTTGGTCTGGCAGCTGGCGTGTTGCAGATTGACCCTCGAGTGAGAGCCCGTAAACAGCTTGAAGATGGTATTGGTTTGCCCGTGTTGGCTGAAATTCCCCAGGTTAGAACACCCTATGAGAAACGCACAGATCGTTGGTTAACCATTTCAGTCTCTGTATGCGCTGTGCTGGTTGTCGCTGCCTATGGCGGTGTTGTCGGTGCAGCGCTGATGGGGGTCATTTGATGACAGAGCAAAAACAGGACAGGGAAAGGAAAGAAATGGAAGCGGATATCCGCCCTGATGATAAAACCTCAGATGCGATCGACGTAAATGGAAGAGAGCGGACCGGCGATCTGGAGAAACAGGGCAGGGCTTCTGATGGCGATCGCAAGAGCGGCTTCTCCCAATGGGAAGACTCTCGTATGTTGGTGCCTAGCTCGCTGGAGTTGGGGCCCGGCGCTGTTGATCGGTATGTGATCAGCAAGCAGATCGTCAAGATGCAGGAGCCCCGCCGGCTCACCCGCGACGACATGGACGAGCGGCGCATTATCTATCCGGAATCCCAGAACCGGGCGCTGGTAAACCGGTTTCGCCACCTGCGCACCAAACTGCTGGAGGTGTCAGGCGGTAACAACTTTACCATGGTGGTCAGCGGCGCGTGTGAAGGCGCAGGAACGTCGTTTATGGCGCTCAACCTGGCTGCTGCGTTTGCGTTCGACCAGTCGAAAACCGCATTGATAATTGACTGTAATTTGCGCTATCCCACGCTGCATTCCCAGCTTGATCTGGCCGCCGAAACCGGCCTGACGGACTTCCTGGAAGACTCAGACTACGACATCGGTCGGATTATCTATCCCACAGGCATTCCGCGCCTGCGACTTATTCCTGCGGGCAGTCAACGCGAAACGCCAGGGGAATTCTTTACCTCATTCCGTATGAAGCAGTTCCTGCAGGCCATTCGTCGGCGCTATCCAGACCGCTTCATAGTGCTGGATACTTCGCCTATCAGCGATTCGCCGGATGCCCGCATTCTGGGGGAGCTTTGTGATTATTCCATGCTTGTGGTGCCCCACGGCCGGATCACCGCGACCGCAATCGAGAATGCAGCACAGGCCTTTAACCCTGAAAAGTTTGTGGGAGCTGTAATCAATGGCTGAAGTGCACGGATCAGGGAAGATCCGATGGGTTATCTCCATCGGCGTTGGCTGTATGATGGCAGCAGGGCCTGCTATGGGTGCTACCAACAGCCTTTCGGGTGGTATCGATAACCGCTTTTCGGACAATGCACGTCGTGCCTCGGCAAACGAACAGAGCGACTTGGAAACCCGGGTGAACTTGAACCTTCAGCACCTGAGCGATCCGGGACAATGCACATCCTCAGTGGACATGGGGCTGGGTTATAGCTACTGGCATGACGACGCCTATGATTCCGAAGTGTATACCAACGGCACCCTGCAGGGGCAGTGCGAACTGGCGAGAGGGTTGGTGTGGCAGGCTTCCAACACCGTTAGTCATGTTACACGGGACACCCGCAGATCAGATACTCAGGACAACCTGACCCGCAGAAACGTGTTCAGCACCGGCCCGGTGTACACCCTGGAATTAACACAGGTCGACGAGCTGCAGTTCTCTGCAACCTACGAACAAACCGAGTTCGAAGAACACGAGGAGCCAGACAGCGATCGCGTTTCCGGCACTGTTGCCTACAACCATAGCTTTAGTGACACACTACAAGGTGGCTTGTCTGCGAGTGCTCAACGCACAGAGCTCGATACTGGCGGGGAACTGGACCGCGAATCCGCCGTTGTGACCTTCAGCAAGGTATGGGCAACCACTCAGGTAAGCGGCTCCATCGGCAAAAATCGCCTTGAAACTCGACTGGGTAGTCAGGAGGTCTCCACCGATGGCATTACCGGTACGTTTAGCCTGGTGCGTCAAATCAATCCCAGCAGCGAACTTTCCCTGAGCGCCAATCGCAAGCTAACGGATCAGACGTCCACTCTGGACCTTCGATTTGAGGACTTCAATTTCAACCTGACCGAATCGTCAGCGGTGGAAGTCACGGCTGCAAGGGCAGGGTATAACACCCGATTCAGCGATGGGTCTGCCCTCAGCACCGAGCTATCTGTCAGTCGCAGTGATTATGTCCGGACGGGTAATCGCGAGGAGCGAAGCGGTGTTAACCTGCGTTTTTCAAGACCAGTAACAGAGTTGCTCTCCTGGTTCACCAGCGCAGCTTACCAACACCAGCGGTTTGATGACGAAGGCACCGAGGATGACGTGGCTCAATTGTCAGCCGGTCTTGATTATCAACTGAGTGCCAGAATGGACGTTCGGTCCGCCATCGGTCACCGTCAAAAGACCAGCGACATTGCATCCAGGGAATATAACGAGAACTGGATTGCGGTTTCCCTTAACTATCGATTTTTCTGAGTAGGGGGACGTAGTGATGACGAATGATAACGGCTCTATCCGGATCGCCAACGCACTCACCATTGATGTGGAAGACTACTTCCAGGTGGCAGCCCTTGCCGAAGCAGTCGATCGTGAAGACTGGCATTCCATGGAATACCGGGTTGAGGCCAATACCCACCGCTTACTGGAGTTGCTGGAGCGACACAACACCCGGGCAACGTTCTTTACCCTCGGCTGGGTAGCGGAAAAATCACCTGGGTTGGTTAGAAATATTCAGCAGGCCGGGCACGAAGTGGCCAGCCACGGCTACAGCCATCAGCTGATTTATAACCAGACGCCCGAGGTATTTCGCGAGGAAACCAGGCGTTCAAAAAAGATTCTTGAAGACATTACCGGTGAACCCATTACCGGATACCGTGCCGCAAGTTATTCCATCACCAATCAATCACGCTGGGCGCTGGATATACTTGCAGAAGAAGGGTTCGTCTGGGACTCGTCCATATTTCCGGTGCACCACGACCGTTACGGCATGCCGGGTACACCGCGTTGGCCCCATCGGCTCACAACCGATAACGGCCATGAACTCGCGGAATTCCCCCTGAGCACCCTGAAGTTTCCCGGTTACACCCTACCAATAGCCGGCGGCGGCTATTTCCGGTTGTTTCCCTACTGGTTCAGCCGCTGGGGCCTGGGCAGTATCAACCGGCAGGGTCAGCCATTCGTATTCTATCTCCACCCTTGGGAAGTTGATCCGGGCCAGCCAAGACTGGATGTAAAGTGGTTCTCTCGCTTCCGGCACTATAATAATCTGGACGTGTGCGAACAGCGGCTTGATCAGTTGCTGGGCCATTTCCAGTTTACAGCCATGGGTGATGTGCTGAGAAACCTCAAGCTGCTTGAAAAAGAACCGCCGGGAATAGCCGGGCAAGACAAAATGGAATTCACATCGCCATGCTAGTCCCACTGTTCTGGCTTTCCCTGTTACTGCTTTTCTACATCTATTTTGGTTACCCGCTGATGGTAAAGGCAGTGGCCTTGCTCTGGCCTAGTCCCATAAAAGCCAACACGGAGCACCAGCCGAAGGTGTCCATCCTCATTGCCGCCTACAATGAAGCTCAGGATATTGAAGCCACCTTGCGGAACAAACTGGCGCTGGACTATTCGGCGGACAAACTGGAGGTCCTGGTGATCTCGGATGAATCCGACGATGGTACAGATGACATCATAGAGCGTGTTGCAAGCGAGTCTCGTTTCCCGGTCCGCCTGTTTCGTCAGGTGCCGCGGCAGGGAAAAACCGCCGGCCTGAACACCCTGGTACCAGAAACGACCGGTGATATAGTCCTGTTCTCAGACGCGAACTCCCAGTGGGACAGGCAGGCAGTCAGCAGGTTGTGCAGTAACTTCGCCGACCCCGATGTGGGCTATGTTACCGGCAAGATGGTCTATGTGAACGACGACGGTTCCCTTGTGGGAGACGGCTGCAGTGCTTACATGAAATACGAAAACTGGCTGCGCGAGCAGGAAACCCGGGTGGGCGCGGTAGTGGGTGTAGACGGTGGCATTGATGCCATGCGAAAGACGCTTTACCAGCCCCTACGCGCCGATCAGTTGCCAGACTTTGTACAGCCGCTGAAAGTGGTCGAGCAGGGCTACCGGGTAGTCTATGAACCCCTGGCCTTGCTGAAAGAAGAAGCCCTGAACGACAGCGGCAGCGAATTCAGTATGCGGGTACGAGTAAGCCTTCGTGCCCTGTGGGCGCTGAAAGATATGCGCCACCTGATGAACCCCCTGCGAGACCCGGTCTTTGCTTGGCAACTTATCTCCCACAAGCTGCTGCGCTACGCGGCCTTTGTTCCCTTGGCAACCCTTGCCCTGAGCACATTACTACTCGCTTCGACCGGCGCTATCTACACACTGGCCTTCCTGGGCCTGGTCACCTTCACTGCCTTGGCCTGGACCGGCCACAAGAGGGAAGGGGAGGGAAAGCCGCTGCCCGTAATTTACTCAATCCCCTACTACTTCATGTTGTTGAACATTGCCTCTTACAAGGCGACGGCAGCGTTCCTGAAGGGTGAGAAGAAGGTTATCTGGAATCCAAGGAAGGGATAGGCCATCAATGGGAATGAAGGTACTGCACCTTATTGACAGTGGTGGCCTTTACGGTGCCGAGAAGATGTTGCTCAGTCTGGTTCAGGAACAGGTGAACCAGGGACTCGAACCGATGATACTCAGCGCCGGAGAGCTGGGTATCGATGTAAAACCTATTGAGGCTGAAGCAAGGAGAAAAGGGCTGCCCCTAACTCCCTGGCGGATGTCCCCCGGCCTTAATCTGAAAGAGTCATGGAAAATCCTGAAATGGGCGCAGAAGAATAACTACAACCTTCTTCACTCCCATGGATTCAAGTTTAATGTCCTCCTGGGGGGGTATCCAGAAAGCCTCAGGCATATTCCGATGGTCGTCACCCTGCATGGATACGTCCATGCCCCCCGCTATTCGAAAATGTGGTTATACGAGTCGCTGGACCGGTTTGCCATTCGCCGCATGAGAGGTGTTGTTCTCGTGGGGGAGGCGATGAAGAAAGAGTTGCCAGGAAAGCTTTCAAGCGGGCACTCCGTCGTTATACCCAATGGCTTGGATATCTCAGAGCTTCAGACAATGTCCATGAGTTCACTGGACGAGCCTTTTAAATCATTTTACGACAATCATGAAGTTGTGATTCTTGGTGTCGGCAGGCTTTCCAGAGAGAAAGGGTTCGACAGGTTGCTCTCAGCCTTTTCCGAGTTCAGAAAAGAATTTCCAAAGTCGGGACTGGTGATTGTTGGTGAGGGTAAACTCCGCCAGAAATTCGAGGCATTGATTGAGGAGCTGGGTATTAAGGACGATGTGCTTATGCCTGGATACTGTAGCAAGGTACCCGTGCTGCTGCGACATGCGAGTGCGCTTGTTATGCCCTCCCTCACCGAAGGGCTACCAATTACCCTTCTTGAGGCGATGTCGTTGAAAACTCCGGTGGTCGCCTCCGTCGTCGGCGAAATACCCAAAATTCTAGGTGACGGCGAAGGCGGTGAACTTCTGAGTGACGTCGAGCCAGCGACAATTACCAGAGCTATTGAGAAATCCGTGAAGGACGAAGAGCTTTCCTCCCGGAAAACAGACTGGGGCTATGAGGTGGTACGCAAACACTATTCGTCGGAGGCAATGGCGAAAAAATACCTGGAGTTTTATAACGGGGTTCTTGCGAAACCATGATTCTCAGGCCTGCCAGATTTCTCCTTACCCGATGTTTGTTTCTCGCGATGGGCTTGCCCATCGCACGTTACAGGAAGGAAGTGGAGAATTTATGGAGTTTAAGCGAAGGGGCTAGAGAGGAAAAACTAGGTCGATTGTTGGCGCATAATCGTCCATGTAATTCCGAAGGTGCCGTAGTGAACAGGATGGATGTTCTGAGCTCATCTCCCTCATTGTCCAAGAAAAAACTTCGTGATCAATCTAGAGAGGGGCAGGGGGCGAAGGAAAAATCCCGGTTCGGCCGCCATACAGCAGGTACAACCGGAGAGCCAACTGAAATCACCCTTGATAAGAAAGAACTCGCCCGAATGTTGGGCGTTCGTGATTATTGCTTTCGTCACTATGGTTTAAAGCTTGGTCAGCGAGAGGCCAGACTATGGGGCAGGCCTGAATCCGGTGTGAAATCCTGGCTCAAGAACTTTGTAATGAACAGGCGAGTTTTCCATCCCGTGGGCGTGGACGCCACGAGGGAGGTGGCCGAGCTGTTGGAATGGAAACCGGATTATCTATACGGTTATGCATCCCTGTTGCTCGAAGCCGCGCAGATTCTCACGAGCATGGACATAGAGTTTAATCCACCGAAATGCGTGGTGTGTACCGCAGAGTCGATTCTCCCGGCTCAAAAGGCTTATATATCGCGGGCGTTTAAGGCTCCGGTAGCGGAAGAGTATGGATCAACCGAGTTTGACGTAATCGCGTTCGAGTGCACAGAAGGCCATCGTCATCTCGTAAACCCCTGGGTATTAATTGAGAACTCTGAAAGCAAGGGATGCCTGGTGACGGACGTTTCCAGAACATCTCAAAGCCTGATACGTTACGAATTGGGTGATCATGCAAGCCTTGAAAAGTCAGGCTGCACCTTGTTAGGTGCCACTGACGTTATCCATCACCTGGAAGGCCGTTCTATAAATCGTTTTGCTTACCTGTCCAGGAATGAGAAATTCCATGCACTGGAGTTTGCTCGAGCGGTGGATCGGTATCAATCAATGTCGGGCGAAGTTTTCGAGTTTTCCGTTTACCAATATCAATATGGCCGTTTTGTCCTGGAGACCTCGACGATCCCCGGGAAAGGCCGGCAGGACTTGTGCGAGTTCATTTCAGAGCATCTGTACCCCGTGGTAGGAGAGAGGGTTAGTATCATCCCCGCCGGTGAACGGATAGATACGGAGCCCTCTGATAAGAAAGGTTACTTTGTACAAGCAATGGAACTGGATCATGAGTGATAGAACAGCACTTACTATTGCAGCCGTGGGCGATATCTCTTTAGGGGACCACCCGGTTTGTGTCGGCCATGGAATGAGGGCCGTGATGGCTGCTCATGGAGTCGATCTCGTTTCTGAAGTAAAGGAATACTGGTCAGACAGTGATGTTGTAATCGGTAATCTCGAAACTGTAGCTTCGAATGTAGGCTTGAAGCCAGGAAAGCTGTCCTCCTTTGAAATGCGTGGGGACCCAGCATCGCTAACGACTCTCAAAGAAGCAGGATTTAACGTACTAACCGTCGCGAATAATCATGCGCTACAGCATGGACAAGATGCTTTCGATGACACCCTTGCTGGTCTGAGAAGCGCAGGCATCGAGTCAATCGGCGTTGATGATCAGAAAACGGGGAAAACCATTCCTTTCGTGCTCGAAAAGTCAGGTAAACGAAATGTATTCCTCGGCTATTCGATAAGACCGGAGGAGTGGAGTAAAGATGGTATCCCCTACAGCTATAGAGATTCTGTTGATTCAATAGTCTCAGAAGTTGAGGAGGTCAGGAAGGACGCAAACGGGGCTTTAATCGTTTCAATCCATTGGGGCTTGGAATATCTCGACTACCCAGGACCTGGGCAACTCGAACTCGGTAGGAAACTCGTCGATGCCGGTGCCGACGTAGTTATTGGCCACCATCCGCATGTTCTTCAACCTTTTGAATACTATAAGGAAGGGTTGATTATCTATAGCCTCGGTAATTTTCTGTTCGACCTTTGGCATCCGGAAACGAAACCTACTGCAGTTGCACGAATAACGATTGCGCCTGGTCACCCTCCAAGCGTTGACTTTAAGCCTGTCTATATAGACTCAAAGTTTTTTCCCCGAAAAGCGGATCAGGATCAAAGTTCCGTAGTGAGGAATTTGTTGTCTTTCGATGATCAGTGTGTTGACTCCATAATCAGAATGTCTCCGGAGGAGTACCGGTCCAGGTACAAGGCTAATCTGGCTATGGTCAGGCCACGGAAGTACAAATATTTCATAAGAAATATCTACCGATATCCGATTAAAATTATACTTCAGTCATTTATGAGAACCTGCTATAGACGACTGACCGGAACTTGATGGTTTTGCTTGTCGCCTGGTTGTATAGAGCTTTCGTTATGAGGATGAGTTGATGAGTAAAATAGTGGATGTTTTATGGACCGGGGGATGGGATTCAACCTTCAGAGTCATCCAAGTACTTTTTCAGGGTGATGACGTGAAACCTCATTATATCTGTGACCCTGGCAGGGCTTCTACAAGTCTGGAGATATCGGCGATGCACCGTATTGGTGAGCTGATTAAAGAGAATTCGAGTCTGAAGGGTAACCTGTTACCTATAAGCATCGTCGATTTTCCGGATTTTGAGAAATATAGTGATATTGAAGATGCTTACATCGATATCATGAAAGAACACTACATTGGTGAACAGTACAAGTGGATCGCTGATTATTGCAGGTATGAAAATATAGATTCAATCGATATATCTGTCCAAAATAATCCTTTTATACGAAAAAACCATTCAAGAGACGACTACCCTTTTTCAGTTATCTTTAGAAGTCTGAAGTTTCCTCTGATTACCTTTTCAAAGAATGAAATGAAGGAATGGTGTATCGATCACGGGTTCCTTTCAATTATAGAGGAGAGCTGGTTCTGTCACTCGCCTACACGAAGTGGTAAACCTTGCGGTGTCTGCAGCCCATGTATAGTGGTTGTCGAAGAAGGTATGGGTTATCGCCTGCCAGCTAGCGCCAAGATTCGATACTATTTCAGAATTCTTCCCAGATTGAAAAGTATCTTGAAAAATTATCCGAAATTTTACACTTACTTATACAAACTAAAATCAAGATAATCAAACTGGATTTCGGAATCGCTATTTATAAATATTATCGATAGTTGCATTCAACGTTCTGGCGTCATTTTCCCAGTTGTATTTTGACTCAATAGCAGCGCGCCCATTTTGACCCAGAACGGTTCTCCGTTCTGGGTCACGCAAAAGAACCATTTTTTCTGAGATATCGGTGGGATCTAAGTCCTTGCATACTACACCGCTGCAGGTTTCATTTAATATTCGTGCTATGGGAATAACCTCTGTAGCTAATACTGGTAATCCAGCCAGCATATAGTCGAATATTTTATTCGGTATAGTATGATTCCAATGGCCGCATACACGATAGGTCAGGGCGCCAACGTTGGCTGAGGCCATTAATTTTTCTACCTCATCGTGGTCGAGCCATCCGTGGACTTTAACACTTTCGCTAATCCCCAGCTCATTACTGAGTGCAATCAGGCGTTCCTTTTGTGCTCCTTTGCCAATGATGTCGATCCGAATAGCGTCGGCTGCCCCCTGGGTTTTTATATAATGAGCCGCGCCTTCAATTAGCAAGTCGAGGCCTCTGAGCTTTGACAGAAAACCTACATATACGATTCTTAGTTGAGTTCCCTGATGCTGATGTGTCGCTCCCTTAAACTTATCTTTCGGGGGAGTGTTGCTGACTATAGATATTTTGTCTGTGTTCACCCCCATTGCGATGAGTCGGTCTTTCGATTCCTGAATCATCACAAGTATGTGGTCGACTTTGGTTATGACCTTCCGCTCATAATTTCTAGCAATTTGGGGGTTTTTAAGAACTTTTGTTGTCAGTGACCTGGTGGAAAATTGCGCTGCGGATTCGTACATTTCCGGGTAGCACTCGGCCATGTCGAATACTACTTTTAATTTTCGTGTTTTAGCGACCAAAATGCCCGCTTTCACAAGAGGTAGGTCCCGGACAATTACTACGCCTTCATTTTTCCTGATATGCCGGGATGATCGTAAGAGAAGCCACAACCAGAATGGGTTGAACCAAAAAGGCAGATTCACGGCTGCCTGAACAAATCTTGGTAATCTGCGAGTTATTGGAAGGCGACGAATGGCAATCCCATTATTCTCGTCTATCGTGGGCAACTGATCTCTGTTACGTGCAACTATGGTAACGCTATGCCCGGCGCTCTTGAGTGTTTGCGCGAGTTTCTCTACCCGTACGTCCCACGGATAGTCTTCCTTGTAGACAACTAGAACTTCCATTTTGGTTTAAGCCATCCATTAAAAAGGCGCACAATGAAGAATCATTGTTGATGCTGGTCAGGTCGCCACGTATTGTTTGTTTTTTGGTTGGAATATGCAAGGTCAGACGTTGGCAGTATCTGAGTTTTCTATTTCCCGCAGTAGTACGCCTACGGCCTGATCGATACCCGACTCCAGAGCCTCCTCATCAGTGCTGGAGAAGGACCGCAGAACAGAGGTCTTGGTGGTTTCCGGGTTGTCTGCCCGCCGCACTCCGACCCTTAGCCGTTTCACCTCATAGGAGCCAAGTGCACCAATTATTGACTTCAATCCCTTATGACCGGCATCGCCGCCGCTCTGCTTGAGCTTCACCTGCCCCAGCGTTAAGTCCATTTCATCGTGGACAACCAGGCAATTGGCCAGGGCTCCGTTTGTACGATCAAGAAACTGCCGAGTAGGTGGGCCGCTGTGATTGATTTTCGACGCTGGCTTAAACAAATTTACAGTTCTTCCGCCGATCTTCAGTTCGCACACCAGGCCTTCTGGACAGGTGACCCAGGAGGCCTTTGCGTCGGCTGCCATCCGATCCAGAACACGATGCCCGGCATTGTGTGGTGTATTCACATATTCAGGACCGGGATTACCCAATCCCACGATTACTTTGTGGTCAGAATCGTTTCCAGTGAGCGGGGCTGCATAAGATTCAGGTGTCGTACTTTCGCCTTCTGCACTTCCGGTTTTGGGCGGTATCGGCTTGTACAATCTTGAGCAGTCACCACAAAAATCCTGGATTCCACATCGGGTGGCCCAGCAACTAACAGGTTTCTGCGTATGGTACATCAGCCTTACCAGGTGATCTGCTTTGTTGGAGCCTTTCAGAAGAACAAGATCCCCGGGCTGGAGAAGGTTGTTGAGGAACGTGGCAGCGTCACGTATCTCGCTAAAAGCGTGAAGGTTCTGGGCGTCAGTCGTACGCTTTGCTTTCATTGCTCTCGGAGCGTGAGGCCCCACAAAAATAACAATGTCGCCAACTTCCAGAGCTTGCTTGGCTACCTTGGGATAAAGCTTGGAGGCGGATAGGGAGTAATCGGAAAGGGTACCAATTACAAGAACCTTTCTTTTTGCTTTCGCCTCGGCCATGAATTCGAGAGGCGCCGAAAATGACCAATGAGGTGCTTTCCAGTCGTCTCGTAAAAAGGTAACGCCACCCGATGTTGAAACAATCTCCATTCTTCCTTCTGCAGGCTTCACGTCAGCGATAGCAGATATCGCGTTTGTTAATGGAATGCCTGAGGCCAAGCCAACACCAAGAGATGAAAGCACTGACAAGGCAAGATGTTTTCCGTGGAAGGCTGTTCTTACCTTGTATATGTCTCCATCGTATTCAAGCTTAAGAGTCAGTGGTTCTGGCCATACCGAGCTCACTGAAAGGAGTCTCAAAGTTGCACCTTCCGATTTTCCTACCCAGATAACCTTCCGGTTACAGCTATCACCTATGGACTTAACGAGTGGATCGTCGATGTTCAGTACCGCAACTCCGTCGGTGGGCAAAGCCGAAATCAGTTTACCTTTTTCCTGTGCGATGGCCTCCAGGCTCCTGAACGCCTTGAAGTGATCCCTTGCGACAAGAGTGAGGACGGCTATATTAGGGGTAAACAAACGAAGCGGCCTGTCCAGGTCTCCGGGATTGCCGCCTGACACTTCAAGAACGCAGTATTTATGGCGAGGGCTCACCCGGAGAAAAATCTTGGCAATGCCGTCTGGGTAATTCTGGGATCGTGGAGTGCTGTAACATTCTCCAACTGAGCCAAGAACGCTTGCGGAGAGATCCTTAACGGTGGTTTTTCCGGCACTTCCGGTGATGCCCACGAAAAATACCGATTTTAGTCTTTTGCTGTGAGCGAGTGCTAGCAAGTACCGGAATATATGCGCTGCGTAGCGGGCATATCTATAGATAAAGTTCCACGTGTTCTTTCGGATTCGGCCAATCATCGCGTTTCACTCCGTTGATATGCCGGCCAGTGTGGGCTGCCTATTGTTAACACAGTTAGACGTGAAACAACGCTTAGCAAGCCGACGGTCAAGTTCTGATTCTAAGTTAAGGTCGATCTTTAGCCCAGAGTCAGTTTCCGAATTGAGTATTGCGAAACATAAACCAATGCTCGAGCGAAACAATAAGGGCCCTAATGCGCCACACATCGCCAAAGGCGTCACTTGTAAGTTTGTAACTTTTAGAGATTGGTTACAGATGCTGGAAAACTGGCGATGTTGATTTTGGTGATCTTGCAGACAAAAATGATCACTCGGCCTTTTATGTCGAGATCTGGGCGAGTTGGGTCGGCTCGTATTGGTGCCAATTGACCTCAGCCCAAGGTATTCGGACTGTAGTGTGTTAAATTTTGTAGGTTGTTTGTCGCTTTGGGAACTTTGATACATTATTCGTGAGCTGGATTGTTACTATGTCAGCAGGCGGCAAAATTTGGAGAATTTCATGAGTATTTGTAAATCAAAAAAGCGCAACGTGGCCATACTTTTCATTGGTGGCCTTTTGGGCTGTGCTTTTCAGGTTCAAGCGGACCCTGTGGTGTCAACGGTGATTTTGCAGGAGGGAGGGCAAGGATCGGCAGAGCGGATCTCGGTGTTCGGGAATGGCTTTGGTAATAAGGCACAAGCCGCACCTTTACTCGTGGACCACGTCGACGTCGCCTATGAAAACGGAGTAAGAAATAGCATATATTCTGACGTAGATGGTTTGGAGGCTGTGGTCAGATCCTCTGACTCCAACGTAAGCCTCTGGGAAAAATCCAGCTTTAACGTTCGTGTGGATAACACTCGCGCCAAGCGGCATAGCGGATCTAAATCACAGTATTCTTTCGAAGGTGAGAACAACTTTCTGGGCTGGCCTAATGCATACGGTGGGCGTGATACTCCAGTGGACAACCGACAGCTTTACGTTTCCTGGTGGTATAAGCCAAAGGTTGATCCGGCCTCCTACTGGGCTTTTACGACTGAAACTCTTAATGGCAATTTTCAAGAGTCTGAGGTCTTGCTCGTAGAAGGCGGCTATGAGGGCGTTTATCTTGGTATTGATAGTGATGGTTTGATCAATGCTTCGTTCCCGGGAGTGTCCAAAAAGAATCTGGGAGGCTCTCGCATTGAAGGAAAGAAATCCGGCGCAACAGTGATTTTCCCTACGGAGTTTCGGGGTGGTAGTGGCACCGGTTTTGAGACACCAGGCTCTCAGAAATTTTTAAGGGTATGGGAGGATCCCAATGGCAAAGAGGGTATTCGTTTTTCTTGGACTCAAATGCATCAAACCGGCATGGGTGTTGTTAATTGGGATGCCAAATCACTCAATGCAGGAGAATGGAATCACCTAGAAGTAGAGCTTGATACGACAAAAGGTAGGGTTGATTTTGCTATTAACGGGGAGTTCTTTGGTGGTTATAACTTTGAACCTGCCAAGGATGCTTCAGGACGATATAGTCCCACGATTGCAGCGTTAGGGCTAAATGGAAAAGTTGGCAAACTGCAAGAGGGAGAAATCGATGATATATACTTCGATAACTCGCTCCAACGAGTAATCATTGGTGATTCGCCAGACTTTGATACGCTTACGCAGTACGAAGTTCAAAGGCCGGTTTCCTGGAATGATGGAGCGATTGAAGTTTCGCTATTCCTCGGGCAGTTTGAGGACAGGGGGACGCTGGCTGGTCTTTACGTATATGTATTTGATAAACAGGGAAATGTTAATCCTAGAGGGTACGAAATTTGCGAAGACTGCAAGGCCCCTCCGGCATCAACCTCCCTCACTGTCGAATAGTAACGCTTAACTTCATGTGAGGTTTTTAAAGGAGTATGGCTGAGGATGGTATTAATTTGATGCAGTCGCGCCCTCTGGTTTCCGTAGTAATCCCAGTATACAACAGAAGTCCATATATCAGGGAAGCGGTTGGTTCGGTATTAAAGCAGGATCATGAGCCTCTGGAGATAGTTGTTGTCGACGACGGCTCAACCGATGGGAGCTACGAACAACTGGAAGAAATGGCGAAAGAGGGCTCAATTCGTCTGTATACGCACCCTGGACATGAAAACCGCGGGCAGTCCGCTTCTTTGAATTTGGCAATTCGTGAAACCAGAGGCCAATTTATTGCTGTGCTAGACAGTGATGATCTTTTTGCTGAAGGGAAAATTTCATTTCAATTGGAGTTTTTGGCGAAAAATCATGAAGTTGGTATGGTTTATGGTCAGGGGTACGCAGTAGATGCTGGAGGTAATTTTCTCTTCAAGGTCCCGGCTGATGACCATGAGGAATCGGGTGATCCTAATCGATTGTTGTTGGATTGCTATATGGCTCTACCGGGCGGCGCACTGATTCGTAAATCTATTCTGGATCAGGTTGGTGACTTTGAAGAATCGTTTCGTGCCGGGCAGGATCACGACATGGCCCTTCGGATAATGGAGGCAACAAAGGTTGCCTACCTGCCAAAGCTCGCCTTCTATTACCGGAAACATGGCGACTCCATTAGTGCCAAGGGTCTCGAGCGACGCTGGAAAACCGGCATGGAGATCCTCCGCAGGGCAACTAAACGCTACCCCTACAAAAAAAGCACACTGAGGAAACGAAAGGCAGTACTGCATTTCCGGTTGGGGCAGACCTATTGGCGGGAGTCAGGTAAACTAAAATCGCTCGGTCATTTGCTCCTAGCCGGAGTTATGGACCCTATACGGGCTTTTGGCGTTATTCTTGGTCGCGAAAAGGCCTGATATTTACCATTGGAAGCGCAAATTTCATGCAGGTACAGGGACGCAGCGCGGACATGGAGCCAATTCTCTTTGTGATTGACCATTTCCGGAACCCCAATGCGGGAACCGAAGGTCAGCTCTTCCAGCTTGTGAAAGGGCTCGATAGAACCCGTTTTACCCCTTATCTGCTAGTCTTTAGTAACTCCGACTATCTTTGCGAGCAGGGCTTTCCCTGTGAGTATGAGGTGTTGGGCCACAGCCGCTTATCCTCCCCCTCCATGTGGCTTGCGCTCTGGAAGTTTGCGCGTCGGTTTCGGGCGAAAGGGGGCCGACTGGCTCATGTTTTCTTTAACGACCCTTCGATCATCTGCCCGCCAGTGTTTCGTTGCCAGGGCATCAAAACCATCATTTCCCGCCGCGACATGGGCTACTGGTACACACCGGCCTGGAAAGCTGCCTTAATCGTTACCGGCAGATTTGTTTCTGCGGTTATCACGAATAGCCGCGCAGTTAAGGCAGTTACCGCACAGAACGAGCTATTATCTCCTGGGCGGATTTACGTTGTTTACAATGGTTACGAAAGAGGTCCAGAGTCTGAAGCAATACCGTCTGATCTGGTCAATTTAAGGCGTCAGTTTCCTGGGGCTGTATTCGTCGGTTTGGTCGCCAATATCCGGCCGATCAAGCGTATTCAGGATGCAATTGTAGCCTTTGGTGGTGAGTACCATTGCTCTGACAGTGCCCATCTACTGATTATCGGCGATGGAGACTCCAGCGGACTGAGAAATCTTGCGACAGAGCTTGGCGTGAACAAACGTGTTCACTTTCTTGGGCGGCGATCTGATGTCACATCCTGTCTGGAGGCGCTTGATGTAGCTTTGTTGTGTTCCGAATCCGAGGGATTCTCAAATTCTATTATAGAGTATATGCAAGCCGGGCTGCCGGTAGTTTGCAGTAATGTGGGCGGTAATCCAGAAGCTGTCGAACATGGCGAAACTGGTTACCTTTATCCCTGTGGAGATGTAGCAGAACTGGCGAACTTCCTTACAAAACTGTCAGAGAGTGAGGAATTGCGTCGATCAATAGGTGACCAAGCAGGTAGAGTGGCGAAGGAACGGTTCGGGATGCGACAGATGGTTAATGAACACCAGAATATTTACAAACGGGTTATCGGGTCAAAGGGCTAGGTTGTATGTCACTAGTGTCCAAAGCTGTTCGTAAACTTGCCCCACTTGGCGGCTATGCACTTGCAAGGCAGTTGTGTCGCAAACAGCCACGTATCCTGATGTATCACCGTTTTCCAAATTCCACCGCAAACCGGGGCGGTGATTTTGAGTTTTTTGAAAGACAGGTCAAATATATTAGTGAGTATTATCAGCCATATACATTGGCCGGGCTTATCCAGTACGCCAACCAAAATGGCAAAATGCCTGAACATGCGGTGGTGATTACGGTCGATGATGGTTACCGCGACTTTTACGACGCCGCTTTCCCAATACTTCGTAAGCATGGTGTGCCTGCAACGCTATATGCAACTACCGGCTTTGTCGATGGCCGTTTGTGGTTGTGGCCAGACAAAGTGACTTGGTTGCTGAAAAATGCTCGTGAGGTAGTTGTTGATGCGAAGATTGGATCAGTTATGTTCCATACACTGCAATCATGCGAGAACTTGTATAACACTTGCTGGCAAACCTTGATAGCGTATGGGCTGTCTATTCCTGACGACGAGAAACAGGCGTTCATTTCCGATCTCGCCGGCGTGTTTGGTCTGGAGTTACCGGAAGCAATCCCTGAAGAATTCGCTCCAATTAGCTGGGATCAGTTGCGAGAAGTTGAGGCAGCAGGTATTGAAGTGGGAGGGCATACGGTAACGCATCCTACTCTGGGCCAGGTGACCGAGGCCCAGGCTCAGGATGAAATATACGGATGTCGAGATGAGTTGATTGAACACCTGGGAGATAAACCAAGAACTTTCTGTTATCCCAATGGTCAGCCGTCGGATTTTCAGGATTTTTTGTTACCCATGGTGGAACGGGCGGGCTACTTGGGAGCGGTGACCGCTTTCCCGGACAGCAGAGGTACAGAGAAGCGTTATGCTATGAGACGGCATGCTTGCGGCGATAACGAGTATCAGTTTTTGAAGGCGGTATCCGGTGTGGAATATCTCGGGCACCGGGTACGGGGTGAGGCGCAAAATGTTTAGCATCTTGGTAGGTATGCCTGTTCTTTTTACGGCGGTGAGATAGTTATGTCCCAATCAATGCTCCATCGCAAGGAAAGCGAAGCCACTTCGCTTAAGGGGATCGTTGGTGAGCAAACTGTAAATAGTGCCTGTTTTGTAATTTATCTTTACTTTGTGCTGGATTTTTTTCTGCGGTTCTCATCCAGAATTCCGGGTTATGGAATGTTGCGCCCTACACTTATGGGGGCAGCCATCATCTCCATATTGCTATTCGTACAACGGGAAAAATTTAAAGGGCGATTTGATGACCCGATTTTTAAATCAATACTGGTACTGCTCGGGTATATCGTTCTTAGTTTGCCGGTGGTTGAATGGCCCGGAAGCGTTATAAAAAGTAATCTTGACCCATTTGTCAAGGCATTGCTCTTTCTCTTCTTTACGGCCCTTATTATAGATACAGATAGAAGGCTAAAGTGGTTTCTTGGTGTGTTTGTTTTTTGCCAAGTATTTCGGGTTATAGAGCCGCTTTACCTAAATATTACAGAGGGTTATTGGGGAAGCTCAACACATCTGGGTGAAGGTGATTTTGCGGATCGCTTAGCGGGTGCACCCGCAGACGTTATTAACCCTAATGAATTGGGTTTCGTAATCGTCACGGCGATTCCATTTCTACATTATTTGCTCTGGCCCCTTGCTTGGAAAAGCAAGGCCCTTTATTTGATGCTTATGCCCGCGTTGCTCTACGCCCTGTTATTGACGATGTCTCGAGGTGCGTTTCTGGCGCTGCTTGTGGTTGCATTCTTTGTGTTCAAAGAATCTCGACACAAGATGTTCTTGGTGCTTGTAGGCATATTGGTGCTTACAATGGCGTTTAGTATCATGACGCCTGTTCAGAAAGATCGATATCTTTCTCTTGTCGATCAGGAAAATACTGCTGGGGGATCTTCTGTTGAAGGGCGCTTGAGTGGCTTGGTTGGTGAGTTCAAGTTAGGGCTGACGAGGCCCGTGGTAGGTCATGGTTTAGGGACGACTTCAGAAGCAAAATGGCACAAGTGGGGGACAACCAAAGCTAGCCATAACCTTTATGGTGAGCTACTAATTGAGCTCGGTATCATCGGGGCAGTATTGTTTATTCGCTTTCTATTTTTTATCTATCAGAGGTTTAAGAAAAACCGGATACTGTTTCAAGAGTTAGGGTTGAACCACAACAGCTTTTACTCAAGACTCAATAAGGCTCTGGTAGCGGTATTTTGGATGTATGCTGTCTACAGCATTAATTATTGGGGTCTTTCGCAATATTATTGGTATTTGTTTGGTGGCTTGGCGATAGCATTTGGCCGATTGTTAACTATTGAATATTCAAGGCATTCCCAGCTTGAAAAGTCAGGTGAGCTTCAGTTGCCTCAGCAGGTGGTGAAATCGAAATACCCGTTAGCTGAGAATATTCGTCGTTAAACAGGCCGAGGTTGTGGTCGCACTCGATTAAATGGGTATTTATATACGATGCTGAATTCGATACAGGGGCTGGCCGTGATCGGCGCTCTGTAAGAATAACCACTATTCAAGGAGTGGATGTAAGTGATTCGTACCCGTCGCCTTTTAGAAAGCTACCTTGCGTTTCTTGCCAAAATGGTGATGTTAAGGTTCCGCCCCAGAATTGTCGCCGTTACTGGTTCTGTCGGAAAAACCACCACGACAACTGTCATTTACGGCCTACTGATGGGTCTTTCAGAAAAACAGCTAATCGGTGAGTTTCGAAGCAATTCAACTAACAATATGAACGGTACGGTAGGTGTTTTTCTAACTGTACTTAATTCAAACCGTTATGTAGGGGCTGATTTTGCTGGATTGCGAGAGGTGGCGAGGCTTACAGCGACGACAATTTGTACAGTTTTGAATCCTGGCGCCACCTATCCTGAAATCCTTCTTCTTGAGTGTGGAATCTCCGGGAAAGGCGAAATGCGCCGAATGGCTCGGGTAATTAAGCCCAATATCGTTGTCGTGACGACGGTCGGTCATGCACATCTCGAGCGAGGGATGCTTACGCTTGATGATATCGCCAGGGAGAAGTCAGAGTTGGTGCGCGCATGTAAGCAAGAGGGCTTGGCGCTTTTGGGGGCGGAAAATGAGTGGACCAGAAATATGGCTCCGCTGTCCCGGTCGACCTCAAAGCTGGTAGAGGGTAAAGGTATAGCCTTCGGCGTAAACGCTGCGAGACTGGTGGCTGATTGGCTGGGAGTGCCTCGCAGTGAGGCGGAATTATTGCTAGAAAACCCGGCAACAGCGCCCCACAGGCTCGAAAAAATCGAGGGGAATGGATTTCTAGTCATAGACGATACCTTCAATGCGAACCCTCTTTCCATGAAGTTGGCACTGGATACTCTGCAATCGGAGCAATGTACTGGCCGAAAAGTAGCTGTTTTGGGGCAAATGAAGGAGCTTGGACCTAGTTCCCACGAACTCCACAAAGAAATCGCTGACTACTCGAGAGCGAAGGCAGACGTTGTGCTTGGAGTCGGTGAGGAGTTTGGCCGCCTTTATGAACCCGACGGTTTCTATAAAGACTCTGCGGAGTGTGCTCGTAATATCGGAAAATGGATCGGGAAGGGAGACTGTGTGTTGGTGAAGGGATCTCACAGTGTTGGAATGTTGCGTGTCGTTGAGGCTTTGACTGAAGGCGGTGAACGTAATGGTAGCTCTTAAACTATTTTTGTACCGTGCCAAAAATCGTCTTTTCTCCAGGCGCGCCTGGGTTGTGCTTCGTCGATCGCTCGAGCCCTGTACCGAAACAGGTATACCTGACGGAATTGAGGTGCGGGAGGCAAGTGAAAGTGATATTGACGCTATTGCCGAGGCGTTGCCGGATGAGCTGGCGGGAAGGCTTTCCCGTGAGAGGCGGATTGCTTCGGTAAGCGAACGTTTTAGGGCCGAAGTTCCCTGTATCCTTGCAGTAGAGAGTGATTCGGGCCAAGTGGTGGGGGGCTGCTGGTGTCGTAAGGTTGCGCGGGGGAGCATGTTGTGGCCGCTATTGCCCAGCCAGGATGTGGTTTTTGAAATTTCTACTTTGTTTGTGGATCCAGGGTATCGGGGTAAGCATCTTGGGTCTGTTCTTGTGGAATATGCGTGCAGCATGATGAAGGGTAGGGGCTTCAACGGATGTGTCTCACTGGTTTGGTATACTAGGCCTGCGTCGGTAAAGGCTCATTTGAAAATCGGTTTTAAGCCAGTTGGCGAGAAAGTAACCCTTTCTTTTCTTGGGATTCGTCGATCCCATGTTCATCCGGGGTTTCGCCAGGAGCGTCTTCCCCCAACCAGTAAGGCATCCTCATAATGGTACCTGCGTTGATGTACCATCATATTTCCCCGCTCACTGGCCCGCATACGGTCACTCCGGAATTATTCCGCGATCATCTGCAAATGCTGAGTGACAAGGGAATCCGTACATTGTCACTTGACGAGTTCGCAGAGTGGAGGCGAGGTGAGTGCTCTATTCACCAGCCTGCCGTGCTCCTGACATTTGATGACGCATGGCTGGACAACTGGGTATATGCGCTTCCAATACTGGAAGAGTTCAGCGCTCAAGGTGTTTTCTTTGTTGTTACGTCTTGGCCAGGGGACGGTGCGGCCAGGGTGGGTCTCGGAACTGACCCGGATTGGCACCCCTTCTCCCACACAGAATCCATGAAACTGGCGGGCACAAATTCAGGAGACAGTGTTTCGATGCGGTGGTCGGAGTTGTTGGCGGCGAGAGACACCGGCTTGGTAAGCCTCGCCAGTCATTCTCATGGGCATGGAGACTGGTGGAAGCGCGGGATTGGGGTGAAGGAACTATTGGATTATTTCGAGATGGACTTGAGGCACACAAAAGACACCCTGGAAGCGCAATTAGGCGTCTGTCCTCCACATTTGTGCTGGCCTAAAGGGCATTTTTGCAATTCCATGATGAAAATGGCTAAAGACAATGGATTTGTTCACCAGTACTCGACGCTCCGAGGTGGTAACCAGCAACAAGGCACCAAACAGATACGCCGGATAAGCGTTGAGAATCGCCCCGGAGAATGGTTATGGCGGCGTTTGGCAATATACCGTCATCAATTGACTGCGTCAGCTTTGGGTGTCGTTCATCAGAATTTACATTACGGACGAATGAGCAACCGTTACCCGGATTTGCCACGCAAGGAGTTTGTTGGCCCCAGGTTCCGATTAATCTAGCCAGAAATGATCGTCAGGATTTCCTTATGGTCTGGCTGCATCATAAACTTCCTGATCAAATCGGCACATTTCCGCTACTTTCTTTCGTAACTCCGGGGTCACAATTTCAGAAACCTTCCCGTCGCTGGTAGTGCGCTTGTTCTGAACGCCAAAAGAAACCCTGATACCGAGCTCCCGCCTTACATCAGATTCAAAGCGCTCCATGTCATCAGTAAAGCCGATCACAGAGAAGTGCTTGAGGTTCTCCTTGGCCTTTTCCATAAGCTTGGCCGGGTCATCGAGTGTTAATTCGGTATCACCACAGAAATATTCACAGAATTTAAGAGCGTTTCGCTGGCCCATAGGCGAATCCAGATAATCTCCGAAATCCTGATTGATCTTTGATTGGTGCTCGCGCTGATAATTATAGAAATACTCGGAGATGAATCGATCTACCGGGTCTCTCAGTACGGTGATCAGTTTATAGCCCCGGAATTGGTCGTAAGCATTATTATTGAACGGCACATGCCCGCCGATAAAGTAGATGTCTTTCCACATAAGGTAGTGGAGCAGTTCCACTCGGAAGGTGCGTATGCGGTTGAAATCCTCCAGGCTTGAAAAATCGAGTGGGCCATGTTGACGTTCCATCACGGCGGCCGTTCCCGGTGCTGCTATGGATTCCTCCGATAAGAAATATCGTAAGCGTAGGGCCCGGGAGACCGATGTGCCGGCACATTTAGGCACATGATGAAACACAACTCGTTTCCCCATGATCGCCTGTTTGAATTGGTTTCGGTTATTATAGAGGTTTTGAATCCAGCTCATTTCATCGTCCCTGGCTCAGTTGAAAATGATGGTGTCACTTGGCCCTGTTTCCGCTGGGAATTCTCCCATAAAAGCGATTGAACTCCTATTTGTCAGAGTGCGTCACCGCATTTTTAGCTCGATAGCCGTAGGTGTATGACATTCCGGCCCTCTTGCCTCATAATGCGCTGTCTGTTGGGAGTTCTGCCCGCGTAGCGGGTATGTGAGTCTTGGCATACGTTGTCGCTTAATCCAGGATGGACTCAGCAATGCGCATTCTCATGTCTGCTCTTCAGCCCGGTGGGGGCATTCGCACATTTTTTCGCTATATCTACAGCCAGCCTTGTTTTAGCGAGTGTAGTTTCACACTTGTCGCGCCTGGTCGAAGTCTTGCTGATTTTCTTGCCGAGTTTATTCCTGACAACCGCATTACGGTTGTTCCAGCCTGTCAGGGCAATTTGGCATTCACCAGGCAGCTTCGTGAGCTTATTGCCGATGGTGATTTTCAGCTTGTGCATTCACATGGGTTTTCCGCCGGTCTTTTAACGGAGCTTGCCCGAACCGGGTACCGTATCCCTCATCTGATGACAGCCCATGATGTCTTCTTGCCTGCCCAGTTTGCGGGTTGGAAGGGAAGAGCAAAGCACCTTGCTATGTCTCTTCTGTTTCGCCGTATGACAATGATTCACACAGTTACCGAAGATGCTGGCCGTAACTTGCTGGAGTTCTTTCCGGCGATAGAACGTAGCCGGGTACATGGAATTCTTCATGGCGTGGACACAGAGTATTTTCGTGATGGAAATCCAAGGGCGTTAAAGGCGGAACTCGGTCTTGAAGAACAAACTCCTTTGCTGGGTTTCTTTGGCCGGTTCATGGGGCAGAAAGGCTTTCGTTTGCTGGTTGACGCACTTGAAGAGATACACAGAGCTCATAGTGTTGTCCCATTGCCTCATGTTGCGACTTTTGGTTGGGGTGGTTTTATTCGGGAAGATTATGAATATCTGACGAATAAAGGGTTAACCGACTATTTTCACCAGTGCGAGCAGACGGATGATATGGCGGCGGCCATCAAAGGCGTTGATGTGGTTGTTATGCCGTCTCGTTGGGAGGCTTGTGGCTTGTTGGGCATGGAGGTGTTGGCAGCGGGTGTTCCGATAGTGGGTAGCCAGTGCATCGGATTACGGGAAGTGCTCGAAGGCTCGCCGGCCCAAACGGTTCCTGTTGGCGATAGCGGGGAATTAATGAAAGCGTTGGTTGCAGAGCTGAGTGAGCGCGAGTCCCGCAGATCCGATTTTGTACGGTTCCAGCCGGTCGCTGTCGAAAAATTCCATATTAAACGCCCTGCGGAAAGCCTGTGGCAGCTATATACCCAAATGCTGGCAGGAGAGCGCGCATAATGAGGCGGACGCATTTGCTGTTAGCGCGCACTTTGTCCGGGGGAGTATCTGAGCTGAGCCAGCTGAAAGATATAGATCCATACAGTGGAGGCTGTCAATACAGAGAGCTTTCTCCCGAGGACTTTCCTGAGTCCGCGCAGCCTCATCGGTATGTGGAACTGTACCCTGCGGACGACTCAGCTACCCCGGATATTACGCAGAACACGGCTACTCGACTGCTGGTTCGTGTTGATAATAATCTGCCGCTTGCTCAGAGCCTGTTAGAGCAAGGATTTCAGATTGCTGGGCGAATTGGTGCCGGCCGAAGGTTGTGCGCTGCCAATATCGAGCCACATTTTCCGGTTGAATTGTTTATGGCCGGCCCCGTTGCTCCTGCGGTGATTCTTGGCCGCGCCAACGTCAATCTTCTGGCTCAGGCTCGGGCGTTGGGGGGGAGTGGTATTCCTGTCTATTGTGTGCTCACACGGGGTGAGCCTTCGGTGATTGCCAGAAGCAGTCGGTATACCAGGGAAGTCTTTGATTGCCGGAAGGGAAGTGACGAGGACATCAGCGGTATTATTCGCCAGATTGCTAGCGATTCCGGTTGCCGCCCGATTGTATTTACCGGTGGGGATCTGGACATCGGATTGCTGGCGAGGATCTGGCCGTCCATTTCGGAGGTTGCACGTGTTGTGAGTGCGCCGGATAAGTGCTGCTATTTCAATGACAAAAAGATTCAGATTGAAACTGCCAGCGCTGCCGGTATCCGGGTTCCAGAGAGTAGGGTGGTTGACAGCGTTCAGGCGCTGGACTGCCTGGCTGAATTGACCTTTCCTGTTATCTGTAAACCTCTGGAACTCGCCAGAAAAGGTGAGTTCAGGGGAAAGATAGTTGTGGCAGAGAGCGAGGGGGAGTTACGTGCAACGCTGGAGCCGGTTCTGGAAACAGGGAAAGCCTCTATTCTGTTGCAGGAATATGTGCCCGGTGGCATCGATAATCTGCTGTTTGCATTGGTTACCTGTGACGACAATGGACAGGTGAGATGCTCAGTTACCGGTCGAAAACTGGAAGATAACACCAAAGGCGGCATGGGTACTGGTGAAACCCTGAAGGATCCGGAACTTGACCAGCAGGTAGCCAAGACGTTCCAGGCTTTTGGAGTGGGAGGGGTGCTGGGTGTTGAATTCAAGCGCCACTCCGGTACTGGCGAATTGTTTTATATTGAGTCCAATTTTCGACCGGAAAACATCCATTCGGTGAATGAGGCTGCGGGAGTAAATCTGCAATTGGCCGCCTACTTGCAGGCTGTCGGGCTGCCAGGTCTCTATGAACCACTGCCGCAGCGGCAGGCAACCTGGATGGACTTGTCGCTGGTCTTCCTCGCCCGCCTCAAACAGAAGGGGCGAATGGGTGTCTGGCCAAACACACATGGCGTTGTGGCTGATGCTCTTTGGGCAAAAGGGGACTTGCGCCCGGGGTTTGTATGGTACGCACTGAAACTGACTTCTCTCGTGCGGAAGTCTTTTGGCCTTTTGATAAAACGCAGACACTAGTGTCTAGATTTCCGTGCCTAGGTAGTCATTGATCAATGCTTAAACGAATACTTGTAAATACCAGCTCCAGCATGGCCCAACTGATCGTCAGTATGGTGGTGACTTTCATTATGGCCCCTATTTATCTGAAGCTGATGGGGCATTACGACTACGGGCTCCGGGAAATGATTCTGGCGCTTGTGGGCTACATGGGGATGCTCGATCTTGGTATGCGGCCGACCGTCAGTCGGTTTGTATCCATGCATAACGCTCAGAAAAGCAGAGATGAGTTGTTAACGGTTTACGCATGTGCCCTGGCATTTCTGGGTATGGTGGGCTTGTTACTGGCAACGTTTTTCTGGGTATGGGCGATGGTATATCCGGAGTGGTTAAGCCCGGATGATAGTGACGCGAGCACCAAATACGTACTTTTTCTTCTGTTTGTGGGTGCCCAGATATTCTTCGCCTTCCCAAAGACGGTTGTGGGAAGTGTTCTGGAGGGGCTCCAGCGATATTATTTCAAGAATATGGTCAATATCGTTTCGACTATTGCTATTGCCGTTATTAGTTACATTTATATGACACCGGAGAACGGGCTTGCACTGTTGGTTGGTCTGGGGGCGTTATCACAGGTGGTAAAACTATTGATTTTTGGTGCTGTTTTGCTGAAACCTGCGTTAGGTACGCTATACCCGAACATACGATACTTCTCCCGTGAGAAACTGCGTGAGATGCTGTCTTTCGGCTTCAAATCATTTATTCAAGGGGCCGCCTCCAAAGTTGAACGTCTATCAGACAAGCTAGTAATAGGAGCCATACTCGGGCCGGCTGCATTGCCGGTCTACACCATACCAGCTACTTTGGTTGGCTATATTTCCACGATCACCATGACTCTTACCCATACCTTCTTGCCAGTTTTCAGTGATCTCAGTGCAAAAGGCCATCAAGGCAAGATCAAATCAATTTATATGATCGTCAGCAAACTTGTTGTGGCGCTGGTTATTCCTATGGGTGTTGGCATTTGTCTGATCGGTGGGCCGTTTATCGCAATCTGGATGGAAGGAGAGTTCGATCCTGAGCTTGTGGACGCTGTGATGGTGTTACTGGTGACCTACACTTTGGTTCCCATGCTTAATCCATTCGCCAGCCGTTACCTGACTGCGATCAATAAACATGTAATATTTGCCAAGGTTGCGCCGCCGGCTGCGTTGGTTAATCTGGGGCTCAGTATCTGGTTGGTATTTGAGTACGGAGTTATCGGGGCAGCGCTGGGTTCAGTGTTGCCGGTATTTGTCGTTATGCCTATTTTTCTGAAGGTTGTTGCTAACAACCTGGACGTCACTATGGCGCAGTACATGAGACATGTGGTTCTTCCGGCCATTATTCCAGTGGCCGTAATGGGCTCTGGTCTTGCGTGGTGGCGGATTGAATATGGATTTCCGGGGTATCTGGATATTGTTCTCGCGGTTGTGGTTTCAGCAATGGTGTATGGCGTGTTGTATTGGTTGATGTCGCTCGGGAAGGATGAACGCGACATACTGATGCGAATTATGCCATCCCGTTTTAGGCGAAGCGTATGAGAAAGGGAGTTTTCTGAATGTGCGGGGTTGCAGGATTTGCCGGGCCGGAATTACCCGGTAGCAAGGAACAATGTGAATCCATATTGCATAGCATGGGGCGGGCCATTCAACACCGTGGCCCGGATGCCGGTAGTGTGTGGTTTGATGGGGACTTGAGGCTGGGGCTTTCGCACCGTCGCCTTTCCATCATCGATTTGTCTGAACTTGGCGCCCAGCCTATGGTGTCAGTGACCGGTCGGTACGTTATTTCCTTCAATGGTGAAATTTATAATTTTCAGGAGCTGAAAGCTGAGCTTGAGGGTGCCGGTGTCGGGTTTCGCGGTCATTCTGATACCGAAGTAATGCTTGCTGCATTCGAGACCTGGGGCGTTGAGCAGGCGTTGACTCGCTTCAATGGGATGTTTGCCTTCGCTCTTGCGGACAGGGATGAACGGAAGCTATATCTTGCCCGGGACCGGATGGGGGAAAAGCCGCTTTATTATGGATGGCAGGGTGGAACTCTGTTATTTGGTTCTGAGCTCAAAGCCCTTACATGCCATCCTTCTTGGCAAGGCGAGATAAATCGCAGTGCCTTGCCGTTGTTGGTACGCCATAACCTTATTCCAGCTCCTCACACGATCTACTCCGGTATTTTTAAACTGCCGCCTTCTTCGCTTGTAACCATTGACCTTACTCGCATTGAATCGGGGCGATTGCCGGAGCCCACCCGGTATTGGCGCCTGGAGGATCAGTTTGATGAGTCGCAGGACTGGACAGTCGAGACTGCCGCCAACGATCTCGAAGAGTTACTCACTGAGGTGATCGGTAAGCAAATGGTGTCTGATGTACCGCTGGGGGCTTTTCTCTCCGGTGGGGTGGACTCCTCCACCGTCGTTGCCTTGATGCAGAAGCAGGCTACAACTCCGGTAAAGACCTTCAGCATAGGCTTTAACGAAGAAGGCTTTAATGAAGCGGAACATGCGGCGGCGGTGGCCCGGCATTTGGGCACGGACCATACAGAGCTGTATGTGACCGAGCAGGACGCCCTGAAGGTGATTCCGATGCTCGGGAAAATGTACGACGAGCCCTTTGCAGACTCCTCCCAGATCCCTACGTTTTTGGTCAGCGAAATGACCCGCAAGAAGGTGACGGTGGCACTATCCGGCGATGGTGGGGATGAGTTGTTTTGTGGGTACACACGCTATCCCGGTATGTTACGCGGATGGCAAAAGCGGGGTTCGCTTGGTTCACGGTTGAAGTGGCTTGCCGGCCTGTTGCCGCCCGGATTGGCGGTTAAGGCAATAAGTACAATGGCTCCCTCTCAGAAGGGGCGCAGTGCAGATGCACTCCGGTTACGTCTGGCACGGGCCCGTGCCGTGGCTTCTTCACAGAACCTGTCAGAGTTCTACCGCCAGTCTGTCTCCCTATGGCCTGATCCATCCATGGCGTTGGTAGAGCCAGGTGAGGGCGATTATGGGCTGACCGGTCAGTTACCTGAAGAGGTGGCCGATGATAGCCTTAAAACGCTTATGTGGCGGGACCTGAACTGGTATCTGCCAGACGACATCCTCACCAAAGTGGACCGCGCTGCAATGGCCTGTAGTCTGGAAACCCGTATTCCGATGCTCGACCATAGAGTGGTGTCGTTTGCCATGGGGCTGCCCGCGGCGGTCAATATGCAGGGAAATATTGGTAAACAGGTTCTTAGGTCCGTGCTTTATCGCCATGTCCCCAAAAGCCTGATCGAGCGGCCTAAACAGGGATTTGCGGTTCCTGTCGCGGCTTGGCTGAGAGGGGCATTGCGGGAGTGGGCCGAGGACCTGCTGGACCCTGTGAAGCTGAGAGAGCAGGGATATTGGAAAACAGGCATGGTTCGGCAGGTATGGAGTGAACACCTTTCGGGACGTGAAGACTACAGTTTTGAATTGTGGGGTATTTTGATGTTTCAGGCCTGGTTAAAAGAACAGGGAGCATGCACTGCTTCAGGAGAACAACATGAATTCGCCTGCTAACCCTCTGGTAAGTATTGTTACCCCAACCTATAACAGGGCTGACTTTATAGAGCAGGCGGTTAATAGTGTACTTGCCCAGAGCTACACCAATTTCGAATTGCTGATTGTTGACGACGGCTCAACCGACAGTACCAGGGATCTGTTGGAGCCAGTATTGACGGACTCCCGGGTTCGCTATTTCCACCAGGAGAACCAGGGGCAGAGTGTCGCCCGTAATCATGCTCTCTCAGAGGCGAAGGGTGACTTTATATGTTTTCTGGACTCTGACAACTACTGGCCTGCTGAAAAGCTCGAAAAACAGGTCGCGCTTTTCAGGCAGCAACCGGATTACGATGTTATCTATGGGGACATCGTTGTTATCGATGAGGTTGGAACGGAAGTTACCCGAAACAATATGAGCCGCTATTCTGGCCATATAGCCAGATATATGATTCGCGACAATTGCGTGAGTATGAACACGGCCATGGCGCGGCGGAGGTGTTTTGACGAGCTTGGCGCAATGAGTGGTAAACGTCGTGTTGCTGATGACTATGACCTGTGGCTCCGGTTTTCAGCCCGGTTCCGGTTTCTCTATATACCGGATTTCTTTGCGTACTATCGGGTAATGGACGACCAGATTTCCTCTGATAAAACCCGGCGTTTTGATTCCAACTGGCAGATCATTACCGACTTCAGGCGCGAATTCCCGAATGCGATGTCGGAACAGGATTTCGATTTGGGGTTTGCTGCCTTCCATAATAGGAAGGCCCGTTATCTGGCAAGCCAGGGATCGAGGAGGGAAGCGCTGGCTGAGATGCTCAAGGCACTTAGGCTGAGCCCCTTGCGTCGCGCTTCCTGGCGCAGCCTTGCTGCGGTACTTTTGAAGTAGACCATGGCGGGTATAGTATCGAGGGCTTGTTATGGCTATTGTTAGCGTCGTTACGCCAACCTACAACAGGGCCCGGTTTCTACCGGATGCCGCATCCAGTGTTCTGGCTCAGACTTACGCTGATCTTGAGCTCCTCATTGTGGACGATGGTTCAGAAGACGATACCGCTAACGTGTTGGAGCCCTTTCTTAAGGACGGGCGAGTTCGTTATTTCTACCAGCAAAACCAGGGCCAGAGCCAGGCCCGGAATCTGGCGCTTGAACAGGCTAAGGGCGACTTTATAGCATTTCTCGATTCGGATGATATCTGGGCTCCAGACAAACTGGAGAAACAGCTGGCTGTTCTGCAAGCTAATCCAGACGTTGATATTGTTCATGGCGATGAGGCTGTGATCAATGAGCAGGGAGTTGTTATCAGCGCTGACAATATGAAGCGCCATTCTGGTCAGATAACTCGGTACCTGTTAGCGGACAACAGCGTGAGCATTACGACGGCGCTGGTAAGGCGACGGTGTTTTGATGAAATGGGCGGTTTCGATACGTCGGTTGGGGTTGCTGATGACTACGAGCTGTGGCTGAGGTTTTCTGCTCGGTTCTCTTACCGTTATGTTCCGGGCATCGTTGCCTCGTACCGGGTGATGGCGGACCAGATCTCATCCGATAAGCATCGGCGGTTCGCTGCGAATGAGACGATCATCCGGAAATTTCTGGCCAAGTATGATGATGTTCTGACTCCGGCAGAGCGGCGTTGGGGGGTAGCCCGGTTCTACTGCCGCAAGGCTAGGTACATGGCCCGCGTCGGCGAGCATGGCAGGGCAATGGCTGCCATTGCCGAGGCGTTTAGCAATGCGCCGCTGGATATGGCTGTCTGGAAGGCGCTGTATCGCGTTATGGTTCCTCGGAAATGACCGCAGAAAATGGTTTACCCCGGTGCGTTCCCTGGCAGCCAAAATACCGGGAGGGCGTACTCAGGCTCTTCAGGGACGTGTCCTACAAGGCGGAGTTGTGGCAATGGCAGTTTGAGTCCAATCCTTTTGATTTATCGTTTACGCCCGTGGTGCTGGTTGACGGCGAGGACAGGGTAGTTGGGTTCAATGGTGTGATGGCCGTCCGTGCCACCGACCGTGGCGAAGATATACGGGTTTTGTGGAGCTGTGATTTCTACCTTGCCGAGCACTGGCGCGGGCAAGGGCTGGGTAGTGCCATCAAACACGAGCTGCATAAGCAGGCACCTGTGGTCATGGCCTTTGGAATCAGTGATCGGGCCAGTGATGTGCTCCGTCACCTTGGTTGGGTGCCCAATGACTCGGTAAGGAGCTACAGGATGTTGCGCCGGCGCAGAGGGCTTCGCAGTTGGTTGCTGACCGTTCTCCAGGGCCTGAACAAGTTCCGGTTGGCGTTTTCTGCTGCGCCGGATGCAGTGGGAATGCCTATTCACGTGCGTTCAAGCCTTCCTGACAAAGAGCAGGTTGATTCACTTTGGAGGCGGTGCGCTCCAGACTACCAAAGAGCTATTCAAAGAAGTTTTGCCTACCTTGACTGGCGTTACCAGCGTCATCCATTGGGCCGGTATGGATTCGTTTGTGCGTGGGTGGATGAAAAACTGGTAGCAATACTGATTACACGTTTCAGCCGGGGCACGCTGCGTATTGTGGACTACTGCGGTCCGGCCCATAACCAGTCGCTTAAGCGAACGCTTGTGAAGGCGGCGCTCCGGCACTGGCCACATGCCAGCCAAGTGGTTTCTATTACCTCGGATTCTGAGTTGGCGAAAACGTTCCTGGCGGAAGGATTCGTTCAGCTCATGGGCCGGCCACGTTTCTACATTTATGAGCCCGACAAGGAACGCTCTGACCAGTTGTCTGACTGGTTTATTATGGCTGGTGACTCCGATGGCGAGTTCCTGCAGGCCGCCAGTGATTTTTACAATACCAAAACCGTACCGGGTGTGTCGGATTTGGAGCGTGCACTATGTTAACTGTCAAACCGGTTTCCGAGGCGGGCTTTGCCGCTATGGCGGAAGAATGGCAACGGTGCCTTGAGGCATCGGATGCCAACCCTTTGTTTATGAGCTGGCCCTGGCTTTATAGCTGGTGGGAAACCTGGTCTCAGATTCTGGGTATGGATCTGGTGCTGCTTGGTGTTTTTGATGAAGAAGGTGAGCTTGTAGGCATTGGCCCTTTCTGCAGACGAGTTCTGGTGACGCCTGCTGGTGTTCGGGTTGCCCGCCTCTATATGATTGGGAATGCTTGGCGGCTTGCGCCAACCGTTCGGACGGAATATTGCGGAATCGTTGCCCGCCGGGGATTTATGCAACGTGTCAGAGCGGCGCTCGCGCCTGCGCTGGAACAGTTGGAATGGGATGAGTTGATCTGTAGCGATGCACCCTTGGATCAGTTGAAGAATCTGGAAGCCGGAGGCCTTGACGATCGAAGGGCCTACCGGATTGTTCGCCGTACCACCGATACCGGAATTCGCATCGATACTTCGGATTGTTTTGGTGACTGGTTAGGCGGGCTCGGGAAAAATACGCGGCTGAAAGCCTACAATCGAAGGGCGTACTTACAGAAGAAGGGCGATCTTGTTTTCGTGAACCACGATCAAGGCCGTGATGGCGACTTTTTTGAGCGCCTTAATGCGTTTCATATTAAGCGCTGGGGGAAGCCAGCATTCGACAGGGAGGCTATCAGATTTCATCGCCTGCTCCTTGAGAGGCTTCACCTATGTGATGGTGAGCCGGCTATGAGCGTGATTCTCTATAACGGGCGCTGTGTTTCTATATTGTACGACCTGGTGGTTCGGGGCTGCCGCTACAATCTCCAGGCTGGGTATGAGGAAGATTTCGATGTGAAAGTGTCGCTGGGATATCTCCACCTGGGGTTCGCCATTGAGGCTGCGTTTAATCACGAAACAACAAGTGCGTATGATCTGCTGGCTGGCAACGGTAAGAAGGAGTTTTATAAATCGCGTTTTCATGGGGAGCCTGTGCATTTCGCTACGTTCCAAGTAGTTCGCAGCCCTTTGCTCAAAACTCTGTATCGTATTCAGGCGTCCAGTCCCCCATTAATCGCGAGGGCGTTCACTCGCAGGATGGGCTTGTGATCCATGCATGGCAAAAGCTGTCATGTGCAGGCACAATACCCGGGGTTAGATTACATGTAAGGGAAGCAGACATATGGCGATTGAAAGGATTCGTGATCGTAGCTTGGCTCACACAGTACTTCCATTCTTTGTAGTATTCGGCGCCCTTTCCCTGCTTATCTGGTCCACCGTTGAGGGGATCGTCAGCCGCTGGTTCAAGTTTGATGAATCATACTCCCACGGCCTTTTGCTTCTATTGGTTTCCGTTGTCCTTGTTGCAAGGACGGTGAAACGGGTATCACCTATTCCTGGCTTTTACCCGTTATGGCTGATTCCTTTTGCACTGGCGTTGTTGGCGTATGGCCTCGGTAACATCCTACGGGTGCAGGCACTGCAGGAATTAACCATTGTGCCGCTTTTACTGGGCGTCCTGGCAATTTTCCTGGGGTGGAAGCAGGTGCGTCTGTTTATTATTCCAGTGGGTTTGCTGTTCTTTGCGGTGCCGGTTTGGGATTATCTCTCCTGGACGCTTCAGCTGATTACGGTTGAGATCAATCAGTTGTTGCTAGGTTTGTTTGATATCGAGTTCGAGGTTGAGGGTGTATTTGTCTATCTCATCGGTGTGGGGGCCTTTGAGGTGGCTCATGGTTGTTCCGGCTTACGCTATTTGCTGGTAGGGCAGTCGCTGGCGGCCCTTTATGGTGAGCTGAACTTCCGGCGCCTGCGTTCCCGGATACTGTTCTTTCTTATTGCTGTTGTGTTGGCATTGTTGGCCAACTGGATACGCGTGTTCGTGATTATCTACATGGGTTATGAAACCAACATGCAAACTGGCCTGATTGAGAATCATGATAACTTCGGCTGGTGGGTATTTGCAGCCACACTGGTGCCCTTGTTCCTGATCGGCCGGAGACTTGAGCTAACCAGAGGTGAGCAGGCGGATATGGTTGAGTCGTTGCCCACTACAAGTGAGGCCCAGGGCGGCCGTAGGATATGGGCCGGCGCACTGGTAACCGCAGCTCTGCCAATACTGTTGGTTACCCTGTCGCCGTCTTCTGCGGGGCAAATTAAACCCTCACCGGATGTATTCGATATCAGCCTTGATAGAGAGCATTACGCGCCGTTGTTCGGAAACCGTTTGAATGGATGGCGGCCACAGATACGAAACCCAGACTTGGTGTTCGCCCAGACGCTGTTTGATCGTCAGGCCCTTTCCCAAGAGGCTGGGCCAGAACAGAAATTGTTTGTGGGTGTGTACAGTTATGCTCATCAGCGCCATAGGGCGGAACTTGTTCAGTATTGGAATCGAATTTACGACCGTAATGACTGGGTACCTGAAGAATTCTTCAAGGTGATGTCTCCTTCAGATATTCCTTTGCAAGGAGTGACGCTGCGAAACCTTTCATCTGGTATTCGAATTCATCTGGCATATGGTTATTATGTTGCGGGCCTTTGGGAGACTGACCAGTGGCGCGCAAAATTTGCCCAGATCGTGAGTTTTTTCAGCCTGCGCACGGACGCATCTCTGGTTGTTTTCGGAGTAGCTTGTAATGAGTGTGATGGCGAGGCAGCGGTTGTCGATTTCGTAAGCGATGTTTTTTCGCCGATTATCAACCAGATTGATCGGCAGTTTGTTGAGTAAGACTAGCAGTTTGTGGCGCTACAGAGGCGATAAGCTGCTCCAGTCGCTTTTCAAATGCCTGATGGTTGTCGATGGTCCATTGCTGAGCCTCCAATGCCTTCGCATTAATAGTATCGCTAGACTCCGCAAAAACTTGTTGTAGACAGAGCTCCAGGTTTTCAACAGTTACCTTGTAACGTGTTCCAAGGCGCGAGGGGTGGTTTTCGGACCAGGGTACAAGATAGCCTCGGCTGGTCGTGACCAGTTCATTCATCGGAGGGGCGTTGGTAGTGACTGCGACCGCTCCCGCAGACATCGCTTCTCCTAGCACCTGACCGTATCCTTCCACTTCTGAAGGGATGATAGCCACTGTCGTGCAACTCCAGAGTTTTTTCATTTCTGCGTTAGACAGATTCTTCTTCAGAATAATATTGGCAGGCAATGCACGTTCAACAAGTGGACTGTTTGCAACAATGATGAGAGTTGGCCATTCTGGATGCCTTTCCCAGGCGCCTATGACTACAGAAGTGCCTTTCGATAGACTGGAGCCGGCCACATGCAGATAGGTTCCGGGCTGTTTTAGATGCAATTGAGCGGTTAACGCTCGCCTGGCTCCAGGGGTAGAAAATCCCAGGAATTCCACTTTGCCATGTAGCTTTCTGAAGCGGCGTTCTGCTACTTGGGTTTTACAGAGTACCGCGTCGATATCAATGAGGTAGTGGCTGCGTTCGGATCGGAACCATTCCTGATTTGGAATCAGCCAGTTGGTGCATTGAGGGTTTATGTAGTGGGGGTGGATATTTTCAAGATGAATCACAAGATCCACGTTCTGGGTTCTGGCGCGGAATAAGCGCCTGAGCATTCTCTGGAGCGAGTTCGTAAGTTCAACAGCATGTGTGGAAGGAAAGCGCTTTTTCGCTCGCCCCCATTTCCCGGAAAGATTTCGAATCAGGAGGCTTTGGGGAGGAAGGGCTTTGACGGATACCTCATGTCCCAGAGATTGGATCGAATCTTTGAGCAGGTCAGCATCCTTGGTTAGTCCCCGGCCTGAAAGCGTATAAATGATTTCAACAAGCACTGAGATCTGTCGCTCCGATGACATAAAAAAAACCCCGCCGAATGGCAGGGTTTCTATTCTAACATAATACGCTCAAAGCGATTATGTCCTCACTTCTTGGCTCGGCGACGCAGAGCCAGTCCGACAATACCTAGACCGAGGAGGGCAACGGTGCCCGGCTCCGGCACCTTAGTAGCCTCAACTTTGATCAAAAGGTCATCGTGGTTGTCGTCGACCTGGTTGTTGTCATCAAGGCTAAGGATCAAAGAGTCTGTACCTAGTTCATTGACAACAAAGTTGAATGAAGTCGAGCCGTTGGAGTTGCTGTTGTCCTGACTTTCCAGGATAGATGAGGATCTTTTGTAGGTCGCAAACCCAAAATCCAGCGCAGTACCAGTGGTGCCGGTTACAATGGTTGAGAAAGTGTTTCCGACAGTACCTCTGTTCCTGTTGTTAAAAATCTCGACGCCGTTGTACAAGAACACGTTTTCCCAACCGGCTTCATAGCCAATGAAGGTGAAGGTCAGCCTGAACTTGTCATTCGAGGTGTAAACGACACTGTTTCCCATTAGGGCGGAGTCGCCTACGCTGTATTCTGGCGTGCCATCGACAAAGTAACCTTTTGGATCAGTGCTCCCCGTTGCATAACTGTTATCGCCGGGGACACTGTAGATTCCTGAATAAGAGCCAGAGCTATCCGTGCCGATATATGCTGCATTTGCAAGGCCAGAAACGGCAAATGCTGCCGCTACTACTACGCCTTTTGAAAATCCTTTCATGTTTACTACTCCAGTACACTATGGTTGTAACGTTTCAGTTACATGAAAGCATATTTCGGGCCAATTCATATAGTGTTGATATATAATGAAAATATAGTTTCGGCCGGATAGATGTGTAAAATAACTGGACAACTCCGAGATCCGTTGGTTATTGCACCAGAAATTCAACAGTGTCCGATGCCTGGCTGATCAATCCATCCGTATCCACCACCTGAATTGTAAAATACCACTTGCCTTCAGTCAGGTTCTCAAGGATATATTCGGTATCGTCGGACTCCGCACGAGCCTCTTGATGCAGATTGTCCGGCGACTGCCCATATTTGATTTTGTAGTAGCTGATTTCACTAAGCGAGATACCGCTGCCGTCTACGCGGGTACCAGGAGCGGTCCATTTCAAGGTCACGATTGAGGCTTCAGGTGACGTTGGGGCGGGTTGAGTTGTAGGTGCGTCGGGGTCGCGTACGGTCTCCAGAGTGAAGGGATGAAGGCCCAACTGGTAGGCCTCCAATACAGCTATTCCCTCATTGTTGAGTACCTGGTTCGCGCTTGGCTGCAGCAACGGAAGTCCATAACGCAGCTTGTAGGTATCGGCGATGCCATCGTTCAGTGAGCTGATGTCCGCGCTGATATCCAGGTCTAGGCTTTCAACTACCGATGCTGCATCGAGTTGTTCGCCGCTTTGTACGTCCGATATCGTAAAAACTGCTGTCGCATCGTAAAGGAGCTCGTAGTACTCCATTGTGATTGCAACTCGTTCGTCAGCTGCGACGCTGATCTCGGCTGAATACTCAGTAGCAGATTGTTTTTTCCACTGATCAATAACCGCTTGACTGTCGACGAACAGGCGCACGCCGTCATCGGTTCGGGTGGTTAACCGGTAGTTCCGGGTTCCACCGTCATGGGGAGGCACAAACCACCCCTGCCAGCGGATACTGAAGCGGTTGCTGGGCATATCCGGTGAAGGTCTATCACTGCCCCAATTATTCTGGATAACTTGTTCTTTTCGAGTGTAAATCAACTCATCGAAATCGGTTCCGGAAAAATACTGGCCCACAAAGCCCGCAGTGTATTTTGGTGTCTGAGTGGGGCTGTCTTCGGGATCATTCGGGGCCGTGCCCGCTTTATATTCTTCCAGTACGCTGTAACCGTCACCGTCCAGGTCAACGGACTCATCTGACGGATTCCGTGGGTCCAGATCATAGGCGAACTCGTAGCCATCCGGGATGCCATCACCGTCGGTATCCGCGTCGTTGGGATTGGTTGCGCTCCAGAACTCGTCAAGTGCGCTGAGAAGGTCGTTATCCCGGTCTGAATTGGCGTCGGCTGGGTCTTCGGGGTTAAGCCCGTAAAGCACTTCCCAGTTGTCGTACAGGCCGTCCCCGTCTTCATCCAGAGCAGGGTAGTCGGGAGTAAATGCCAGCCCCTGCTCCGCGTCAAAGAAACCGACACGATAGCCCATTGCATAAGCATCTACGGCGGTCATTTCCTGGCCGGTGGTAGGTGAGCGCTGCGCGTAGCTGTGAAGGTATTGACCGCTGACGACCTGGAGGCTGATTCCCGGGCCCTCCCAGGCCACACTGAAGTGGTCGTCGTATCGGCCTTCTTTATGGCGTATTTCGAAATAGTATCGATTGCCCGCTTTGAGGTAGCGAATTGGTGAGGTTTGTGAGGAGTATCGGTCGTAGTCTTCGATGCGGGTGGCCCGGCCCGTTGTCGCAATCTGTTCGGCCGTATTGACACCTTGTGACTCCGATAACCAGAACGCTGTCTCGTCGTCGCCGCTGACATAGAAAGTGTATTCCCCAGTCTCTGGTGGCTCGATAAATCCTCGAACCAGAGTGCCATAGTTGTTCGCGCGGTCTTCAAGCCGCTGCAACTGGTTAAGCTCACTGATTTCATTAGGTGCGTCTGGATAGACGTCTGCACTGGTTAGGGAGTTTACAGTTTCTCCGCTAATACCGTCGAAATACCATACATCCACTTTCCCATGTTCACTTTGCTGGGGGATTGACGCAGTGGGTGGGAGTCTCTCGATGTCTCTGAGCTGCCAGCTTTGACAGCCACTGAACAGTACAACGGCGCTTCCAAGGCCAAGAACTTTACTTACCGACATAAACCTATCCTTCCGTGTAAGCCCGCGGAAGTTGCCTCCGCAGGCTCTTTCAGGTCAATGGTTCTACTTGGTAAGTATTGTTGGGCAATCCGTTAGTTGCCACCGGGTTCTTGGAACGTTTCGCTATGGTGCACAGATAGTTATTCTCTATATGTCTTGTCCGAAATTAACCCTGGTTCCCGAACTTTTTCAATATCCGCTTTGCATCGGCGTCGCGGCCGTTGGCGCGATAGGCTTCTGCAAGGTGCATGGCAATTTCCTCAGAATCCGGTTGTAGTTCGTGGGCTTTCTCAAGTACCGGCAGACTTTCTTCCGTTTGTCCGGCCTTAAACAGGATCCATCCGTAAGTGTCGGCAATGGCGCCGCTTTTGGGATTCAGATCGAATGCTTGTCTGGCAAGTTCCATGGCACGATCGTCGCCTTGCTGATGGTAGATCCAGGCCAGGTTGTTGAGCGCGACCACGTTCCGGGGGGTTACCTCAAGCAGCTCTTCGTAAGGAGGTATCGCCTTATCCGGCGCCTCGTTCTCCTGATGCAGCATGGCCAGATTCATCAAGATCTGAGGGTTCTGGGGGAAGGCCTGACTCGCGTTCTCGAGGGATTCAGCAGCTTTGATGCGTTGTCCGGACCGAGCCAGAGCACGGGCATAAGCGACTTCCAGTGCGACGTTTTTCTCCAGTTCGAGGGCAAGCTGATAGAGCTCAGCGGCTTGCTGGTATTCTTCTTGCCTTTCGAAATAGCTAGCTTCTATGCGGAAGGGAGCAGCGGATTCGGGATGTTGTTGTTTAACGTCTCTCAGGATGTCGCGAGCCTCTTTGGTGTTGCCTTCAGCAAACTGGATGGCAGCCGCTTGAATACCGATTTCTTCATTCTCTGGAAATAGTACGCGTCCTCTGCGTAAAACACTGGCTGCCTGATTCAGTCGTTCTCGCTGGGCCAGTTGGGTAGCAATGCCGTGATACACGGATGCAACTGCCGATTCAGCCGGAGCTGGACTGGACTCGTCTTCACGCTCCAGCAGGCTGGCTGTGAGATCATCGGCCCGCTGAGTGTCGTTGTCGATCAGAGCCGATTCCAGCAAAATCAATCTGGGGCCGTAGGCATCCGGATGTTGTTCACGGATCTGTTCCATCAGGGCGGTCAGTTCTTCTCGCTTCATTACAGCGGTCAGACCTTGGAGTGTCTGACGGTTGTCAGGTGATAGTTCAATGGCGCGGCGATAATAGTCTACTGCCTGGTCCGGTTCATCTCGTAACCGTGCGAGGTTGCCAAGGGCATTAAGTCCGGTGGGGTTATCACTATCAGCTTCTACAGCTCTTTGATAATACTGTTTGGCCTCTTCGATTTTTTCGGCGTTGGCGGCGACGTTGCCACGAGTAACCAGCGCGGCAACACTTTTGGGTTGCTCATTTACCCAATCGGAAGCGGCGGTAATTGCTGCGTCATTGTTGTCGGCGGATACATGGGCCTGGACGATCAACAATCTGGCTTGCTCAGAGTCCGGATCGTTCCCCAGTACCCGGTTTATCTCTTCTATGGCTCGTTCAGTCTGATTTGTGCGTACTAGATAGGTTGCGTATCGCAGTCGCAGGCTGTTGTTGTCCGGGGCCAGATCCAGGGATTTTTCGATAAACTGCTCGCCACTTTCGGTGTCGCCGCTGATCAGTGAGGCGATACCCACAAGCGCGAGTGTGTCGGGGTCAGAATCCTGATCTTCCAGATTGGCAAGAATTTCTCGTGCGCCTTCGGGATTGCGCATCTGAAGGCGGGTAGCGGCAAGCAGTTTTCTCGCCTGATCGGAGTTACCCATATCGGCAACTGGGGCCAGCAGGGATTCAGCTTCCTCTGACCGGCCCTGGCGAAAGCGAATGATGCCGAGCATCAGTGCCGCCTGTTCCTGACCCGGAGCCTGGGCCAATACTTCTTCGAGATAACGGGCGGCATTACTCAGTTCGCCGTTGTTGAATGCCTCCTGTGCGGCTATCAGGTTGCTTTTTATAGTTCCAGGTGCAGATTTGGCAAGAATTTCCTCGTAAACAAACGCTTCTGAGGATTTACCCTGCTCTCGAAGCACATCGATAAGCGAAGACATGGTTTCAAATTTCTGGAACGTCATAATGTCATACTGACCTATGGTTTCCAGTGCGTTGACGTAGGCCAGTTCAGCTTTTTCCCACTCTTTGGCCGCATGGGCGATTCGGCCTTTGAGGAGCCACAAATCCACATGTTCCGGGTCGAGCTCTTCGGCCTGAGCGACGAACTCATTACCCTGTTCCGTATTGCCTTCGCTGAAGGCAACTTTGGCCAGGCCAATTAATGGAAGGGCTGCGCTGGAGTCTAGATCACGCGCATCGGAGTAGGCCTCGCTCGCGTTATCGGCACGGCCGGCCGCAAGGTGAATGTCGCCCCTGATCAGTGAGGCTTCAAGTTGCTGGATACGGTCTGGATCATTCAAGCTCTCCAGGGCAGCCAATGCTTCCTCATATTGTTGCTGCATCAGCCTGGATTCCGCCCTGATCAGTGCTGCATCGTTCAGATTTTGCTGATCAATGGACTGCTCGCCAACATCCGCTAGCAGTTGGTCAAGCTGCCGTTCGGCGTTGCGGGCATCACCGGCAGTGAGCAGATTATTGACAATAAGGAGATAGGGCTCGATGCGGTCCGGCTGCATCTCAATCGCACTACGCGCCTCCAGAGTACTGGCTTTGAGTTCACCCTGGCGCTGGAAAAAGCGCGACTGGTCCAGGTGGCTGAGATACTGGATGTCCTCCTGGCTCATTTCATCGCTGTTGTTGCCGCCGCAGCCTGCAAGCGTCATCGATATGGCAACTGAAAGAAGGGTGGCACGTACTGCTAACACTGATTTCATGGCCCTGTTCCTTTCCTTTCTGGGTATTGTTATGGATTCCCTGTCTGTTACTCAGGCACTCGACGATTCAGAGGATGCCTCTATCCGGTATTTGTCAGTCAGGTTATAAAGCGTTGGCCGGGTGATGCCCAGTAGGCGTGAGGCTTGCGCCATATTGAAGCTGCATGACTGAAGTGCCTGTATAATTGCGGCACGCTCGGCGTTTTCGCGTACCTGCCGCAGGTTCAGCTGGCTTTCGGGGCCTTCCCGGTCGCAATTCAGCTCCAGGTCGCCAGCCGTCACCCGTTTGCCGTCCGCCATTATGGTGGCCCGCTTCACTTTGTTAATCATTTCCCGCACATTGCCTGGCCATGGATAGCTCTTGATGCCTTTGACGGCGTCTTCAGTAAAGGCGAGGTTGGGGCGGTCCATCTGTTTGCCAAGAGATTGCAACAACGATTGCGCGATGACCAGTGCGTCTCCTTCCCGGTCGCGCAGGGCGGGCACGTCGAGGGTGATTTCGCTGATACGATAGTAAAGATCTTCGCGGAAGGTGCCCTGGGTTATGAGCTCCTGAACGTCGCGGTGGGTTGCGCACACCACTCGGACGTCCACTGGGATGGGTTTCACGGCACCTACCCGGTCGACCATCCTTTCCTGCAAAAACCGCAGCAGCTTTGCTTGCAAGGCCATGGGCATGTCCCCGATCTCGTCCAGGAACAGAGTGCCGCCGTTGGCGTTCTCGATTTTGCCTTTTTTGCTCTGGGTGGCGCCGGTGAAAGAACCTTTTTCAAAGCCGAACAGTTCGCTTTCCAGAAGGTTTTCCGGAATCGCAGCACAGTTGATCGCTGCAAAGGGTCTCTCTGACCGATGGCTCAGGTCGTGGAGGGCACGTGCCAATAATTCTTTTCCGGTGCCGGTCTCGCCGGTGATCAGGGTTGTCACATCCGTGGGTGCGACTTTTTCCAGAGTGCGGCAAATGGACAGCATTTGAGGGCTGGCCGCAACGATGCCTTTGATGTTAGTGCCGTTACGGTGGCGGGCCAGTTCACGGTTGTCACGTTCAAGTTCCGCCAGCCTGAAGGCTCGGTTGACAACAAAAGTCAGGATGTCGGCGTCCAGGGGCTTCTGGTAAAAATCGCTTGCCCCCATTCCGATAGCCTTGACGGCATTCTCCTTATCCTCACGGCCGGTTACCACGATGATTTTGGTCATGGGGGCCAGTCGCAGGACTTCCTCCAATAACAGAAAACCTTCTGACGCTCCGCCAGGATCGGGGGGCAGGCCCAGATCCAGTGTGATCACGTCGGGTTCACTTCTGCGCAAGACTGCCAGGGCAGACTCCCGGTCAGCAGCAACAGTCACTTCCAGGTCTTCACTGAAACACCAGCGCATTTGGCTTTGCAGACCCGGATCATCTTCTACTATTAAGAGTCGTCTACTCACAACGGCTACAAATCCCTTTCTGTCTTGTGATGGTCTAGTGTTGAAAATCCCCACCCTTGATTCTTAACCGAACATTGACACTTTGCAATGATAAGCTTGGGTGGATTTGTCTTCCGCCAGTTATTTGGCGCCTCGCTGTGGCTCGGTCTGGCCATTGGTCAGCGGTTCCGGCTCGATTTTCGTCGACGTTTGTTCCCCTTCAGGCCGGACGAGAGGGAAGCGGATAGAAAAACAGGAACCCAGGCCGGGTTCGCTGGTAACGTCGATATTGCCGCCCACGTTGCGCACGTATTCCCGGGCCTGGTAGGCACCGATACCCATACCGGTCAGCCCCTTAGTGCTTTCAAAGGGTTTGAATAGCTGGGTCTGGATAAAATCATCAGTCATGCCGGCCCCTGTATCCTGAATAAACAGTACCACATTGCCACTGGCGGTTTTGAGGGTCAGGGTTATCTCGCCGGTTGGTGGGGTGGCGTCCTGAGCATTCTGTATCAGGTGGCCGAGAATGCTGCAGAGTTGATCTCGGTCAGCGTTGATGTGGATCTTTCCGGGCGTTCCAGCCACTCGGGGTGTTGGTTGACGACGGGAATAATGTTCCGCCAGGTGCGCAATAACCTCGTTGAGTTCTACAATTTCGGTTACCAAGGTCTCGTCGGCCGGTTTGCGGATGTGGTCCACCAGGTTGGACATTTTGCGAACTGCGTGGTCGGTGGTATTGATCATGTCGTCAATAAAGGCCGGGTTCTCCCGGTGCCTGGGAGCGTTCTTCACCAGTAACGAGAGTTGTGCAATCAGCGTTTTCAGGTCGTGGACCATAAAGGCCGAAGCTTTGCTGACGGCTTCGAATTGCATGGCTCGCGAGAGCCGGTTCTGTGCATCCGCCTGTGCCAGCAGGTTACAGGTTTGACGGGCGACAACCTTTATCAGATCGAAGTTTTCCCAGTTTAGCTCTACCCGGGCGTAAGGGGGGCCGATCAGGGCGATGCCATAGAGGTTGTTGCTGAGATACAGAGGAATGACGAGCCAGCCGTCGGGAATCTTCGAGATGGGGTCAGGAATTTCCAGTAGGTTGTAGGCAACCGGGTCGCGCTGGTACTCGCGAAGGTCAATAATCCACTCACGTTCACTCAAAAACCGGACCAGTTCTGAGTTAGCGTCGATGGTGGTGTATTTCGGCGTCACAAGATTTACGGCGTTTTTGAGTAGGTAGTCCCCTTGATCTTCCCTTATCCACAGCGCGCCAGCGTTGCTTTCCACCAGGCTGGTGAGGATGCGGATCACCCGTTCCGGTAGTGGCGGGTAGTCGCTGAGGTCCGCCATTTCGCGCGTCATTTTCAGCCATTCTTCCCGATAATCGTACTTGTAGTCGAAGAAGTTCTGACTGATGAATACCATCAGCCGGGATCTGACGCGCCGCGAGGTGAGTAGAGTGGTAAGAAATACCAGGGCAATGGTGAGGAAAAGTACCTGAAGGGCCTCTCCCCAATCACCGCCGAGGGTTTTTACGTAGTAGCCGCCCAGTGCGAGAAACAGGAGGTAGGCACCGGCCAGGAGTAGGGTTCCTGCATGGAATACCGCCGAGCGGGATAGCTGGAAGTCCACCGGCTGTTTGCGGGTATTGATGACGTTGACGGCAAACAGAGGCACCAGCACTGCATTCACCAGGCCCCTGGCATTCCAGAAGGAGTCTGCTACCTGACCAAATAGCAGGGCGTCGGCGTACATGAAAAAGTCGAAGGCAAACAGGGTGGCCACTGCGATGCAGACATACTTCATGCTGGAGCGGCCGAACGACAGCGAGTTACGCCAGATCTGTTCAACCAACGACAGGCCCAGCAGGGAGAGGGCGATCTGGCCAACCACTTTGGTTTTACCATCGAGGATCGTGAATCCGAAGGCGTATTCCATAACCCCGGAACCGAGCAGCAGGACGACCAGGGTAACCGTGGCGGTTGCCAGAATGCGACGCAGGCGACCAACCAGGTTAGCGGTGCGGAAGGAATCCCGCAGCAGGGCGAAAAGCACGATTATCCAGGCCGCGTCCCGCAACAGCTCAAGCGTATAACGGATGAAAAATCCGGGTGTTCCCCATAGGCTCTGGGTGATCAGCGACCCGGCCCAGATCAGGGTAACGAAAGAGGCGAGTACGAGTGAGCGGTCGATATCCCGCCGAAAGTATCGCGTGGCAATAACCAGCCCCAGCAGTCCATAGGCTATGGCTGCGGCGGAATGACTGATCAGGCTGAAATCATTCAGCATGGCTCGCGTCCTGCGTTATGCGCCATTGTTTACACCGGTTTTTTGTTTTCCCGGTAGAACCGGAATATTTCTTTTAGCGGGCGCCTGGGGCTGAATCCGAACTCCCTGGCGAACGCCCTGCCGTCGATGACTACAGGATACTTGAAAAAGTGCATCAGATACGAAGGAAAACTTCGCAGGTTAAGCGTGCGCAGTATCATCCGGGGCAACAAGGGGGGAATAGATGGCACGGGTATGCGGCTGCAGCCGCAGAGCTTCAACGCATGCTGGTAGGCCACCCAGTCTTGCGGCGCGACATTGAAAATCCCCCGTTGGGTTTTGTTGTAAGCCAGCACAATGGCATCGGCCATGTCATCAATATGAATAAACTGCATCATCGGTGAAAAGCCGGCCAGAACCGGCGCCCGCTCCATACCTAGCAAGGTGCTGATGGAATTGCGCACGCCTGGGCCGACGATGTTGCAGGGCCGCAAAATGGTGATGTTCAGGTCCGGGTAGCGCCAAAGATAGATGTTAGCCAGGTTTTCCAGTTCCACGGAGTCAATCAGATCGGCGCTCAACCCCGCGCTTTTTAGCGGTGCTTCCTCGTCAATCAGCGCCGGGTTGTAGGCCACTGCACCATAAACGTGGAAGGTGGACAGGACCACCACCCTTGTGATGTTGTATTTGTGGCTCAGGTCCAGCAGCTTCTGGGTGCCGAGCACATTGGCGTTGTAACGGCGCATTCGGGTGAGTTGGCTCGACATAATGCGGCCAAGGTGGATGACGCCGTCAAACTGGTAACGCCGGAAAAGGTCCTCGAAGGAGCGCTTGTTGAAGTCGATGCAGTAGCTGGGGATATCGTCGCCGAGATAAACCTGCTCACGGAAATCCACGGCAACGAGATTGCAGGTTTCCCGCAGGCGATTGATCACCTGTTGGGCCAGGGCCCCGGCTGCGCCCGTCACAAGAATCTGGGGTCTGCTTTTTTCAACCATCAGAACAGCCTTTTCCTTTCGCTCAGTCCGGTGTCGATCAATTCACTGATCGCCGCCTTCACCTGTTCCACCCGCTCCGTCACCTGTTCTTCGGGAATTTCCAGATCGTCAAACATCATGGGGTCGCCAAAGTTCAGGTGGACCTTGGCTGGCAAGACAAGCGGCATGGCCACCGGAGCGTAGGGAATGCCCAGCCAACGAGCCAGTGGTTTGATGTTGGCGATGGCGGGAATGGTTTCTTCGCACCCGACCACGCCTACCGGCACAATGGGTGCCTTGTATTTCATTGCCAGGTGCATGAAACCGTTGCCGAACCGCTTGAGCTGGTACCGATCCTGATACAGTTTGCCAGACCCACGAATGCCTTCGGGAAATACAATCACGGCCTCGCCGTTGGCCAGCATCTTGGCGCAATTGGTGGGGTCGCCAAGAACCGCGCCAAATTCGTTCAGCAGATTGCCCAGGTAGGGGACGGTCGGAAAAAAACGTTCGATCATCGCCCGGGGGATGCGGGGATTTTTCTCGCGGGAGGCGAGGGCGTAGGCGATCAGCAGGCCATCAACCGGCAACTGCCCACTGTGATTGGGAACGATCAGCACCGGCCCCTCTGAGGGTATTTTGTCAACACCGGTGGCTTCCACCCGAAAATATTTTTCATAGATCTGGCGGGTCAGGGAGAAGCCGTACTTCATCACTTCGTTGTTATAGCCCCAGGGATCGTACCCCAGAGAACCAATCGGCTTGCGGATGCGATTGATGTGGTTCTCCAGCTCTGCCGGGATCAACCGAGACTTCAGAATCGATGCTAGGCCCATGTGGTATCTACTCTCTTCCTATCATAACGCCAAGGGTATGACTCTGGCCTGTATTAAGCACGCGGTAATCGCCAAGGGCATTGGCACTTTCAACGCACAGCATGGACTGCCAGGCAACGTCGGGGAAATCCGACAATCGTGCCGCCTTCTCCGGCCCCGGATTCCAGACAACGGTGGAGTCACTGCCGATGGCGGTGATGCGCCGGTTCCCTGGTGGGGTTTCAACGATCAGCGAGTTACCGCTTTCATAGATGCGGTCGGTTTCACCCTCGAAGTTCACTGGCCCTTGCTGTGTGTGGTAACTCCAGTCTTTCAGGGAATCCACGTATCCGCAGTTTTCAAGGCCTCTGACCAGCGTTTTGGAAATGTCCGGGGTCGGAAGATAGGTGTGAAGTGCCTGGGTAAAGGCCAGAGGCTCCGAGCCGGAATTGGTGGTGGTTAATGCCAGTTGGCAGCCGTCGGCAGAGAAGTGGAAGGTCATCAGTAATCGGGCGCGGCCGTTCCAGGCATCGGAAAAGTCGCTGTTTGCGTCGAGAGACAGGCTGATCTCCACATCGTGCGCGGTTTCCCTTACATCCTCCAGTTTCCACACTGCCGTGCGGGCGAAACCGTGGGCGCTGGCGGTCAGTAGCCTGCGTCGAACTTCCGGGGGATTTTTCTCGGGCACCCCAAACCAGGGCCAGCATATGGGGATGCCACCACGGATGGCCACGCCGGGTTCAAAACGCGCGGTGTCGCTTATCCACAGCCAGTCAGGTTCGTTGTTGGCGGTAAAGTGGGTAAGGTGAGCGCCCTGCAGGAAAAGGCGGGCGCGGAACAAGGGGTGGTGTACCTCCATGGCTTCCAGTTGCCCGATGGTTGTCCATCGGGTGAACGACCAGTGCCCGGGTTTTAGTGTCACGTAGTGCCTCGTTACAGCTTTCTGGGTGGTCAATGGATTGTCGGTCTGAGGTGCCGCCAAAGTTACGGCATGTCCTTACACTCAGGGTAAATTAAAACTGTCCTTACGGCGAGAAACCATCATAAAATCGATCGTCCAAGTCGGAGTTTGATTAATGATTGATCCGTTTCTCGCCCTCGTCCCCGAGCCGTGTCAGGCTGGAGTCGGTTCCATGGAATCGACGCCCGGAAGCGATCAGTGGCTTGATGAGTTAGCCGATGGTCTCACGGAGCATGGCTGGATTAGCCAGGATGTGTCGGTGCAATTAACGCCGACCCTCTTACGGGGCCTTAGCAATGAAGTTCAGATACTGGACCGGACCGAGGCACTGCGTAAGGCGGGCGTAGGACGTGGCCAGGACTTGCTTCAGGACAGATCCGTAAGGCGGGACAAGATTGCGTGGCTACAGGGCGTGACGCCGGTTCAGGCCGCATTGTTCGAGTTCTTTGAGTCGGTCAGGCTTGGGTTGAATGAGCGTCTGTTCCTGGGACTGAAACGGTTTGAAGCACACTACGCCACCTACCACAACGGTGACTTCTATCGTCGCCATGTGGATAGCTTTCAGGGCAGGGCGTCGCGGGTTGTCAGTCTGGTGCTGTACCTCAACGAGGGTTGGCAGGAGTCCGACGGCGGCGCGTTACAAATTTACAATCGTGAAAACGAGAACGAGGTCTGTGGCGTCGTATTGCCACTGGAAGGGCGGGTGGCGCTGTTCATGAGCGAGGAAATTCCTCATGAGGTGTTGCCGGCCCATCGTACCCGTTACAGCATTGCTTGCTGGTTCCGTTGCGATGAAGTGCCGTTGCCATTGTAGTGCCCGAACCCTTTTGCTAATATGCGCGCCGCTTTGGAGGGATTTCGCCCCAAAGCCCGTTATGGTGGCTCCATTGGTGCCTCCGCAACGATAAACCGTGAACCCGGTCAGGCCCGGAAGGGAGCAGCCGAAGCGGTGGACTTGTGTGCCGGAGTGTCGCTGATGGAGTCACCCCCAGATTTCCTAACTATCTGGATTCGCTAGATATTTCCGCGATGTACGCCTAAGTGATACAAACAGGTGATACATCCGATGACTCATATTCCTTCCTATCTCCTCCGTTCTCGTCATTCAGTCTGGTACTTCCGGATAGCCGTTCCTCAGTCGATTCGCACACTCGTAGGTTGTCGTGAAATCAGACGTTCGCTTGGCACGCGCTCCAAACGACATGCCTTGATACAAAGCCGTGAACTACTGCGGCAGGTTCAGTCATTGTTTACCGAGGCATTTCAGGGCACTAGGCCGGACACGTCAGCCATTGGTTTCAAGCAGGAGTCATCAAAAGAGGCGTCAGACTGTCTCTATGGCGAGCCCACTGGCGCTCTCTCGGAGCGCGTACGTCGTGAGCCTGAGGCTCCGACAGGGTATGTCGGCCCAACAATCACGCAGGTGATGGACGAGTATGGCCAATATCAACGGCTGGAAGGCGTGTCTTTGAAGACCGTGGCCGACAAGGCCTCTGTCGTCGCGTTGCTGGTCCGGATAGTCAGAGACGTGCCAGTTTCCCATCTCAGCAGGAAGGACGCTCAGACGTTCCGAGAGACGGCCCTAAAGCTCCCACCGAGGGCCACCCAGCAAGCTGAGAAATCTCTGGCGAAATTGGCGGAACAGGCCGACAGAACCATCAGCGTGACCACCTTCAATCACTACGTAAAACACCTGAAGACGTTGTTTGTTTACGCTATTCAGGAGGGGTACTGCGACAAGAATCCCTTTGAGGGCCTGAAAATTCGTCAGAGGACCAAAACGAATAGCCTGCGAAGCCGGTTTGATTCGGACGATCTGCGAAGGCTCTTTTCACCAGCCACATACGAGCGTAAAGACAGCCCCAAAGCGTATCGCTATTGGCTACCGCTTCTGGGTCTGTACACCGGTGCCAGGTTGAATGAGCTGTGTCAGTTGTACGTCGACGACGTTGTCTCTATCGATGGCATTGACTGTATGCACATCCAGGCAACGAAACCGGGCCAGAAGCTGAAGAACGCGGCGTCCGAGCGTCTGATTCCCATACATCCAAAACTCAAGGAGCTGGGCTTCCTGACCTACGTCGATGGTCTCAAGAACAGAGGTCATCAGCGAGTATTCCCTGAGTTGAGTCTTCATAAGCGTCATGGGTTTGCAGCCAACCCGTCTCGCTGGTTTGCCAATTATCGCGCCAAGGTTGGCTTTGGAGACGGTGAAGAGCGTAAGGACTTTCACAGTTTCCGACATACCGTGGCGGACGAGCTCAAGCAGGCAGGTGTATCTGAAAGCCTGATAGCGGCTTTGCTGGGGCATACGTCGGGGGGAATCACTTATAATCGCTATGGCAAAGATTACGCACCGGGATTGTTATTGCCAGTCGTGGGCCAGCTGTCATTCGATGGCATTAAGACCTTGGGCTAGATGCCCAGACTACTTATTCTTGGTTTCCGTTCTCCTGATGAGCTGGGGTTGCTGCCGGAAGTCGTTTACCGATTGTGTCCAATCAGACCGGACCACGAACAGACACGGCCATCATCGGACATCCGCAGCCACTAACTCCGCCAACTGGTCAAGATCGTCAGAGGCTAAGTGGGTGTACCGTTGAGTGGTCTTGATGTCGGCGTGACCAAGCCATTCCTGGACATGCCTTGTGCTGGCTCCCATGCGAGTCAGTCTGGTTGCAGAGGTGTGACGGAGAGCGTGAAAGACAAACTCAACGTCCTTCTCGAGGTGCATGGCTTTTCTGAGCTTCCGCCATAACGCTTTTATCCGTTCTTTATCTAGGTCGTAAAACAGGCGCGAACGTTTGGCTGTCTTCGAGGACTCGATAAGTTCTTCGACAAGTTCCAGTACAGGCCCTCTGACAGGGATGTATCTTGATTTCCCGTTCTTGGTCGTATTCGAGCCTTGTGAACGATGTATGTAGAGCCGTGAGAAGTCTCTCTGGAAGTCGCCCACTTCGAGCGCAAGTAGCTCGCCCTGACGAATGCCTGTCCATAGAGCTAGCTGTATCGCCTGGGCCATTTGTGACGAGCCCTTGTTCTCGAAGGAAGCGAGAATGGTCGCCATCTTTCTCTGCTCTTCAGGTGTAATCTCCCGGCTGCGGCCCTTGCTCCGGTTTCTCTGACGATGTTGGCTCCAGTCAATCTTCTCCACGCCTGGAACTTCCCAATGATGGATGGCGAACTTCCATAGCTGCCCAAGAAGCGCCAGTCTGTGGTTTATCGTAGAAGCGCTTTCTCCCTTTCTCAGACATATATCGACGAAATTGCTGACATCTCTCGGACGAACCTCGCTGAGGACCGTTTTGCCTCCAAAGCGGGCGACAGTCTTGCCTCCCACATGAGTGTAATAGCCGTGCAGCGACTGTCTGTTTCTCCATTTCGTCTCCATAGCCAATCCGTAGGCTTCGCCCAAGGTGAATCTACTGGTGAAGCTGGGGTGAACTGACTCATCGTTTGTTGAGAAATCGAGCTCTTCTTTAGCTATTCCCTGTCGGAGTTGTGACATGACTTGGTCATGAATCAACTTCGCCTGAACCGCATTGACGCCTTTGAGGATTTTTCTAAATCTTGGGTGTCTCCTGAGTTGAATGTCTATTCGATATCCGTTTGGATGTTTAGCCACTGACATACCATGACTTCTCCTGATTGGTGTGAATAGATAGTTGACCAGCCAAACCACTGAGGGCTTGCCGCCTAAGTCTCAGTGGTGCAGCAACATAGCCTTCATGGACACGGCGTTGCGGTGGTCCCCCAAGCTAATGACGAGTAAGAACGATTATGCCTGTGCTCTGAGCCCTTGGGGCACAGGGGGTCTCACGATCCTATTAATGACATAGGTGGTCCCTAGGTATCCCGCATCAGTGTCCCGCCTCATAGGCATTACCTAGGCATGGTGGTCATCATCAATATAGACCACCACCCCTAAGTATTACCCTTGAACCAGTAGCCTCAGGCCTCTGATACCACAGGATAATGACCGCCCATGACCTTCCTGTACTCGTCAACCATCAACGCACGTAACAGGTCCCGGTCGTTCTCCTCGACCACAAAGGAATCATGTATGCCGAGGCAGGGCTTACCCGTTGCTGTCAGCTTCTCCATGATGTTCACGGCTATGGAGCTTTCGAGATAGTGGAGTTTCTCCCAGAGAGGATCCTCCATTGTTTGCCGGATGAGGGGATGGGACTCCCATACCGCCTCCAATAGCTCGGGCCCCGTTGGCAGGTCATCCGTTTCTGGCTCGTCCCGAAGCAGTTTACGGAGGGCTCCCAAGGTCTGCGGTTCGGACCTACAGTTCATGACCCGAATCGTGGCCTCCTTCATCAAAGGCCGGGGAATGCTCGGATGTTCATAGCAGTCCAAGGGAGGTGTCTTTCCATTGAGGTGATATAACATCCTTGCCTGGTGGGACTTGTAGTCAAGTTCAACGCCTCCTTTGCCATTAATCCGCAACAGTCCACGATCCTTCTTGCTTAACCGCTGCAGCGGGCAAGACAGACGTCCACCACTTTGGAAGTCTTCCCTGAAATTGCGTGTGAGCTCCAACTCTGAAGAGTGGACTCGGGCGTGGCCCTCACCAATCGGGATCTCAAAGCAATGATTCCTGATGACTTCGTTGATGCTGTCGATCTGCTTCCGCAAACCTTCAGTGTGCTCATTGTCTACGTAGTCAATCAGAACCTTGTCCCGGTCCTTCAGGTGAATGGGCTCATAACGAGTGTCCAGGTGGTCGGGGCCGAGAGCCTCGTAGTGGTCGCGGAACCATTCCTGGAGTTGGGCGGTTTGTTTGTAAGCGGCGGTCAGTCCCTGAAAATGTTCCTTGCCTTTGCAGCCGCCGGCAACCTTGACCAGAAAGCCCTGGCTTTGGAGCCACCGGAGAACGGTCACCCATGGAGTGAAGCCAATTCGATTCGGTCTGTATCGGCTGGGACACTGAAACGCACTTCGGGAAGAGGGCAAGCATGCGGCAACCCCTCCACCTTCCGTAGAGTGATAGTAGTTCTGGAATTCCCAGAAAAACGGAAGGAGGATGGCAGCCAACGATTGCGTATACTTTTCGGCATGCCTTCTACCTCTGGTCAAAGGCGCGGCTAACTCGTCCACTGGTCTTCCAAACAGGCCCCGCCGCTCCCTAGATGGGTTGATAGTAATGGTTGGTAAAGGAGTACCGTCCCCGTCGAGTAACTTCCAGTTATGTTGGGGGCGGTAGTAAACCACGGGCTGAATGTCGGTCATTTTTGCAGAGCCTCCTCGTTGTGTGTTGTTTTATTGGCCCGCTGTATTGCTTCTGATTTAGCAGCTCGGTCTGCAGCCTCATTGCCAATGTGCCCGGAATGGCCCCTTATCCATTCCCACCGGACGTACCGAGCCTGATTCAGTGAATCCAGCTGTAGCCAGAGGTCCAGGTTCTTTACTGGCTTCCTGCTGGCGGTCTTCCAGCCCCGTCGCTTCCACCTGTGAAGCCATTCTGTGATTCCTTTTTGCACGTACTCGCTGTCGGTCAGAATCAATAACGGCTGTTCAGTCGGTTGCGCCTCTAGAGCACGGATGACGGCCTCTAGCTCCATCCGCTGATTCGTGGTGTGCTGGGCACCGCCCGAGGTAACGCTAAGGACTCCCAGCTCGTCAGTGGTCATTACGACAAAGCCCCAGCCACCGGGGCCCGGGTTACCAATACAGGCTCCATCTGTTGCAATAACTACTGGTATTTCGAGGTTTTCATGTTCCGTGGTCATAGTGTTTCCTTGGTTGACCACCACCCCGACGAGCCGCCGTATGAGGCTTCCTAACGGCCACACAGAGGCGCATCAGCCAAAGATGGCCAATGGGTCGGGGTAGGTGGGATAGAATTTATTGCGGGCGCGTGTTGGCCCTTCGCTGCGTTACTGCGGGACTATTCGGAGGCTTCGGACGAGCTCCGGGGCCGGATTGGATGGAGCGGGCATTCGGTTACACCACACGCGCTCACCTGTTGCCGCCAATTGCCGGGCACCGATGGGTCATAAACGCAATCAACACACATGGCATTCACTCGTCTGCGCATTCCGGGGCGTGATATTTGTTGATGAATGATTTCGTGCCTGGTTCTGCGTCCATAAGGGTTATTCATGGTTGTCACTCCTTTGGTTGCGCTTCTTTCTTCTGCTGGCGCAATGCCGACAGAAACTCAATAGCTCCTGAGGGTCAGTGGTTGGGATCCCTTGGGCCGTCATAAGACCCAAGGCGCGAGCTATCACCGAAATGGAGAAAGTGATGCCGCAGCTACTCTGGATGCCTGTCTGGATCGTCTTCATGGCATGGAAGGACTGCGGGCAGTAGCTTGTGGGATAAACAACTCGTCCCGGACGTCTTTTACTGTGGCGGATTTCTGTCATAGATGAGCTCCTTAATTGGTTAGTAGGATGGTTGAAAGACAGACCCTCAAAGAAGGAGAGGGCCCTTAGGGGCAAGCAGAGGGATTGCGCCAGGGCGTGAGAGTCGCGATGCCTTACCCCGAAGGAGTAGGCCCAAAAAAATCATTACCCACTTGAAATCGGAAAGCTCGCGAGTCTCTATACTACTGTGTAGACCCGAACATTCGTGCGGAGTTGGAAATGCAAAAAATCGACGGGTTTACCCTATAGGAGTGACCCAAAATTGAGGCTGACCCGGCGGTAGGGCATTTCAGATTCTTCTGCCTATAGGATCGACCCGAAATCATTAACAATTGTCCCAACACAGCCCACCAATTGATCCGATAGTGTTTCCCTTGAAATTTCTTATCAGTGATTGCGACGGAACTATGACTAACCGCAAAGCTTGAACGTCCACAAAGCCATATTCAGTGACACTGAGAGGGGGGGGGTATGCAGTTGCGGGTTAACAAGAACTTTGGTCTGGAACTTGGACGGAGCCTGACGGGGGAGTCCATACCATTGAGAGCGGGGCCATGACAAACTCAAAGGGGCTTTGAAGCCCCCATCAAGCGGCACTATCAGCCCTTAGATGCCCGGGCGATAGTTGCCCGAGATGCGCCTGTAATCCGTTCGACCTCAGACCAGGTGTGCCCTTTATCGAGCATATTGCTGATATTCCGGCGAAGCTCGGTGTTTACCGGTCTCCCTCTGTACTTTCCTTTCGCCTTGGCTTCGGCGATGCCTTGGGCTTGCCTTCGCCTCCGATCCGAAAAATCCTTTCTCGCGATTGCCGCCAGCATATCCAGCATCATCCCATTTATGGCTTCCATCATTCGCGTGGCGAATTCGTCATTTTTATCCAGTAACTTATGCGAGGTTGGAAGGTCTAGGGCAACCACCCGAACTCCTCTGCTGGCTATCTCTAACCTGAGTTGCTCCCAATCCCTTGCATTCAGCCTGCTCAGTCGGTCTACCTGCTCAACAAGGAGTATATCTCCCGGATGACAATCAGAAAGCAGGCGAAAAAGCTCTGGTCGCTTGAGACTTGCTCCGGATTCATTCTCAACGTAGAAGGCCGCGATCTTAAGCCCTTCCTTTGCTGCGAACTCTTCTAAGTCTGCGCGGGCCCGGTTTGCATCTTGTTGGTCTGTAGAGGCTCTCAGGTAGGCACGAACAAACATCAGCGCATTCTCCTGCGGTTTATTTAGGGTGGTTTCATAATAACGGTATCGTTTGGGTTGTCAATGCCAATTACTAAACCGGTGTTGGAGACCACTTCGGGCGGTTTAGTTGATGCATACCCATGCAAGACCAAGGGCGTGATATCTGCAAACTGCTATCCTGTTTTCTCTGGTGAGACTTGAAACAGCGGTGAGGGATATTTCAGTAGGTTCCAAGCATTTCTTTAGGCGAGGGAAGCCACAAAAGTGAATGAAATAGTGGAGTTTGTATGTGGAAGTGACTGTCAAACCAATTGGTCAGCGATATCTGCTATGGCTACAACCTTTGCAGTTGTGGTCGCGCTGTGGATCCCTTTAAGTGAACGACGCATCCGACGACTAGAGAAATTTGAACGCGAGGCCAGAGCCGCAGTTTTGGTGAACCAAGCCATATCAGGGTTATTGGAAGTAATCCCACTGGCTATGGCTAAAATTGAATCAATGGATGGGGTGTTAATCGACGAGCCAGGGATGGAAATCCTGTACGGCCTTGACGAGTGCGAGATCGTCATCGAGAAAGAGGCGTTTGTCCATCAGTTGCCCGCATCGTGTTTAGCTTCCGGGGAGCTAACGGTCACGCTGGCAAAGATGTGGAGTCGACAAATCGAGACCCTTATCGGCTTCCAGCGTAGTAACGCCGGGCAGCAAGTCAGGCGGCCCAAGAATACCCCCTTCGCTTCCTCACTCGGCAGTCAGCTTTATGAGTCTACCGAACGGCTTCGAGAGCTTTGCAACGGCATCAAGCTTGACTATGAGAACGCCCAAAAACCTCTGACAGTACGTATGATGAGAAGCCTCTCAAAGCGGAGATCTTGAGCTGGAACGAAGTAGTTCGTGTCGCCCCTCGGCGGCTCGGCTCTTTCAGGCACCGAAATCGGGAAGAACTGGAGGCCTTAAAGTTTTTGCCGGTGACCCAAAGAACTCGCTTTCCTCTCTCGACTCATACTCGCTGCCCACCCCCACGGGGGGATTTTCGGCTGCGCTTTGTATATAAAGCCGCACTTAAAAATTTCCGGCGTTTTTAAATCAGACAGCGTCCATTCTTTCGATCCGGGGCATCACGACTTCCGTCAAAATAAAAGGAAATGTACCCCTCAGAGTGTTTGCTCTTCACATCTGCATTAAATCTGATTAACGTTAAGCTCAACCCGGATATGCAAGGACGACAACAACATGACTAAAGAAGACCTGATTAGCGTTCGCGGACCTGTCAAAAACTGGAACGCGCGGCAGACCTCCGTTCTGTCGTATTCAGTGTTTGTGAGTCATGGCGGGCTCAAAGAGAAAAAGGAACTAAAAAGCCGTGATCCATCCGTGCTACAGAGCAAACTGGATCAGCAGGTTCAGAAATGGGATGAAAAGTACCAGGCCCTGCTTGAAAAAAGAGCAAAGCAGCGTAACGCAGAGCAGGCGGAAACAGACACGCAGGAAGCGGCAAGAGTGCTTGAGGAGTGTGAGCGCTTGCTGCAAGCGACTCTCGATGTTGACGACGCCGTCGATTGGTCACATTTACGAACGCATCCAGAGTTTCGGCAGCCCAAAGGTTCGTTGAACAAGGTCAAATATAATGGTCAAGGTGAACCAGTAAAATTCGACCGATATCGTGACCCCTCGATACCAGAGGAGTCTGACCCTGAATTCCGCTCAGGTGTTCAGTGGTATCACAAGCTCATCCCGGGTTTGGCGGCAAAAAAGGAGGAGGAAGCTGTAGGCCGCTGGAAGAAGGCTATGAGCGCTTATGAGTCCAAGATTTCCCGAGTCAAAGAGAAGAACGACGATCTTAGGATTCGCTTCGAAGATGAGCGCACTAAATACTTCCATGCGCGCGACAAATACAATCTGGAAAACAGCCGTAAGGACAAGGTAATAGCCGAATTAGAGGAGAGCTGGCGTAAGGGAGATCCAGAAGCTATTCACGAGCATTCTGAGATGGTTCTCAACAACTCAAAGTATCCGGATTGGGTAAACGTCGATTTTGAGCTTGGCTATCGGCCTGATGAGAGCATGTTGGTTCTCAACTACGAGCTTCCTTCACCGGACTCCGTGCCTACGTTGAAAGAGGTCAGGTACGTTAAGACGAGAGATGAATTCGTTGAAAAACACATTACTGAGGCTCAGAAAAAAGCACTCTACGACAGGATTTGCTACCAAATAGCGCTCCGGACATTGCATGAAATTTGGGAAGCCGATGAGCCTGATAACATCCAAGGAATCGTATTCAATGGATTCGTTACCGCTATAGATAAGGCGACAGGGATTGAAGGTCGCTCTTGTATCCTGTCAGTCCAGGCTTGGAAAGAAGAGTTTCTCGCAATCAATCTTGAACTTGTGGATCCCAAGGAGTGCTTTCGGCGCCTTAAAGGTGTCTCTGCCTCAAGTCTTGCAGCAGTCCAGGCAGTTCCTCCGAAGATTAAGTTGGACTTTGAAGACTCTCGTTTCGTTGAGTCGAGGGAAGTGGTTGGTGGCGTTGATGAGGGAACGAACCTCGCAGCCATGCATTGGGAGGAGTTCGAGCATCTGATTAGAGAGATTTTTGCGAACGAGTTCAGTGGGCCAGGTGCTGAGGTAAAGGTAACCAAAGGCTCGCGTGACGGAGGTGTCGATGCGATTGCATTGGATCCTGACCCAATTCGTGGTGGCAAGATTGTCATTCAGGCCAAGCGATATACCAATACTGTGGGTGTGAGCGCGGTCAGAGACCTATACGGCACAGTTGTGAACGAGAACGCCAATCGCGGGATTCTTGTCACGACCTCCCACTATGGGCCTGACGCCTATCAGTTCGCAGACGGAAAGAACCTCACACTCATAGACGGCGGTGGGCTGCTAGATCTCTTGGCGAAGCACGGTCAAAAAGCCAGTATCGACATTAAAGCCGCGAGACTTCTCCTCAATGATATTTAACTGACAACCTGGATGTTCAAAACTTTGAGCTATCGGAAGGGCACTCAGGCATCCCCACATAAAACCCGAGAGTGGCAAGGTGCTGTTAAACGCTGAGCATCAGAATCACATGGAGAAGTTTGAGTATGGACTCTGCCCGGTTGGAAGAAGTGCTGAAAGCTCATGCAATTTGGCTACGAGGCTCGCCAGATGGGAGGCGGGCTGACTTCACTGACGTCGATTTACGCGAAGCCGATCTTTCTTGTCAAAATCTCTCGAATGCGATTTTCATTGGATCCAATCTCAGGGGAGCCTCACTGGCGGAATCAAATCTTACCGGCGCTTTCTTTACAAAAGCCGATCTTGCACTCGCCGATTTCTGCAAAGCGAATTTTAGCTACGCGGTGGCTCGAAACTCAATCTTAAACGGCGCAAACTTTACCGAAACAAGTGCCGAGGGCGCGGATTTCACGGGCGCGCAATTGCAAGGAACAAATTTCTTCCGCACTGACCTCCAAGGAGCGTGTCTAGAAGGAGCCAACCTACAGCAAGCGAGTCTTTTCGAATCAAACTTGGACGAATGTGTATTCAGTAGCCGATCACAAATCGGTGTTCTAGTTATGCAGCTTGGGTCATCACAGCTTGAACAGGCGATTTTCCGGGATGAATACAGCTCCAGCCAACACAGGGTAGACGAGAATTCGGAAGAGAGAATAGAGGTGAAAATCGATGGGGGAGATATCTCTCCCTATAACACTTCTCTCGTACTTGCTACGCTCAACGCCGCTTATAACAACCTGTTTTTCTTAGTTAATTACAGGGAAAAGCAAGTCAAAGGTGAAGAGCCTGAAAGTGAAGATTTCGGGATCTTTGGTTCAGAAAGAAATGAAGAGGAAGAGCAAAAGAAACAAAAAGAAAGGGAGCTTAGGAGCATCAGGGAATCGATGAGACCATTTTTCCAAGGGGTTCCTGCATCAGATAGTATCTTTATTACATGCATCCGCACTGGAAGCCAAATATTTGAATTGGCAACAGCGGCTGCTGACAACTTCCCCTTGCTCGGTCAGTTAATCGCTCTCTTTGGCGTCTCGGCGACGACCTACACATGGGTCACAAGGGAAAGGAAGAAACATCACGAGGTTGGCAAGTTAAAAGCTGAAACGAAGAAAATCCTTGCTGAGACTCGACTGCTTGAAGAGCAAGCGAACCAAAAAAATGTGTCATTCACGGCTTTATCCGCAACGGTCAACGATCCGGATTTAAAGAATTTACACGTGCATGTGGAACAGTTGAAATCAAACCCGGAAATTGAAGAAATCATTGGTGGACTTCCAATTAGGAGCGACGTAATCAAAGAGCATGCCGAGGATCTCGTTCTCGAAGCAATCAAACCGCTTCTACAAGCGAACAAGCGCCTAACCGCATACAACTATAAAATCACAATCACTCGAAAATGATTACCGGTGCCCGAAATAGTGAGTATTTACGAGCGAGAGGGGTTTCACGTCAACACGGCTGGCTGACCTCAAAGTGTTGGAAATCGGTTGTCGATAAGAGGCTCCTTGACCAATACGTTATGAAGCCATGGGAGATGAGCTGGATAAGTAGTGAACTGGTAGTTCCTTTAACGGCACCGGACAGAAACTTGATTGGTGCGCCTGAGAATGCAGACCTTTAACGAAGTGAGAGTTCAGTAATGGGGATCTCCGATTCAGTACCGGAGCGGCGCAATCTAGTGGTGCTTTCCGTTGTTATTATTCTTTACTATGCGGGGGGAGGCACTGTCGTGGGCTCTGACCTAAAGCTACCCATGGTTAATGTTGAGTTCACGAGATTATGGGTACTTGCTCTTTCAGTCTGGGTTGCTCTCTTGTGGTTTTACTTTAGGTACTGGCAAACATGGAGAGAGGAAGGGCGAGATCAAATCAAGGAGGACATCAAAAGCTTTTCCAATGCGCCTTGCGTGCACTCTTACGTTGTCGATAATGCTGAAGTATCGCCGGGTCAGAGGGAAAGATTCATTGTGAGAGGAATCGTCTTCGCTAAGCCGAAAAAAGAAATTCATTACGATAAACGTATTACACATAAAACAGAGGGACAGAATCTCAAAAAGCTCCATCGAGAAGAAAATTATAATGGCGTGAGCATTGATATCACGGGACCCACAGGACAAATCTTGGTAGCAAAACTTTATTTAAAGGCTTTATTCTTTCGGCAGGGCCTAATGTCCTACTATTCTCCATACATTCTTGGAGCAGTTGCGGCGGCCATGGGTTTATGGAGTGCCGTCTAGTGCAAGTAGTTTTCGGCACGAATACTTTCACATTCCAAGAACCTGGTTTAAAAGAAGTCAGAACAAACCTCTTCAATGAATAGTCGTGCAGCTGCCAGTTCATTATCGTTGAGGTCGTGCCTTTCAAATACAGCATTGACCCATTTGGGGCCATGTCCACCTATCGTCCTAACAAATCCTTCCAGCTCACCGACTAACAGAATGTGTAAGCCCACATTCGTGAAGCCATCTAGAACTGCTTTAAAAGCTGTGTAGGGGTCGCCCGCTGGAATGGCGCTCTCACCGTCAGATTTTATTCTCTTCCACGGCGATGCACGTTTGAGAACTTTCTGAATATTTTCCACTTCATTCCGAGAAACTGTATTTCCAGCGATACCGTCGAATATTCTATCAATTTCCACCCGAGCAATATCCGCAGAAATCTCCGCTTGGAGGTCACGGATTGATGATTGCAGCGTGTTCCAGGGCGCCTCAATTGATGACCAATCACCTCCATGAGCTTCAAATAGCTTCTTTGCTGTGTGTTTGTCTCTTACGAGGTCGATGTCACAGACCGATTTGACGGGAACATTCAATGCTCTGAGTGCATTTACGGCGACTTCCATCCGATCTTTTCCACCACAATGGGCAAACATAACGTCGGGATAGGTTGACTTTGACCTAGATGATTCTTCTAGAAGAGCGGAGAAAAAACGGCAGTCTGAGTCAGATTCGCAGACTATAACTCCTTGGTGAAATAACCCGTCTAAGATGTTTGAGTGTCGTAGGAGCGGGTCTTCCCAAAGTCTGTTTAGTTCCTCGCTATTCAAAAGAGATGTGTGGTTCACGTCTCCGCTTCGCTGAAGCCGGATTACCTTCACTTTTGCTTCGGGCTGGGCGATTGCCGATCTAAGCAACTCCCCACTGTGGGAAGATATCAAAGCTTGGCTATCTGGCAGGCTTCGACTGCAAAGGATCCCTCCAAGCATACGGACCTGAACCGGATGTAGAAAAGCCTCCGGCTCATCGATGAGAGTTATATCCTTCTCTACGATCTGAGTGTTCAAAACTATGCTTACAAAGCTTCTCATGCCATCGCCCTGCGTTTCTAAGCGCGGCAAGGAGGCGATCTGCCTTAGGTAGTTTTGGCTGAGGCGATCTTCTCCTACGCCAAGCGCAGGTCGTTGACCCACGATAAGGGGTAAATTTTTACCTGCGGATCGGTGGACAGTTATCGACGTGCCGAAAGCTTTTTCAAATAATCGGTTTACCTTTTCTTCAAGTCCGTCATCAATTTCGAGCTCATGTATGGCGTGATTGGGACCCTGTAGATCGTAGTCGACCCTCTCTACGGCGTTTGCGGCAGTAAGACGGTTTTCTGTTGAGAGTAGTTGAACAAAGACGTTTTTGAGCGATTGGGTTCCCTGATTATGAATGGCACTCGACTGTTGAAGAATACCCGATTCTTGGAGCCGTGTTGCCCCCAAAGAAAACATGAGTGGACCACCGCGACTTTGGATGGATCGATAATTTTTTTTGATTCTCTCTAATAGCTCGTCTTGAGTGCCGACAATCTCATACTTCACATGTCGTAAAACATTCCTTTGTCCTTGGTGGTTTTGGATGTACTGGTCGATTTCCTTAAGAGTGGCGCTTTTGCCAGAGTTATTTGGGCCAACGATAAATACGGTATCTCCGGGCTCTAACTTGACTTCAGTGCCATCAGAAAATGTAAGTAAAGACAGGTGCAGGCGCATTTCGAACCCTTTCATGGAAAGTAAGAAGTGTACTTTTAGTGTATTCAAGAGAACTGTCAAATTCGCTCACGGCTTCTCTGGCGTCCGCTATGCGGATCAATACGCTTCTTTTGTCGTGAGCGGGGGCTTTGGTGATACATTCAGGTGGTACAGAAGGCTGGATTTTGTGCTTTGCAGGGTTAAAATTAGTTGGTCGCGTTTCAACTGTACATCGTGGTCGCTATCTCGCTCGGGACCGCTCCATTGGTGCCTCCGCAACGATAAACCGTGAACCCGGTCAGGCCCGGAAGGGAGCAGCCGAAGCGGTGGACTTGTGTGCCGGAGTGTCGCTGATGGGGTCACCCCCAGATTCTTCATTTCCCCTCTGATTATCCCTCTCTGATTGCGTCTTGTTGGCTTCTTCTAACACCCTGACCGTGCTATGGTTGAACCCATTTTTAACGGCAGTTGGCAGAACATGAGCTACCAGGTACTTGCCCGTAAGTGGCGCCCCCGGACATTCGAAGATATGGTCGGCCAGGAGCATGTGCTCCAGGCGCTGATTCACGCCCTGGACAACCAGCGGCTGCACCACGCCTATCTGTTTACCGGCACTCGAGGCGTGGGCAAGACCACCATTGGCCGCCTGTTGGCCCGGAGCCTTAACTGCGAGACCGGCGTTACCGCCACACCGTGTGGAACCTGCTCCAGTTGCCAGGAGATTCAGGAAGGGCGGTTTGTTGATTTGATTGAAATCGACGCGGCTTCCCGCACCGGCGTGGACGATATGCGGGAGCTCACCGATAACGTCCAGTACTCGCCAACCCGTGGCCGCTTCAAGGTGTACCTCATTGACGAGGTGCATATGCTGACCAATCAGTCCTTTAACGCCTTCCTCAAGACCCTTGAAGAACCCCCGGAACACGTCAAGTTCCTGCTGGCGACAACGGATCCCCAGAAGCTGCCGGTTACCGTGTTGTCCCGTTGCCTGCAGTTCAACCTCAAGAGGATGACGCCTGAACACATTGCGGGGCATCTGCGCCACGTGCTGACCCAGGAAGGCATTCCCTTCGAAGAACCGGCCCTGTGGCTGCTGGCTCGTGCCGCGGACGGCAGTATGCGGGACGCCCTGAGCCTGACCGATCAGGCCATTGCATTCGGCAACCAGACGCTCAGTGGCAGTGACGTCAGCAACATGCTGGGCACGATTGACCAGAGCGATATTGAGAATCTGGTGAACGCGTTGGTGGAAGACGACGGGCCTGCGCTGCTGTCAGAAATCAATCGCATTTCCGATTTTGCGCCGGATTACAGCGTGATCCTGGCGGACCTGTTGTCGTTGTTCCATCGGGTGACCATGGAACAGGTGGTGCCGGGCAGTGTGGACAATGCCCTTGGGGATGCTGCGCAGGTGGAATCCCTGTCGCGTCGGTTGAGCGCGGAAGATGCGCAGCTGTTCTATCAGGCCGCGTTGATGGGCCGGAAAGACCTGGCGGTCACACCAGATGCCCGCATGGGGTTTGAGATGACACTGCTGCGAATGCTGGCCTTCCGGCCTGGTACGGACCGCCGTGAGCCTCCAGTAGTGGCCTCCGGGGCTTCATCGGCCGGGCAGGAGTCCCGGGAAGACCCAGAGCCTGGCCCTGCAGCGGCCGAGAAGGAAGCGGCGGATGTTCAGCCTGATCCTGCGCCGGAACCTGAACCAAAGCCAGAACAGCTGGCCGCGCCAGAGCCTCAGCCGGAACCCCCGCAGCCCGTGCCGGATTCCCAGCCTGCTCCCGCACCAGAAGGGTCTGATGATGCCTGGCTGGCGAGCCTGGATGAAGCGGCTGAATCGGCAGCAGCCGAGACTGCCAGCGCTGAGAACTATGACCCGGAACCAGTCGCGCCGGAACCGGAATACATCGAAGAGCCCCAGGCTGAAGCGCCGCAGGTAGACCCGGTAGAGTCGAAAGAGTCGACAGCGCCAGTCGAACCGATTGAAGAACTCCCGGATACCGGCGAATTTGCCTGGGAGCGTGATTTTCGTAGCCTGGGCATTGTTGGGATGCCGGGTAACCTTGCCAGCAACGCTGCTATGAGCCGCAACGGCGATGAAATCGTACTGACCATAGACGAAGGCCACGCCCGGTTGCTGAATGCCCGCCACGAAGAAAAGATTCTCGAGGCGTTGAGGAATCGGTTTGGCGCCACCATAACCCTGCGTGTGGAGCAGGGCGATGCGGGTGGCAAAACCCCGGCTGCCTGGGAAGAGCGCCAGCGCCAGGCACGTCAGGCGGCGGCCGAAGAGTCGATTCGCAATGATCCCGCGGTGCAGTCGATCGTTGAACGATTCGAGGCCCGGGTCGTCGAAAACAGTATCCGGCCGCCGAATCAGGCAAAGTCCGGGTAGGGCGGCGGTTGGAGCCACGTGTTGGCAACTCTCTAAGATAATTCTGTAAAAGGTGAGCATGATGAATAATATGGGCGACCTGATGAAAAAGGCCCAGCAGATGCAGGAAGAAATGAAGAAGGCCCAGGAAGAGGCCGCCAAGGCCGAGATTACCGGTGAGGCCGGTGCGGGCCTGGTCAAGGTGACCATGAATGGTCGCCATGACGTTCGTAAAGTGGATATCGATCCGTCCCTGCTGAGCGAAGACAAAGAAGTTCTGGAGGACCTTCTGGCGGCTGCTATCAACGACGCCGTGCGCCGTGTTGAGGAAAACCAGAAAGACAAAATGTCCGGCATGATGTCCGGTATGGGTATGCCTCCGGGCTTCAAAATGCCGTTCTGATTGAGGATAGCTGATGGCTTTTAGTCCGTTGGTAGACGAGCTGGTGGAGTCACTCCGCTGTCTGCCTGGCGTCGGTCAGAAAACGGCCCAGCGCATGGCCTTTCACTTGCTGGAGCGTGGCCGCTCTGGCGGCTCCCGGCTATCTGACGCGCTGGAACGTGCCATGACCGGTGTGCGCCGTTGTGAAAGTTGCCAGAACTTCGCCGATACGCCCACCTGCAATATCTGCGAGAACCCCGAGCGACGTAACGGTACGCTCTGTGTGGTGGAAAGCCCGTCCGATCTCCTTGCAATCGAGCAGGCGGGCGATTATCGCAGCAGCTATTTTGTGTTGATGGGACACCTGTCGCCTATCGACGGAGTGGGCCCGGAGGAGATCGGCATTGAGCGTCTGTTGAAGCGAATCCATGAAGAAGGGGTTACCGAGCTCATTCTCGCGACCAACCCGACCGTGGAAGGTGAGGCAACTGCGCACTACATCGCCGACAGGCTGGATGGTCGCAATATCCTGATTACCCGTCTTGCCCATGGTATCCCGGTAGGTGGCGAACTGGGTTATGTTGACGGATTCACCCTGACCCACGCCTTCCGTGGCCGTAAACCCCTGACTGAATAAACCTGACCGGGATTATTATATGGATTCCAACACCCCGGCCGCATCCGTTCCTGCGGCTCCCGACACGGTCACCTGGATTCGGGAGCCGGAAAACCTGGACCGCTGGCTTGCCGAAGGGCAGGGTGAGCCGCTCGCGCTGGATACAGAGTTCGAACGGGTCAACACTTTCTTCCCGATTCCCGGCCTGGTCCAGTTGGGGTTGGGGCAGCGGTTCTGTCTGGTGGACCCTTCGGTAGCTGAGGCTTCTGAGAGCTTTCGCAATGCGCTCACCGATCCGGGCATCCCCAAGCTGCTATACGCCATGAGCGAAGATCTGGAGCTGTTCCGTCACTGGTTGCAGCTGGAACCCGAGGGCATTCTTGACCTGCAGATCGGCGCTGCGCTGGCTGGCGCCGGCTTTTCCGTCGGTTATGCCCGGCTGGTGGAAACCCTGTTCGGTGAGTCACTGGATAAATCAGCGACGCGCTCGGATTGGGTCTCACGCCCGCTTTCTGCGGCTCAGGAACGCTACGCTTTGGACGACGTTCGCTTCCTTGTTCCCTTGTATCACTGGGTGATTAATCGGTTGCAGGAACGGGGCCTTGAAGTGGCGTTGACTAACGAATCCACTCGATTTTCAAAGGAATTGGCGGCACAGGACAACCCCGACAGCCATTACCTGAAACTGCGGGGCGGCTGGACATTGAGCCGCCAACAGCAAGGCGTGCTGAAAACCCTGGTGTGTTGGCGGGAACATGAGTCACGCACCCGGGATCGGCCCCGTAACCGGGTTGTGGCCGATTCACTGCTGATTGCCATTGCCCAGAGACTGCCACAGTCAGTACGCGAGCTGTCGGGGGTCCAGGGCTTGCCTTCAGTCGTGGTCAGGCGCTACGGGGATACGATTATCAATAAGGTTGCGGAGGCATCGACAGCGGACAATTCCGGCATTGACGTAATCGCCGCCCCCCTGAGCCGCCAGGATCAGATGTTCTACAAGCAGCTCAAGCGCCTTATGGTTAAAGCGGCGGAGGAGCGGGATGTGCCGGTGGAACTGCTGGCGCCCCGGAAACGTCTTGAAGCCGTTGTACAGCAACGAAACCTGGCTGCCGGGCTGTTTGACGAGGGCTGGCGCCGTGACATCCTGGCACCGGTGCAGGAGCAGATTGAGGAACTATTGAAATCATGACCGAAAAGACCTTTGTGTCGGTGTTTCGCAGCAGTAAGAAACCGGATACGTACATCTATGTTCGACGGGGGCAGGCCTGGGATGACCTGCCGGATAGCCTGCGGGGCATATTTGGCCAGCCAATACACGCCATGGACCTGATCATGACCCCGGACAGGAAGCTGGCCCGAACTACTGGCGAACAAGTTCTGAATGCCATTGCCGACAAGGATTTCTTTCTGCAGATGCCAGAGGAATCCAGTGGCTATGTCGTAGACTTCCGCCGTAAACCGGAGCAGAGCCCGGAATGATTGCAGAGATTCCGTTCTGGCAGCGTAAACGTCTCCACGAGATGACCGCCAAGGAATGGGAGTCCCTGTGTGACGGCTGCGGAAAATGCTGTCTGGCGAAACTGGAAGACGAAGACACCGGCGATGTCTACTACACTGAGCTGGTATGCCGGTACATGGAACAGGACAGCTGCCAGTGCAGCGTGTACTCCGAGCGCTTGCAGAAAGTGCCGGCGTGTACGGTGCTGACACCAGATACACTGAACGACTACCATTGGCTGCCCTACACCTGTGCCTACCGTACGCTGGCGGAAGGCCGTGCGCTTGCAGACTGGCACCCGCTACGGTCGGGTGACCCCGATACAGTTCATGAAGCGGGAATATCGGTGCGTAACCGTGTGATATCGGAAGCCGATGTGCCGGAAGACGATTGGGAAGAACACATAATTCACTGGATCCTTTGATGATAGACGCAGAAACAAACCTTGCTTATGGAATATTCTGGGCGCTGTACGCCGTTGCCTTTGTGGTGTTCTTTTACACCATATCCCGCCTTTTTCGGGTGATTCCGGTTTACGCCATCCGCACCCTGTTGCAGGCCGCGCTGATTGTCATCCTGTTGACACCGGTTGAGTCCGGTGAGGTTGCTGGCTGGTGGATGCCGGCCTGGCTGCACGGCGGCTACGAAACCATACTGGGTGATGCCGCCAACGCGGGCCGGGCGTTTGTAAACCTGGGCATAGCGTCCCTGGTGATGGTGTTGGTGTGGGTTCTCGACCTCGTCAGATACCGGCTGGTTAAACGCTGAGACTTCCCTTGATCAATACCTCGCATGGAGCTGCCCTGATGCGACTTCTGAGCCGCCTGTTTGTCGTCTTTCTTATCCTGCCAATGACGGCGCTTGCCCAGCAGGCGCCAACCCTTGAGTTGCCGGACAGTGCTGATGTCCGCATTATTGTTGACATCTCCGGCTCCATGAAAACCAACGATCCGAACAACCTGCGCCGCCCGGCTGTACGTCTGTTAGCGCGTATGCTGCCTGCGCAAGCCAGTGCCGGGGTTTGGACTTTTGGGCAGTACGTCAACATGCTGGTGCCCCATGGCAAAGTCACTGAGGACTGGCGGGGTCTGGCTGTCGGGCGCTCGGACGAGATCAATTCCGTCGCCTTGCGAACCAATCTGGGTGAGGCGATTCAGGTCGCCAGTGATGATTACCTGTTGGGCAAGGACAGTCTCGACAATACGGACTTCATTCTACTCACCGATGGCAAAGTGGATATCTCTGACAACGAGAGCGCCAATGATCGCGAGCGTGAGCGGATTCTGGAGACATTGCTGGACGAATTGAGCCGCCGTGGTGCCACCCTTCATACCGTCGCGTTGTCTGAGGAGGCAGATCTTGCTCTTCTGAAGAGCCTTGCGGAACGCACCGGGGGCCGCTATGCCCTGGCGTCGTCCGCTGATGCACTGACTCTGGCCTTTCTTGAGGCGCTGAATACCGCCGTACCGCAGCAACAGATTCCCATTGAGGACAATGGCTTCCAGGTGGATGGTGGCGTAGAGGAATTTACCGCGCTGATTTTTCGCGCGGGTGATGAATCCGCCGCCAATCGAACGCTAGAACTGGTCAGCCCCGGCGGCATCAAATCGGGGCCGGAGTCTGCCATCGAGGGAATGCGTTGGGTACGCGAAACGGAATACGACCTGATTACCGTCAACAACCCTGAAGCCGGTGACTGGAAGATCAATGGCGAATTGGGTGAGGGAAGCCGGGTCACGGTCGTCAGCGACCTGCGAATGGTTGTAAGCCCGGTTCCACCAACGTTCACGGAAAACGAGCCGATATCCCTTCAGGTGGCCTTCTTTGAGGAGGATCGGAAAATTGAAAATCCGGACTTCCTGGGGGTTATCGACGTCAGTGTGGCGTTAACGTCAGAAGACGGGCGTAGTGGCAACAAGGTGTTGGCACCGGATCAGCCACCGCAGGATGGCGTTTATACTGACGCCATTACACGTCTGCCCGATGCCGGGGAGTACCAGCTCAGCGTTGTTGCAGACGGCCAGACGTTCTCCAGGCGCTTCAGTACCGTCACCCGATATATCCAGCCCGAGGGCGAGCAAGCCACGGCCGATGCAGGCGTTGCTGCAGAAGAGGCTCCACAGGAAACTGCGGTGACGGAAGGTGATTTACCAGAGGCCTCACCCGCTCCCGAAATAGAGCCACCCGTGTCTGGCTCAGGGCCCATTGATATCACTCAGGTTGAGGAACCCGCCCCCAAGCCGCTTGAACAAAAGCCTGCCGATAAAGAAGAGGCGGAACCTGATACGCCGGCCACCAGCGATGAGGAAGGGGGCGGCATACCGTTCTGGTTATTGGCCGCTGCCGGCGTCTTGGGTGTGGTGGTTATTGCCGGGGTGGCATTCCTGTTGGTCAAACGCAGAAAATCAGCGCAGGACCAGGACGACGAGGAACCTCCGATGGTCGCCGAAGAGGCGCCCGAGGAAGAGCTTGCCGCCGAACCTGAATCGGAACAGGCGCCTGAAGACGCACCCGAAGAGATACCTGAACCAGAACAGGTGCCGGAACCTGAGCCCGAACCCGAACCCGAAGAAGAGGTACCGGAGCTTGAGCAGGACGAGGAGTTGCCCGAGGACGATATTCCGGTTGCTGACGCGGAAATCGAAGACGGCGAAGACGAATTCGGACTGGAGGATTTTGACCTCTCCGAGTTTGACGACCTGCCGGACACCGATGAGGAGAGCGAGCCCGCCGATGACAGTGAGTCTGAAGACGATGACGAGGGTGGGGGAAAGGATCGGCAATGAACGGTTAATCGAACAGGGCCCTTATCAGAGCGGCTTCGGTTCTCTATACTTTGAGTCTGTTTTCAAACAGACGTTTAACCGTTAATCGAACAGGACACTATCAGCATGAAGTTTACCGGTACCGAGAAATACGTAGCCACTGATGACCTGCAGATGGCAGTAAACGCAGCGATAACGCTGCAACGCCCGCTACTGATCAAGGGCGAGCCCGGCACTGGTAAAACCCTCCTGGCCGAGGAAATGGCGGCGTCCCTCGGCCTGCGCCTGATTCCCTGGCACATCAAATCCACCACCAAGGCCCAACAGGGGCTTTACGAATACGATGCGGTTTCCCGTCTGCGGGATTCCCAGCTCGGTGACGAGAAGGTCAAGGACATCAGCAACTACATCGTCAAGGGCAAGCTTTGGGAAGCCTTCGAGTCCGAGGAGCAGGTGGTGCTGCTGATCGATGAGATCGACAAGGCGGATATCGAATTCCCCAACGATCTCCTGCTGGAACTCGATCGCATGGAGTTCTTCGTGTACGAGACACAGCAGTCCGTGCGCGCCAAACATCGGCCTATCATCGTGATCACCAGTAACAACGAGAAGGAATTGCCGGACGCCTTCCTGCGCCGTTGCTTCTTCCACTACATCAGCTTCCCGGACCACGACACCATGAAGAGCATTGTGGACGTGCACTTCCCGGGCCTGCAGCAACAGGTGGTTCGCGATGCGCTGGAAGTCTTCTTCGACGTTCGCAAGGTGCCAGGGTTGAAGAAAAAGCCGTCCACTTCGGAACTGATCGATTGGCTCAAACTGCTGATGGCAGATGAACTGTCTGCCAAAATGTTGCAGGAAAAGGACACCAGTTCCGCCTTACCGCCGCTCTATGGCGCATTGGTGAAGAACGAACAGGATGTTCACCTGTTGCAGAAGCTGGCCTTCATGGCCCGTCGTCGCAGCTGAAATTCAGCAAGAGCAGCACCCTATGTTGATTGATTTCTTTCTCGAAGTCCGGCGGGCCAAGGTGCCCGCCAGCCTGCGTGAACTACTCGATTTGCTTGAAGCCCTGCAGAACAGGCTCGCCTTTGCGAACATGGAAGAGTTCTACTACCTGGCCCGAGTATGCCTGGTCAAGGACGAGCGCCATTTCGATAAATTCGACCGGGCGTTCCAGGCCTATTTCGAAGGTATAGAAAACCTCGATGATCTGATGCAGGCCTTGATCCCGGACGACTGGCTGCGCGCGGAATTCGAAAAGCAGCTGTCTGAAGAGGACAAGGCGAAAATCGATTCCCTTGGTGGTCTGGAAGAACTGATAGACACCTTCAAGAAGCGCATGGAAGAACAGAAGGAGCGTCATCAGGGCGGAAACAAATGGATTGGCACGGGCGGCACCTCACCCTTCGGTGCGAACGGCTACAACCCGGAAGGTTTTCGCATTGGCCAGAACAAGGGCCGTCATGGCCGAGCTGTAAAAGTCTGGGAAAAACGTGAGTTCAAGGATCTGGACGACAGCGTTACGCTCGGCATCCGCAACATCAAGGTAGCCATGCGCCGGCTGCGCAAGTTCGCCCGCCAGGGCGCCGCAGATCAGCTCGACATGGACGACACCATCCGTTCCACTGCCCGCAACGCCGGGTACCTCGACCTTAAGATGGTGCCCGAGCGGCACAACGCGGTGAAAGTCCTGATCTTCTTCGATGTCGGCGGCTCCATGGACCCCCACGTTCGTGTCTGTGAGGAACTCTTTTCAGCCGCCAGGCTGGAATTCAAGCACATGGAGTACTTCTATTTTCACAACTTCATCTACGAGAGCGTGTGGAAAAACAACATCCGCCGGATGAACGAAACGACGAGCACGTGGGATATCCTTCACAAGTACACGCCTGACTACAAAGTGATCTTTGTCGGGGATGCCACTATGGCGCCCTATGAGGTGTCACACCCTGGCGGTTCCATTGAGCACTGGAATGAGGAAGCGGGCGCAACGTGGTTTCAGCGACTTACCGACCACTTCCGCAAGGTGGTGTGGATCAATCCATTGCCGGAGAGTTACTGGGGCATGGGTGGGTCGCTGGGTATGACCCGCCAACTGGTGAATGACCACATGTATCCGTTGACCATTGAGGGTCTGGAATCGGCCATGAAGCAACTGAGCAAATAAAAAAAGCCGACGCGGTTGAGCGCATCGGCTAAGCTCGGCATATCAAACGGGGTGGCCCAAGGGCTGCCCCGCGCTTTTCTTGGAGCAAATCCGGGGCCAGTTCGAAATAGGCAATAAAAATCAATGCATTATCTGTATTGATGTGCGTTTTCCGGAAACGTGACATTCCTCTACGTTTTACTCCTGTCAAAAAAACCGACGGTTTCGGATTTCCAATTGGTGATCTGGATACCGTTCTTGCCTGTTACCAAGTGTTACTCTTTCCGCCGGTTTGTTACAGAACATTGCAAGAGGCAGGAAGCGTATGGTCGCCGGAGCGCAGCAAACAGTAGTGGTTGGGCGCCAAGTAAGGTTGGTGTGGCTGGTCATCGAGGCAGTGATGGTGGCGTGCCTACTCGGTTTCACGCGCGGTGCCTTTGCAGAATCACTCGATCATGAGATAGACCGCCTGAAAGCCGATGTGGCGGACCTCAGCCAGACGTTGTACGAATTGGAGGAAAACGTACTCTATCCCGTCGATACGCATGTGGCAGTTTTCCTGACACTCAGGAATCGGGATGGGTTGGATCTGGACTCGGTGGAACTGTACCTCGACGAGACGCCCGTTGCGTCACACCTTTATACCGACCGGGAACGGGACTCATTGAGGCAGGGCGGTGTCCAGCGGCTCTATATCGGAAACCTCCCTCATGGTTCCCATCAGTTGAAAGCCGTACTGACAGCTCGTTCGGCCAATGAGCGGTTCGTTCGCAGGGAAGCAACCCACCAATTCCGGAAGCGGCCCGGTGAATCTCGTATACAGATGACCCTTGATGCCGCGGCACCAGACTACGAACCGGTGGTTTCGTTTCAGGAATGGAAATAGGGCGGAGGGATGGTCGTGCGCGCTAAGCTTTGGAAAGCTTCCACTCTGTTTGCCCTCAGCCTGACCGTGGCCCTTTTTCCGGGGCTGGCGTTCGGGGGCGGCGATCTCGCGTCGTTACGTTCGGGGCTTGCACAATTTGCGCTGGACACCCATGACCCGGCCACAGCTTTGCGTTATACCCGGAATGCCGCTACCGAGGCCGACCGCCTGGTTCGCGCTAAAGCACTTTTGGTAACCGGGAATCATCAAGGGGCTGAACGTCTTCTGAGTGAACTGCTCGAAGGTCAGTATTACCGTGGACAGGCAGCATTACTACTGGCGGAACTGGCGACGGAACACGGCGATAACGAAGCCCGGGGATACCTTGAAACAGCCGCGAAGCGGGCCAGCGGTAGTGCCCGGCAGAAGGCGCTTTACCAGTTGGCAGAAATCGAGCGGGACGCCGGACATACCGATCGAGCCGGAAAGGTGCTGGCCTCTATGGAGCCTGGCTACTGGGCAGCGCTGGGTTACATGAATATTGCGGCTGACTATGGCAGGCAGGACCGAGATCCCTCGCGAGCACTGGTTGCACTTCGAGTGGCACTGGCCATGTCCGGAGAAGACGTCAATAGCCAGCGCAGCCAGGAGCTCAGAAGCCGACTACTGGTTCGCGCCGGCTACCTTGCCTACGACCACGAAGACTACGAAAAGGCCATCGGTTTCCTGGAAAAAATTCCGCTGGAAAGCTACAGCATACCTCATGGCCTGTACCTACACGGTCTTGCGCTTTCGGCCAGCGGTAACCAGCGGGCGGCCATGCAGTCCTGGCACCGGGCCAAGAAATACCCGCTGGCCTATCCTGGTGTGGCTAATGCCTGGCTTGGGACTGGCCGGGGGTACGACCTTGCCGGTTATCTGGGTCAGGCCGGGGAAGCTTATCTTGCTGCAAATGCTTCCTATGAAAGCGAACGTGTGACACTTCGCAAACTGGCTGACCAGATTCGCCAGAAAGGGGCCTATCAGTCATTGGTGCTGGATGCCCGGAATTCCGAGGCCCAATGGTTCCTTGCGGACAACCGCACCCTCACACAGCCCCGTACTGCCTATCTTCTTCGCTTCATCGAGCAGCCCGGTGCCCAGGCCGCCGTCAACCGGGTGGCTGAACTGAGAGAGATGACGCAAACACTGGACCAGAGGGAAGGCAGCCTTGGTGTTTTTCGGGGTGCCATCAGTGAGCGTTTGGGGCCGGTGGGGCTTGACGTCGATGGCGGTCCCTTCAGCGAGGACATTGAAGCGCTGGTGCAGCGGTTAGCGAACCTGAAGGCCGGGACCATCTCTCCTGCACAACAAGAGGCGCTGAAAGGTGTGACCACCACATTAGCCGATCTGAAGGCGTCCGTTGGCAGGCTTGATGGCAGATTGAAAAAGAAAGATCGCGAACTCAATGAATTGATGACACGTACCGACCACGCGCTGGAGCGGATACGGTCGGTTCGTCGCACTGCCGAGGCGCTTTTGAGTAAGGCAGAGTCGGTACTGGATGAAATGGCTCTGGCCTATGTCGAAGAGCAGGACCACCGTATGGCGTTTGCGTTGGATCGGACCGAGCAGCAGATTGCCCACCTCTACGAGTACCTGGCCTTGGAAAACCTCGAGCGAGGTCAGCCATGAAACCAGTGGTGTCGATTTCCCTGACCGCACTATTAGCAACGTTCACGGCGGGTGCGCAGGCACAGGAATCTTTCCGGGTAGAGCTGGGTCGCGACGGCGAAACAATCGCTGATATGCGCCCGGTATTCCTGGAATTTCAGTCTCGCCCGATGCCGGCGATATCGCCAACGGAAGTTGCTCGTCGATACCAGCGACTGTTTGAACATTCTGATGAACCTGAAGTACGCATTGATGCACTCAATCGGCTTTCCAATATCCAGAAGGTGACAGACGAAGACGTCAGCTTCAGCGAAGAACGCGAACAACAGGTTTACCGACAGGCGTTGGAAAGTTACGAATCCATCCTCGATCGAGGGGCATACCAGGGCCGGCTAGATGAACTGCTTTACCAGATGGCAAAGGCCCATGCCTACACTGGTCAGGCGGAGGAATCTATTGACCGGCTACGCCAACTGGTTGGTCTCTATCCTTCGTCTTCCCTGGTACCAGAGGCCCGTTTCCGCATTGCCGAAGCAGCGTTTTCGGCGCAAGCCTATGCCGAAGCTGAATCCGAGTACAGCCGTGTATTATCGAGTGCTGGCGCGGAGAGCCTGAAAACCAAGGCCCGGTACATGCAGGGCTGGAGCCAGTACAAGCAAGGCCCTTCTGCCCGGCGGAGGGCAGGAAAGACCTTCCTGGCGGTACTGGATGGTTTCGGTGAGGAAACCGGCGGATTTCGCCGCATTCCCGCCAACGACGCCGAACTGGTTGACGACACCTTCAGGATTGTCGCCCTGATGGCGGCGGAAGACCGGGGCGTTGAGTCCCTGGCAGGTTGGTTGGCCGAGGCAGGTGGAAAGAGCTACGGGTACCTGCTGTACGACCGGCTGGCAGATTACTACGCCAGCAACCGACGTTATGAAGACAGCGTGGCAGTGAACAATGCCTTCGTCCGAGATTACGAGGCGCACACAGCCGTACCGGCTTTTCTGGCCCAGAATGTGGACGTCTGGCGCCTGGCTGGCCGAACCGATTTCGCAAGGGCCGCCAGAGCTGAGTTTGTCCAGGCGTTTTCAGGCGATGACCGTTACCAACAACTTGCCGTGGCGGATCAGGAACGCTGGCGGAATTTCAGTCGGTCACTGGCGGACTATCACTATGATCATGCGGATAAGGCGCAGGGAAGTCGCCAAGCGGCGTCCTTCCGGCTGGCAGCTGGTTACTACAGCCTGTTGGCGGACCGAAGCAGCCGGAGGGGTGAGGTTCTTCGTCTGGCAGGTGATGCGTTCCTGCAGGCAGGCGAGCAACCTGACGCCTTCGAGCATTATCAACAGGCAGCTTATGCTACTAGAGGATATTCGGCAGCTGCGGATGCCGCCTGGGCGGCCATACTGATTCAGCGTGACGCGCTGGAGAATCGCAATTCGCTGCCCGCAACTCTGGACGACCTGGCCTCTTCGGCCGACCGCTTCGCCGCTGAGTTCCCCTCAGACCAACGACAGCCGGGTTTGGCTGTGGACATTTCCACTCGTATGCTCGCGCGGAACCGTCATGCTGAAGCCCTTCGGTTTGCTGAGGTTGCCATCGCCCACCCGTCTGTCAGTACCGCCGAACGTTACAGTGCCTGGGTAGCCGCCGGTGAGGCGCACGGGGCGATGGAGTCGTTTGGGCTCGCTGAACATGCCTGGCGTAAATCGCTGGGACTGATCGCTAATGAGCCATTACGGGAAGCACGGGCCAATGATGCCGACAGCCTGCAGCGTCAATTGGCCGGCAGCATCTACTACCAGGGAGAGAAAGCCGCGAGCGAGGGCCGTATCGATACCTCCGTGGCGCATTTCCAGCGTGTGGAGTCTGCACTTCCAGGGTCGGATATCGCGATCAAGGGTCGTTATGACGCAGCGAATACACTTCTGAAGGCGGAGCGCTGGCAGGCCGCCGCCAATGAACTGACCCGGTTTCGCATGGATTATCCACAGCATGACCTAACCACTAACGTGAGCGAAAAGTTGGTGTTCGCCTATCAGTCATCGGGCCAACTGGTGCGGGCGGCGGATGAAATCATGCATGCGGAAGAGAAGGAGTCGCCCTCCTGGCGCCAACAGTTGCGGGCGGCGGAGCTTTATCACAAGGCGGAAGCCTACAAGCGTCGGAATCTCATCTATGCCGCGTGGCTCAATCGCGACACTGCTGCTTCCGACTCCGACAGCCATATTCGTAACCAGACCCTGCGTCAGCGCCTTGTACTCGATAATGTGGAGCCGCGTCGATATCGAATCGATCTGGTGGAGCGAGAGCTGGCCAGCCAATGGCATTCGAAAGACACGCTGGCCTGGGCCGGGCGTGCTGCCATCGTGCTTGGTGAGGAGGCGTCCGAACGGTTTGCCGACGTTCCGCTGCAGAGTCCATTGGCCGAATCCCTGGCGCGCAAACAGGCGGCCCTCTCTGCTGCTCGGGAACGCCTGTCACAAGCTGAAGAGCTGGCCGGTGAGGGCGCGCGTTCGGAAATCCTGTTCCGTCGGGCCGAGCTATACAGGGTGATGGCGCAGGATCTAATGACGTCGGAGGCGCCGGCAAATCTGAACGATCTTGAGGCAACCCAGTACCGGATGTTGCTTGAAGAGGAGGCTTACCCATTCGAGGAAAAAGCCATTGACCTGCACGCAGAGAATCATCAACGCCTGGCGGAAGGTCGGTTTGATGGGTGGGTGGAGCGCAGCCTGCGTGTACTGGCTGATTTATTCCCCGGCCGGTACGACCGGGAGGTGCGCTGGATGACGTGGAATGAGGAGGCGAACGATGATGCCTGAAATAGCACGCGGGGTTCTGCTTTCGGGTTGCCTCGCCCTGCTGGTGGGTTGTGCCAGTCAGCCCAAACCGGAGCCGGTGGTCATCAACACCGCTGAGGCCAGTGAGCTGGCGCGTCAAGCCTGGCAGGCACATCAGCAGGGTCGAAAAAACGACGCCCTCGAACGGTACCGTGAGGCCTTCAGTATAAACCCGGGTAACGCGCTCACGGCCAACAACCTGGCGTTGTTGCTGCGAGAGCAGGGCCGATTTGATGAAGCGGTGACGGTGCTCGAGACGGGGGTCAGACATTCCCCGGCTACCGCCGAACTGCATTACAACCTTGCCGTTATCTCAGAGCTGTATCTGCTGGACCTGGACGGCGCGCTGGCGCATTACCGCCGTTACCGCGAACTGGCGGGTACCGGGGAGAAGCAGGTGGCCGGGTGGATTGCAGACCTCGAACGGAGGCTGGACTGAATGCGCTTCTATCGACGATTGGCGGCTGTCGGCGTGACCTTGATGCTTAGTCCTTTGATGGCCTTCGCGAATGAGCCGCCCAATAGCTCGGGCACGTCTGCCACCAAAGCTGCTGATAACACCGTCGCGTTGGGCGTGGACGGAATCAATCGCCATACCGGAGACGACGATCCTGGCGTGCTTTATATCCTGCCCTGGCAGCCGCCGACCTTGCCCAGGCGTTCACGCGCTGAACTGGATGCCGGAAGCGAGGAACTGCTCGAACCCAAGGATCCGCTGACCCTTGAGCGTCACCGGACGTTTCGTGAAACCCTGAATCCATTGTTGGATTCCACCCTTTCCCTGCAGTAGAGAACCGGGAGTCTGAATATGCTGGAAACTGTTGTTCGTTTTTTTCAGGAAGGTGGCCCCTTCATGTACCCGATTGCCATTGTGCTGGCCGTCGGCCTGGCGATTACCGTTGAGCGTTTCATCTACCTCGCTTCGGTGCGCCGCCGGAACCGGCTTGCCTTTGAGAAGGGCATACTGCCGCTACTCAGGAAACGGGACTACCACCGAGCGATGAAAGCAGCGACAAGCTCTGACAGCGCCATAGCGTCGATCATGAGCGCCGGCATTGGTCGCCTGCTGAACAATCACCCTCGCGAAGACGTAGAGTACGCCATGGAAGAGGGGTTGATGGAGGTCTTGCCCCGTCTTGAAAAGCGTACTCAATACCTGGCAACCCTGGCCAATATTGCCACGCTCCTCGGCCTGCTGGGCACCATCATCGGTCTCATCGCCGCGTTTACGGCCGTGGCCGCTGCAGATCCGTCCCAGAAGGCGTCGCTGTTATCGGAAAGCATCTCGGTTGCCATGAACACCACGGCGTTCGGGCTCATGTCGGCCATTCCCCTGTTGATGTTTCACGCGCTGCTTCAGACCCGTACCAATGAGATTGTCGACAGTTTTGAAATGGCCGGGGTGAAACTGCTGAACATTATCTCCGAGCAGCCCGCCCCACACTCCGCCTGAACCAGGGTTTGCCGCATGAGACGAAAGCATCGCAGGCTTGTCAGTAATCCGGAACTGGATATCACGCCATTCCTGAACCTGATGATCGTGTTGGTCCCGGTATTGCTGCTGGGCATGGTCTTTACCCAGATTCGTATGATTGAGCTCGACTTTCCCGGGATGGAGCCGGGTGAGGCGCCAAAGGCTGATGAACTAAGGCTGGTGGTGGCGTTGATACCTCAGGGTCTGGAAGTGTTGGACAGTGACAGGGGAGTGATACGAACCCTGCCGTTGGTTGAGGGTGAGCAGAACTTCGGAGGGCTGAGGGAAACCCTGAAACAGGTCAAGAAGCGGGTGCCGGAGAAGACCGATATCGTCCTGGAGGTAAGTCCCGACATCGACTATCAGACCCTGGTGACTGCAATGGACACGCTTCGCTCCTATCCGGCAGTTGTTGCGGCCAATGTGGTGGAAGGAGAGCTTTTTCCGGACGTGGCACTGGCAGATGCACCTGAAAACCGTACGCTAGCCGGTGACGGGGAGGGCGCATGAAAACCTCTCGCCGAGCTCGCCGTATTCAGCGCCACTACAGTCGTATGCACCGCCCAGGGGGCCTGAACCTGGTGTCCCTGATGGACATCTTCACGATTCTGGTGTTTTTCCTGATGGTGAACTCGTCCGATGTAAAGGTTATGCAGAACACGGCCGATGTCCCATTGCCGCAATCGACCGCGAACAAGGAGGCGGTTGAAACCCTGATGGTCCAGGTAATCGGCCGGTCCATTCTCGTACAGGGCCGGGAAGTTGCACGGCTGGATGGCATTGAAGTAGGGGACACCACCATTGGTGGACTGGCGGATGAGCTTGCCTGGGTGCGCAACCGGCGGGGCGAAGTGCCAGAGCAGGGGCATGTGGTGACCATTATGGCGGGCCGTGCTACCGACTACCGGTTGCTGAGAAAGATTATGCAGACCTGTATTGACGAAGATTTCCGACAGGTCCGGCTGGCGGTTGAGTCGGCGAGGGAGGTAGGCAATGGCTGAACGTCAGAATCTCCCGCCCAACAACCTCTCCTCCGGGCTGCCATGGGGGGCAGAACAGGGCGAGAACCGCCGCTTTGTGCTGGCGTTGTTGGTGATGGTGGCGGTCTTTCTGCCTCCTGCGCTGCTGATCCCGGCGCTTCAGCTCCCTGAACCCGATCGCAGCGAGGCGGAGAAGATTCCACCCCAGTTGGCGCGACTGGTAGAGCAACGCGAGCCGCCAAAGCCGATTCCAGTGCCTGAGGTTGAACCTGAACCCGAGCCGGCCCCGGAACCTGAACCGGAACCTGAGAGTGCAGAACCCAAAGCAGTCGAGCCGGAATTGGCAGAGGAGGTAACCCCACCCGAGCCTGTGCGCCCGACACCCGCTCCTTCCCAAACGGTCGAGCAGGCCCGTGAAACGGCGTCCAGGTCGGGCCTGATGGCGATGCAGGACCAGCTCGCCAGTATGCGGGCACCGGAACCGAAAACCGTGGACACTCTCGCAGCCAATGTCGAGGCTAAGGCCGCTAGTGGCGCGGGAGACCTGTTTAGTGCCGACGCTAACCCCGACAGGGCACTTGCTGGCAGCGGCGGCGTTACTCGGGAAGCGGCACCTGAAACCGAGGTGGCGGTGGCCGGCCATCAGGTACGGAATGTAGATGTGGCACAGGAAGCAGCGCTAGAATCCGCGCCGGAGCCCGCCAGCGGACCGGGGCAGCGGGGGATGAGTAACATCCGCCAGGTGTTCGACGCCCAGAAGACGTCGCTGTATTCCCTTTACCGGCGTGAACTGCGACAGGACCCAACGCTGGAAGGAAAGGTCATGTTGGAGCTGGTGATCGAACCGGACGGGTCAGTATCGAGTTGCGAGGTGGTGAGCTCCGAGCTTGGCAATCAAAGCCTTGAGCAACGAATTGCGATGCGCGTGCGCCTGTTCGATTTCGGCGAGGACGATGTGGAACCCAGAACGGTGCGATTCCCCATCGATTTCCTGCCGGGTTAATCCCAGCGGCGCCCATATTACACTAGTGAGCTATGGTAATTTTGGGGAGCTGTGGTTTGCTCAGGGACAGCTTTTGGGTGGGGGCGATCACTTTCGCCTCGCCCGTCACAACCCGCTCATCGTTCTGGTTGCGGACATCACAGGACAGGGTTACCCGGTTTTTGCGTTCCTTTGCCAGTACGGTCAATGTTACGGTCAGGGTGTCGTCCAGCTTTACCGGGCGCTTGAAGGTCAGGCTCTGTTCCAGATAAATGGTGCCTGGACCGGGCATAACGGTGGCCAGGGCCGCAGAGATCAGTGAGCCACTCCACATGCCATGGGCAATCCGTTCCTGGAACATGGAGTCGGCGGCGAACTCCGAATCCAGGTGGACCGGGTTAACATCTCCGGATACCGCAGCGAACAACACCAACTCATCCTCAGTCAGTGTTTTCACATAGGTTGCGGAGTCGCCTTCCTGGAGTTCGTCGTAGGTGATGTTCTCAAGCGTGTCCAAAGTGTCGCTCATGATGGGCTCCAGTGTTGGGGGTGGGGTTAGGTTGGTGGCTACAACCGCTACAGTTCTGCTTTGAAAACTACCTCATCGTTCACAAAACTGCTATTCTCTCCCGACTTTTCGAGGCTGATACTTTTGTCTGGTTGATTTTTTGACCAAAACGACATTGGTAAACATTATAAGCACAAATGCCAAACAGGAGATGGTGATGGATTTTGAGCAGTTCTATCAGGACAAATATCCCGCTGGTGTGTCCCGCGACGTAGACCTGGACAAATACAGTAGCATGGTTGACGTATTTGATCAGGCCGTGAATAAGTACGCTGATCGCCCTGCCTTCAGTGCCGTTGGCGCCACACTCACCTATCGCGACCTGGACACCCAGAGCCGGAACTTTGCCGCCTGGATACAGAACAAGACCGACCTCAAGCCGGGCGACCGGATTGCGGTGCAAATGCCCAACGTGTCCCAGTATCCTGTTGTCGTTTTTGGCGCCATGCGCGCGGGCCTGATAGTGGTGAATACCAACCCGCTGTACACCACTCGCGAAATGGAACATCAGTTCAATGATTCCGGCGCCAAGGCGCTTGTAGTACTGGCAAACATGGCCTACAACGCCGAGAAAGTGCTTCCCCATACCAGCATCGAGCATGTCATTGTTACCGAAATTGCCGACATGCACTCGCCGTTGAAGCGTACGCTGATGAACGCAGCGGTGAAGCATCTGAAGAAGATGGTTCCGGCTTTCAGTTTGCCCCAGGCTCACAAACTTCCGGCGGTGCTCAGCGCAGGCGCCAGGGAAAAATTCTCCCCGGTAGAGTGTAAGAAAGACGACATTGCCGTGCTGCAGTACACCGGTGGCACTACGGGTGTGGCCAAGGGTGCCATGCTGACCCATGGCAACCTGGTATCCAACCTCCTGCAGGTTCGGCCGATGATGGAAGATTCAGTGGACGAGGGCACGGAAGTGGTTATTGCTCCGCTACCGCTGTACCACATCTACTCGTTCACCCTGAACTGCGGCATCATGCTGGAAGCGGGCGCCCACAACGTTCTTATCCCGAATCCCCGCGATATTCCAGGATTCGTGAAGGAACTGAAGAACCATCGCTTCACGGCCTTCCTGGGGCTGAATACCCTGTTCGTGGCGCTGTGCAACAACGACGAATTCAACGCCCTTGATTTCAGTGGCCTGAAGCTGACATCGTCCGGCGGCATGGCGCTAACCAGCGACACCGCGAAGATGTGGCAGCGTGTCACGGGGTGTGAGATCAGTGAAGGTTACGGTATGACTGAAACCTCGCCGGTTGTCACGTTCAATCCCAATAGCGCGATCCAGCTTGGCACCATTGGCTTGCCAATTCCCGGTACCGAGGTTAAAACCATCGACGACGATGGCAACGAAACGCCTCTCGGTGAGCCCGGCGAACTGTGTGTAAAGGGGCCGCAGGTGATGCGTGGATACTGGCAGCGCCCGGAAGACACCCAGAAGTCCTTCACGGACGACGGTTTCCTGCAGACGGGTGACATTGCCCTTATCCAGGAAGATGGCTACATCCGCATTGTTGATCGCAAGAAGGACATGATTATCGTGTCTGGCTTCAATGTCTTCCCCAACGAAATTGAAGACGTGGTCAGCGGCCATCCAAAAGTGGTTGAGTGTGCGGCCGTCGGTGTTCCCGATGACAAGAGTGGCGAAGCGGTGAAGGTCTATCTGGTGGCAACCGCGGAAGGTGTTACCGAAAATGAACTCAAAGAGTTCTGCCGCGAACGCCTGACAGCCTACAAAGTGCCCAAGTCCTTCGTGTTCCGCGACGAACTGCCAAAGACCAACGTAGGCAAGATCCTGCGGCGTGAGCTTCGCGACGAGGCCAACAGCAAGTAACCGGTTCGTGCGGGCGGTTTGATCGCCCCAAACGGATGTCTTAAACCCCGCCTCGGCGGGGTTTTTCCGTTTAACGTGGCGCGGTATATCGTTAGACTGTCGCCACTCCCGAAGCGAGCCGGGTATCCAAGATCCAACAACGGTAAAACGGACCGATGACGCAAGCCCCCCCGGAACAGCCCACAAATACGCCAGACAGCAAGGCCGCTGTAAAAGCCATCATGGAGCAGTTGGACACCTGCAACCAGTTGGAAGCCGCCCGTATTCACAAGCTGGTGGCCCGAAAAAAAGGGCGCCCGGGCCAGACGGATCTTGAGAAGATGGCGCAATGGCTCGATCGGGGGCAGGCGCGTGTCACGCAGCGCCAGGCGATGCACAAGCCAGCCACGTTTCCGTCATCACTGCCAGTGTCCGAACGGGTCGATGATATCCGTGAGGCTATTGAGCAGAACCAGGTAGTGATCATTGCCGGTGAAACCGGTTCTGGTAAGACGACCCAGATTCCCAAAATCTGCATGAACAGCGGCCGGGGCATTCGCGGGCTGATCGGCCACACCCAGCCCCGCCGGATTGCAGCTCGTACCGTTGCCGGCCGAATCGCGGAGGAGCTAGGAGAGCAGACTGGTGGCCAGGTGGGGTATCAGGTGCGCTTTACCGACACCACGTCTGACCAGTCCCGGGTCAAAGTCATGACCGACGGCATCCTGCTGTCGGAAGTCCAGCATGACCGGTTCCTGGATCGTTACGATACCCTGATTATTGATGAGGCTCACGAGCGCAGCCTTAACATCGACTTTCTGATGGGCTACCTGCGGCAACTGTTGCCGAAACGGCCTGACCTCAAGGTCATTATTACCTCCGCCACCATCGAGGTAGAGCGCTTCAGCGAGTTCTTCAACGGCGCGCCGGTCATTGAAGTCAGTGGGCGGACGTATCCGGTAGATGTGCGTTACCGCCCCCTTACCGGCGATGAAGACGACCGGGACCAGGGATGGACGGATGGCGTGCTGCGAGCGATGGAGGAAATCGAGCAGCACGAGCGTGCGGAAAAGCAGCCACCGGGCGATGTGCTCATATTCCTGCCCGGCGAGCGGGAAATTCGCAGTCTCAGCAAGGTGCTGCGACACGCCGACCTGCGCCATACCGAAGTGCTGCCGTTATATTCGCGGCTCAGTAACCAGGAACAGAACCGGATATTCCAGGGCCATCGGGGCCGTCGGATGGTGCTCTCGACCAACGTCGCGGAAACCTCCCTGACCGTACCGGGCATACGCTATGTCATCGACACCGGTGTGGCCCGTATCAGTCGTTACAGCGTGCGCTCAAAAATTCAACGCCTGCCTATTGAGCCGGTGTCCCAGGCCAGCGCCAACCAGCGTGCCGGGCGCTGTGGCCGGGTGGCCCCGGGAATCTGTTTCCGGCTTTACGATGAAACCGATTTTATTAATCGGCCGGAGTACACTGACCCGGAAATCCTGCGCACCAACTTGGCATCCGTTATTCTGCAGATGACCACGTCGGGGCTTGGGGACATCCGCCATTTTCCATTCCTTGAGCCGCCCGACCGTCGCCTGATCAATGATGGCTACAAACTGCTTGAAGAGCTTGGAGCCGTTGACGACAAGCGCCGTGTGACAAACCTCGGCCGTACCATGGCGCGCCTGCCGCTGGACCCAAGGCTGGCGCGCATGCTGGTGACTTCCTCGGAACAGGGCAGCCTGGCGGAAACGCTGGTGATCATTGCCGGCCTGAGCGTTCAGGATCCAAGAGAGCGGCCCCAGGACAAACAGCAGGCTGCCGATCAGGCCCACGCGCCGTTCAATGACAAGGAATCGGATTTTCTGACCTTGTTGAATATCTGGAATTTTTACGAGGAGCAGCGCCAGGAACTGTCTCAGAATCAGCTGAAAAAAGTCTGTCAGAAAAGTTTCCTGTCGTGGATGCGGATGCGGGAATGGCGTGACATTCACCGGCAACTGACGTTGATCTGCCGCGAACAGAAACTAAAACTGAATAGAGACGCTGCCAGTTACGAGTCGCTGCACAAGGCCATTCTTGCGGGCTTGCTGGGGCAGGTGGCCGTGAAACTCGAAAAGAAAGAGTATCTGGCGACCCGCAATCGTAAGGTCATGATCTTTCCGGGCTCGAAAGTGTCGAAAACCGGACCGAAGTGGATAGTGGCAGCGGAGATTGTCGAAACCAGCCGGGTGTTCGCCAGGGTAGTGGCGAAGATTGAGCCGGAATGGATCGAACCCCTGGCCGGACATGTGGTGAAGCATCACTTTTTCGAACCCCATTGGGAGCAGAAACGTGCCCAGGTGATGGGCTATGAAAAGGTCAGCCTCTATGGCCTGGACATCATTGCCAAGCGTCGAATTCCTTACAGCAAGGTGGACCCGGCCGAGTGTCGCAACCTGTTCATTCGCCGCGCCCTGGTGGAAGGCGATTACCTGTCCAAGGCGCCCTTCATTGCCCGCAACCGCGAACTGCTGGACACCGTCGAGAACCTCGAGCGCAAGACGCGGCGGCGGGACCTGTTGGTGGAGGACGAAGCGCTGGTGGCGTTCTACGATCAGCGCCTGCCCGAAGACATTGTTAGCGGCCGTCATTTCGAAAGCTGGTGGAAACAGCTCAGTGCTGACCAGCTCCGTGACATGGAGTTGACGGAGACCGATATCCTCCAGCGCCCAGTGGATGAGCAAGCGGGCTCACTTTATCCGGACTATCTGGAGTGGGAAGGAGTGAGGTATCCCCTCAGCTATGAATTTGAGCCCACCAGCGAGCGGGATGGCGTTACGCTGCAGGCACCGGTGATGGCCCTGAAACAACTGCCGGCACGGCGGCTTGAATGGCTTGTGCCGGGGCTTCTGCGGGAAAAGTGCATCGCTCTGGTGAAAGGTCTTCCGAAGGCGTTGAGGCGCAATTTCGTGCCGGTACCGGATTTCGTGGATGCCGCCCTGGAGAATCTTCAGGCATCCAACGAACCATTGGCACTGCAACTGGGTGAACAGCTCCGGCGAATGACCGGTGTCAGGATCGACGTTGATGCCTGGCCACAGGAGGACCTGCCGAAACACCTGAGAATGAACCTCCGGGTTGTTGACGACGCCGGCAAGCCCATTGCCGAGGGGCGGGAAACTGAAAAGCTGCAGAGCGAACTGGAAGGGCGGGCAGAAGCTGCCTTGTCGTCGGCAACCCGCAGAGAGCCATCGGCGGAGCCAGAACGCACGTCAACGGTCTGGGATTTCGGATCGCTGCCCGAATCTGTCAGGACCGAAAAAGGCGGTATGGAAGTCACCGTATACCCGGCCCTGGAGGACATCGGGGATTCCGTGCGCCAGACACGGTTCCTGGATCGGCTCACGGCGGAGGATGCAACCCGCAAGGCGTTGGCGCGACTGATCCTGATTCGGCTGGGCAACACATTGGAGGACATTGAGCGTCGGCTACAGCACTTCAAGTCATCTGCGTTGATGTTCTCGCCGGTCGGCAAGGCGCGGGTGCTGCTGGACGATCTGCTGCTGGCCACGGCAATGCAGCATTTTGTGCCCGACGACGTGCCCCGTGACGAAAACGCGTTCGAGAGCGCGTTTAACGCAGGTCGGGCGGAGTTCATACCGGCGCTTGAGCAGGCCGACGAGCGACTGTACCAGGCCATGACGGGTTATCATGGTGTCATGAAGCAGCTCAAGGGCAAAATCAACCTCGCTCTCGCAAACAGTATGTCGGACTTGAAGTTTCAGCTGCAAAATCTTGTATATCCAGGCTTTATTGTTGCCACACCGCCAGAATGGCTTACCCATTTTGGGCGCTATTTCGAGGCAGCCAGCATCCGCTTTGAGAAGATGCCCAGAGAGCTTGGCCGTGAGCGGGAGTTCCTGCACACCATGGAGCCGCTTTGGTCCCGTTATGCCAGTAAGCGCGATGAGCAGCAGCGCCAGGGTGTAAGGGACCCAGAACTGTCACTGTACCGCTGGATGCTTGAGGAATTTCGGGTATCGTTCTTCGCGCAACAGTTGGGCACAGCTGTGCCGGTATCGGTCAAGCGCCTTGACCGGCAGTGGGAGCAGACGCGCGTGTAAGCCGGTCACGTTTGCGGGCAAAACCTTGAGACTGTGTTAGTATTTGAGCAATATTGGTGCAGTTAAATTGTTCGTTTTTACAACTATGACGTGGGGTTAGCGTGATTAGAGCCGTTATCAGCGGGACTGGGTTGTACACACCGCCAGCAACCATAACCAACGAAGAGTTGGTGGAGGCGTTCAATGCCTTCGTCGAACTTCACAATGCGCGTCATGCTGACGATATTGCCGGTGGCGATCTTGAGCCCCTGCAGCCGTCTTCGTCCGCTTTTATTGAGAAAGCGTCCGGTATCAAGCGTCGCCATGTGATTGATAAGCAGGGCATCCTTGACCCTGAACGAATGTGCCCGAATATTCCGGACCGAACCAACGAAGAAGCCTCGGTGCAATGCGAGATGGCGCTCGCAGCCAGCAACGAGGCCCTCAAACAGGCCGGCAAAACCGCCGCTGACGTTGATGCGGTTATTGTCGCCTGCTCCAATATGCAGCGCCCGTACCCGGCTATCTCCGTTGAGGTTCAGGACGCGTTGGGCATTGATGGCTTTGCCTACGACATGAACGTGGCGTGCAGCTCTGCGACCTTCGGGCTGCAGGCGGCGGCAAACGCTGTTGAGAATGGCACGGCCCGTGCGGTATTGGTGGTTAGCCCGGAAATCTGTTCCGGCCACCTGAATTTTCGCGATCGGGACAGCCACTTTATCTTTGGGGATGCCTGCACGGCCATCCTGGTGGAACGGGATTCCGACGTTGCGGAAGGGCAGGGTTTTGAGGTTCTCGGAACGAGCCTGAAAACCAAGTACTCCAACAACATTCGCAACAACTTTGGCTTCCTGAACCGAGGTGATAAAGAGGGCATAAACAAGCCGGACAAGCTGTTCGTGCAGCAGGGGCGCAAGGTGTTCAAGGAAGTGTCGCCGCTGGTGGCTGAAACCATTCTCAAGCAACTTTCCAGTCTGTCGTTGTCGCCGGATGACCTGAAGCGCATGTGGCTGCACCAGGCCAACCTGAACATGAACCAGTTGATCGCCCGCAAGGTGCTGGGACGTGACGCGGACACGAAAGAGGCGCCGGTTATTCTGGATGAGTACGCCAACACCAGCTCTGCAGGCTCGATCATTGCCTTCCACAAACACCAGGACGACTTCGACTCTGGCGAACTGGGCGTGATCTGTTCGTTTGGTGCAGGCTACTCCATCGGCAGCGTTGTAGTTCGCCGCCGATAGAATTGGGGGTTGGTGATAGGCGGTCTTATTGGGCCGCCAACGCCCTGAGCTTGTCAGGCAGTGCCATTGACGTGCGTTTGGTGCGGTCAAACCAGACAATCTTCGCATAGCCTTCCGCGTAGAGTGTGCCGGTCTCGGTATCGGTCAGGGTATGATAGGTGTCGAGGCTGGTATTGCCCGCTTTGTCGGCGTAGGTTCTGACCTCTACCGTTGCCGGGTGGGCCAGTTCCTTCAGAAAGGTGGCGCTGGTCTTTATAATGACCGGTCCGTCGGGGTCGTTTTCCGCACCCAGTTCCAGGGACGCCAGCCAGGTGATGCGGGCTTCCTCGAAAAAGCGAAAATAAACCGTATTGTTGGCATGGCCGTATGCGTCCATATCTCCCCAGCGCAAAGGCATGGAGAGTGTGCTAACCAGATTCCCGGGTACTGACATTGGGGCTACTCCTGAAAAAGGGGACAATAATAAAAAAAGCAGAGCGCCGGTATTTTCGACGAACAGAAACAGTTTTAACAACCTCAGGTTTGACGATGAGAGACATTCTTTTCCGGCACCCAGCAATCGGCGCCCTGATTTTCATCTGCCTGTTTTCAGGCAATGCGGTCGCGCAGACCGTGCAGCCAGTCAATCCAGACATGGCAGAACGAAAGCTTGATGCCCCGCCCAGCGAGATCGACCCCTATGAGGATTGGAACCGGAAGGTCTATGGCTTCAACGAAACCATTGATAACTGGTTCCTCCGCCCCGTTGCGAAAGGTTACCGCACCGTTATGCCGGGCTTTGCGGACCGCGCTGTCACCAATTTTTTCAATAATCTGACTGAAATACGTAACTTCGCAAACAGTATCTTCCAATTGAAGGGTGAATCTGCCGTCGTGGCGGCGGGTAGATTTACCTACAACACGGTTTTTGGTCTGGGTGGGTTGATCGATGTGGCCACCAAGTTTGACTTGCCTGAACGCCCGGAGGACTTTGGTCAGACCCTTGGTTATTGGGGTTCTGGGTCTGGGCCTTACCTGATGCTACCGTTTTTGGGGCCGTCGAATCCCCGGGACTTTGGCGGATTTGTATCCGACAACCTGTTGCTGCCCTCGGCCTGGGATCTGGCTGAGACTCCGGATGTCTATTATGCGAGGGCGCTTCAGATCGTTGATAAGCGTGCTGACCTGATTCCTGCGGAAGGGTTTATTTCCGGTGACGGCTATACGTTCGTGAGAAACGCATACCTGCAGCGGCGGGCTTACCTGATCAACGATGGCAAAACTGTAGATGACCCTTTTGCCAGTGGTGACGACGAGGATTTGATGCTCGACGATTTCTGACGCATCGAGTCGGCTGGAACAACGGAGGTTTACCTGATGGTTGATGACCGTATCCGGAAATTCCGCAAGATGCTCGCGGAGGCACCCAATTACGAAGTCTGGAAGGCGGCGGCACTGGAACTGGATTTCCTTGAGGGAAACGTGGAGTGGAAAGAGGAGTTTGGCTCTGACCTCTACCATTACGAGCTGATCTACGACCGGCTCAGTCACCTGCGCACGTACCGCCAACAGAATGATTTCGAGCGCCTGAAACGGGCGCTGAGGGAAGGGCTCCACCACGACCTGGGCAACATGGGCAATGCTGCCCTGTATACCCGCTCCAGGGTTGGAACCAAGCATCTGATCGAAGAATACATCGCCCAGGTGTGCGAGTCGCTGGATTTCCTGTGCGACACCAAGGTGCCGGGATTCCCGGTGGCTGACAAACTGCAGTTCTTTCGCGATACTCTGACCAGCTTTGGTCGACCGGCTTTGCTCCTTAGCGGCGGTGCCACGCTGGGTATGTTCCATTTCGGTGTCATAAAGGCGTTGTGGGAAAAAGGGTTGTTGCCGCAGGTCATTGCCGGCTCCAGCATCGGCGCCATCATCGCCGGAATGCTGGGTGTCCACAGTGATGCGGAAATTCCGGACATGCTGGTGCCTGAAAACCATGACATGAGAGCCTGGAAGTGGCGAGGGTTATTCAGTGCCATCCGGGGTGATGGCCTGATGGACCAGGAGCAGTTGAAGGCCTGCCTGCGCGCCAATATCGGTGAATACACCTTCGAGGAAGCGTTTCAGAAGACTGGACGGTCCATTAACGTGAGTGTGTCACCGGTTCAGGTTCACCAGAAAGCCCGCTTGTTGTGTGGCTATACGTCACCCTATCTGTTGGTCTGGAGCGCTGTGCTGGCCAGCGCAGCGGTACCGGGTATTTTTCCGCCGGTGCCACTGATGAAGAAAGATATCCATGGAAATGTGTTGCCTTACATGTCGCGGCTGAAGTTTGTGGACGGTTCGGTCGTCAGCGACTTGCCCATCGAACGGCTGATGCACCTCTACGACGTGAACTTTACCATTGTCAGCCAGACCAACCCCCATGTGGTGCCTTTTCTGAACCGTCGTGGGCGGGATGAAAAAATCAGTGTCGCGAATCTGCCAATGCACCTGCTGAAATCGGAAATCCAGTTCCATGGTCAGGGCCTGTTCGATTACCTGCGAAAGCGTGTGCAGCCAGAAATGCTGCGGCAGGTATCGGGCCAGATGTACACCATCATGGGGCAACGCTATTCGGGGGATGTCACCATCTCGCCGACGTATCGTCTTCGTGATTACCGCCGCATGTTGTCGAACCCCGATCCTGCGTGGGTCCGGGAGATGATACTGCAAGGTGAGCGTGCGACCTGGCCCAAGATCTCAATGATTCGCTCACACGCCAGAATCTCCAAAACCCTGGAGCGATGCATTCGCCGGTTAAAATCCGAGCAGCGCCGCTCCACGGCTGAACTGAGACTGGTAAGCAGTGCGGATTCCGGCACTTCATGAGATGACAGCCCCGGGAGCCGGGCGGTATGATACCGCGATAGCCGGGGAGCCCGATGGCGGCTCCCGCAAGCTCCGCCTGAGCACCTGACTGGACACGCATGTACTACGACTTCTTCGGTTTTCGGGAGCCCCCGTTTTCGATTGCCCCGGACCCCCGCTATCTGTATCTCAGCGAGCGCCACAAAGAAGCGTTGGCACACCTGATGTATGGCGTACAGGGGCAGGGCGGTTTTATTGTCATTACCGGTGAAGTCGGTACCGGCAAGACCACGGTCAGTCGCTGTTTCATTGAGAACGTACCGGATCATGTGGATATCGCACTGATCCTGAACCCCAGGCTGTCGGCCCGCGAACTGTTGTCCTCCATTTGCGATGAGCTTGAGATTGGCCATCCGGTCGGCTCATCTATCAAGGAACTCGTGGGCCTGATCAATGATGATCTACTCAAGGCACACGCGGCAGGTCGCCACAAGGTTCTGATGATCGATGAGGCTCAGAATCTCTCTGCGGAGGTGCTTGAACAGCTGCGGTTGCTTACCAATCTCGAAACCGCAGAGAAAAAACTGCTACAGATTGTGTTGCTGGGACAACCTGAATTACAGGAAATTCTGGGGCTACCGGAGCTTCGTCAACTGAATCAGCGCGTAACAGCCCGTTACCACCTCGACGCCCTCGGCCGCGCAGAGATAGAGGCCTACCTGCGTTACCGGCTCAGCGTGGCGGGCCTCCGGGGCGAAATTTTTACCGATCGCGCCATCCGCGCTTTGTACCGTGCCAGCCAAGGTGTACCGAGACTGATTAACCTGATCAGTGACCGGGCATTGCTGGGTGCCTATGCCGAAGGTGAGCACCAGATCACGGCGCCCCATATCCGTAACGCCGCCCGGGAAGTGAACGGCCAGAATTTGCCCGGTCGGTCTCGCAAGTCCCATGCGCTGGTGTTGGCTGCGGGCCTGCTGATGGCCATCATCATGACGACTTGGCTGTTTATGGGGCTTCCTGGGAGCGGCACCAAGGCGCCCGATGCTGTTGCCGAAAATCAGGGAAAGCCGCTTACCGGTACCATCCAGCGGGTCGAGCCGGATGAGCCTGTTGCCGGGCTATCGGAACTGGTGCCCGAAGCCAGCCTGGAAACCAGTACGCCAAAGGAGCAAGAATCGCTGCCCGGATTCGAGTTTCCTGAGCAGGCTGTGTCATTACCGGTTGCGTTCCGCGAGCTGTTCGAACTGTGGGGGATGGATTATCGCGCTTCGGAAAGTCCAGTGGCCTGTGAGTTTGCTGAGAGCCAGGGATTGCGTTGCCTGCAAAACAAAGGGGCGCGACGAAGCCTGGAGTTTCTGGACCGGCCAGCGATACTTCAGCTTCGCAACGGTAACGGGGACAGTCACTACGCCGTTTTGAGCAGCCTCCAGGATAATCGCGCCACCATCGAACTCCCCAGTGGGCGCCGGGAGGTGACCTTCTCCAGCCTGCAGCCCTACTGGTTTGGGGAATTTACCGTAGTTTGGGAAGCACCCGCCTACACCCTGGATGACGCTTCCGGTAGCGAACGGGGTACCGGCAAGGTGGCCGAGCAGATCTGGATGGGGTCAAGAATGATGGAGCTCGCCAGCCAATACGCCGGCAGTCGGCAGGAAGAAAGCCGAGTCAACCGTATGCCGATCGAAGAGCAGGTCCGGTGGTACCAGCGGCAAAGAGGCTTGACGGTGGATGGCATTGCCGGTGCCATGACCATCATCCAGATGAATAACGACCTGGAATCCGCCGTTCCCCGGCTGACGTCCGGAAGGATGGTGAACTGACATGTCCTATATCCTTGATGCCCTCAGAAAATCCGAAACCGAAAGACGACAGGGGCGCATACCGGACCTTGGTCAGCAGGTACAACTGATCCACAAGCCGAGGAAAAAGTCGATTCCGGTTCTTGTGTGGGTTGCGCTCGGCCTGGTACTCAATGCGGCGGTATTGGCCTGGGTTTTCTGGCCCCAGGCTCGCCAGGTTTCCTCACCGGACAAGCCAAGCCCTTCGACCGATATTTCTGTGCCTGTACCCAAGATTGAGCCTGTTACCGCTGGCGATAAGCCGGAATCGCCCCGACAGGTATCGGCGCCGGAACGTGTCTCATCGCCACAGACCAGCGACACGCTTGAGGGTGCCATTGAGATTCCAACACCGGGCGCCACCATCGATGCTTCGCGGGAGGCGGTAGCAGAGACCGGTGACGCGGAAGAGCGGGAGCGACCGACGGTCATTGTGCCCACATCGCGTGCACCCAGTGCGATCAATCCCGGTGATCCGGACGGTGCCGCCACGCAGACAGCGCCGCACCTTGTAGAACTTCCACTTTCGTTTCAGAAAAGGGTGCCCGACCTGATTTTCAACAGCCATATCTACGCGTCCGAACCGTCGTCGAGACGGGTAATGATCAATAACAACTACCTGCGCCCCGGAGAGTCGTTTTCCGGAATCACCGTTGAGCGGATCACCGAAGAGGGCGTTGAGCTGAGTATGGATGGCCGCCGCTTCCGGGTAGGTGTGGTTCGCAATTGGGTGAGCCCGGAATAATGGCACTCACCGAGGACGTTAAGCAGCTGATACAACAGACCTATCGAGATGTCTTGGCTGGCAAGGATATCCGTGCACGATACGGCCAGCGTCTTATGATCGCTGAAATCGCCCGGTACATGGGTGAGATCACGGAGAACGACGGTCAACGCACGTCGCAGGCCGGCACCTGTGTGGTTGAGGCGGGGACGGGAACCGGTAAGACCTTGGCCTATCTGATTGCTGCCATTCCCGTGGCCCGTGCCCTCGGCAAAACACTGGTGATATCAACAGCGACCGTTGCCCTGCAGGATCAGATCGTCCACAAGGATCTGCCGGACCTGAAAAAGCACAGCAAACTGGATTTCACCTGGACCCTTGCCAAAGGCCGCGGCCGCTACCTGTGTATGTCTCGTCTCGAAGCTCGTTTGCATGATGAGGGTAACGGCGACAGCGATACCATGCCGCTGTTCCTGCTGGATGGCCCCGGCAAGGAGGAACCCGGCACCCGGGCCTATTTCGAGGACATGCTGGCCAGTTATGGGTCCCGAAAGTGGGACGGTGACCGCGACCATTGGCCGGACCAGATACCGGACGACATCTGGCGCCAGGTCACCACCGACCACCGTCAGTGTACCAATCGCCACTGCAGCTATTTCGACAGCTGTGCCTTCTTTGATGCCCGCAAGGGCCTGGACGATGCCGACATCGTGGTGGCGAACCACGACCTGGTGCTGGCGGACCTCGCCCTTGGTGGTGGTGCCATCCTGCCAGAGCCGGAAAACGCATTGTTTATCTTTGACGAGGCGCACCACCTGCCGGACAAGGCACTGAATCATTTTGCCGCGTCGGTGCCGTTGAATTCCACGCGTCAGTGGCTAAAGCAGTTGTCCCAGGCACTGGGCAAGATGCAGCCGTTCCTGACGCCCGGCACCCAGGCCGCTAAAACCATCGATAGGATCAGTTCCGCCTCCCGGGAAGTGGATATCTGTTTGACGAAGGTGTACGACGAGGCCGAACAGAATACCGGTTGGGAGTTTAACGAAGAGCGACGTTCCGCCCAGTGGCGTTATCCCGAGGGCGAATTACCTGAGGTGCTTGCAGGACTGGCGGTGGAAACCCGGGTGGCGACGGCAACCCTGGTTCGCCAGCTTGGCGTGATGGTGGACGAGCTACAAACGGCCTTTGATGAACGCAAGGCCAGTGATGTCGATCGCGATACCGCGGAGTCGTGGTATCCGGTGATTGGATCCTTCCACAGCCGTGCCGAGGATCAACTGCGACTATGGACCGCGTGGTGCGACAATCCGGGCCAGCCGGCCAGTGAGTCGGCAGATGGTGAAGAAGCCGCGCTAGCGCCAAAGAAAAAGTCCGGGCCGCCTGCAGCGCGCTGGGCTGTGCGTCAGCGCTGGGAGCACGCGGAAGACATTACGCTATATAGTAGCCCGGTTCTCGCGGATAACCTGCTTTATTCACGGCTCTGGTCAAGGGCGTACGGCGCTGTTCTGACCAGTGCGACCCTGACAGCTCTTGGGCGCTTTGACCGGCTCAAGGCAAGGGCAGGCCTGCCCGAAGCCAGCCGTTTCGTGGTGGTACCCAGTTCCTTCCGCTACGGCGAGATGGCAACTGTGGAAGTGCCAGCCATGACCGCCATGCCCACAGACGACAGCTTCACCGACCAGGTGGTGTCTCGGCTACCTGCCTTGTGGGCCGGCGAGAAGGCGACTCTGGTACTGTTTACCTCCAGGCGCCAGATGCAATTGGTGCGCGACGCTCTGTCACCAGAGTATCCGGACCTGATCACTACACAGGACGACATGGCCAAAGGTGAGGTGTTGCGCCGCCATTGCAGCCGAGTGGATGAAGGGTTGCCCAGTGTGTTGTTCGGTGTTGCAAGTTTTGCCGAGGGCATCGACCTGCCTGGCAAGTATCTGAGTCATGTAGTGATCACCCGGCTGCCGTTTTCGGTACCCGATGATCCCATCGAAGCCAGCCTGGCGGAGTGGGTGACGCACCGGGGCGGCAACCCGTTTATGGAAATCACCGTCCCCGATGCCTCCATCAAACTGGTACAGGCCGTTGGTCGTCTTCTGCGGACGGAATCCGACACCGGTCGCGTCACCATCCTTGACCGTCGCATCATCGCTCGCCGTTACGGGCAGTTGCTGTTGGACGCCCTGCCACCTTTCCGGCGGATCATAAAGCCCTGATAAATAGAGCCCCGATAAAAGGGGAGCCAAAAAAAAGAGCCAACCCATGTGGGTGGCTCTTGTAGAGTGGGCCCTTATCGAACCCGGGCGTCGAAACAACGCGGAACAAGAAGTCTGAAGGCCTGAAGTTTCAGAAATCTTACCGAGGTTTCCCTCAGCGTTGGGAGAATAATAAGGGAGGAGGGGGCGTATACGGATCGTCCAAAGGGCGTAGTGGGCCGACAAAATTCCTGAAAAGTGTGACGCGGTTCACAAAATGGCGGTGGGAAGTTCACAGGAACAGGCTGTTCAGGCCAGTAACCGTAACGCTCGCGCCCGGGCCAGAGCTTCAGTGCGTGAGCCCACAGCCAGTTTGCCATAGAGATTGCGGATATGGGCTTTCACCGTGGTGGGCGCGACTCCCATGGTGCTGGCAATGTCCTTGTTGGCAAGGCCTCGGTTAATCAAATCCAGCACTTCCAGTTCCCTTTGGCTCAGGGGCTCGGGAAGGCCTGTATTGCCAGATTCCTCCGCGGCATCTGTCAGCATCTCTTCTGCATTCGTTTCATGAGATTCCGCTTCTGCCCGTTCAGAAAGCATGGCTGTGACCCGGCTGTTCCAGCGGCCTGGTGCCTTGAGAGCCGGGAGTGCCTTACATAGCTGGCGGATGGTTGGACTCTCCTCCGCGAGCAGGCGCATAAATCCGGCCTCCGATGCCCGCTGGACAGCCTGCGCCAGCATCTGTTCCGCTTCTTTCATTTTACCGTCGGCGAACAATGCCTCGCTGTAAACCAGTTGTATTTCCACCAGGTGGCGGTAGTGCTGGTCTTGTTCCGCACTGAGACGAAGAGGAGCCAGTGTCGCCATCGCATCCGCCGGGCGGCCCAGTGCCACCTGAACGCGGGCGATGCTGATTTGGTTCTGCTCCCGGTTCAGCGGATTGGTGAACCGGTCATTGCTCACTTGTTGCATCCACTGCTCCGCCAGATCCAGATGATCATTGGCGAGATAGCAACGTGCCAGCATGGCTGAGCAGGCTGGCGGTTCGAAGAGAATGTGGTCCCGGCGGCGTCTGGCGACACTGGCGGCATCTTCCAGCGCCTCCATGGCCTCCTGGTAGCGCCCTTCGCTGAAGGCCAGATGGCCTCGCACGTACTGGATAACCACGTGCTGCCCGGGTTCGGTTCCATTGTTGACGTGGTCCAGTAGCGGGGCCAGGTAGGAGGCCGCCAGCTGGGGTTCGTTGCGCTCCCGGTAGATCTCGATCAGGGCGCTGTTCTGCCAGCATGAAATCAGCATGGGTTGGCGGGGGTCACTGTGGTGTTGGTCGACCCATTGCCGTACACTGGTACAGGTGTCCAGGGCTTCGTCGATGTCTCCCCGGTTGTACTGAATCCAGGCAAGCAGGCCGCCGCTTGAGAGCACGGTGCTGGGTTTGCGTTCCAGTTCTCCATAGCGCACGGCGGAGCTCAGGGCATCCTCGGCTGCTGCCAGGTCGCCCTTTCCGTAATAGTCCAGTCCCACTCCGTAATAGGTCACCGATTTCAGGGGTATACGGGTGTGGTCAATGTCACGTAATACCTGTTGGGTCAGGTCACTGGCGTTCTTGTCGTCGCTTTTGGACCGCGCGAGGTAGGAGCGGATCAGGGAAATCTCACTTTGCAGGCCCAGGGCGCCCTCGGCATCGGGGTGGGAATCGGCCACCTGTTTGTCGAGCATGTCTTCCAGCTCACCCAGGAGGGGATCCAGCACGTCCACCCGATTGGCAAAAAACAGCGCCCATACCCTCAGCATCAGCAGTTGTGGGCTTTCCTGGAGGCTGTTCGCGGGCAGCGAATCCAGCCAACTGAGTACGGGCAGGTGAAAACCGCCGTGGATCAGGTTGTTGCCGTGCTCAGCCAGCACCTTTGCGAGCCAGGGCCAGTCGTGGTGTTGGACGATCTGGGAGATGCCTTCCTGAACGTGGCCATGGACCAGCAGCCAATGGACGGCTCGTTGCCATCGCTTTTCAGTATCTTCCGGCTTGAACTGTCTGGCCCGTTGCAACAACGCATCCCGGAACAGGTCGTGATAGCGGAACCATTCATTGTGGGTATCCAGCGGAATCAGGAACAGGTTTTCCCGCAGTAGCTGTTCCAGCAGGACCTGGCTGTTGGTGGTGCCGCGAACCGCATCGCAGAGTGAGGCGCACAGTCGTGGACAGCAGGCCGTATCAAGCAGGAAGTCGCGCACCGGCGCAGGTTGCTGCTCAAGCACTTCGGTCAGCACGTAATCGCTGATGCGGCGCTCGTCCAGGTCGAGGCGTTGGAAACCGGCCTCGGGTTTCTGATCATCGATGTTGCCGCCAGACAGGGCGGACAATTGCATGGCGGCCACCCAACCCTCGGTTTTGCTGCAGATCCTGCGAACCTCCTGCTCGGAGAGTGCAAGCCCCATGGTGTCGTGGAAGAAGCGCTGGCATTCCCCCTCGGAAAACGCCAGCAGGCCCGGGTGTATGTCTTCTACCCAGCGCCGCACCCGCCAGCGTGAAAGCGGCAGGGCTGGTTCGGTGCGGGAGGCCAGGGTCACCAGAGTCCCAGGGGGCAGGTAGTCCATAAAATACGACACCTGGCGCTGCAATTGTGGATCGCGGATAAAATGATAATCGTCCAGGATCAGTGACCAGGGCGCGCCATCGGCGGCGAGGACATTGATCAGCGCAGTGATGGGACCCTCCAGCTCCTGGTGGCTGCAGTGGCTGAGTTGCTGACGACATTGCTCCAGACCTACGAGACCATTGTGTTCAAACGCCCCCACCACGTACTGCCAGAAGCGGCGGGGCTCATCATCGTGCTCATCCAGGGAAAGCCAGGCAACGGTAGAGGGGGATTGGGAACACCATTGGCTGACCAGCGTGGTCTTGCCAAAACCCGCTGGCGCCACCACCAGATTCAACCGCTTGGCACCGTCCGGCTGCAGCAGGGCGCTCAGGCGTTCCCGTTGTACCGAACGGGGATCTGCGGTTGGTCTGAGGAACTTGGTGGTTAACAGCATCGTTTCCCTGAATGCCGGTGAATGGTTCGATAAGGATTGTGTGCTTTGTCACCGTTAAGTCAAGGGCCGTAAAGACAAATGACGCCGTCGTCATGCGGCGTTATCGGTTTTTTGGTCTAAACTGTGTTGGAAGGGATTCTGTATACTCAAAAAGAATGAAAAATCACGTTTTTATGCGTATTCTTCTAATAAAATCAGCGTATACATGCCCGGTCTATACCGGGCCTTATGGGGAGCGACAGGGCAAATGAAATTACAACAGTTGCGCTATATCTGGGAAGTTGCGCACCATGATCTCAACGTATCCTCCACTGCCCAGAGTCTTTTTACCTCACAGCCGGGAATATCCAAGCAGATCCGTCTTCTGGAAGATGAACTGGGACTGGAAGTTTTTGCGCGTAGTGGCAAACACCTGACTCGTATAACGCCGGGCGGTGAGATCATCATACGCGAGGCGGGTGAAATACTGCGCCGGGTGGAAGGCATCAAAAAAATCGCGCAGGAATTCAGTAACCAGCGCAAGGGCGACTTGAGTATCGCCACCACCCACACTCAGGCCCGTTATGCGCTGCCGCCCATTATTCAGGGCTTTATCGAGTCCTACCCTGAGGTGTCCCTGCATATGCACCAGGGCACACCCATGCAGATTTCAGAAATGGCCGCCAATGGCGCGGTGGATTTCGCCATCGCTACCGAGGCCATGGAGCTGTTCAATGACTTGATCATGATGCCGTGCTATCGATGGAACCGCAGCATCATCGTGCCGAAGGATCACCCGCTGGCGAAGAAACCCGAACTGACGTTGCCGGATCTTGCCGAGTTTCCGCTGGTCACTTATGTGTTTGGCTTTACCGGCCGTTCGAAACTGGATGAAGCCTTCCAGGCTCACGGGCTGACCCCGAAAGTGGTGTTTACCGCCGCCGATGCGGATGTCATCAAGACCTACGTGCGATTGGGCCTGGGGGTTGGCATCATCGCCAGCATGGCGTTCGACGAGCAGAGCGACCCCGACCTTGTCTGCCTGGATGCCAGTAAACTTTTCCGCCCGAGCGTGACCCGGATTGGCTTCCGTAAGGGAACCTTCCTGCGAGGGTACATGTACGATTTCATCCAGCGATTTGCGCCACATCTGACCCGTGAGCGGGTGGATGAAGCCGTGACCCATCAGGGCAGCAGGGCGGAGATCGAGGAACTGTTCAACGACATTGATCTGCCGACCTACTGACGGCCCTGGCAGGTTTACTCACGGGCGATCAGGTTTCCGGCGTGTAGGCCACATTCCTTCTGGGTGGCCTCTTCCCACCACCAGCGGCCCTCGCGCTCGTGTTGTCCTGGCAGGATAGGGCGTGTGCAGGGCTCGCAGCCAATGCTGACAAAGCCCTTTTCGTGCAGTTTGTTATAGGGCGCTTCCGTCATGCGGATGTAGTCCCAGACTTCCTTTGAGCTCCAGTTCGCCAGCGGGTTGAACTTCACCAGCTGCTTTTCGTCCGTGGAAAACGCGTCGTCAATCTGCACTACGGGAACATCGTTGCGGGTGCCGGGGCTCTGGTCCTTTCGCTGGCCGGTAATCCACGCATCAACAGTGGCCAGTTTCCGCCGTAACGGATTGACCTTGCGGATACCGCAGCATTCGCCATGACCATCTTCATAGAAACTGAACATGCCCTTACGGGTGACCAGGTCCTGTACTTCGCCTGCATCGGGAAACATCACTTCAATGTTGATTCCGTAATGCTCACGCACCCGATCAATAAATTGATAGGTTTCCGGGTGCAGGCGAGCCGTATCCAGGGTGAACACCTGAAGGTTGTCGGTCAGCTTGTGAGCGAGCTCAATCAGCGCGACGTCTTCCGCGCCACTGAAGGAAATGGCGATGTTGTCGTACTTCGCCAGAGCGGCCTTGAGGATGGCCCTGGGACTCGCGCCTTCAAGCTCGGCCTGTAATTGTTCAATGTCCGTCATTTGAAAGGATCACCTGGAGTGTAAATGTGTGATAAATCTACCATTAACCGGCAGCAGTCTGAAGGAATGGGGGAGTATATCGTTATAGCCGCACAGATGTACGATGCATTCCGCGCCGGTTTTTCTTATCATACCGCCTGATTCCAATCCCCGGCGGCATTCGCCGGGCTGACCAGCGTTCAACTATCAGGAGACCATTGTGGAACTCGCGTGCCTTGACCTTGAAGGAGTACTGATCCCGGAAATCTGGATCGCGTTTGCGGAAAAAACCGGCATTGAGGAGCTCAAGGCGACCACCCGCGACATTCCTGATTACGACGTACTGATGCAGCAGCGCCTGAAGCTGCTGGACCAATATGGCTATGGCCTGCCGCAGATCCAGGAAGTGATTGGTGAGCTGGACCCGCTGCCCGGTGCCCGGGAATTCCTGGATTGGCTTCGGGAGCGGTTCCAGGTGGTGATTCTTTCCGACACCTTCTACGAGTTCGCCATGCCACTGATGGCCAAGCTGGGCTACCCGGCACTGCTGTGCCACAAACTGGAAGTGAATGACGAGGGCAGGATCACCGATTACCTGCTGCGCCAGCGTGATCCCAAGCGCCAGTCAGTGCGCGCGTTCCAGTTGCTGAACTACCGTGTTGTCGCGGCGGGTGATTCCTACAACGACACCACTATGCTGAGCCAGGCGGAAGCGGGCATCCTGTTCCATGCACCGCAGAATGTAATCGAGGAATTTCCCCAGTTCCCGGCGGTGCATACATTTGGCGAGCTTAAGGATGAATTCCTGAAGGCCAGCGCTATCCATAACTGATTGCGCTGACCAGGCCGGGGCAGGCTCGCTGCCCCGGCTTTCCAGTCTTTGCATTCCTCCCCTTACAGGGCTTCCAATACCTTCATCAGCTTCTGAACCTTGTCCACGGATTCCCGGTATTCATCGTCGGGGTCTGAATCCGCGACGATCCCACACCCCGCCCAGCAGTGAATCTGCCCGTCTGGATCCGTCATCAGGGTGCGGATAGCAATATTGCTTTCCAGATTATTGGCGAAATCCCAGAGGAAGACTGAGCCGCAGTAGGGCCCGCGTCGATGTAATTCCAGGCTGTCGATGATTTCCATCGCCCGACGTTTGGGCGCGCCGGTGATAGAGCCGCCCGGGAAAGCGGAGAGAAGGGCTCGAAGTGGTGTGGTACCCCCCTGCAGTTTACCTTCCACGGTACTGACCAATTGATGCACATTCTCGTAGCTTTCAATGCTGAACAATTGCGGAACTGACACTGAAAAGGGTTCGCAAAATCGGGACAGGTCGTTGCGAATCAGGTCTACGATCATCAGGTTTTCAGCCCGGTCCTTTTCGGCGGCGGCCAGCGATTCGGCAATCCGCTGATCGTTCTCCGGAGAGTTCAAATCCCGGGGCCGAGTGCCCTTTATGGGCTTGCTGATGACCCTGCGGCCATTCTCAATACTCAGGAACAGTTCCGGTGAAATGCTGAGGACCTGATAGGCGCCAGCGTTCACATACGCAGCATGGGGAACAGGAACAGCCAGGCACAATGCTTCAAAGGCCGAGTAGGGCGAGCCCTGATATTGCCCGGTGTACTTATTGGAGAGGTTGACCTGGTAGCAGTCCCCGGCATGGATGTAGTTCAGGACCTTGGACACATCACTGCGATAGCGCTCGGCCGGTTGGTCGGCTGTAAAGCCCTGGCTGACATGGAAGGGAGCAGGGCGTATGGGATTATCACCGGAGAGTTCTAACACCCGCTCTTTCGTCTGATCGTCGCACTCGGGGTGAAAGTCGAGCATGGGCGGATTGGTGCCCGAGGCATCCAGCGTCAGCTGCCAGAGGTAGAGCCCGATATAGCCATAATCCGCCACATCGCCCTTGCAGGAGAATCCGGGTACCGTGTGGTTCCCCGCTTCGTAGAACAGGGTTCCCATGATGCCGCCGGCCGGTTTGTGGCCAGGTTGTTGCGCCAGTCCAGCCCATACCTCCTCGAGCTCTTCCGTCAGACGTGAAAAAGCGAGCGCATCCTTGGGAACAGCCCAGTACTTCACGGGGAATGCCGTAACGATCCGCCATTGCCTGCCGGTGTCGGTGTAATCGATAAACCCATGTTGGCTGCTGATCTGTGAAACGAGGCGTTCCGCCTCTTCCGCACTTAATGTTTTCACGATGTTACATACTTAACAAAATCTTGCATGGGTTCACGGTAGCCTGTGCGGCAAGTCACCTGACTTCGGGCTTGGGAAGGCTTGGGCCGGTGCATTCTAAACAATAATCCTAAGGGCAGTAACCAGTATGAAGACTTGTAACGGCATTGGTAAGCAATTTGTCTTGGCGATTATCGCAGGATTTGCGATGTCCACGGCGGCGTTGGCTCAGGATGCGATTGATCGGGAGGACCACGTGCTGTCCGATGGCAAGCTGGACGACAAGGACCTGGCGGCGGTCGTCGCGGTTGCGCAGCGGCATCTCACGGAGCTGACGGATGCGGTTGTTAAGAGCGCCGGTACAGAACTGGAGGAGGCCGGCATATTCCGCCCAATGGCGTTCATGGTGATGAAGTCCGACAAGGTTCAGCAAATGAGGCTGGAGGAAAAGGCTGAGGAAGCACCGGGGCAGGTAAAGGTGCTGATGTACCGCGCAGGCCTGAAATCCATCGCCCGCCGCGGTGAAATCCATGCGTCTGCGATTGCATACCCGGGCAGCATTGAGAAAGACGGAGAGACCATCCGTGCCTTGGTTCTTGAACATGAACATCGTCTTGGAATTTCAGGGTTCAAGCTCATTCCCATCAACCTGAAGAACGGAAAAGCGAGCTTTGGAAAGCCGATGTCGCAGGAAAAACCGTTCCAGATCTTTTACGACGACAAGGGCGATGAAGATTCTTCAACTAGATGATAATAAAGTAAATATCTGTCGATTATTACGGACAGAGTTGTTTTGTGACAATTTGTGAATGCATTCACGGAACCAGACTGTAAAACAATCTTAAATGGAGTGGTGAGGTTGAGCCTCACAACAAAGTTAAAAGTTCAACTGGATAACAATAAGTTCAATCAAGGAGAACAATATGAAAGGCCTGAAGAAAATTGCATTGGCAACAGCCGTTGCCGCTGCGCCCTTCGCCGCTCAAGCAGAGCTGCAGGCGATGGACGACAGCATGATGGGTAACGTCACCGGTCAGGCCGGTGTGACCATCGAGCTGGAAACCCAGGTAAGCATCGGTCAGTTCACCTACACGGACGAAGGTACCTTCGCCGTTAAGGACATCAATCTGGGTGGTGCGCTTACCAGTAGCCATAAGTCTGCTACAGACTATGCTACGGCTACCGGCGCTGGCGCTCTGTTGGACCAGCTGAAAATCGACATCGACATCGGTTCTGATGGCGATGCAATCATTCACGTTGGCTCTCTCCAGACGGATGGCAGCGGCAACCCGATTCCCATCGACTGGGGTATGACTGCAGGCTCCATGGAGCTTGAAGGTGGCAGTGGTGAGAACACGGTTCTTGTTTCCAACATGGACGCTTGGGGTCTTCTCGGCGCTCTGGACATCATTGTCGATACTGACAACGTAGATAACCAGGCTGGTACTGGAACCCTCAACATCGACGCAGCGTTCACTGTTGAAGAAATGAGCTTCGACGTTGACTTCCTGGGTGTCGGCATCGCTGGCATGACCATCAAGGGCTCTGAGTCTGGTGGTGTAGAACTCGGTGCAGCCGGCCTTGCGCAGATCTTCGGTGAGGATCCTGCCAACCTGACTCCGGAAGAACAGCGTAAAGTTGGTCTGGCTCAGGCTGGCTTCGCGATTGTTGGTCTGGACATCTACAAGGGCGGCGGCCTGGGCGCTTCCACAGCGACTGACGTACTGCGTGTAGATGTTGATGACGTCCTGATGGACATCAACGTTGCCGAAACCAACATCGGCGGTGCAAACATCGGTACTATCGGTATCGACAACCTGCACATCAGCAACACCAAACTGGCTGTATACGGTCACTAAGCTGATCGCATAACACCTTTGGTGTGAACGCCCCGCTTTGCGGGGCGTTTTTTTGTGCCTGTCAAAAAGTACAGGCAAAAAAAGAGCGGTGACTCGCCAAGAGTGACCGCTCTTTCTGTTTCGGATGTATAGTGACCCGCCTTATCGATCAGGCACCGCTATGGATAGATCAAAACCACCGCCCGGGCGGGGCGTCAATGTGATCGGGCCTTCATTAATGCCATGGGGTACCTGGATGTTATCAATACCCGGCGGGTTACCAATGGAAAAGTTCAGGTTCTGGCCATCAAACCCGACCCCCAATTGATCATTGAGAAAGGTCTGACTGAACGGTTCATCCGGTATCTGGGCCTGTTGCCCGAAAATAATTGGCGGAATCGTCGGTGTGAACTCAGCCGGAGGCTGTGCCCGGGCCAGTTCTTCCTGGGGCAACAGAAGAGCACGACGAAGGAATTCCTCTTCTGCGCTTTCAAGGGCACCTTTCTTGCCTTCCCGTTCGAACCGCTCCAGGGCTTCGCGATAGGCTTCTTCTTCCGCCTCCGTCAACACCGGCTCACCCGGCGAAATGGTCAGGGAGCGTATAATCTTCTGCCGGTCCGCGTCCGTCTTTTGCCGTTCTTTCGGCACCACGATGACGGCGGAATCCTTCACGTAGGTTTCAACCATCTCATCGGAGGTCAGGGTCTGTACCCCAGCCATCAGTGGGGAGGTAAACGAAACAGCCAAGCTGGCGGTACCAGCCAGGGCGATATACAGGGGTGTTCGGCGGTTCATGACGTAGCCTCTTGCCGTGTCCAAACGCGAAATGGAGGCGCTTCCGACACTAAACTGCAGTCAGCATGCTCCTTATTGGCAGTATTCTGCGCAAAGAAGCGGATTTCAAGGTGATTGTGTGGCATTTGTGATCAGAATCGGACTATTGTCAGTATTCTTCTGTGAAGCCACTCAAACGTGTTTATATAAAGGGCGTGATCCATTCAGGTTTGTAACAGGGCATTTATGTTGAAGGCATTTCGTTCGCGCTGGCAGCGCTGGGTAAACCAGCGGATTCCGCGAACCGACCAGCGGGTATTCGGGCAGCGCAATATCTTTATCCTGCCCACGGGTGCGGGTGTGGTGTTTGCCGGTTTGCTACTGATCATGCTGATTACCGGCATTAATTATCAGAATAGCCTGATCTATCTGCTCACATTTCTGTTGGGCGCAGTGGTTGTTGCGGCCATGCACCAGACTCACCGCAACCTCTCGGGGCTGGAGCTAACGCTGATTCAGGCCGGCGATGGTTTTGCGGGAGACATGATTCCCTTCCGGCTCCGGGCTGTTGCCCCCCGCCACGACTCCCTGGCGATTTCCCTGTTCTGCGATGACAGTGAGCTCAGCCAGCAACACGTCATGGCCAGCCAACAGCTGGACATGACTCTGGCGATACCGTCATACCAACGCGGCTACCTTCAACCAGAACGTATCCGTGTGGAAACCCGGTTTCCCTTCGGTCTTTTCAAGGCCTGGTCCTGGTTGCGCCCGGTCACGTCCGGCATTGTTTACCCAAACCCGCTGCCCGCCCCGGATATGGCGAGCACGGTTCAGGATGGCGAGGAACACTCGAAGGCGCGTTCGGTGGATGGAAATGACCACGCGGATATCCGGCCCTGGCGGGAGGGGGATTTGAGTCAAAGGGTGCAGTGGAAGCGTTACGCGCGTACTGGGGAAATGGTCATTACCGACTGGGAAGGTGAGCAGGGCAGCCCCCACTGGCTGGACTACGATGCGTTCAGGGGCGTAGACCGGGAGTTCCGCCTGGGCTACCTGGCCCATCAGGTGATGGAGCGGGCCCGGAGCAATAGTCGTTTCGGACTGAACCTGCCTGGGCAGGTGATTGAGCCGGACACCGGCGCCGCCCACACTAATCGATGCCTCAAGGCGCTGGCTATCTTTGGTCTTGAACAACCTCGGGAAGGCGGGCCTCTGCCCCATGGTACCCGCTCTGATGAAGTTGGAAACCGGGCCTCTGGATCGTCTGTTTTTGGGGAGGGGAGGACATGATTCTTCGTTTCTCAAGAGGGTTTGGGGGCTCAAGTGCCTTTCAGGCGGCCGAATTGGTATCTGGCCGTGCATTGATATGGCTGATCGCGGGATTTGCGTTGTTACTGGTTCCCCAGTGGGATCGATTGCCGATCTGGCTGGTGGCCAGTTGCGCTGTGCTTGCCGGTTGGCGCTGGCTGGCCCAGTCAGGGCGGGTCCGGCTGCCGGGAAAGTGGATGCGGACCGGGATCATGCTGGTGCTGGTGTCGGTGTACATCGCAACAGTGCAGGGGCGATTCACGGTTGATACCGCCGCTTCTTTTTTCGTGCTTGCGGTTGGACTCAAGTGGCTTGAAACCCGTTCCGTGCGGGATTTCTATGTGCTGTTTTTCATTCTGGTGTATCTGGCAACGGTTAATTTTCTGTTTCACCAGGAGATTCATTGGAGTGTCATCAATATTACGAGCGTTGCCTTGCTGTTGATCGGCCTGCAGGTGCTGAATGCTCCTGAAATACCCGGTGCCATGAAAAAAGGATGGAGGCGGCTGGGGATGATGCTGCTGAAAACCCTGCCTATCGTGGTGCTTCTGTTTGTGTTCTTCCCGCGCATGTCGCCCCTCTGGAGTGTGCCCCTTGTCTCAGGAGAAGCTCGCACCGGTATCAGTGACACCATGACCCCCGGCGATATCTCCAGCCTCGCCCAGAGCAGTGAGCGGGCATTTCGCGCTACCTTCGGTGGCGAGCTGCCGGCTTATCGGGAACGTTACTGGCGCGGATTGATCCTTGATCGCCTGGACGGTGACACCTGGCGGCAGGGGTTCGGGAAGCAGTTTCGCCGGCTGGGCCGGGTTGACGTGGACGGCGGCGTGGGGCCGCTTGGGCCAGACCAGTATGACGTATTGATGGAGCCGACGGACCAGACCTGGGCCTTTGCACTGGAGGGTTCCGTGGCGGTGTCCAATAACGTTGAACCAACCGACGAGGGTCTGTTCCGGTTTGACCGACCGGCGGACAGCACGGTTCGCTACCGGATGGAGCGGGTCAGGAGCCAACAAAACGATGGCGCGAGCACTGAACCGGATAGCCTTCAACGCTACCTGCAGCTACCGCGAAGTGGCAATCCCAGGGCGCGGTCGTTTGGGCAGCAACTGGCTGATCAGCACGAAAGCCCGCAGGCGTTGGTGCAGCAGCTTCTGAGCCGCTTTAGAGAGCAACCCTATTTTTACACCCTACGCCCACCGGCCATGCCGGTGGATGGCATCGACAGCTTGTTGTTCGATGAGAAACGCGGTTTTTGCGCTCATTACGCGGGCGCCACCACGTTTGTGTTGCGAGCGGCGGGTATTCCGGCACGCATTGTTGTCGGGTATCAAGGCGGAGAACCAGGGATCGATGATGAATACCTGATCGTGCGGCAGTATGATGCCCATGCTTGGGTAGAAGCATGGTTGCCCGGCCAGGGTTGGGTGCGGGTTGATCCGACGGCGGCCATCGCCCCCGAACGTATTGAGTCTGGTCTGCGGGACGCGGTTGCGGAGGAAGGCTCGTTCCTTGAGAACGACTGGGCGTCGCCACAGCGCTACGGTGACATGGCGGTGCTGCAGTGGGCTTCCCTGCAACTCGATAAAATCAACTATCACTGGCAACGGTGGGTTGTTGGTTACCAGGGCCAGTCGCAGATGGACCTGATGTCGCGCCTGCCCGGTGGGATAGGTATGCGCGAGCTAGGCTATATCACCGCCGGTCTTGTTGGTGTGGCATTACTACTGGCAGGTTTGGTTACAGCGTGGCAGTACCGACGCGTGGAAAGCCGGGACCCGCTTGGCCGACTTGTTGTTCGCTGGTACCGGTTGTGTGACCGTGCGGGTGTACCCGTGCGTCACGGCGAAACCCCCGCGCAACTGGCCGCCAGGCTGGCGCAGGCAAAACCTGCGGCAGCCGGTACGGCAACGGCTTTTGCCCGATTGATCAACAAACATTACTATGGCCAGGATTCTGATACTGGTCATCATGGCGAACTGGCGAAAATGAAGCGCTTGCTGGCCACAATGAAGCGACAGGCGGATCGACCGTCAACCAGTTCATCAAAGGGGTGATTAAGTGAACGCATCCATAGCAACCATGGCATGGCTTGAGGGCGCCTGGAGCCGGCTGCTCCAACGCATCGCCGGCAACCGGATGCCCCATGCCCTGATGGTGACGGGCGAGAACGGTGTGGGTAAGCGTCAGTTTGCCAATGCATTGGCCGGATTGCTGGTCTGCGAGAAGTCAGACATGGCCAGCGGAACTCCTTGCGGCTCCTGTAAGCAGTGCGAGCTGGTCGCCGCCGGTACCCATCCGGACATCCGGCTCTATACGCCCGAGAAGTCCCGGATGATCAAGATCGACCAGATTCGAGCACTGTCTGCGTTTGCCGTGGGTTCACCCCAGGTGGCCGCGCGTAAGATCGCCATTATTGATCGTGCCGATCAGTTAAACATCAACTCCGCCAATGCCCTTCTGAAGACTCTGGAAGAACCCGCAGAGGATGTGGTGCTGCTGTTATTGCAGGAAAGCGGCAGGCCCGTTTTACCGACGATCCGTTCCCGTTGCCAGAGTTTGCTGATCGCCACGCCGGACGAAGATCAGGCCGCTCGCTGGCTGGCGACGGCCGTTAGTGAGATGGAGGGCGAAGGCCGGCCAACGCCGGAACAATGCGCCAAGGCTCTGGTACTGGCAGCCAATGCGCCCCGTCTTGCCCTGGAATACGCGAGCGGAGATTTTATTAGCCTGCGAGACGAGGCTCTGGACAATTTTCGCCGCTTCATGAAAGGCCAGCTTTCCATTGCGGAGGCTGCAAAGCCGTTCAAGGCAATGGGGCTTGAAAGTGCCCTTTGGCTGTTCGAAGGCTGGGCGGGTGACCTGGCCCGTATCGGTGCCGGTGGGCAGCCAAGGGATGCGGAAGCGTCTGAAATGTTGACCTTCCTGGCCAGAAGCAATCCTCCCTGGCGGGCCTATGAGCTCCTGGACGCTATCCATGAATCCAGATCGGCAGGCGTGTACAACGTCAATCCCGAACTGGAGGCCGGCCGGTTGTTGATAGCATGGCAAAAACTCATGCCGCGCCGCCGGCCCGCTGCGGGCTGATGGGCACGGCAGGATAGGGCAGTTTTGAACAACTACTGCTATGATTGCGGAATATCAGGAGTTTATTGACTCCGATTACTATTAATCCGGTTACGATCAATACAGAGAAAGGTGTTTACTATGGGGCCTGGTTTTGGCGCACGCAGTGGCATTCTCACGCTGACCATTAAGGATAAAGCGGTACTCTACGCGGCTTATATGCCTTACATCCGGCAGGGCGGGCTGTTTATCCCCACGCAGAAACAGTATCAATTGGGTGATGAGGTGTTCCTGTTGCTCAACCTGATGGATGAGCCCGAAAAGATCCCCGTGGCTGGCAAGGTTATTTGGATTACCCCGAAGGGTGCCCAGGGAAATCGTGCAGCCGGTATTGGCGTGCAGTTCAATGGTGAAGACGAAACCGCGCGTACCAAAATTGAGTCCTATCTGGCGGGTTCCTTGAGCTCGGATCGACCCACCCACACCATGTAAGCGCTTCGATGAATGACACCGTTCTGGAAACCCCACTTGATACAACATTGGCGTGTCAGGAAACTAACTGGTCCCTTAAACACATTAACCTTGCTGGCCTGCACTGGCCCGCTGAAACAGCTTCTGAAATCTGCCCTGTACTGATGATCCATGGCTGGCTGGATAACGCCCTGTCGTTTGCCAGATTGGCCCCTGCATTGGCAAACAATCGCGACGTGTACTCACTCGATATGGCTGGGCACGGGCACTCCGGGCACAGACCTGAAGGCCAGGGTTACCTGTTGATGGATTACGTTGCTGACCTGGCGGAACTGATAGAGGCCCATTTTAAGGATTCCCCAGCGGGGCAGGTCGATCTGGTGGGCCATTCGCTCGGAGGGATTGTCAGTGTGCTCTACGCAGCGGCGTTTCCCGAACGGGTGCGCCGGCTGGTCATGATCGACAGCATAGGGCCCATCAGTCGTAAACCGGATGAAGTTATCGGGCAGATGCGCAAGTCGATCATCAAACGAATGACGGGATCCGGGAAACCGGTCGTATACCCTGATATAGAGTCGGCAGCCAAGGCTAGGGAGGGGGGCATGATCCCTCTGTCGCCGGAAGCCGCTCGGATGCTGGTTGCGCGTAGCATGAAGTCCTCCGGAGAGGGGTTTGTGTGGCAAACCGATCCACGCTTGCGTCATCCTTCGATGATGATGATGGACGAGGCGCAAGTGAGCGCTTGCCTGAAACAGGTAGCCACGCCAACGCGTTTCCTGCGGGCGACGCAGGGGCTTCTGGCCAGCCGCCCCGAGCTCGATTCACGTTTGGATGCCATCGCGAATCTGGATGTTGTGGCCGTGCCTGGAGGCCACCATTGCCACCTGGACGGGGATGTTGAACCCGTCATTGATGCAGTCAGAGGCTTTTTAGACGATGCAGAATAAGCGCTTGTCGCAGTTAGGAAAATGGGGCGCCGCCCTTTTCATGGGTTTTTCGACCATGGTGTCGGCGCAAATGCCGCCGCCGGAACCGTTTCCGGAAGCGCGTCTTGATCAGGAGATCAGCATCAAGTCGCCGGGGCACCTGGTACTGTTCAGTCCCGTCCGTGAGGTGAATAACGAAATTCGCTCCGCTTCCATGGCCCGGCTCCCGGTCAAGGGCGTCGGGCAGTTGTACGAAATTCAGGGCGGCGCTAACCGTGAAGAAGCTCGCGATCACTATCTAAGGGAACTACAGGCCCGTGGTGCGCAGATACTGTTTGAGTGTTCCGGAAGGAATTGCGGGCGCAGTAATGTGTGGGCCAACCAGATTTTCGATCAATCCAGTCTCTATGGGCGGGACAACAATCAAGACTATCTCGTCGCCGGTTCGCTCGATGAGAACGGCCAGCCCTGGTTGACACTGGTCTACACGGTCACTCGCGCCAACCAACGCCAGTTCGTCTGGGTTGAGCATCTGGTAGCCCCTCAGGGAACCGATATTCCCGGAATGGGCAACGAAAGCGCCAGAATCAAGGGGCCGGTAATTGTGCCCTGGCAGGGCACAATTACCTACCGGTTTGAGTGGAGCGGAGCTGACCGTCGCATCATCAATGACTGGGCCGGCGAGGCCGATGCCCGGGTAATACTGACGGCCTACTCCCAGCTCAAGGAAAATGAAAGCCTGGAGGCGTCTATGGAGCGGGCCGAGGCGGCGGCGCAGTCCCTTTCCCAGGTATTGGCAAAAAGTGGGGTTTCCGAAAGCCGCCAGATGATCATTACGGTTGGCCCCACAGTTGTGATACCGAATCCTGACCGGCAAGGTGACCGGGTTGAAGTGATGGTGATTACGAGGTGATGGGGATGAACAGGCCATCCGAAACCGAGCTTCAGGATGAAGAACAGAAGCCGACAGACGATATCTCCCAGATTGTCACAAGCACTGGCATATCCGCTGCGCAGACCGCGTCCGAAAAAGGTGATCCCCGGCCGACCGCTCCTGGTAAGGGCAAGACTGTTGCGCTGACTCTTGGCAGTGGCGGGGCAAGGGGCTACGCCCACATCGGAGCGATCGAGATACTGGTGGAGCGCGGCTATGACATTGTCGCCATCTCCGGATGCTCCATGGGTGCGTTGATCGGCGGTGTCTTCGCGGCTGGAAAAATGAAGGATTACAAAGATTGGGTAACCGGGCTGGGCCAGTTCGACGTGCTGAAACTGTTGGATGTGACCTTTAGCTCTGTCGGTGCCATCCGCGGAGAAAAGATATTTTCCGTGGTGCGGGAAATGATTGGAGATACCCGGATTGAAGACCTTCCGATCGCTTTTACGGCTGTGGCGACGGACCTCCTTGCCCATAAGGAAATATGGTTTCAGGAAGGGCCGCTGGATCAGGCCATCCGGGCGTCGGTTGCCATACCCAGTGTGGTGACGCCGTTGGTGTTGAATGGCCGCGTGCTGGTGGATGGCGCTTTGCTCAATCCACTGCCCATCATTCCGACCATCTCGTCCCATGCCGATATGATTGTGGCTGTAAACCTCAGTGGCGAAGACGACCGCGGGCGACGATTGCCGGATGCTGCGTTCGATAATCCCGAGGACGACGGTGATACTGAGGAATGGGTCGAAAAGATCCGTGACAAGGCCTCCCGCTGGTTTGACTGGGATGCCCTGAAAACCTTCAGCACCAGAAAAGAGGGTGCCTCGTCGAGTTCGCCGGAAGAGAAGATCAGCAAGGCAGTGGCCAAGAACGAGCACAACAAAAAAACGCCTGCGATAAAATCGGAACCAAAGAAGCATCAGGATGATCACGAGACTATTGACTGGGATAAGTTGGGTATCGGTAAGTTCGATGTCATGAACCTGACCATCGAGACCATGCAAAGCGCCTTGGTCCAATACAAGATCGCCGGATATCCGCCCGATTTGCTGGTGAATATTCCCAAGAACGCCGGCCGCAGCTATGACTACCACAAGGCGCCGGAACTGATCCGGCTTGGACGGGAACGCATGGCCGCCGCGTTGGATCGCTACGAAGAGAACCAGAACAGCTCCGGCCCGATGGCAATATGATCCCGCAAACCGCAATTGCGACGGGTGGGCTGCAGCCTGTGCCGGAATGAGCGTATAATTCTGCGCCTTGATCATTTCCGAACAGGACGAGCGTGTGTGAGTAAGCCCATTGATGACCTGCATACCGTCAGAGACTATCTGAGGTACGTTTCCTCTCGCTTTGCCGATTCGCCGCTGTATTTTGGCCACGGCACGGACAACGTGTGGGATGAGTCTGTCCAACTGGTGATGCGCAGCCTCCATTTGCCTCTGGAAAATAATACGCTGTTCCTGGATGCGCGGTTGACCCGGGAAGAACGTGCGCTGATCCTTGATCGCATGCAGCGCCGCATTGATGACAGGGTTCCGTTGGCTTATCTGTTGGGTGAAGCCTGGTTCATGGGGCTGCCATTTCATGTAGATGAACGCGTGCTGGTACCACGCTCGCCGTTGGGGGAACTGATTCAAGGCGAATTACAGCCCTGGCTAGGCAACAAGCCGGTGAGCCGGATTCTGGATTTGTGCACTGGCAGTGGATGTATTGGCATTGCAGCCGCGAGCGTGTTCTCGGACGCCGAGGTGGACCTTGCGGATATCTCAACCGACGCCCTCGACGTGGCGGCGGTCAACATCGACTATCACGAGGTCGGTGACCGGGTAAGCACTGTACGCTCCGATGTGTTCGATGGCCTTGAAGGGCGATACGATGTCATTCTCAGCAACCCTCCCTATGTGGACGCTGACGATATTGCCGATATGCCGGCGGAGTATGGCCACGAGCCGGAACTTGGCCTCGCTGCCGGGGGAGACGGACTGGACATTGCTCATCGGATACTCTCAAGGGCAGCCGACTACCTGAATCCCGGTGGCCTCTTGATTGTTGAGGTCGGGAACAGCTGGGTGGCGTTGCAGGAAGCCTATCCTGATATGCCCTTTACCTGGCTGGAATTTGAGAATGGCGGCGACGGCGTGTTTCTGTTGACTGCTGAAGACTTACATTAAAAACCCTGGATAAGATACTGAATCATGTCTGGAAATAGCTTCGGAAAATTGTTTACGGTGACCAGCTTTGGCGAGAGCCACGGTGCTGCGCTGGGGTGCATTATTGATGGTTGTCCTCCGGGGCTTGAGCTGTCTGAGGCAGATATGCAGCGGGATCTTGACCGCCGCAAGCCCGGCACATCGCGGCATACTACCCAGCGCCGCGAAGCGGACGAAGTGAAGATCCTCTCTGGGGTGTTCGAGGGGAAGACCACCGGTACCCCCATTGGGCTGGTGATTGAGAATACCGATCAGCGCTCAAAGGATTACTCGAAGATCGCTGAACAGTTCCGTCCTGCCCATGCTGACTATACCTACATGCATAAGTACGGTGTGCGGGATTATCGGGGTGGTGGGCGTTCCTCAGCACGTGAGACGGCGATGCGTGTTGCCGCTGGTGCTGTCGCGCGGAAGTTTCTGGAGCAGCGCCTGGGCATCACGATCCGGGGTTATCTCTCCCAGCTAGGTCCGATCCGTATTGAGAAAATCGATTGGGATCAGGTCCACGAGAATCCGTTCTTCTGCCCGGATGCCGATAAGGTGCCTGAAATGGAAGCCTACATGGATGCCTTGCGCAAAGAGGGCAATTCCATCGGTGCCCGTATCAATGTGGTCGCAGAGGGTGTGCCTCCTGGTTTGGGCGAGCCGATTTTTGACCGTCTGGACGCGGACCTGGCCCACGCGTTGATGAGCATTAATGCGGTGAAGGGTGTTGAGATTGGTGCCGGCTTTGGGTGTGTTGAGCAGAAGGGCACTGAGCACCGGGATGAGTTGACCCCTGAAGGGTTCCTATCGAACCACGCTGGCGGTGTTCTCGGCGGGATTTCGTCGGGGCAGCCGATTCTGGCCAGTATTGCGCTGAAACCGACGTCCAGTTTGCGGTTGCCGGGGCGGAGTATTGATGTTCATGGTGATCCGGTAGAGGTGATCACGACCGGGCGGCATGACCCGTGTGTGGGTATTCGTGCGACGCCGATAGCGGAGGCGATGATGGCCATTGTGTTGATGGATCATTATCTGCGACATCGTGGCCAGAATGGGGATGTCACTGTGTCTACGCCGAATATTGGGCAGGCCTGACGCGAGTCGTTTACCTCGCAGGGTTAGCCAAAGTTCTAGCCTGACAAATAGCAGGTCGTCTCAATTGGCGAAGCGGCTTCGGCGGGAAACATGGTTCAAAAAACGCCCGTAAATACGTCCTTGTAGGGCTCGGTCGCGCCATCCATGGCGCTCCACGTTTTTGAACCATGTTTCCCGCCAAACCCGCCAGGCTTATTTAATATCTCCAAAGAGGTTTTGTTATCTACTGGCGCCTTTCAAACCTCTACTTCTGGTTCTTTGCCCTCCTGGGAGGGCTGCTGCCGTATTGGTCCCTGTATCTGGAAGGCAGGGGCTTTTCCTACCTAGAGATCGCCACGCTGATGGCGACGATTCAATTAACCAAGATTGTCGCACCCAGTGTATGGGGATGGCTGGGGGATCGAACCGGGCAGCGGGTTCGGTTGGTTCGCTTCGGTGCTATTACAGGGTCGCTGTTTTTCGCCGGTGTGTTTATGGAGCCGGGGTTTTATGGGCTTCTGCTGGTGATGCTGGCGTTTACGTTTTTCTGGAATGCAATCTTGCCGCTTTATGAAGTGATTACCTTGCGGTCGCTGGGGTCGCAGCGTGAAAAATACGGCAAGGTGCGGCTGTGGGGGTCGGTTGGCTTTATCGGTGCGGTGGCGCTGGTAGGCGGGATTCTTGAGCTTATTCCGATTACTCTTTTGCCGTGGTTGTTGCTGCCGGTGTTTGCCGGGATTGCGGTGTCGGCGTTTCTGGTGCCGTCGGAGCGGGGAGAGCGTAAGCCGCCGGCGCCAAAGGGCAGTCTGAAGGCGATTGTGACGCACCCGGCAGTGGTGACGTTTTTCCTGATGAATTTTCTGTTGCAGGTGTCCCACGGAGCGTACTACACGTTTTTCAGTATTCATCTGGAGCAGCACGGGTACGGTAAGTTGGCGATTGGGTTGTTGTGGTCGCTAGGGGTGCTGGCAGAGATCGGGTTGTTCCTGGTGATGCATCGCATGACCCGCAATTTCACCGTGCGGCAGATTGCGATTGCGGCACTGGCGCTGACGATGATTCGCTGGGTGTTGATCGCGGAAGTGACGGATGTGGTGGCGGTGCTGATTTTCGCGCAGTTACTGCATGCGGCCTCTTACGGTGCCCTGCACGCTATTTCGGTTCAGTATATTCAGGGTTTCTTCGGGCAGCATCACCACGGCCAGGGGCAGGCGCTCTACAGCGGGCTGACGTTTGGTGCCGGTGGTGCGATCGGGGCCTGGATGTCGGGGTTTCTGGTGGATGGTTTCAGCACTTCGGCTGCGTTCTGGGGTGGGGCGATTGCTATGGCTATCGCTATTGTCATCACCTGGCGGGGGCTGAGGCCGCCACCCGAACATTGAACGGCATTATTGCAGGGTTGATGCAATATCCAGCAGAGCCTTGGCCTGGGGGCTCAACGATCGGCCCTTAAGGCCAATGCCGCCGAGGATGCGGCTTACGGAATGGGGTACGGAAAGTACGGTGAGTGAGTCGTCGACCATGCTCACCGGCAGCACGCTCCATCCAAGCCCGACGCTGGCCATCATTTTGATGGTTTCAAGGTAGTTGGTTGGCATCTGGATTTTCAGGGGCAGGCTGGCATCGAGAAACAATCGGCTGATGGATCGGTAAGTGGCGGTGCCGGCCTCTGGAAGCAGAACATCATACCGGGACAGATGCTCTAACCCGGGCTTTTTCAGCGACGCCAGGGGATGCTCCGGCGAAACCACGAACGCCATGGCGTCTTCCCAGCGCACATGCACCTCGAATGCCTGGTCCATGCTTTCACTGAGCGTTACGAACGCTAACTCGGCGGTGCGTTTTCGCATCTGCCCGAAAGCACTTTCAGAATCCATGAACTGCAGTTCCAGAGACACCTCAGGATAATCCCGGTTCAGCCGCCGCAACCAGGCAGGGAGGTGATGTAGTCCGATGTGGTGGCTGGCGATCACTGATAGCTGTCCTGAAACCGATCCCTCACGATCTGACAGCGCCTGTCGGGCATTGTGCACTTCATCCAGAATTCGCCGGGCATGGGGCAGAAGGCGTGCCCCTGCGTCCGTCAAGCGGACCTGTCTATTGCTCCGGTCGATCAGCTTCGTTCCCAACTGGTTCTCCAGCGCTGCCAGACGCTTGCTGATTGCGGGCTGCGTTAGGTGTAGCAGTTCTGCGGCTTCCGAGAACGACTTCTGATCCACTATTGTCAGGAATGCTTTCAGCGCGTTTGCGTCCACGGTGTTTTCCTCTTTAGCTACTTGTTTTGGAGAAGGTCACATCCCGGGAAGACCTTTCCAAAAAACGCCCGTTAATACGTCCCTGTAGGGCTCGGTCGCGCCATCCCTGGCGCTCGACGTTTTTGGAAAGGTCTTCCCGGCATGCTTCCCAAACTTTTGAGTTGCCTGCCATTCATCATTTATGTGTAGGCCCGGGAAATATCCGAGAAGCGTGGTGGCAATAGCCTCCCAAAACCGTGGAGCGCCATGGACGGCGCGACCGAGTCCCCATGGATGGGTTAACGGCGTGTTTTGGGAGGCTATTGCCACTACGCGACCCGCGCCCAGCAAGCAGGCCCGGCTTTAAGGCAGGTCCCACCAAATCCTAATATTCTAAGTGGGAATGCACAACATAAAAAACATGAATTGAGGTTATCAAAGGCTAAGCGTTAAGATGGAACCATACTGAAAAAACAGAAACCCCCAGAGAGTGAGAGAGAACATGGCGGGCAAGACCTTATACGACAAATTGTGGGACGACCATCTCGTCAAACAGCGGGATGACGGCTCTGCATTGATCTACATCGACCGGCACCTGCTGCACGAAGTTACCTCGCCGCAGGCCTTTGAAGGCCTCCGCCTGGCCGGGCGTAAGCCCTGGCGGCTGGACGCCAACCTGGCGACGCCGGACCACAACGTACCCACCACCGACCGCGCCCGAGGCATTGAAGGCATTGTTGATCCGGTATCGCGGATTCAGGTGGAAACCCTCGATAAGAACTGCGACGAGTTCGGCATCCTGGAATTCAAGATCAAGGACCAACGCCAGGGCATCGTGCATGTAATCGGGCCAGAGCAGGGCGCAACGCTGCCAGGCATGAGCATTGTTTGTGGCGATTCCCACACCTCCACCCACGGTGCATTCGGCTGTCTGGCCCATGGTATCGGCACGTCAGAGGTGGAGCACGTGCTGGCCACCCAGTGTCTGGTTCAGCAGAAAATGAAAAACATGCTGGTGAAGGTGAATGGCAAGCTTGGGTCCGGCGTGACCGGGAAAGACGTCGTCCTCGCCATCATTGGCAAGATCGGCACCGCTGGCGGCACGGGCTGTGCGATTGAGTTTGGCGGCGAGGCGATTCGTGGCCTCTCTATGGAAGCCCGAATGACCATCTGCAACATGTCCATCGAGGCCGGTGCGCGGGTGGGCATGGTCGCGGTCGACCAGACCACCATTGATTACGTCAAGGATCGCCCGTTTGCACCCGAGGGCGAGATACGCGAGAAGGCCATTGAATACTGGAAGACGTTGCACAGCGATGACGATGCAGTGTTCGATAAGGTTGTTGAGCTCGACGGTTCCGAAATTATGCCGCAGGTGAGCTGGGGGACGTCTCCCGAGATGGTCGCCGGCGTTGGCGGCAATGTGCCGGACCCGGATGCGGAAGCCGATCCCATCAAGCGTGAGGGGATTGTTCGTGCCTTGAAGTACATGGGCCTGAAGCCGAACATGCCGATCACTGAGATCAAGCTGGATCGTGTGTTTATTGGCTCCTGTACCAACAGCCGTATTGAGGATCTTCGTGAAGCAGCGGCGGTCGTGAAGGGGCGGAAGGTGTCTTCATCACTCAAGCAGGCGATGGTGGTGCCCGGTTCCGGCCTGGTGAAGGTGCAGGCGGAACAGGAAGGGCTGGACAAGATCTTTATTGAAGCCGGTCTTGAGTGGCGTGATCCGGGGTGCTCCATGTGTCTGGCGATGAACGCTGACAAACTGGGGCAGGGAGAGCACTGTGCCTCCACCTCCAATCGTAACTTCGAGGGCCGCCAGGGCTTCGGCGGGCGTACCCATCTGGTTAGCCCTGCCATGGCAGCGGCGGCGGCGATCAACGGCCATTTCGTTGATGTCCGCGAGATGATGAACTGATCCACAGGAGACACACCATGCGAGCGTTAAAGCAACACCAGGGTATTGTTGCCCCCATGGACCGGTCCAATGTGGATACGGACATGATCATTCCCAAGCAATTTCTGAAGTCCATAAAACGCACCGGCTTCGGGCCGAACCTGTTTGACGAACTGCGCTATATGGATGAGGGCAAGCCGGACCAGGATTGCTCACAGCGTCCTATCAATCCGGACTTCATGCTTAATCAGGATCGCTACAAGAGCGCCAGCGTACTTTTGGCTCGGCGCAACTTTGGCTGTGGCTCTAGCCGTGAGCACGCCCCCTGGGCGCTTGAGGATTTTGGGTTCCACGTAATTATAGCGCCCAGTTTTGCCGATATTTTCTATAACAATTGCTTTAAGAATGGTTTGTTGCCGATTGTTTTAGATGAAAAAATCGTAGACCGTCTGTTTTTTGAAACTGAGGCGGAAGAGGGCTATCAACTGGCGATAGACCTCGAAGCCAAAACTGTTACCACGCCGTCTGGCGAATCGTTCAGTTTTGAGGTCGATGATTTTCGTCGACATTGTCTGCTGAACGGCCTGGACGATATCGGTGTCACGCTTGAAGATGCGGAGGCCATACAGGCCTACGAAGCGTCGAGACGCGAAACGGCACCTTGGCTATTTGACGCCGGTCGCTGATCCGCACCGTTTTACCACAACGAATTGACCTTCAAGGAACAACTATGTCTCGATCTATCCTGATGCTCCCTGGTGATGGCATTGGCCCGGAAATTGTTGCCGAAGCGGAAAAGGTTCTGCGTAAGATAAATGAGCAATTCGGTCTGGAGCTGCACTTCGAGTCTGCCCTGGTCGGCGGTGCCGCCATCGATGAAACGGATACGCCACTTCCGGACGATACCCTGGACAAGGCACGCAAGGCGGACGCTATCCTGCTGGGCGCCGTGGGCGGCCCCCAGTGGGACAAGCGTCCGATGGCCAGTCGCCCTGAAAAAGGGCTGCTTGGGCTGCGCTCCAACCTTGAGTTGTTTGCCAATCTGCGTCCGGCGATCCTGTACCCTCAGCTTGCTTCCGCTTCTTCCCTGAAGCCGGAAGTAGTGTCAGGCCTGGATATCATGATTGTTCGTGAATTAACCGGCGGCATTTACTTTGGCCAGCCACGGGGCGTACGCGAACTGGAAAGCGGCGAGCGTCAGGGCTACAACACGTATGCCTATACGGAGTCGGAAATTCGTCGTATTGGCCGTGTCGCCTTTGAGGCGGCCCAGCAGCGTGGCAAGAAGCTCTGTTCTGTCGATAAGGCGAACGTGCTGGAAGTGACTGTTCTGTGGCGGGAAATCATGGAAGACCTGCGCCGGGAATATCCGGATGTCGAGCTCTCCCATATGTACGTGGATAACGCCGCTATGCAGTTGGTCCGGGCGCCCAAGCAGTTTGATGTGATTGTGACTGGCAACATGTTTGGTGATATTCTTTCTGACGAAGCGGCTATGCTGACGGGGTCAATTGGGATGTTGCCCTCAGCCTCCCTGAACTCCGAGAAGCAGGGTATGTACGAACCCTGTCATGGGTCTGCGCCTGATATAGCAGGCAAGGGCATAGCCAATCCGCTGGCCACTATCCTCAGTGGCGCAATGATGCTGCGATACAGTCTTGGCGAGGAGAAAGCCGCCGAGGCGATTGAGGCGGCGGTCAGCAAAGTGCTGGATCAGGGCCTGAGGACGGCGGACATTATGTCTGCTGATGGCCGGAACGTATCGACCCGCGAAATGGGCGATGCGGTTCTGGCGGCACTCTGAGGCCGGCAAGTTTTGAGACCCGACGACAACGCGATGCGGTTGTCGCGGGATCATCCATCCTGTCCCTGTCAGCGATACAGGCAGAGGGCGGGCATAAAACGAGGTTCAAAGGTCGCACATGAAGCGGGTTGGACTTATTGGCTGGCGCGGTATGGTGGGCTCTGTCCTCATGCAGCGCATGCGTGAAGAAAACGATTTTGCGGATATCGAACCGATCTTCTTTACCACCTCCCAGGCTGGAAAACCGGCGCCGGACGTGGGTAAAGAAGGTGTGCCTGCGCTGCAGGATGCCTTCGATATCGATACCCTGAAAACGCTGGATGTGGTGGTTACCTGCCAGGGCGGGGATTACACTGGTGCCGTGTACCAGAAGCTCCGTGATGCCGGATGGCAGGGGTACTGGATTGACGCCGCTTCCACGCTGCGGATGGTCGATCATTCCGTCATCGTTCTGGATCCCGTCAACCGCAACGTAATTGACGATGCATTGGCAAAGGGTGTGAAAGACTATGTTGGCGGTAACTGTACTGTCAGCCTGATGATGCTGGCCCTTGGTGGCTTGCTGGAGCAGGATCTGGTTGAGTGGGTATCTCCCATGACCTATCAGGCGGCGTCCGGTTCCGGCGCTCAGAACATGCGGGAGCTGCTCAACCAGATGGGTGAGCTGAAGGGCAGTGTGAGTGGTGAGCTGGCAGACCCATCCTCAGCTATCCTTGATATTGATCGCAAGGTAACTGAAACCATGCGATCAGATGGATTTCCCACTGAGCACTTCGAAGTACCGCTGGCAGGTAGCCTGATTCCGTTTATCGACAAGCAGCTTGATAACGGCATGAGCAAGGAAGAATGGAAAGCGGGCGTCGAGACCAACAAGATTCTTGGTCGCAGCAGCAATCCGATCCCCATCGATGGCATCTGTGTTCGTATCGGTGCCATGCGGTCCCACAGCCAGGCCTTGACCATCAAGCTGAAGAAGGATCTTCCGGTTTCCGAGATTGAATCCATCCTGGCAAAAGCGAACGACTGGGTGAAAGTTATTCCCAACGAGCGGGATGCCACCCTCCGGGAACTCACTCCGGCGAAGGTAACGGGTACCCTGAGTGTTCCCATTGGCCGCATCCGGAAACTGACCATGGGGCCAGAGTACATCTCTGCGTTTACCGTGGGCGATCAGTTGCTGTGGGGGGCTGCGGAACCGCTCAGGCGGATGCTTCGCATCCTGCAGGAGCAGTAACTCAGTCCGCAGTGGGCAAGATTATGCCAACTGTGTCCGGTTTCAGAGAACCGGTCAGGGGCGGAGGCTGAAATACGCCTCCGCCCCTGTTATTTTCAGAAGCGTTTTTGTACCGGTTTGCGCTGGTGTGGTCTAGACTTCCGCCATCGAGGTAGTCGGATCATCGTTCGGTAACAATATGTTCCCGACCATTTATGAAAAAATGGTGCAAGGACAACGGCTGATTGATTGATAAAAGAGGTTTTATCAACAATACTTGCCGGACTGAATATTAAAATCTTTACATAATAACGATAGTAATCAAGACGGAAGTCATCCAACCTCGTCCGATTCTGTTTGTAAAAACAGTAACGAATAACGGAGACTGGTAAGGAAAAAGCATGAAGGTACGCAAGCTTGCGGTTGCTCTGGCTCTGGCGGGAGGGCTCGGTTCCGGCGTCGCACAGGCCCTGGGTCTGGGTGAAATTGAATTGCAGTCCTATCTCAATGAGCCTCTGGACGCAGACATCAATCTGCGTAAAAGCGAAGGAGTTGACCCCGGTGATGTGTTTGTAAACATCGCCCCCGATTCGACCTATGAACGGGTTGGTATCGATCGGAACTATTTCCTTACCAAACTTGATTTTCGCGTGACCACCGCCAGCGATGGCAGTTTGGTGGTGAATGTCTCTTCCCGTGAACCGTTGCGGGAGCCCTACCTCAATTTCCTGCTGGAAGTGACGTGGCCCAATGGGCGGCTGATGCGGGAATACGCAGTACTGGTTGACCCCCCGGTGTATGCCGAGGAGTCCGGTGTGCGGGAAGAGGTCGCCGCTCCGGCCACTCGTCAGGCTTCCGAGCCAGCGCGTCAACAACAGGCCAGATCGACGTCCCAGGAGCCCCGTCGCACAACGACTCAGCGTGCAAGGACTCTCGGGCCCACCGGGCCTTCCGATACCCTCTGGAATATTGCTGAGAGTGTTCGCCCTGATGGCAGTGTGTCCATGCAGCAGGTCATGCTTGCACTCCAGGACCTGAACCCCGATGCGTTTATTGCGGGCAACATCAACCGGCTTAAGCGTGGTGAAGTCCTGCGGGTGCCGGATATCGGACAGATTCGCAGTCGTTCCCGTGCCGAGGCCAATCGGCAGGTGGCTGCGCAAAACGAAGCGTTCTCGACGCCACAGCGCACGGTGGACGCCACAGATACCGAAGTTGCCTCAGGGCAAACGGGTGGTGGGCAGACCGGCGGTGATGAGCTGAGGTTGCTTGCAAGTGAAGACAGCAATACTCGTGATGCCGAAGACGGTGGTTCTGCCGGCGGTGATGGTGATACCGCTGGCGGCGTGGACGCCGGCTCCGCCGTCGCCATGGAAGAACTCGAAAGCGCCCGACGAGAAAATGAAGAACTGGGTGGTCGAGTTGATGATCTTCAGGATCAAGTGGAAACGCTTCAGCGCCTGCTGGAACTGAAGAATACCCAGCTTGCCGAAATGCAGCAGGCAGAAGGTGATAGCGGCCAGCCAGTTGATGCACCACAGACAGAGACATTGTCTGATCAAGTAGCTCAAGATGAGGCAGAGACGTCGCCTGACGGTGACACCGCTGATATGGCCGTAGAAGACTCGGGTGCTGCAGGCGAAATGGCTGCTGACGAAGATGCGTCGGATCCTGCCGCAACCGATATGGATGAAACCACTGTCGCTGGCGAAGAAGGTAGCGAAGAAAGTGCCGAAGAGGGTGCCGACGCAACGGCGATGGGTGATGATGCCGATATGACAGAGGACGAAGTAGCGTCCTCCGATGGCATGGATGCCGGAACTGCCCCTGAAGAAGAGGTCGGCCAGCAGCAAGCGGACGTTGCAGCGCCTGCGTCCGAGCAACCGGCCAGTGAGGTGTCAACATCACCGGCGGAGCCTGACAAAGGCTTTCCGGACAACATTATCAGCGCGATTACCAACAACCCGATGTATCAGATAGCCCTCGGTGGTGGTCTGGTTGTTCTGTTGCTGCTTCTGCTGTTGTTGGCACGTCGCAATGCCAATCGTGAGAAAGAATTTTACGACCAGCTGAATAGTGAAACGGATGCGGAGACCGATACCTTCGATCTCACCCTGGATGACGAAGACGGCGCGGAAGCGCCAGAGAGTGATCCCCTGGCGGAGGCCGATGCCTATATTGCGTATGGGCGCATGGATCAGGCTGCGCAATCTCTGGAAAGCGCGATTTCCCGTGAACCCAGTCGTACAGATCTGCGCCTGAAACTGCTCGGCGTGTACGCGGATACCCAGGATCGGCAATCCTTTGAGAAGCAGCTCGGCGAGGTTGAAACCCTGGACGATGAACAGGCTATCGCCGAAGCGCATCAAATGCGCGCACGCCTGGAAGAAGCTGAGTCAATGCCTAGCATTGATGATCTCGAGTCGCAGCTGAGGTCGGATTCTTTCGAAACCAGCTCGCGTGACGAGGATACCGTATTCGATGAACCGGCTTCGGACCGCGATGAAGCGTCATCGGACGACAAGGCCGAAGACGAGTTTGGTAGTCTGGAAACGAATTTTTCAGATCTGGACGAAACTGAAGACGCCTACGCTGAGGATTTCGAAAAAGAGCCGGGTCCGGATGATCTGATTGAATATGACCTGTCTGGCATTGATACCTCGGGTGACAAAGAAGAGGCGTCTACTGATGAGTCCGAAGATCTGACTGACGACGCTTTTGATTTTTCGCTTGACGACGAGTCAGCCGAGGAGCCGAAAACATCCGAGGAAGATGATGATCTCAGTCTTGATTTCGCAGAGGATGAACAGAAATCCAGCGAAACAACTGACGAAACGGATGAGTTCGACTCGCTGGAACTTGAAGAGGACGACCTGGAAGCAGCCGACGCTGACGACCTGACAGATCAGGAGCCGGAAGGTGGCGATCTGGAAGAAAGCGACGACCTGGAAGAAGGTGATCTGGACTCTCTGGACGAATCATTCCTGGACGAACTGGATGCTGAGTTGGATAAAGTTGCCGGTGAAGATGAGACGCCTGCCTACGACGAACAAAGCGAACTTGACGACCTTGAGCTAGACGTTTCCGACGAGGATCTTGCGCTGATGGAAGAGTTTGCCGATTCTGGCGATTCCGCCGGTACAGAAGCGAATGACGACCAGCAGCAGGAGGACTCCGCTCCGCTGGATGAAGAGCTCGGTCTTGAGGATACCCTTACAGGTGAGGAACCCGCTGATCCGGAAGAGATGGTTGCAGGTATTGAGGAAGTGGAAGAAGATCTTCCCGAGCTCAGCGATGATGATCTTGCGGCTGTCGAGTCCGCGGAGGAGGAATCAGGTGAGCCTCCTGTGGCGTCTGATTCCGGGTCTTCAAAGGCTGCTTCAAGCGCGGATGACATCGATGAAGCCGATTTGGGTGACGACGATGACTTCGATTTCCTGACAGGCACCGACGAAGCATCAACCAAGTTGGACCTCGCAAGGGCCTATGTGGAAATGGGCGACGTCGATGGAGCCAAGGACATCCTTGAGGAAGTGGCTTTGGAAGGAAATGAGGAGCAAAAAGCGGAAGCGCAGGATCTCCTTAAAAATCTGTCCTGATTCGATATAATCAGCACAGGGAACGCGAAACGCCGGCTACCGGGCCTGCCCCGGATTGAAGCCGGCGTTTTGTTTTTAACATCAGCTCGCCAATCCGGACACTTCATTGTTTGTTACGCCACAACCACTGACCACTGACAGCGCCATCGGGGCGGGACGGGTCGCACTTGCTTTTGAATACGATGGCCGGGGCTTCCACGGCTGGCAATATCAGAAATCAGGCGTGCGGACGGTTCAGGGAGAGCTGACCCGCGCAGTTTCAAAGGTTGCTGACCATCCTGTTGAGCTCGTGTGCGCAGGCCGCACGGATGCGGGTGTACACGCCAGTTACCAGATTGCGCATTTCGAAACACCATCGGTGCGTAACCCCAGGTCCTGGGTTATGGGAATCAACACCTCATTACCGCAGGACATAGGTGTTCACTGGGCGGGTAATGGGGTTGATGACTTCCACGCCCGTTTTACCGCAACCTATCGCCGGTACCGTTATGTCATTTATAACCACGCGGTAAGGCCGGGCATCCTTCATGGTCAGGTGAGCTGGACGTTTCGCCCTCTGGACGCGGCACTTATGCACCAGGCTGCTCAATTCCTTTGCGGTGAACACGACTTTTCTTCGTTTCGCGCGGCTGGCTGCCAGTCTAGGTCACCCATTCGGTTCCTTGAAGCCATTGACGTAACCCGAAAAGGAGATTTCGTCGTAATAGATGTGCAGGCAAATGCGTTCCTGCACCATATGGTTCGGAATATCGCCGGCGCACTGATGTCAGTGGGCACGGGGAAGCAGCGGCCGGAGTGGATTCGTGACATACTTGAGGCCAGGGATCGGACTGTTGCAGGCGTAACTGCACCGCCTCATGGGCTCTATCTGGTGGATGTAGGGTATCCAACAGAGTTTTCTATCCCGGCAGCTCAGTGCGGGCCAGCGTTCGTTGCACCCTGGTTCGGCGCCGACGAAAACCGACCACGCAGTCCGACTCACATACACCGAAAACAGCGATAGACGGCTTATGAGAACCCGGGTCAAGATCTGTGGTATCACTCGAAAACAGGATGTTGTCGCCTCTGTTGACGCTGGAGCGGATGGCCTGGGCTTCGTATTCTACGAACCCAGCCCAAGGTACGTGGCACCTGATGCGGCCAAGGCACTGGTTGATGCAGTTCCTCCTTTTGTAACCGCAACGGGGCTGTTTGTTAACCCTGAAGAGTCATACGTCCGGGAGGTGCTGGCGCAGGTGCCGCTGGGCCTTCTCCAGTTCCATGGCGATGAATCTCCAGCATTTTGTGACAGCTTCGGTGTTCGGTGGATCAAGGCCGTGCGGGTGCGCGAAACGGATGATATCGAGCAGGCCTTTGAGCGTTACCACAGTGCCAGCGGTCTGTTGGTTGACGCATGGGATCCGCAGAAGTATGGCGGTACCGGCCAGTCCTTTAATTGGTCCTTGATACCTTCCAGGCGCCCACTGCCTCTCATATTGGCCGGCGGCCTGGCTTCTGATAATGTATCCCGCGCTGTTGCGCAGGTGCGGCCCTGGGCTGTCGATGTCAGTGGTGGTGTGGAACGCAGCAAAGGCATCAAAGACGTCCAAAAGATCACTGATTTTATAAGCGAGGTTCACCGTGTCGATGAAACTGACTGAAGAAATGCTCAAGGCGCTTCCGGATGCACGGGGTCATTTCGGCGCCTACGGCGGAAGATTTGTCTCCGAAACCCTGTTCGATTCACTGATGACTCTTGAGCGCGAATACAAAAGGCTAAAGGACGATCCGGAATTCCAGGCGGAGTTTGATCGGGACCTCGCGCATTATGTTGGCCGCCCCAGCCCGCTGTATTTTGCGGAACGACTGAGCCGGGAAACCGGTGGCGCCCAGATCTGGTTGAAGCGTGAAGATCTCAACCACACGGGCGCGCACAAGGTAAACAACACCATCGGTCAGGCGCTGTTGGCGAGTTTTCTCGGCAAAAAGCGGGTGATCGCGGAAACGGGCGCGGGGCAGCATGGTGTCGCCACGGCGACCGTGTGCGCGCGCCTGGGGCTTGAGTGTCACGTGTTCATGGGCGCCGAGGATGTAAAGCGCCAGTCCCTGAACGTTTACCGGATGAAGCTGCTCGGCGCTGAGGTTCACTCGGTTCAGAGTGGCACGCGCACCCTCAAGGATGCCATGAACGATGCGATGCGTGACTGGGTGGCGAACGTTGATGACACCTTTTACATCATTGGTACGGTTGCCGGGCCTCATCCTTATCCACTGCTGGTGCGTGATTTCCAGTCAGTGATCGGGCGCGAAGCCCGTGAGCAGTCCCTGGCTCAGGCAGGTAAATTGCCGGATGCCCTGGTGGCCTGTGTTGGCGGTGGTTCCAACGCCATCGGTCTGTTCTATCCATTCCTGACCGACGAGAGCGTGGAAATGTACGGTGTGGAAGCCGGTGGTCTGGGTATCGATACCGGCAAGCATGCGGCGCCGCTGAGTGCTGGACGCCCGGGCGTGCTTCACGGTAACCGGACTTACCTGATGGAAGACGAGAATGGTCAGATCGCGGGCACGCATTCGGTCAGTGCTGGCCTGGATTATCCGGGCGTCGGGCCAGAGCACAGCTGGCTCAAGGACATCGGCCGGGCCCACTACGTGTCAGTGACCGACGAAGAGGCTCTGGACGGTTTCCGCAAGCTGACACGGGTGGAGGGCATTATGCCGGCACTTGAGACCGCCCATGCGGTGGCTTACGCTATCAAGCTCGCTGCCACCATGGATAAGGATCAGGTGGTAGTGATCAACGTCTCCGGCCGTGGTGACAAGGACATACACACCATCGCTCAACTGGATGGCATAGAAGTTTAAGCAGCTGCCCGGTACCTGACGGCAGGTGCCGGGCCGGTACGGACTGCAGTGCAGGATAATCACAGGAGCAGGCATGAGTCGAATTGAAGGGGTGCTGAAAGCCCTGAAAGGGCAGGGGCGCAAGGCGCTGATTCCGTACATTACCGCTGGCGATCCCCATCCGGATCTCACCGTTGACCTGATGCATACCCTGGTGTCGGCGGGTGCCGATATCATCGAACTGGGCGTGCCGTTCTCAGACCCCATGGCGGATGGCCCGGTGATTCAGCAGGCGTGTGAGAGGGCGCTGGTGCATGGGACGTCATTGCGCCAGGTTCTGGGAATGATTAAGACGTTCCGTGAAAAAGATGACGCCACGCCGGTTGTGCTGATGGGTTACCTTAATCCCATGGAAGCCATGGGCCACGAAAAGTTTGCCGACGCAGCTGTTGATGCGGGTGTCGACGGTATCCTTACAGTGGATTTGCCGCCGGAAGAGGCGGACGAAGTGGCGCCGTTGTTTACGGCTCGTCATCTTGACGCGATTTTTCTGTTGGCACCAACCACGACGGACGACCGGATTCGTGCAATCAGTGAGCACAGTTCGGGCTATGTGTACTATGTTTCATTCAAGGGTGTGACGGGCGCCGGTAAGATCGATGTGGATGAAGTGGCCTCGAAGGTGTCCCATATTCACGAACTGACCGCGCTTCCGGTGGGTGTTGGATTTGGCATTCGTGATGCCGCAACAGCGGCAGCGGTCGGCCGGGTATCCGATGGTGTAATTGTCGGTAGTGTACTGGTCGATACAATAGCCCGAAATCAGGCAGATCCTGATCAGCTCAAACGGGCGCTGTCGGATCTGCTTCACCCGATGCGAGAAGCACTGGACAGCCTGGCTTCCTGACAGCCAGGTTACCGCAGGCATCAAAGGACAGGATGAGATCATGAGTAACTGGCTGGACAAGATCATGCCGAGCAAGATCCGCTCGGAATCCAAACAACGGACCGGCGTTCCTGAAGGTCTGTGGAAGAAATGTCCCAAGTGCGGGGCGTTTTTGTACAAGCCGGAGCTGGATAAGAATCTGGATGTGTGCCCCAAGTGTCAGCATCACCTGAGGATAACCGCCCGCCGTCGCCTTGATGTTTTCCTTGACGCCGACGGCCGCCAGGAAATTGCCGCGGATCTGGAGCCTTGGGATCGCCTGAAATTCAAGGACAGCAAACGGTACAAGGATCGCCTGAGCCAGAACCAGAAAGCCACTGGCGAGAAAGATGCCCTGGTTGCCATGCGTGGCGCCTGCCTGGATATTCCGCTGGTCGCAGTGGCCTTTGAGTTCAATTTCCTTGGTGGCTCCATGGGGCAGGTCGTGGGTGAAAAGTTCGTTCAGGCGGCCAATGTTTGCCTGGAGGATCGGATTCCTTTGGTGTGTTTCTCAGCCAGTGGTGGCGCACGGATGCAGGAGGCAATCCTGTCGCTGATGCAGATGTCCAAGACGGCCGCTGTACTTGAACGCATGAAACAGGAGGGCATTCCCTATATCTCGGTCATGACCGACCCGGTATTCGGTGGTGTATCCGCAAGTCTTGCCATGCTGGGAGATCTGAACATTGCGGAACCCTATGCTCTGATCGGTTTTGCCGGCCCTCGTGTTATCGAGCAAACCGTTCGCGAAAAGCTGCCCGAAGGCTTCCAGCGCAGCGAATTTCTGCTGGATCATGGTGCAATCGATATGATTCTCCATCGCCACCAGATGCGCGAGCGCATCGCTGCCTTGTTGGCCAAATTTACCGATCTGGACAAGCCAGCCACGGAAGCGCCAATCGAGTTTGAAGTGTCGGAGCGACCTGAAGCCGATGCTCCCGAAGAATAGTTCTTCCGCCCGGCGCTTTCCCGTGCCGGGCGGCGAAGCCACACTGGATCAGTGGCTGGGTTACCTTGAATCGATCCACCCTTCTGAAATCGATCTCGGCCTGGACCGGGTGCTACTGGTGCTGCGACGTTTGTTTCGCCGCAATCCTACCGGGCGAATCATCACCGTTGCAGGTACCAATGGAAAGGGCAGTGCGGTAGCGGCACTTGAAAAGCTGTTGCTGGCATCGGGGCGATCGACGGGGGCCTATACTTCTCCCCATCTCCAGAATTATAACGAGCGGGTACGGATCAATGGGGTGGATGTTAGCGACGACCAGTTGGTTCGTGCTTTTTCCCAGGTAGAGATAGCGCGCCGTGATACCACGCTGACGTATTTCGAGTTCGGAACCCTCGCTGCGTTTGTGTTGTTCCAGGAGGCGGGTGTCGAGGACTGGGTTCTTGAGGTTGGGCTGGGCGGGCGCCTGGATGCGGTCAACGTTATGGATCCGGACCTGGCCATTATTACCTCCGTTGATATCGATCACGTTGCCTTTCTCGGAGATGACCGTGAGGTCATCGGGTTTGAGAAGGCGGGCATTCTTCGCCCTGGTATACCCGCTGTCTATGCGGATATTGATCCACCTGCGTCGGTGTTGCAGCAGGCGGCCGCTCAGAAAGTTCAGCTCGAAAGGCCTAGTGAAACCTATCAATTAGTGCCGTGCGATCGAGACATAGCACCAGCCGGCAGTATTTGGCTGGAACAGGCGCGCTACGGTGACCGGGTATTGTTGCCGGATAGTGGGCTTCCCGCCCACAGTCTTGCGGCAGCAGTTGTTGCAATAAGACAGTTGCAGCCGGAGTTGGAGATCAAAGCCATTGAGCAGGTTATCGCCCGGTTGACGTTACCAGGTCGCTACGAAGTGTTGCAGCAGCAACCTCGGGTAGTGGTTGATGTCGGTCATAACCCTCATGCCGCCAACTGGCTAGCGGCTCGCATCGGGCGGCGCGAGCCTGAGTCCGGTCGCGTTATTGCTGTCTACGCCGCCCTGGCAGACAAGGATGTGGAAGGTGTGGCGAGCGCCATGGCGCCGGTGGTCGACGATTGGCATCTGGCTGGTCTGGATGTTCATCGCGGGTTGTCCAGCGTCGAGCTGGCTGACCGCATAGGCGGGCTGCTTGGGCAGTCGGCAGTCACAAGTTCCGTCTCTGTGGCTGCGGCTGTGGAGAAAGCTCTGGACGGTGCCAGCCAGGAGGATATGGTGGTGATATTCGGGTCTTTCTACACAGTAGCGCAGGCCCGCGTCGCCCTGGGCAAAACGGCGCCTTAAATATCCTTCATTCCGTGGCTGAAGCTTTGAGTTATCCGCATTGGGCGGTTAGTATCGGGCACAGAAAGTCGTCAATGATGGCGGGGCAGGAACAAACAGGGGACAACCTAACGTGGACGGACTGAAACAAAGAATCATCGGGGCTCTTGTACTGGTGTCACTTGCCGTAATCTTTGTGCCGATGATGTTCGATGAGCCACACTCCGAGCGTGAATCCACCACGATCAAGATCCCGGAAGAACCGCCGTTCCCCGAGGTAGATGCACCTGAGCCGGAAATTTCCGATGCCCCGGCGTACCGGCTCGAGGAAAGCGACGCGTCTGGCGAACAGGATCAGGCTCTCCAGCCTTCAATAGACCAGCCAGCTACCGATGACGATATGGCGGATACTGAATCACAGCCTGCCGCTAATCCCGTCGAAGAACCCCAGAATCCACCAGAGCCAGCGCCATCTGAAGAGCCGTCGTCATCCGCCAACGCCGGCTCCGATGATCCGGCCGCTGAGACGGATTCGGCGGAGTATACCCGCTCGTTGGAAGGCGCGTGGGTTGTCCAGCTAGGCAGCTTTGGCAGCGGTGATAACGCCAAGCGCTTGCGTGACAAGGTTCGTGACAAAGGGTACAACTCCCATCTGCAGCAGGTCACGCGCGGTGACGCCGAACTGACCCGTGTTTTTAGTGGCCCTTTCGCGGAAAAGGCTGAGGCTGAAAGAGCGAAACAAGCGCTCGACAAAGCCTTTGGTCTCAACAGCCTGGTTACCTCCGGCGGCAAATAACACGGGCTTCTCCGGTCACTTATCCACACAGAGCGGTTTGGTCGGGTGGCGTTTCCTGATAGAATTCGCGCTTCCTTATTTTCACCGGATTTTCCATGGATGCGCTGATCTGGATTGACTGGGTCATCATTGCCCTGATAACGGTTTCCACCCTAATCAGTCTGAAGCGTGGCTTTGTGAAAGAAGCGCTTTCGCTGATTACCTGGGTGGGGGCGTTTATCCTTGCCCGGACATTCCATCCTCAAATGCAATCTCTCCTCGAGAGCACCGTTGAAACGCCGCTTGTGCGGCTTGTCGCTGCCTTCGCGATCCTGTTCTTTGGTACCCTTATTGTTGGTGCCATAATCAATAACATGATCGGCCATCTGGTCAGGGCGACCGGGCTTTCCGCCACTGACAGAGTGCTCGGTATGGGATTCGGCCTGTTACGGGGCGTTGTGGTGGTGATTGTCGGGATTGCACTTACCCGCTATACGCCGCTGGCACAGGACACCTGGTGGCGTACGTCCATCATGATAGACCGTCTGGCCGTGGTGGAAGATTGGTCAAGAAGAACCCTCGGAGACGAATTTGCCCGCTTTCTCGGGCCGGCAGGCGGGGAAATGGATAGCCCCTCCGGTTCTAAGCAGGAAGATAACGTGGAACCCGCTTCCGCGTCCCGCTAACATTCAGTATTAACGCTTCGGAGATTACCGTATCCATGTGTGGCATTGTCGGCATAGTCAGTACTTCCAACGTGAATCAGTCGCTTTACGACGCGCTGACCGTATTACAGCACCGGGGCCAGGATGCAGCGGGAATTGTTACGTTTCAGGATGAGCGCTTTTACCTGCGCAAGGATAACGGGCTGGTGCGGGACGTGTTCCGTACCCGTCACATGCGTCGCCTGGTGGGTAATGTTGGTATCGGCCATGTCCGGTATCCCACGGCGGGCAGCTCCAGCTCTGCCGAAGCACAGCCGTTTTACGTCAACAGCCCCTACGGCATTACCCTCGCCCACAACGGCAACCTGACCAACGCCGACGACCTTAGCCGAGATCTGTTTCGTACCGATCTGCGCCACATTAACACCAACTCTGACTCGGAAGTTCTGTTGAACGTGTTTGCCCATGAGCTTCAGAAATTGGGCAAACTCGACCCGACCAAGGAAGAAATTTTTGCGGCTGTTCGGGCCGTGCACAAACGCTGCCGCGGCGCTTATGCGGTTATAGCCATGATAACCGGGTACGGCATCGTCGGTTTTCGCGACCCCAATGGCATTCGTCCTGCCTGTTATGGCGTGCGCAAGACCGAAGAGGGGGAGGAGTACATGATTGCCTCCGAGAGCGTGGCGCTGAGTGCGGCAGGTTTCAAGCTGGTGCGGGATATTGCACCGGGTGAGGCGGTGTACATTGAAACCGATGGCACCCTCTACACCCAGCAGTGCGCTGAGGAGGCTCACCTTTATCCTTGTATATTCGAGCACGTGTACTTTGCTCGCCCGGATTCCATTATCGACAAGGTGTCAGTGTACAAGGCACGGTTGCGAATGGGGGAAACTCTCGCCGAGAAAGTCCTGCGTGAGCGTCCGGACCATGATATCGATGTGGTGATGCCGATACCGGATACCAGTCGCACCTCTGCGATGCAGATGGCGCATCGGCTGGGGGTGAAGTTCCGTGAAGGCTTTATCAAGAATCGCTATATCGGCCGTACCTTTATCATGCCGGGCCAGAAGATGCGGAAGAAGTCCGTGCGCCAGAAGCTGAACCCGATCGATCTCGAGTTCCGGGGTAAGAACGTCATGCTGGTGGACGATTCCATTGTGCGTGGAACCACCTGCAAGGAAATCGTGCAGATGGCCAGAGATGCCGGTGCCCGTAAGGTTTACTTCGCGTCAGCAGCGCCCCCGGTTCGTTACCCCAATGTCTACGGCATTGATATGCCGTCGGTGAACGAGTTGATCGCCCACGACCGAAGTGTTCAGGAGATTGGCGAGCTCATCGGCGCGGACTGGTTGCTGTACCAGGATCTGGATGATCTCATTACCTGTGTGAATGACGTTAATCCGGAGATCGAGGGGTGGGAGTGTTCCGTCTTTACCGGCAATTACGTTACCGGTGATGTGGACGCAGCCTATCTCAATAAATTGGAGGCGGCCCGCAATGACGAGAACATGTCCCAGGCCGGCGCCGGGGATTCTTCCGACAACGGCATTATTGATCTGTATAACGACGAAGACTGACCCAGCATGGCCATAAACAGGAGTTTGTCATGACCTATCGCCGCGAAGAACATGTTCTGATCCCCGAGTCGGATCTTGAGGGCATGTCGGTGGACACTCTCGCGGTCCGTGCCGGTCAGATTCGCACCGGCCAACTGGAGCACAGCGACGCGATTTTCCCAACGTCGAGTTTCGTCTATGGCAGTGCTGCGCAGGCGGCCGCACGGTTTGGTGGTGAAGAGCCCGGTAATATTTACTCCCGCTTTACCAACCCGACGGTGCAGGCGTTCGAGTCCCGTATCGCGGCAATGGAGGGCGGTGAGCGTGCGGTCGCGACGTCGTCCGGCATGGCGGCCATCCTCGCGACCTGCATGGCGCTGCTGAAAGCGGGTGATCACGTGATTTGCTCACGGGGTGTGTTTGGTACCACCAATGTGCTTTTCCAGAAGTATCTGGCGAAGTTCGGTGTGGACACCACCTTCGTGGGCCTGACGGATATGTCGCAATGGCAGGCTGCGGTGCGTCCTGAAACCCGGATGCTCTTCATTGAAACGCCTACAAATCCATTATGTGAAGTTGCCGACATGGAGGCACTGTCCGGGTTGGCCCGGTCGAATGATGCCTTGTTTGTCGTGGACAACTGTTTCTGTACGCCTGTGCTGCAGCGACCATTTGAGCATGGCGCCGATATCATTATTCACTCTGCCACCAAGTATCTGGATGGCCAGGGTCGTTGTGTTGGTGGTGTCGTTGTTGGTCCCAACAAATTGATGGAGGAGGTATATGGCTTCCTTCGTTCTGCCGGTCCTACCCTGAGCCCATTTAACGCGTGGGTTTTCCTTAAGGGCCTGGAAACCTTACCAATCCGTATGCGCGCCCATTGTGACAATGCGTTAGAGTTGGCAACGTGGCTCAAGGGGCAGGGCGCGGTGGAGAAGGTATTTTATGCTGGCTTGCCCGACCATCCACAGCATGAACTGGCGAAACGTCAGCAAAGCGGGTTTGGTGGTGTGCTTTCCTTTACCGTCAAAGGTGGTAGGGAACAGGCATGGACGTTCATCGATGCGACCCGGATGATCTCCATTACCGCCAATCTTGGTGACGTAAAAACCACCATTACCCATCCGGCGACAACCACGCACGGCCGCCTGTCCCCCGAAGACAAACAACAGGCGGGCATTACTGAAAATCTGGTAAGGGTCTCGGTGGGTATTGAAGCCATTGAGGATCTCAAGACCGATCTGCAACGCGGGTTTGAGGCTCTTGAAAATTACCGTCAGGGAACTGTCTGAGCATTCATGGCTGAGAGCGTAAAAGCGAAAAAATCCGGTGAGCTGACCGAAAAACAGGAGCGGTTCCGTCGTTTCCTGGCCCAGGGGGCCAGGGAAGGCGCGGTGATCGCCCTGATAGCACTGTGTATCTACCTCGGGATGGCGCTGGTTACTTTCAGCCCTTCGGACCCCGGTTGGGCCAGCATCGGCCATGACACCAGCGTGCAGAACTACGCTGGCCGAACCGGCGCCTGGTTGGCCAGTCTTCTGCGTGACTTCTTCGGCCACGTTGCCTTTCTGTTCCCCGTGATGATTGCTGGCTATGCGTTAATGCTGATACGCCGCCGCAATGATCCTATCGACATGCATATGCCGCTGTTCCTGCTTCGTTTCGGCGGTTTCCTGCTGATCCTGCTGTCGGCCACCAGTCTGCTGTCGCTCTACTCTGTGTTCGGGCTGGGAGTGACGTCCGGCGGTGTTCTGGGCGCTGCGGTGTCTGAAGCCATGGTGCGTTTCTTTAACCTGCCGGCCACAACTCTGTTGTTGATTGCAATCTTTCTGTTTGCATTGACCGTCAGCACCGGGTTGTCATGGTTCTGGTTGATGGATCAGGTGGGGAACCTGACGCTCCGTACGGGTAATAACATCAAAAACCTGTTTTCCTCTGACGGCAAGGAAAAAAACAAGCCGGCGGCAAAAGCCCCGACTGCCCCCGAACCCGCGAAGAAGTCAGCGGAGCCCCCCACGGTGCGGGACCGGGTGGCAACCCAAAAATCTCCTGAGGCACGCAATTCCTGGTGGCGGCGTCTATTGGGTCTTGGGCCGCGAGCCAATAAGGTCAAGGCGCCGGTACCACGCCCGGAGCGAAAAGAACCAGGCCTGGAAGGCGTGTTGCCAGTTGATGATGCTGAACCAGCGCGACTGGAAAGCTTCAGTTCCCATGATGACACGACACCGGTGCCCAAACCGTCAGGAAAGGGGACTTCCAAGCCGACCGCGAAATCCCTGAAGATATCGCCGTTCAAGCGGGATGATCAGTCCCCCGGCAAAACCAATGGCGCAAAGAACAAACAGGCGTCTCTGCTGGAAGATATCGAAAGCACGATTCCGCCCATTACCCTGCTGGACCCACCTGAAGAGCACAAGGAAAGGGGCTATTCCGAGGAGTCGCTTCAACATATGTCGCGTCTGCTGGAAGAAAAGCTCGCGGACTTCGGTGTTACCGTTGAAGTCGTCGAGGTTAACCCCGGGCCGGTCATCACACGGTTCGAGATTAAACCCGCGCCTGGTGTCAAGGTCAGCAAAATTTCCAACCTTGCGAAGGACCTTGCCCGTTCCCTGGCGGTTCTCAGTGTTCGTGTGGTTGAAGTGATTCCAGGCAAATCGGTAGTGGGTATCGAGATACCGAACGAAGAGCGGGAAATGGTCCGGCTCAGTGAAGTACTGAATGCCCGGGTGTTCCAGGATTCGTCGTCTGCCTTGACCCTGGCGCTGGGCAACGACATTGGCGGCAACCCGATGGTGGCCAATCTGGCGAAGATGCCCCATCTGCTGGTAGCCGGTACCACGGGTTCTGGTAAGTCGGTGGGTGTGAACGCCATGATCCTGAGTATGCTTCTCAAGGCCACGCCGGAAGAAGTCCGCTTTATCATGGTAGACCCGAAGATGCTGGAACTGAGCATCTACGATGGCATTCCACACCTGCTGGCGCCGGTGGTTACCGACATGAAAGACGCCGCCAACGCATTGCGTTGGTGCGTGGCCGAGATGGAGCGTCGCTACCGGTTGCTGGCCAGCCTGGGGGTTCGTAATCTGGCCGGCTACAACCGCAAGGTGAAGGATGCGGCCGCTGCAGGGGAGCCGTTACTGGATCCAACCTGGAAACCGGATGAGTACCTGTCTGACGACGAGCAGGAACGCCCGGAGCTGGAAACCCTGCCGTTCATTGTGGTGGTTATCGACGAATTTGCCGACATGATGATGATCGTCGGCAAAAAAGTTGAGGAACTGATTGCCCGGATTGCCCAGAAAGCTCGTGCCGCCGGCATCCACCTGGTACTCGCAACACAACGGCCGTCCGTGGACGTTATCACCGGCTTGATCAAGGCCAACATTCCGACCCGGATGTCGTTCCAGGTGTCGTCCAAGATCGATTCCCGCACGGTACTGGATCAGGGCGGGGCGGAGCAGTTGCTGGGGCATGGCGACATGCTCTACCTGCCTCCCGGTTCCGGGTTGCCGGTCCGGGTGCATGGCGCCTTCGTAGACGACGATGAAGTTCACCGGGTTGTCAGTGCCTGGAAGGCCCGAGGAGAGCCCATTTATGTGGACGATGTACTTAACGGGGCTGAAGGCGAGAACCTGCCTGGCGTGCCTAACCTGAGCGAAGGTGGCGGCGACAGTGAGGGGGACGCTCTGTTCGACGAGGCGGTCGCCTTTGTGACCGAGGGTCGACGGGTTTCGATTTCATCCGTGCAGCGTAAATTCAAGATCGGCTATAACCGGGCCGCCAACCTGGTCGACGCCATGGAAGCATCCGGTGTGGTTAGCGCTGCCGGGCACAATGGTGCCCGGGAAGTTCTGGCACCACCGCCACCGAGAGATTAGGAGTAGCGATTCATGAGAGTTTCAGCAAAAGCCCTTTGGTTGATCACCGCGTTTTCCGCCCTGATATCCGCGGTTACGCCGGCTATGGCGGAGGATGCCAGTGCAGAGGCCGCGGCGGATCTGTCTGCGTTGCTCAAGAATTACGAATCCTTTCAATCCGACTTTATCCAGATCGTGGTTAACGAAAATGGCAATCGCGTTCAGGAGAGTCGTGGGTCCCTGAAAGCCAAGCGTCCTGGATTGTTCTACTGGGAAACCCGTCAACCTCACTCCCAGTTCGTGGTTAGCAACGGCGAAACGGTAGAGGTCTACGATCCGGACCTGGAACAGGTCACCATCCACAACCTGGACGAGCGTGTTCAGACCACACCGGCCCTTCTGCTCAGTGGTGAAGTCGATAACCTCAACGAGACCTATCGGGTGTCATCCCGTTCACCCGGAGACAACACTCGTGAGTTCACTCTGGAACCGAGAAGCGAGGATTCCCTGTTTGTATCCCTGAGACTGACCTTCCATAACGATGAATTGCAGGAAATGCGCATGCGGGATTCACTGGCGCAGCTCAGTGTTCTCAGTTTCGAGGACATTCGACTGAATGCCCCGGTGGAGGACAATGCATTTACCCTGAATTACCCTGACAGTGTGGATGTGATCCGGGACGGGGCCTGATGCAGGATAGCCTGTTCGCGGAACAGCAGGGTTTCCGCCCGCTGGCTGCGCGAATGCGCCCGGCGAGCCTCGATGAATACGTCGGCCAGGCGCACTTGGTAGGCGAGGGCAAGCCGCTGCGCAGGGCGGTTGAGCAGGGGCAGCTTCATTCCATGATCCTGTGGGGGCCTCCGGGTGTCGGCAAAACCACCTTTGCCCGCCTGCTGGCAAATCTCAGTGATCTGAGCTTTGAAACCGTCTCGGCCGTTCTCAGCGGCGTAAAGGATATTCGCCTGATTGTGGAGCGGGCGAAGGAACGTAAACGCAGCGAGGGGCGCGATACCCTGCTGTTTGTCGACGAAGTTCACCGTTTCAACAAAAGCCAGCAGGACGCGTTTCTTCCCCACATAGAAGACGGCACGTTTATATTTGTCGGTGCCACCACCGAGAATCCTTCCTTTGAGCTGAACAGTGCATTGCTGTCCCGTACTCGCGTTTACGTACTGAAGAATCTTGCCGAAACAGACCTCCTGGAATTGCTTGAGCGGTCGCTGTCCTCGCCGGAGGGGTTGGCAGGGCGATTCACCGTAGAAAAGAGTGTCCTGGAGCTGATGGCAACCGCGTCGGGCGGCGATGCCCGACGTGCGCTGAACATTCTGGAAGTGGCAACGGATCTTGCCGAGCCCGATGAAGACGGTGCCGCCAGAATTACGTCTGATCATCTGGAACAGGTGCTGCAAACCAGTCTTAGGCGTTTCGATAAAGGTGGCGATGTTTTCTATGACCAGATATCGGCTCTGCACAAGTCGGTACGGGGTTCCGACCCCGATGGCTCCCTGTACTGGCTATGTCGTATGCTGGATGGCGGTTGCGACCCGTTGTACGTAGCCAGACGCCTGGCGCGGATTGCCAGCGAGGACATTGGCAATGCCGATCCCAGGGCGTTGCAGGTTGCCATGGATGCCTGGGAGGCGCAAGAGCGTTTGGGTTCCCCCGAGGGTGAACTGGCGCTCGCCCAGGCGGTCACGTACCTTGCGCTTTCGCCCAAGAGCAACGCGGTCTATTCCGCCTTTAACCGCTGTATGGCCGATATCCGCAACGACCCGGACTACGAGGTGCCCGTTCACCTGCGCAATGCACCCACCAAACTGTTGAAATCCATGGGGCATGGTGACGAATACCGCTATGCTCATGATGAGCCGGACGCGTTCGCCGCCGGGGAATCCTATCTCCCCGAGGCCATCCACCAGCGCCGTTACTATGGGCCTGTCCATCGTGGCCTGGAAATCAAACTCGCCGAAAAACGTGACCGGCTCGATGATTGGAACCGCAACAGCGACCGCAAACGTTACCCGCAACGCTGAAATCCGCCACACGCTCCCGCCGGCTGTGGTCATAGCCGGCCGCGCAGGTATAATGCCCAGTCAATCGTGAACAACAGAAACAGGATAATCATGCTCGATCCCAAACGTGTCCGCACCCAGACTGAAGAGATCGCCCGTCGCCTTGCCATCAAGGGGTATACCTTTGACAAAGCCACTTTCGATCAGCTCGAGGAACGCCGTCGTGCGATCCAGGTGAAAACGGAAACTCTGCAGGGCGAGCAGAACCGCAGGTCCAAATCGATTGGCAAGGCCAAGGCGGCCGGTGAAGACATCCAGCCATTACTGGACGAAGTGGAAGCCCTTAAGAAACAGAAGTCAGAAGCGGAAGACGAGTTGCGGGTATTACAGGAGGAACTAAACGATTTCCTCGCCAGCATCCCGAACCTGCCCGACGACACCGTGCCGGCCGGAGAAAGCGAAGAAGACAACGTTGAGGTTCGTCGCTGGGGTACCCCAAAACACTTTGATTTCGAGCCAAAGGACCACGTTGCATTGGGCGAAGCGCTTGGTGGCCTGGACTTCGAGACCGCGACCCGCCTGGCTCATTCCCGTTTCGCCGTGATGCGTGGCCCGGTTGCACGTCTGCATCGCGCGCTTGCCCAGTTCATGATCAACCTCCATACGGACGAGCACGAATACACCGAAGCTTACGTGCCGTACCTGGTAAACGCAGACACGCTGTTTGGGACGGGCCAACTTCCAAAGTTCGAGGAAGACCTTTTCCGCATGGATGGGGAGAAGCCGCTGTACCTGATTCCCACGGCGGAGGTTCCGGCCACCAATCTGGTCAGCAACTCCATTCTGGATGCAGCTGAGCTGCCGCTGAAACTGGTCTGTCACACCCCCTGCTTCCGTAGCGAAGCAGGCTCTTACGGCCGTGATACACGAGGCATGATCCGCCAACACCAGTTTGACAAGGTGGAGCTGGTGCAGGTGGTTAGGCCGGAGGATTCCGAAGCAGCGCTGGAAGCGCTGACAGGACACGCTGAAAAAGTACTTCAACTGCTGGAGCTGCCGTACCGGTTGGTGGACCTCTGTGGCGGCGACATGGGGTTTGCGGCCGCCCGGACCTACGACATCGAAGTTTGGTTGCCGGGCCAGGACAAATACCGCGAAATATCCTCCTGTTCCAACGCCAGGGATTTTCAGGCACGGCGCATGCATGCACGCTGGCGTAATCCGGAAACCAATAAGCCGGAACCCGTTCATACTCTGAATGGATCCGGGCTTGCCGTTGGCCGCGCACTGATTGCAGTGATGGAGAACTACCAACAGGAAGACGGCAGTATCCTGGTTCCCGAGGTCCTTAAACCGTATATGGGAGGCGTAGACAGAATACAATGAGTGACAGACTCGACGATGCACCATGGAAGGGCGTTGGTGCAAAGCCTGCACCAGTTAGGTACCAGAAAAATCCGGTAACGGAAAATCCGAACAGCTCCGAAGGGGAGGTTGCACTCGTTGGTGCCGGCCCCGGGGATCCGGAGCTACTGACGTTGAAGGCGTGGCGCCTGATACAGTCAGCGGAAGTGGTGTTGTACGATCGCCTGGTGTCGCCGGATATCCTGTCACTCATACCTGAATCCGCCGAACGTATTCATGTAGGCAAGCAGCGTGCTAACCACACCTTGCCCCAGGATCAGATCAACAGCCGCCTTGTGGAGCTCGCCCGCCAGGGACGAAAGGTGGTACGTCTCAAGGGCGGTGACCCTTTTATCTTTGGCCGTGGGGGCGAAGAGATTGAAACCCTCGCGGCTGCGGGTGTGCGCTTCCAGGTGGTGCCCGGAATCACCGCGGCCTCCGGATGCGCCGCCTACGCCGGCATTCCGCTCACCCACCGGGACCATGCCCAGTCGGTTCGGTTTGTGACCGGCCACCTGAAGAATGACACCTGCGACCTGCCTTGGAAGGACTTTGTCCAGAACAACCAGACTCTGGTGTTCTATATGGGCCTGGTCGGGCTACCCATTATCTGCCGGCAACTGGTTGCCTTTGGCATGTCGCCGGAGATGCCGGTGGCGCTCGTTTCAAGGGGAACAACGCCGCACCAGCAGGTGGTGACAGGGGACCTGACAAACATCGTGGAAAGGGTGGAGAAGAATGCCGTGCCTGCCCCCACGTTGGTCATCATCGGCAACGTGGTGACCTTGAGAAACAGGCTCGACTGGGTCGGGGGCTGAAATCAGCCCCGACGCTTCGGCAGAACGTCCTTCAGTTTTTCTCGCATATCGCGCAGAGCTTTTTCAGTGGTCTCCCAGTCAATACAGGCATCGGTCACCGACACACCGTATTTAAGATCTGCCAGATTTTCCGGAATCGACTGATTGCCCCAGTTCAGGTTGCTTTCGACCATCAAGCCCTGAATGGACTGGTTGCCCTCAACGATCTGGTGGGTAATGTCCTGCAACACCAGCGGCTGGATGGCCGGGTCTTTGCTGGAGTTGGCGTGGCTGCAGTCGACCATGATCGACTTGCGCAGTTTGGATTTCTCCAATGCCTGCTCACACAGGGCAACACTGACCGAGTCGTAGTTGGGCTTGCCACCGCCGCCACGCAGAACCGCGTGACCGTAGTTGTTACCCCTGGTCCGAATAACGGCAACCTTGCCTTGCTGGTCAATGCCCAGGAAGCTGTGGGGATGAGAGACCGACTTCATGGCATTCACTGCAACATCCAGGCTGCCGTCGGTGCCGTTCTTGAAACCAATGGCCATGGATAGACCGCTGCTCATTTCGCGATGGGTCTGTGATTCTGTGGTGCGCGCACCAATGGCGGACCAGGAAATCGTATCCTGCAGGTATTGCGGGGAGATAGGGTCCAGTGCTTCCGTGGCTGTGGGCAGTCCCAGTTCGGAAATGTCCAGAAGCAGGCGGCGCCCGATGTGCAGGCCCTGTTCGACATCGAACGTGTCGTTGAGGTGCGGGTCGTTAATCAGCCCTTTCCAGCCAACGGTGGTACGGGGCTTTTCAAAATACACCCGCATGACGATCAGCAGGGTATCGCTGACTTCGTCTGCCAGCTTCTTCAGCTTGGCGGCGTATTCCCGGGCAGCTTCAACATCATGAATGGAGCAGGGGCCCACCACCACAAACAGGCGATGGTCCTTGCCGTCCATGATGTCATAGATGGCCTGGCGGCCTTCTTCCACGGTTTCCGCAGCTTTGCCGGAAAGCGGCATCTCCTGCTTGAGCGCTTCAGGGGTAATCAATGGTTCCTGACTCGCCACATTCAGATTCTCTAGTTTGGTGCCCGACATTCTGTTGTTATCCCCGTCGCATAAAACATGACCGGCCAGCGCTTAGTTGCGGTAAACCCCGGCGAGTTGGTTATACTGCGTTATTTGATGAACCTTTTCAACGCTTCTGACGCGCGGGGAACGGATGCAGCAGAGCACGCAGAAAAAGCGCAAAGTATTGTCCCGGAAACAGGTCATAAAGAGGATTGGGGACGTGCTTGCAGGCATTCGTGTACCCGATCTTCCTTATCCTGCGGGCAAGGTCGCTGCAGACGCAGCCAGCGACTGGCGGCCACTGTTGCTGTCCTGCTGGACTGAGCAGCGGGATGAGCCTGTTACCCGTGTTATCCGCTCGGTATCTTTGACCTGGTCGGTCAGGCAGATCAATTCCGCCTATGTGGCGGACCGAATAATGGACGTGTTTCTCAAGACCAGCGGTCTCCATCCCGAACTGGCCCTGCGAATTGCCCGACTTCGGTTCTTTCTCGCCTGGCGAATGAACCTTGAAGGTGCCGAAGCGCTGAATGAAACCGTCGTGCACTGGCTTGACAGTCTGCAGGACTGCAGGGGATGGAGTGGTTCCGGTGGGCGCTCAGGAAAAGCCCTCCTGGACCAGTTAGATTCACTGACCATCGCGGTTTCCGGCTGTTTCGATTCCGGGGATGTGGGGCCGGTTATCGAGTTCTGTCGTCAGTGGGAAGAGGATGCCGGAAAGCGTGAACAGCAGAATGAGCGTTTACGACAACGGTTGTTGGAAACGGAGCAGGGTGCTGCCCGGCAAAGGAAAGCGGAGCAGACGGCGAGGGCGCTGGTAGGCCGCGCCCTCCAGAATCGTCAACTGCCGCACGCCGTGGTTCGGTTTATCTTTGACCACTGGTTTGCGCTGATCAAACAGATTGTCTGGCAGGAAGGCATCGAGGGCGACAACTGGCGGCATGCCAGCAAACTATTGGAATGGCTGGTGTGGATTGGCGATCCGGCACTTTCCGACAAGGACAGGAACCGCCTTTACACGGTCGGAGAACAGATTGGTGACCGGATTAGCGACGTCTGGAGTCGGGTTAATGGAAAGCCCCTTGATGAATCGGCCCTACAGGGTGTTCAGTCGGTAATGGTGGATCGGCTAAGGGGCGAAACGCCCGAGTTGGTTTCTGCACTGCCGGAGGACGATCGATTCTCATGGGATGCTTCCTGGTTGTCGTTTTCCGCACCGTCTGAATCCGAGGTTGAGCCCTCGCTGGGAAGGTGGTTTGTGGAAGGCGAGGGCGCCGCGGAGCGACGTCGGTTTTTCTTCGCCCTGCTACCGGATACCTGCGAAGTGCTCTGGACCAACGGTGCCGGCGTCAAACTGGGACTAACGCCCTGGCCAAGGTTCTCCACGGCTCTCGATAGCGGCACCCTGGGACCATTACCACCACTGACTCCCTTCGGTCAGGTGCTGGCTGAAACCATTACCTCGCTATCTGTGGTACTTGAACGCCAGACGCTGCAGCGGGAAGAAGCCGCCAAGGAGGCGAGAGCCCGGGCAGAATCGTTGCGTCGGGAAAAGGCGGAAGCGGAGCAGCAGCGTCAACAGGAGGAAGCCGCCAGACAGGCCGAACTCGCGAGGCAGAAAAAGGAGGCGGAAGATCGACGCATCGCTGATGAAGAAGCAGAGCAGCAGCGCCTGTTGCGCGAGCGGGAAATTGCTGCGAGGGAACTGGTGGAAGGCATCAAACTGGGCGGCTGGATAGTCGAGGAGAGTACCGCTGAGGGTAAGGATGCCGTTCGCCTGAAGTTGGCTGTACGGATCAATGCCTCCCGGAAGTTGGTGTTTGTGGACCGGCTGGGACTTAATCGCCGCGAGTTCCTGGTGGATGAACTGGTGGACCACGTGGTGATGGGCCGGGTACGGGTACTTGGTAGCTCCGCAGAATTTGATGACACTCTGTCGCGGGTGGTGGGCCGTATCAGGGTGGGGCGAAACTGACCGGATAAAACACTATCGGATATATGATCATGGGCGATATCGATTACAGTTTTGGCGACTACGAGGATGCTCCGCAATCCGGGGATAATCGTTCTGAGTACCGACTGACAGCGAGCGCAAGTGTGACCCTGGAGCTGGAATCACCGATTCCGGATGAAGAGGGTGGCCAGTCAGGACGGTCACTGGTATCACGCACCAGCGATGTTTCCGCTCGCGGAATCCGGTTGACGACCGCAGAACCGCTAACTCAAGGCGCGCTTTTACCCGCCTGGGTTAGCCTGGAGGATGATAACGAGCCGTTCGGTCTGATGGTGGAGGTTGTCTGGTGTCGTGCAAACACTGAAAGCAGTTGGTTGGTGGGGCTTCAGATATTGGAGTCGGATGACACGTCGTATCTGGAATGGGTAGAGGCAGTGGCCAAGGCAATGTCGGAGGGGTGAAGCGCCCCGACAAGGCCTGGAAGCCCTGCCGGGAAAACGGGAAGGCTCAGTCTTCCAACTCGCCCATCCCGGTAATGTTGAAGCCGGCGTCAACGTACATGATTTCACCGGTGATGCCGCTGGCCATGTCGGAGCACATGAAGGCAGCGGCGTTGCCCACTTCGTCAGTGGTAACGTTGCGGCGTAATGGTGCCCGCCTGGCGTTCTCGGCCAGCATGCGACGGAAACTCTTGATGCCAGAGGCCGCCAGTGTCTTGATTGGCCCCGCTGAGATGGCATTCACCCGAATACCATCACGCCCCAGGCTGCCGGCCATGTAGCGAACGTTCGCCTCGAGGGAAGCTTTGGCCAGTCCCATGACGTTGTAGTTCTGCAATACTTTTTCAGCACCCAGGTAGCTAAGCGTCAGCAGGGAGCTGTTTTCATGCATCATTTTTCGACCGGCCTGGGCCAGAGCAACGAAGCTATAGGAGCTGATGTCGTGGGCGATGCGGAAGCCTTCCCGAGTAGTGACGTCCACATAGTTGCCATCCAACTCGTTGGCCGGGGCGTAGCCCACTGAATGGACAATAATGTCGATATCGTCCCAGTGCTTGCCCAGCTCGGTAAACACGGCTTCTATTTCGTCATCACTGGCGACATCGCATGGAAAAATCAGCGAACTGCCCCAGCCTTCGGCGAACTTCTCTACCCGGGACTTGAGCTTTTCATTCTGGTAGGTGAATGCCAGCTCGGCGCCCTGCTTGGAAAAGGCTTCCGCAATGCCATAAGCGATGGAGTGTTTGCTTGCAACGCCGACAATCAGTGCTTTTTTGCCACTGAGTAATCCCATAACGATTCTCCCTGTGTTTCAGTTTAAGGCATTATCCATGAACCGCAGCGGTGCGGGTAACGCTCAATTGGTCGTAGTAATCGGGCGTGGTCTGTCCATGCTCTTTATTGGCTGTAGAACAGGGCCGCCCCAAGCAATTCACGGGTGTAATCGTGCTTTGGTGTATTGAATATCTCGGCCGCTTCGCCGTATTCCACGACCCGACCGCTCTTCAGTACCAGTAATTTATGGCTCAGCGCCCGGACCACGGCCAGATCATGGCTGATAAACACATAGCTTAGACCATATTTGTCCTGTAGATCCCGCAGCAGGTTAATCACCTGTTTTTGCACGGTGCGGTCCAGGGCGGAAGTGGGTTCGTCCAGAACGATGAGCTCGGGCTGCAGCACCAGCGCCCGAGCAATGGCAATACGCTGGCGTTGGCCACCCGAAAATTCATGGGGGTAGCGGTGACGTGCCTGTGGGTCGAGTCCGACGTCTGTGAGCGCCTGTATGACTCTCCGGTCCTGTTCGTCGGGTGTCGCCGGGACGTGTATCTCCAGACCTTCCCGCACTATCTCGGCGACTGACATTCGCGGGCTAAGGCTGCCAAACGGATCCTGGAAAACGATCTGGATACGGCTGCGCCATGGCCGGAACTGTTTCTGGTCGAGGAAACCGAGTTCTTCATCGCTGAGCCGAATGCTGCCGCGACTGGAGGTGAGCTTCAGCAGGGCGTGGCCGATGGTGGTCTTACCGCTTCCGCTTTCACCAACAATGCCCAGGGTTTCGCCTTCTTTGAGCGAGAAACTGACATCGTCGACCGCCTGAAACCATGTCTGAGGCCGACCAAACAGGCTTTTGCGGGTAACGAAGCGAACATCAAGGTTATTCACATCCAGCAACGACCTGTTGTCGATCTTGGTGCCCGACGGTGAGGCCGGTGGTTCCGCGTCCAGCAAGCGACGGGTATAAGCATGCTGTGGGTCTTCAAACAGCTGCGCTGTCGGCGCCTCCTCGATCAGTTGTCCCTGTTCCATAACCACGACATGGTCCGCGTAGCGCCGCACGATGGACAGGTCGTGGGTGATCAGCAAAATCGCCATACCCAGCTTGTGTTGCAGGTCCTTCAACAACTCCAGCACCTGCTTCTGGACAGTGACATCGAGTGCTGTTGTGGGCTCGTCTGCGATCAGCAGGTCCGGCTCGTTGGCGAGGGCCATGGCAATCATCACACGCTGCTTCTGACCGCCGGAGAGCTGATGAGGGTAGCTTGTCAGGCGCTCTTCAGGTGAGGGGATGCCGACCAGATCCAATAGTTCCACGCAACGGGCCCGAGCCTGTGGGCCACGCATCCCCTTGTGCAGTGCCAGGGTTTCACTGATCTGCTTTTCCACCGTGTGCAGTGGATTGAGCGAGGTCATTGGCTCCTGGAAAATCATGCTGACGTGACGGCCGCGGATCTGTCGAAGGCGTTTCTGGCTGGCTTTCAGCATGTCCTCCCCCTGGAACAGGATGGCACCGGACGGATAGCTGGCGTGGCGTTCGTCGAGTAGCCGCAGGATGGACAGTGCCGAAACGGATTTCCCGGAACCGCTTTCCCCAACTAGGGCAACGGTTTCACCATTGTCGATACTCAGCGACAATCGGTCCACAGCCTGAATGGTGTCGTCAAAACGTATGGACAGATCCCGAATTTCCAGCAGTTGCGACATATCAGTTCTTTCTCGGATCGAAGGCATCACGGACGGCTTCACCGACAAACACCAGTAGCGTCAACATGATGGACAGGGACACAAACGCCGATATACCCAGCCATGGTGCATGAAAGTTGGATTTTCCCTGGGCGATCAACTCGCCCAGGGAAGGCGAGCCAGACGGCAGGCCAAATCCCAGAAAATCCAGCGACGTCAGCCCGGTAATGGCACCGGTCAGGATAAACGGCAGAAAGGTGAGGGTGGCCACCATGGCGTTGGGCAGTATATGGCGGAACATGATCTTGCGGTTACCCAGCCCAAGGGCTCTCGCAGCCTTTACATATTCGAAATTACGGGCGCGCAGGAATTCCGCGCGAACCACGTCAACCAACCCCATCCAACTGAACAACAGCATGATGCCCAGTAGCCACCAGAAATTGGGTTGTACAATACTGGACAAAATAATCAACAGGTAGAGCACCGGAAGCCCGGACCAAACTTCGATAAACCGTTGCCCCAGCAGATCGACCTTGCCGCCGTAGTAACCCTGGATAGCTCCCACAACCACACCGACGATGCAACTGAGAATGGTCAGCACAAGCCCGAATAGCACGGAAATTCGGAACCCATAAATCACCCGCGCCGCCACATCCCGGCCCTGGTCATCGGTGCCGATCCAGTTTTCAGCGCTGGGCGGGGCCGGTGATGGAACCTCTAGGTTATAATTCGTGGTGTTGTAGCTAAAACGAATGGGTGGCCAGATCATCCAGCCGTTAGCTTCGATTTCATCCGCAATAAACGAATCTCGGTAATCTGCTTCGGTGGGCAGAAACCCGCCAAACGTTTCCTCGGGCACACTTTCCACGATTGGAAAGTAAACATCCCCTTTGTAATAGGCAACCAGCGGGACGTCATTCGCAATCACCTCAGCGATGAGCGAGAACCCAAAGAGGACCAGGAACACCCACAGGGACCAGAAACCACGACGGTTATTGCGAAAGTTGCGAAGCCGCCTTTGCTGGATGGGAGAGAGCGTTACCATATCTACGATCCCTCCCGGCTTTCGAAATCAATGCGGGGGTCCACAAGAACGTATGTGATATCGCTGATCAGCTTCAGCACCAATCCCATAAGCGTGAAGATATAGAGGGTGCCGAATATCACCGGATAATCCCGATTCAACGCCGCCTCAAAGCCCAGCAACCCCAGGCCATCCAGCGAGAAGATAACCTCAATCAGCAGCGAGCCAGTGAAGAACAACGAAACAAGCACGCCGGGAAGGCTGGCAATGACAATCAACATCGCGTTGCGGAACACGTGCCCGTAAAGCACCTGTTTCTCTTCCAGACCCTTGGCTCTGGCAGTCACCACATACTGCTTGCTGATCTCGTCGAGGAAGGAATTCTTGGTCAGCAGGGTGAGGGTGGCAAAGCCACCGATTACATTGGCCGTGACAGGCAATGCCAGGTGCCAGAAGTAATCTCCGATTTGCTGGTACCAGTTAAGTTCATCGAAGTTGGACGACGTCAGCCCCCGCAGCGGAAACCAGTCCAGATAACTGCCCCCTGCGAACAGGACGATCAGCAGTATCGCAAACAGGAAACCCGGAATGGCGTAGCCCACCACGATGGCAGAACTGCTCCAGACGTCGAATCGCGAACCGTCGGTGACCGCCTTGCGGATACCAAGGGGGATCGAGATCAGGTAGATAATCAGGGTGGACCATAACCCCAGGGAGATGGACACCGGCATTTTGTCGAGGATCAGCTCGGTGACCGAGCGATCGCGGAAAAAAGATTCGCCAAAATCAAAGGTGGCGTAGTCGCCGAGCATTTTCAGGAATCGCTCATGGGCCGGCTTGTCGAAGCCGTACATGACTTCTATCTCTTTGAGCAACTCGTCCGGCAGACCGCGGGAACCTCGGCTGTCGCCACTTGACGAAGTAACCTCGCCGCTGGCATCACCACCGCTCGCCCGGGCAAGGGCGCTGCCACCGTGCCCCTCGGTTTCCGCAATCAATTGTTCAACGGGGCCGCCCGGGGCGGCCTGAACAATCACGAAGTTAAGCAGCATGATCCCGAGCAGGGTGGGGATAATCAGCGCCAGGCGCCTGAGGATATAACTGCCCATTCAGCGGAACTCCGTCATGGTTGAGTCAGAGATCTGCGTCATTGGTCAGTGCTTTTTACCCACCAGTTGTTGACGTCGACGCCGTTTTTGGGAACCGTATCCGGCCGCTGCAGAAACGACCAGTAGGCGATCCGGTCCTTGGGCAGGTACCAGTTTGGAATCACGTAGTGTCCATGCAGCAGCACGCGGTCCAGCGCTCGCGTACGGTGGACAAGCTCCTCGCGGGTAGGTGCCTGAATCACCAGGTTGACCAATTCATCAACCACCGGGCTGTCCACCCCCATATAGTTGCGCGAGCCTTTCACGTCGACATTGGATGAATGCCAGTATTCCCGCTGCTCGTTGCCGGGGGAATCGGATTGGCCGATGCCCTGGACCGTCATGTCGTAGTCGAACTCACGAAGGCGCTGTATGTACTGGTTTGTATCCACCAGACGTACGGATACATCGACTCCCAGCCTTTTCAGGTTGTTCTTGAAGGGCAGCACCACCCGTTCGAAGGTTTTCTGAAAAATCAGTATCTCGAACGCCAGGGGGTCACCGGTTTCCCGATTCACCATTGTGCCATCCTTAACCTCATAGCCGGCCTCGCGTAACAACATGAGGGCGTTGCGGAGATTATCGCGGAGCCCGCCTTCACCCGACGTCGAGGGCGGCTGGTACGTTTCATTGAAAACGTCATCGGGCAATTGATTGCGATAGGGCTCGAGGATCTCCAGTTCGCGTCCTTCGGGCAGGTCGGACGACGCCAGTTCGCTGTTCTCGAAGTAGCTTGATGTCCGGGTGTACTGCCCGAAGAAAAGGTTCTTGTTGGCCCATTCAAAGTCAAACGCATAAGCCAACGCCTCTCGCACACGAGGGTCGCTGAAGACCTGGCGGCGGGTGTTCATTGCGAACGCCTGCATGCCCGCAGGGCGGCCATGCTCGACGGCCTCGGTTTTCACCTTGCCGGAATCGAACTGGTTGCCGGTGTAAGCGGTGGCCCAGTTCTTGGCCGAGGATTCCACCCGGAAATCGAAATTACCGGCGCGGAAAGATTCCAGGGCGACGGTGTCGTCCTTGTAGTAATCGTAGTGAATCTCATCGAAATTAAACCGACCCTTCCGCACTCCGATGTTTTTGGCCCAGTAATCCTCCACTCGTTTGAAGGTGATGGAGCGGCCCGCCTCGAAATCGCCAATGCGATACGGTCCGCTGCCAACGGGTGGTGTCAGGCCGTTGTCGCCAAATTCACGGTTTTCCCAGTAATGGCTCGGAAGAATGGGCAGTTGACCAAGAATCAGTGGCAGCTCACGGTTGTTGGTGTCGCCGAACTCGAAGCGGATAGTCCGCTCATCTTCGATGATTACCTCGGCCACGTCCGCATAATAGTTGCGATAGAAAGGATGGCCTTTGGTGGTCAGGACATCGAACGAAAACTTCACGTCCTTCGCGGTAATGGGTTCACCATCCTGGAACCGGGCTTCTTCACGCAAACGAAAGGTAACGTAGCTGCGGTCTTCGGGGGTCTCGATGGACTCGGCAATCAGGCCATACGCGGAAAAGGGCTCGTCCGCTGAGGGTTCCATCAGGGTGTCGTATAGGTATGTGTTAATGCCCGCCGCGGCTACACCGCGAATAACGAAAGGGTTGAAGGTGTCGAACCCGTTGGCCACCACGGCCATTCGAAGTGCGCCGCCCTTGGGCGCTTCGGGGTTAACGTAGTCAAAGTGTGGGAAGCCTTCGGCGTATTGGGTGTCGCCGTGCATTGCAATGCCGTGTCTCGCGTCCGGCTCGGCTGAGGCAGATTGCCATGGAAGGAGAGCCATGGCGGTAACGGTAAAAACACTGATGAGGGATGAGGCTTTCCGTGTTCTTGTCATAGATCTCGCACGTTTCCGGTTCAGACTCAGGGGCTGTTTCTTATGTCGACATAGAGTACCAGACTTTGCCCGGGCTGAAGATAACGGGAGGTGTTGAGGTCGTTCCAGCTTGCGATATCTCTCACATTAACTGCAAAGCGGCTGGCGATGGTTGACAGGGAATCGCCTTTGCGGACCTGATAGCCCACTTTACGTACCATGCCTTTGCCGCGATTGGTGCTGGCCAGCATGGCGGGCTGTTTGGATTTTGACCAGATGACCAGTTTCTTGCCGGGCATAAGCGGGTCGCCAGGGGCCATGCCGTTCCAGGACGCCAACTGGCGGACGGACACCCGGTGCTCGCGGGCGATATCCCAGAAGGTGTCCCCGGAGCGGACGGTGTAGTCAACCCGAGTACCGTTGGTGTTCTTGCCGCTCCGTTCCTGCTTCCTGGCGAGTCGTTCACTGGCGCTCAGGGAGTAGGTGCCTGCCTGTTCAGCTGCGGAGGGAATCATCAGTCGTTGGCCGATGCGGATGATGTGACTGTCGAGGCTGTTGACCTGCTGTATCACCGATGGCGTAGTGGAATAGCGTTTGGCAATGGTGCTCAGGGTATCGCCGGATTCCACCTTGTAGTTCCGCCAGGAAACGCGTTTCGCCGGATCCATACTCTTGAGAGCAGTAGCAAAGGTTTCAGCGTGGTCGCGGGGGATTAGCAGGCGATGGGGACCATCCGGCGACGTGGCCCAGCGATTGTAAGAGGGGTTGAGCAGGTAAATCTCGTCGATATCGACACCGGCCAGTTCCGCTGCTTGTGCCAGATCGAGCTGCGAACCGGTGTCCACGATTTCAAAGTAGGGCTCGTCGTCCAGCGGAGGCAGCTCAATGCCGTGGGCTTGTGGATCATCGAAGATCTTCGCGAGGGCAATCAGCTTGGGGACATAATGGCGGGTCTCCCGAGGTAGGTCGAGGGACCAGTAATCGGTTGGTTCGTTGCGCTTGCGGTTACGGCGCATGGAGCTGGAAACCGTGCCGCCACCACTATTGTAGGCCGCAAGTGCCAGCATATAGTCACCATCGAACCGCTTTGCCAGTCGATCAAGATACGTCAGCGCCGCATCGGTGGCGGCAACGATATCGCGGCGATCGTCATGCCACCAGCTTTGGGTCAGGCCAAAATACTTGCCTGTGGAGGGAATGAATTGCCAAAGGCCGGCAGCGCGACCGTGAGAATAGGCGAACGGATCGAAGGCACTTTCCACCACAGGCAGCAGGGCCAGTTCCGTGGGCAGCCCCCGTTTTTCGGCTTCGGAAACAATGTAGTGCAGGTAGCGGCTGCCACGATCAACCACTCGATCAATGTAGCGTGGATGCTTTTTGTACCAGTTCAGTTGCGCCTGGACTCTGGGCTCGCTGGCATCGTGATCCAGCTCAAATCCTGCTCGCAGGCGGTGCCACAAGTCTGGGGTGGCGTCATTCTCTTCCGCGATCTTCTGGTCGGGCTCGTCCAGCTTTTCCCTGGCGTCTTCGGCGGTTTGCTTGAGCGTTGGGTCAATGGCGTCGTCTAGTTTTGTTCGGGACGCGCGACCCGTTGGTTCATTGCCAGGTGAGGACTCTATCGCCTCTTTAAGCTCGTCATCACCGGCCGCCACAGTCAGTTTCTCGGAGGCCAGTACGTCACTTGATGAAGACTCTGAAAAAGGATCAAGAGTGCTGCAGCCGCTGGCAAGTGCGCCAAGGAGAAACAGGGTGGAAAATCGCGAGACCGTCATATAACTACTTCCGGTGGCTGGTCGAAGCCGGGATGAACTGTACAAAAACCCGGCATATTTAATGAGTTATGACACAAAAGTTAAACGGATTCTATTGGAACGCTTTTCAGGGGGTCAACAAGACTCGCGTTACGTCATTGATAGATTTTGTTACCTGCCTCAGAGCGTATCCTTTAGAGCGTGTCTTTTAGAACGTGTCTTTGCCGTGCCTTGTGGCTGCGAAAACATCGTTGTCCGATTCGACGGCCAGCCCCGTTTTCTTTGCATATCGATGCGCGGCGGAGACAACCGCCTCGTCGTCCCAGCGCAGGAAAGGGTTCAGTCGCTTCTCTTCACCGAGGATGGATGGAACGGTGGGCATGCCATCGTCGCGACGTTTCTTGCAGCGGGCCTCGAATTCCCTGAGCGGCTCGTCATCTGGTAGCCAGTGACGGGCGAATTTGAGGTTGGCGAGGGTGTATTCGTGAGCACAATATACGGCCGCCTCGTCTGGCAGGTCCCGAAGGCTTTCCAGTGATCGTTTCATTTGCTCTGGTGTCCCTTCGAACAGGCGTCCGCAACCGCACACAAACAGAGTGTCGCCACAAAACAGCACCGGACGGTCGTTGACATGTACGTCGGTGAAATAGGCGATATGGTCGAGGGTATGGCCGGGAACGCCAATAACATTGAATGTGAGGTGTTGCCAGACCACCTCATCCCCGGGATGCACTTCACTGTTCGCGCCCTTGAAGGGAGAGTTCGCCGGGCCGATGATCCTGCAGTCGGATACTGTTCCGGCGAGTTTGCTTACACCGCCCACATGGTCAGGGTGGTGGTGAGTCACCAGGATGGTGTCCAGTTCCAGCCCATTATCCGCCAGGAATTCAATGACCGGCTCTGCCTGCCCGGGGTCCACGACCAATGCTTTGCGATCCTCACTGTTGGACAGGCACCAGATGTAGTTATCATTGAAGGCTGGAATAGCGTTAATGGTCAGCATAGGCTCCACATGTGCGATACGAATGTGACTGTTATCATAGTGTATTAATCCCGGCGTCCCAACACCGGAGAAACGAACCAGGGGAACGCAGCAATGAGACCAGCAGGTGACGTTGACTATTCCGCCCGACATGACGGCTTCGAGAGCTGGTTTCAGACGCCCCTGGGCCGTTCGCTATTGGCCGATCAGCGTGCCTGCGTTGAGCGTCATGTCCGCGCCCTCTCTGGGGCGAGGCAGTTACAGGTTGCGGTCAGTCATCGTCTCCCATTGGCCAGTGGGACTGATTTTGCGCAACGTATTCTGACGACGCCGAACTGGCAGTCGTCCATTCCCGACGGCGTGGCGGTCTGCGATGCCGACGAGTTGCCCTTTCCCGGTGATTCCATGGACCTGGTGATTCTCCATCACACGGCGGATTTTTCGCCGCATCCTCACCAGGCTTTGCGAGAGGCTTCCAGGGTGCTCAGGGGGGAAGGCATGATGGTGCTGATCGGATTCAACCCATTTAGCCTCTGGGGCATGCGAAAACTGGTTTCCAGGCACCATGAGGGCCCCTGGGGTGGTCGTTTTCTGATGAAGGGGCGCATGGAAGACTGGCTCCGGCTGCTGGATTTTTCCGTGGAGTCATCGGGCTCCTCGTTTTTCCGTGTTCCGCTTCAGCGGGCGGTTCTCGCGGAGCGCAGGGGCATGATGGAAAAATTGTGCAGCAACCGTTTCCTGCCGGTGGGGGCTTATTACTGTATCCTTGCCAAAAAGCGAGTTTATTCCAGGTTACGACGTCGGCCAGCCTGGCAAGGGCAGAAAGTCATCGCCCTGCCAGGAAGGGGCGCAGTGGGAGCCTCACGTGGCTACCCCGCGCAGCCCGAAAACGATCGGTGCGTCATATTGAAACACAAGCATGTCGAGGAGTATTGATGGCCGGAAAGGTTGTTCTCTATACCGATGGAGCCTGCAAGGGCAACCCGGGGCCGGGAGGCTGGGGTGTTGTTCTGAGGTACGGCGATGCCAACAAGCTGCTGCACGGCGGTGAGGCGAATACCACCAACAACCGTATGGAGTTGATGGCTGCGATACAGGGTTTGAAAGCGCTCAGGCGCGCCTGCGACGTGGAGCTCTATACCGATTCCCAGTATGTCCGCAAGGGCATCACCGAATGGATGGCGGGCTGGAAGCGAAATGGTTGGAAGACATCCGCAAAAAAACCGGTCAAGAATGAAGACCTCTGGCGGGAGTTGGATAACGAGGTGGCCCGCCACAAGGTCAATTGGCACTGGGTGAAGGGACATTCGGGGAATCCCGACAATGAGCTGGCAGATGAGCTCGCCAATCGTGGTGTGGAAGAACTGGCTAACGCCGGATAACAACGGCGAATAGGGTAACCATGAGACAGATTGTACTGGATACAGAAACCACCGGTATCGACCCGACGGAAGGTCACCGGATTATTGAAATTGGCTGCGTTGAATTGATGGAGCGCCAGATTACCGGTCGGCACTATCACGTCTACATTAACCCTGAACGGGAAGTGGAGGCGGAAGCCATAACGGTTCACGGAATCACCAATGATTTTCTGGCGGACAAACCAAAATTTGCCGAAATAGCCGACGAGTTCTTTGAGTTCATTAAAGGAGCCGAGCTGGTTATCCACAATGCGGCGTTCGATATCGGATTTATGGATTCCGAATTTGCCCGCCTGAAGCCGGTTCGCAGGACGACTGAGCATTGCGGAGTGGTGGACTCTCTCGCCATCGCCCGCAAGAAGCATCCTGGCCAGAAGAACAATCTGGATGCCCTGTGCAAGCGTTACGGGATCGACAACAGCAATCGCGAGTTGCACGGCGCGTTGCTGGATGCGGAAATCCTAGCTGACGTCTATCTTTTGCTGACAGGCGGGCAGACTGCGCTTTCTCTGGACGCTGGCGGTGACGAAGCCGGCGGTGAGGGTGGTATCCGTCGCCTGGCTGATGACCGCAATCCGCTGCCGGTACTCAAGGCCAGCGACGACGAGCGTGCCGCCCACGATGAGTTCATGGCGTTGCTGGCAAAGCAGGCTGGTGCAACCGTATGGGATAAGCTTTCGGCTAAAGAATAAGCCGAGCTGAGCAGAATGTTCTTTTGGCAGTGCGAACTGTGTGTCGCGCTGTACGTTTTGTTACATTCCTGCTTTCTTGAGCTACTTGAGTTTTGTGTTATAAGTAATGATAAGTTCGCGAGTTTTCGCGAACTTTTTATTTTAGCCGGGAAGGATAAATCTGGCTCATAAAGTGATTCTTCAAAAAACCGACAAGATCACATTCCAAGAACAGGACGCGGTAGTTTCCGCATAATTTACAGGAAGCGTTTATGGTTCAATCGTCTCTGGCGACGAAATCACAGTCATTTGATCTGGTCAAAAGTGAGATTGAGCAGACCATCAGACAGGCAGAGTCCAGCCTTGAACGCTTTCAGGAAAATCGTGAGAGTGGCGAGGATCTGCAAAATTGTGTGGATTTCCTGAATCAGCTCCGCGGTATTTTCATTCTTGTCGAACTGCGTGCCGGTACCCTCCTGTGTCAGGAGGCCGTCACTATGGCCAACGATGTTCCCGTTGGTGCTAACGACGACAAGAACATCCTTCTGACGACACTCAACAGCGCCTTGTTCATTTTGCGCCGTTACGTTGAATACTATCATCAGCAGCGAGCGGATCATCCGGAGCTGCTGCTGCCGGTTATCAATGATCTGCGCGAAGCCCGCAAGGAAAAACCTTACCCGGAATCCTGTTTCTTCGATGTGGACGTAAAGGAGCGGCCGGATTTCTGTTCAGGGCTTTCCCTCCAGGCGTTTGATGGAAACGAGGCCGAATACGAGATACTGGCCCGCCGTATGCGGCTGACGTTCCAGGTCGCGCTGCTGGGTGTGCTTCGTGAGAAGAACGATGTGGTCAGCAAGAAACTGTTTGGACGGGCAGCACGTGGATTTGCTCGGCTTTGCCAGGGGCAGCCCATGGGGCAAATGTGGTGTCTGGTTGCCATTGTGGCGGATACCATGCTTGATCGTGTCATGGGGTTCAGCAAAGCCCGCAAGCGCATGTTCATGCGTATCGAGAAATATTCCCGTGAAGTCGTGTACGTCGGTAAGGTGGCCACAGCCAAAGATGCGCCGGATTCTCTCATTCGTGATCTGGTGTATCTGCTCTATAGAAGCGGATCTGCGAATCCCGAGGTCACCTCCGTTCTGTCAGCCTATCGACTGACACCTGCGGAATTCCCGGACTCCATGCTTGATGCTCATGCCCGTCGCCTTTACGGCCCGGGTACCGATGTTCTCAAGTCGTTGTCGACGGCATTGCAGGACGAGCTGAATCAGCTCAAGGACAAACTCGATATCGTTGAGCGTGGCATTGAGCCGGATCTGGCGGAGTTGTCCTCCATTGCAGATGCTCTGGAGCGCCTCGCCAATACGCTGGTGATGCTGGACCTCAACCAACTGGGCACCATGGCTCGGGGTGAGGCCGCGAAGTTGCGCACCTGGGAGGAGGAGAATCGTCTGCCTGCAGACGATGAGCTCTATAAGCTGGCGGATTCCGTACTGGGTATTGAGGATGCCGTGATGCAAATCGTGGTTCGTGGCATCACATCCGAAACCGACGCCCTTGCGGGTGGGCAGCGTACCCGCGAAGAGTCTCTTTACCTCCAGGAAGCCACCTACGTGGTGGCGGACGAAGCGAAAGGCGCACTGACCCTCGCAAAACGCGCCATAACGGCATTTATTGAGTCCGACTACGACAAGCTCCACCTCGCCAATCTGCCTGCTACGTTGCACAGTATCTGGGGTGGGCTGCACATGTTGGATGATCCTGGTGCGGCCTCGGTGCTGGAGCGCGTAGCAGCGTCCATCCAGGAGCGCCTGCTGGATGCCAGGGAAGCACCTCAGGCCCAGGTGTTGGAAGCATTGGCAGACGCACTGACGTCCCTTGAGTACTACATAGAGAGTGTTGGCAGGCGGGAAGATCGCAATGCGGACCTGTTAAAGCTGGCGGAGTCTTCCCTGGAGGACGTTGGGCTCTAGCGCCGTAGTCGCTGGTAGTTAGTCACTGCAGATCAAAAAAAACCCTGCCGTATGTGCAGGGTTTTTTTTGGGAGTTCAAAGAGCCATTAGCCCATATTGAACAGCTCGCCGAGCTTGGTTGCCAGCATCATGTCGCCTTCAGCGCGCAGCTGACCGGCCATAAATGCCTGCATGCCATCGGTTTCGCCGGAAACGATGCCCTGCAGGGTTTCGGAGTTCATGATCAGGGTGACGGAAGGATCATCGTGGGCGCCTTCAGCCATCTTGCAGGTGCCATCCTTGATGACCAGGTGGTAGGTCTTGTCATCCTCGATGTCGAACTGGAATACCAGATCCAGGCCTTCAGCTGCGTCCGCGTTAAAATTCTGTTCGAGTTTTTCGAATATCTGAGCTACAGACATTATTTTACCCTTATTAATGGTTGTCGTGGCGTATTGACGGCTTCTGGTTCCTGGCCTTTCGCCTGCATGGAAGCCCGGGTGAGCCGACGTAGCCATTCGACTTTAGGGTTAGACATTACTGGTGTCAAGCTCGATCGAACGCTTGTTTTAATTTGTTATGGGTTCTATGGCTTGTACCTCAGGGCACCTCGGTTACAATCGAGCGCTCAAGAATAATCCTGGAGAAGCAACTTGGAATTTCTGACAGAGTTCGGTTTGTTTATTGCGAAAACGGTTACCCTCGTGGTGGCGCTCCTGGTCATCGTTTCGGTGATTTTATCCGCTGCCCATAAGGACAAGGACGATCAGGGGAGTGACGGTGAACTGAGGGTTCGCAAACTCAACGAGAAATACCGCAAGCTGAGGGAGTCACTTCAGGCCAAACTGCGCAGCGATTCGGAGCGCAAGGCTTTCGAAAAGGCCCGTAAAAAGGAAGACAAGGCCGAGCAGAAAGCCGAGAAGGCCAAGCGTAAATCCGGCGACTCGGAAGACAAGCCCCGGCCCAAGGTGTACGTACTGGACTTTGATGGTGATATCAAAGCCAGCGATACGGATTCCCTTCGCCGATCAATCACAGCAGTGCTGAGCGTCGCGGAGCCTGAAACCGACGAAGTGGTGATACGCCTTGAAAGTGGCGGGGGCCTGGTTCATTCCTACGGACTTGCGGCTGCCCAGTTGGACCGTATTCGCGCCAAAGGCATCCGTCTTACGGCCTGCGTAGACAAAGTGGCCGCCAGTGGCGGGTACATGATGGCGTGCGTGGCCGACCGGATTGTCGCATCGCCGTTTGCGATTCTCGGGTCCATCGGTGTGGTTGCTCAATTGCCCAACTTCCATCGTTTCCTCAAGAAAAACGACGTCGACTTCGAGATCCTGACGGCGGGAGAACATAAGCGCACCATGACCATATTCGGTGAAAACACCGACAAGGGCAGGACTAAATTCCTCGAAGACCTTGAGGATACTCACGTTCTGTTCAAGGAATACGTGGGTGAGCGTCGTCCGGAGCTCGACATCGCTGCTGTTGCCAATGGTGATATCTGGTTTGGTCGGCGCGCCCTGGAAGTCAAACTGATTGACGAGATTAAAACATCCGACGAATTTCTCATTGAAGCCTGTGATAGAGCAGACGTAGTCTCGGTAGGTTTTCAGCGCAAACGCACGTTGCCGGAAAAGCTTGGCCTGGCCACCAGTGCGGCACTCGAGCATACCGTATGGCGGGTACTGGGCGCGTTCCGCAACCAGAAAATCCAGTAAATCGACAAAACGGGAACAGAGTCATGACAAACGACACCGAGTTCAAGGCATGGCGAGTTCAGGAGCAGGGCGGCGAGTACGCGGGTTCCGAGCATACGCTGCAGGTATCCGATCTGCCCGACAATGACGTCCTCATCAAAGTCAGTCATTCGTCGCTGAACTACAAGGATGCCTTGTCTGCGTCCGGCAACAAGGGCGTTACACGTAACTTCCCGCATACGCCGGGCATCGACGCCGCCGGCGAAGTGGTGGACGCGGCCTCTGGTCCCTTTTCCGCCGGCGACAAGGTGCTGGTTACCGGTTATGACCTTGGCATGAACACCGATGGCGGCTTTGGCGAATACATCCGTGTGCCTGCCGAATGGTGCGTGGCAATGCCCAAAGGTTGGGATGCCCGCACGGCCATGATCTACGGCACAGCCGGCCTTACTGCGGGCCTGTGTGTACAAAAGCTGCTGACCATGGGTGCCAGGCCCGAACAGGGCAAAGTCGCCGTCAGTGGCGCCAGTGGCGCGGTAGGCAGCGTAGCGGTTGAGCTGCTTGCGAGCCTTGGCTTTGAAGTCGTGGCCATCAGTGGCAAACAGGACCACGCGGATGCACTCAAGAACCTCGGTGCTACGGACGTGCTGGGACGCGAAGCTCTGGCAGCCGAAAAAAAGCCAATGCTGAAACCCGTTTATGCCAATGCCGTGGATACCGTCGGCGGTGGCCCACTGGCGGAATTGCTGAAGCAGATCCACCCAGGCGGCTCCGTCTCCTGCTGCGGCCTGGTCGCCGGGCCACAACTGGAAACCACCGTGCTGCCGTTTATCCTCCGGGGTAACAACCTGCTGGGTGTCGATTCGGTTGAAATCCCACTGGCGGACAAGCAGTCAGTCTGGGACAAATTCGCTGGTGACTGGGCGTGTAAGAAAACAGAAGCGTCTGCCCGCGATATCGGGCGTGATGAACTGGATGGGGCTTTGAAGGCGTTTCTGAAAGGGGAGTCTTCAGGAAAGATCGTTCTGGATCATTCCCTGTAAACCAACAGGCTTTAAACTGGCGGGCCATCTCCCAAGGTCCGCCAGAACGAAGAGGGAGCTGAGCACCAAAACTGTGCGGAGCCATGGATGGCGAAGCCCAAGCCGAACAGGACGTCTTGAGGCGTGTTTTGGTGATCAGCTCCCTCTTTGTTCGTCTGGGGAGTAAAAGAATACTAAGAGTCAGGAAGCCCGGCGGCGGAACAACGGCTCGTCTGTATCCGTCGCAGCCTGATACCCCTGTGTAAAGAAGTTCAGGCAACGAGCTGCCTTGTTGATATCCTTATCAGCGCGCAGTACATAAGTATCAAAGCCGCATCGCTTCATAAACTGCAACTGGTCGAGAAGTACATCTCCAACCGCACGGAGCTCATTGCGGTAGTTCAACCGTTCCCTGAGCAGGCGCGCAATACTGTACCCGCGGCCATCGCTGAACTTCGGAAAGTTCACCGCAATTACGGGAAGCTCATTCACCACGCCTGCCAGAATCTCTGGCTCGTCATGGCTGTCGAGCCACACACCAATATCATCACGGTCTTCAAAATGCTCCTTGCCCGCCAACCACAGGTCGGCCGGGATCAGGGCGGGTTGCTCGGGAACATCCAGCGACTCTCCATCTGCTGGCCGTGGCACAACAACCCAATCGTCCTGACGGATACTTCCGTCACTGGTGATCACATCAGGCATAAACCCGCTCCTTGAATGGCTCAATGCCAATACGGCGATAGGTGTCCAGGAAAGGCTCTTCCTCGGTCCGGTTATCGACGTACACATTAATGATTTTCTGCATCACTTCCGGCATGTCTTCCCGGGCAAAAGAGGGCCCAAGAATCTTGCCGATCGCGGCATCATGATGGGACGAGCCGCCCAGGCTGATCTGGTAGAACTCCTGCCCCTTCTTGTCGACGCCAAGGACGCCGATGTTGCCCACGTGGTGGTGACCACAGGCGTTCATGCAGCCGGAAATGTTCAGGTCAATGTTGCCGATGTCGTACAGGTAGTCCATATCATCGAACTGGCGCTGAATGGACTCCGCCACGGGAATCGACTTGGCGTTCGCCAGGGCGCAGTAATCGCCGCCGGGGCAGCAGATAACATCGGTCAGGGTGTTCAGGTTCGCGGTGGCAAAGTCCATCGGCGTGATGGTTTGCCACAGATCGAACAGTTGATCCTTCCGGACATCCGCCAGAACCACGTTCTGCTGGTGCGTAACCCGCACTTCGCCAAAACTGTACTCGTCCGCCAGGTCGGCAATCTGTTCGAGCTGCTGATCGCTGACATCGCCCGGCGGCGTACCGGTTTTCTTCATGGTCAGCGTCACAATGGCGTAACCAGGATTCTTGTGGGTATCCACGTTGTGGCTGATCCACTGGTCAAACTCTCGATTCTCGAATCGTTGAGTCGCCAGGGTGTCCTTCACGTCCGGAACCTGTTGATAAGCCGGTTCCGTGAAATACCCCTTGAACTTGTCAATAGCGTCCTGGGTCAGGCGGGTGGGGGAGTCCTTGATGTGGGACCACTCATCTTCCACCTTGGCTGCAAACCCTTCGGGTGTTAATGCTTTCACCAGAATTTTAATGCGGGCCTTGAACTTGTTATCACGGCGACCGTAACGGTTGTAGACGCGCAGTACGGCTTCAAGATAGGTGAGCAGGTCCAGTTCCGGCAGGAAGTCCCGGATAACAGGGCCAACCATCGGCGTACGACCAAGACCGCCACCCACATGAACACGGAAACCCAGCTCACCCTGCTCATTGCGAACCATCTGCAGACCGATATCGTGCACCTGGATAGCGGCGCGGTCGGTATGCTCGGAGGCATTGACGGCCACTTTGAACTTGCGCGGCAGAAAGGCAAATTCCGGGTGGAATGTGGACCACTGACGGACGATTTCGCAGTAGGGGCGCGGGTCGGTAATTTCGTCCGCCTGCACACCGGAAAACTGATCCGTGGTGGTGTTTCGGATGCAGTTGCCGCTAGTCTGGTTGGCGTGCATTTCCACTTCCGCCAACTCGGCCAGGATATCCGGTACGTCTTCGATCTCCGGCCAGTTAAGTTGAACATTCTGGCGGGTTGTAAAGTGAGCATAACCTTTGTCATAGTCACGGGTTATGCGTGCCAGACGGCGAAGCTGAGCAGAACGGAGCATTCCGTACGGCACCGCGATGCGCAACATCGGGGCAAGACGCTGTACATACAATCCGTTCTGAAGTCGCAGTGGAAGAAACTCGTCTTCGCTCAGCTCGCCAGCCAGAGCTCTCTCGGTCTGGTCACGGAATTGTGCAACGCGCTCGGCAGCCATCTGCCGGTCGTGTTCGTCATAAACATACATAGTGGAACGTCCTGCTAAAACGCTGGAGATACGGCTTTAGTGCCTTTTCTTGCGTGGGAGAATATCACCGTGTCATTATTCTTAAAATGATTATTTCCAAATATGTTTATCGACTAAGGTGATATAGAAAACCAGATATTGCTGGACTGATTACAATTTCCCGCCTAGATTTAAAGAGGCGTGTGCGACAAAACAGACAATAACGACATAGCGAGGAAAGAGTATGAAGAAGACCGCGAGAACCGACAGTCAGGCCGACGCCGTTGCCGCCGTTTTACTGGTAATGCTTGCCGTTGCCTTCGCCGTAGTCTGGGTAGCCGGACAATAATCGTTACTGGCCGGCAAGCACCAGCTTGACGACCACCACGAGGGTAACCACGAATCCCACTGTAAACAGGATGCCGGCAATGATGTACGGCCAGGGGCTGTGGCTCGAGAAATCCTCCTCCCGGCGCTTGTCGGACTGAACACCGAGCGCGCCGGCAAGGATGCTCTGCATCACCTTCAGAACGCCCGGTCCTTTTTTCACAGGCTTGGCGGGCGTTTTCTCTTGTTCGTTCTCATCCGTCATGCTGTGTTCCCGTTGGTTTGAAGGAGGCCTCCGGCGGTGGTTACTCCGCCGGGTCGTATGCAAGGCTGGGTGCTAACCAGCGCTCTGCTTCCGCCTTGGATATTCCCTTGCGCGTTGCGTAGTCTTCAACCTGATCCGCGCCAATCTTGCCCACCGCAAAATACTTTGACTCGGGATGGGAGAAATACCATCCGGAAACGGCTGCAGTCGGGAACATGGCGAAATGCTCGGTCAGTTCCAGGCCAGCGTTTGCCGGTGCGTCGAGCAAGTCGAACAGGGTAGCCTTCTCCGTGTGGTCCGGGCAGGCGGGATAACCAGGCGCTGGCCTGATTCCCTGATAGCGTTCACGGATCAGGTCATCATTTCTCAGCGTCTCATCTTCGGCATAGCCCCAGAATTCCTTCCGCACCCGTTCGTGCAGATGCTCGGCAAAGGCTTCCGCCAAGCGGTCCGCCAACGCTTTGACCATGATGGCATTGTAGTCATCATTGCGGTCCTTGAATTCCAGCGAAAATTCCTCTGCGCCGATGCCGGTGGTCACGGCAAAGCCGCCCACGTAGTCGACCGGGCCATCGCCCTCCGGGGCCACGAAATCCGATAGCGCCATCATCGGTTTGCCTGGCGCCTTGTCATCCTGCTGTCGCAGGTGATGAAGAGTGGTGAGTTCTTTTTCCCGGGTTTCGTCGGTGTAGAGCACGACGTCATCGCCACGCCGATTGGCCGGCCAGAAGCCGATTGCCGCTTTGGCGGAAACGCGCTTCTCATCGATCATCTGCTGCAGGATCTGCTGACCGTCGTCGAACAGTGTTCTGGCGGCTTCGCCCCGTTTCGGGTCGTCGAAAATGGCGGGGTACTTGCCGGACATATCCCAGGAGATAAAGAAGGGCGTCCAGTCGATGTAGTCCACCAGCTCTTTGAGGTCATAGGTCTCGAAGGAGCGAATGCCGTTAAAGGTCGGTTTGGGCGGCTGGTAATCGTCAAAACGGATTTCCGGTGCGCGGTCCCGGGCCTCCTTTAACGAGACCAGCTTAGTGCGTTCACCCCGGTTTTTGCGGCGCTCCCGAATCTCGTCGTATTCGGTACGTGCGCCCTCGACCAGTGCCGGCTTGGCGGTCTTGCTCAGCAACTGGGACGCAACGTTCACGCAGCGCGAGGCGTCAGAGACATACAGGGCGATGTCGTTCTTGTACTGGGGTTCGATCTTGACCGCAGTGTGTGCCTTGGAGGTGGTGGCGCCGCCAATCATCAGCGGGATATTGAAGTCCAGTCGCTGCATCTCTTTGGCCACGTGTACCATTTCATCGAGCGACGGTGTGATCAGGCCGCTTAGGCCGATAATGTCGACGTTTTCCTTTACTGCCACGTCCAGGATTTTGTCGCACGGTACCATCACGCCGAGATCGATGACTTCATAGTTGTTGCATTGCAACACCACGCCCACGATGTTCTTGCCGATATCGTGTACGTCCCCTTTGACCGTTGCCATTAGGATTTTGCCCTTGGCTTGCTGATCGCCGGATTTCTCGGCCTCGATATAGGGAATCAGGTGGGCCACCGCCTGCTTCATAACGCGGGCGCTTTTGACCACCTGGGGCAGGAACATCTTGCCGTCGCCAAACAGGTCGCCAACCACGTTCATGCCGTCCATCAGCGGGCCTTCAATAACCTCGATCGGGCGGGTGGCGCGCTGCCGGCAGGCTTCGGTGTCTTCAATGATGTAGTTGGTAATACCCTTGACCAGGGCATGCTCCACTCGCTTCTCAACCGGCCATTCGCGCCAGGCAAGATCCTCTTCCTGAGTCTTGCCGCCCTTGCTGCGATAGCGCTCGGCAATTTCCAGCAAGCGGTCTGTGGCGTCGTCGCGGCGGTTAAGCACCACGTCTTCAACCAACTCTTTCAGTTCCGGATCGATTTCGTCGTAAATCACGAGCTGGCCGGGGTTGACGATGCCCATGTTCATGCCCGCCTTGATGGCGTAGTACAGGAACACTGAATGGATGGCTTCACGCACCGCATCGTTACCGCGGAAGGAGAACGACACGTTGCTGACACCACCAGAAATAGCCGCGTGGGGGAGGTTGTCGCGAATCCAGCGGCTGGCGTTGATGAAATCCACCGCGTAGTTGTTGTGCTCTTCGATGCCGGTGGCGATGGCGAAGATGTTAGGATCGAAAATGATATCGCCAGCGTTGAAGCCGATGCCAACGAGCAGGTCGTAGGAGCGTTTACAGATATCGGTCTTACGTTTGAAGGTATCGGCCTGGCCATCCTCATCGAACGCCATGACCACAACGGCGGCACCGTAGCGCATGCAGTCCCGGGCCCGCTTCAGGAATTCCTCTTCGCCTTCTTTCAAGCTGATGGAGTTCACCACTGCCTTGCCCTGAATGCAGCGCAGGCCGGCTTCGATCACCTCCCACTTGGAGGAGTCGATCATGATCGGTACGCGAGAAATATCCGGTTCCGAGGCAACCAGTTTGAGGAACGTCACCATGACGTCCTTCGAATCCAGCATGCCCTCGTCCATGTTGATGTCGATGATCTGGGCGCCGTTTTCAACCTGGTCCCGGGCGACGCTCAGGGCTTCCTCGTACTGCTCCTCCTTGATGAGCCGCAGGAATCGCTTGGAGCCCGTTACATTGGTACGTTCGCCCACGTTGATAAACAGGGTGTTCTCATCCCCCGTAAACGGTTCAAGACCGGACAGCCTCAGGGCGGGCTTCTGTTCAGGAATCTTTCTGGGGGGGTACTTGGAAACCGCATTGGCAACAGCTTCGATATGGTCTGGGCGTGAGCCGCAGCAACCACCAATGATGTTCAGAAACCCGTCACGGGCAAAGCCTTCAATGATCTCGGCCATTTCTTCCGGCGTTTGGTCATACTCGCCGAATTCGTTCGGCAGCCCGGCATTGGGGTGGGCGCTGACGTAGGTTGTCGACCTGTTCGCCAACTCTTCTACATAGGGGCGCAGGGCGTCGGCGCCGAGGGCGCAGTTCAGGCCAACCGAGATCGGCCTGGCGTGGGACACGGAGTTCCAGAACGCCTCTGTGGTCTGGCCCGACAGGGTGCGCCCGGAAGCATCGGTGATGGTGCCGGAAATCATGATCGGCAGCTCAATACCGCTGTCGATGAAGTACTGCTGGGTCGCGTATATCGCCGCCTTGGCGTTCAAGGTGTCGAAGATGGTTTCGATCAGGATCAGGTCACAGCCACCTTCAACGAGGCCTTCGACCGCTTCGTAGTAGTTTTCCACGAGAGTCTGGAAATCGACGTTGCGATAACCGGGGTTATTCACATCCGGTGAAATGGAGGCGGTGCGTGAGGTGGGACCAACTGCCCCGGCCACAAAACGAGGTTTTTCGGGGTTGCGGGCGGTGAATTCGTCCGCAATCTGACGTGCCAGTTTTGCCGCTTCAACATTCAACTCCTTCGCAAGCGACTCAAGACCATAGTCGGCCTGCGACAACTGCGTGGAGTTAAAGGTGTTGGTTTCAATAATGTCAGCGCCCGCGTCTAGATAGTCCGCGTGTATATTGCGGAGCAGGGCGGGCTGGGTCAGGTTCAGCAGGTCATTATTGCCCTGAACCTCACGGTCATAATCGGCAAACCGGTCGCCACGGAACGCCGCCTCGTCCAGTTTCAGGTTCTGGATCATGGTGCCCATGCCACCATCAAGGATGATGATGCGTTCTTTCAGGGCCCTATCAAGCTGTTCCAGGCGGTCCAGACGAGCGTTGCGGTCGGTCATATAAATTACTTCCGGAAGTCGTTTTTGTCTCAATGGCGCGCGATCATAGCAAAAATGGCAGTTGTCGTCCCACGGCTCGATGATGTTGGTCAATGGAGCACTTAAAGTCTGACTATTTTACTTGGTCTTTCATGTTGCAGCGATCTCACTTAAAATGAGGGAACACTTACAAACGGGTTGCAACTATGGCATTGGTTACGGTGACAGATCCCGCTCGGGATTACCTTGCACAACTTATCGAAAAACAGGATGTGGAGGGCATGGGTGTCCGTATTTTCGTAACCCAGCCCGGCACCAAGAACGCCGAGACCTGCCTTGCCTACTGCCCGCCGAACGAAGTCGTGCCGACGGACGAGCAGGTAGATCTGGGCAAGTTCACGTTGTTTCTGGATCATAATTCCGTGCCGTTCCTGGAAGAGGCCTTTGTGGACTATTCCAAGGACCAGATGGGCGGACAGTTGACCATTAAAGCGCCTAACGCCAAGGTGCCCAGCGTTGATGAAAACGCGCCGCTGCCGGATCGCATCCAGTATATCCTGGCGTCGGAAATTAACCCCAATCTCGCGGCTCACGGCGGCGAAGTGTCCCTGGTCGAAGTGGCCGAGGAATCCATTGCTGTCCTGCGGTTTGGCGGTGGTTGCCAGGGCTGTAGTGCGGTAAGTCTCACGCTGAAGCAGGGTGTTGAGTCGACGCTGAAAGAGCGCGTTCCCGAGATAACGGCCGTTCGCGACGTTACCGATCATACTTATACAGAAAATGCTTATTATCAGTAATATAAAGCAGACTCTGAAAGCATGATATGAAGCCGGCCTATGCCGGCTTTTTTAGTTTTGGGCGTAGAGGTTTGTCGGTGCTGTTTATCGGTCCCTGTTTGTCAGTACTATGTGTAATGCACCATGCGTGCCGCGCTATCGTCATTGCTGTGGCGGCACGGCCAATGTCGGATAATTCGATTTAACTCATCATCAGTCACATAATCAGAATCAAGCGATGGGTAAGATACCCGTCATACACAATTATGGCGTGTCCTCACCACCGTGCCCGCCAATTACACACTGGGGTTTGTCTTGGTTGATGTAGCACTTTTCTCTGTGCCACCCATGGCCGCTATTGTTGGCTGGTTCACCAACTGGCTGGCGATTCAGATGTCATTTAATCCAATTCAGTTCGTGGGTGTTGGCGCTATTGGTTGGCAGGGAGTGATTCCGCGCAAAGCCGAGAAAATGGCCCATATATGCATTGACCGCACCCTACAACAATTCGGCGACCTGAACGCGGTGTACCAACAATTGGAGCCGCAACGAATCGTTGAGCAGGTCATTTCCCAGGTTAACCCTCGCATGGACGAATACATTGACGAGGTGATGTATGAGATCCAGCCAGTACTGTGGGACAACCTCCCGTTGTTCATGAGAAATCGCATCTATCGGTGGGGTCGAGAACAGCTCCCGTCAAGAATAGAGTCCCTGGTGGAGGACTTTGGGGATGACCTCAATGACCTTGTCGATCTGAAGGCCTTGCTGAGCCGCGAGCTAAAACAGCACCCTGACCTGATGAACCGAATTTTCAGGGAAGCGGGCTCAGTCGAACTGCGGTCGGTTATCAATCGAGGGGCTATCATTGGCGGCCTGCTGGGGGCGTTATTGGCGCCCGCCTGGGTTCGCTATCCCGAACCATGGTTATTACCGGTCGGTGGCTTTGTGGTTGGGTTTCTAACCAACTGGATTGCCATCAACCTGATTTTCCGCCCGCTCAAGCCCAGGCGTTTCCTGTTCTGGCGGGTACAGGGTCTGTTCCTGCAGCGCCAGCCGGAGATCAGCGACGTATGGGCCAGGTTGGTGGCGGAGGAGTTGATCACCGTTGAGAAAGTGGCTGACGCCATGATCAACGGTAACCGTGGGGACCGTACGCGGGCGATTATCCAGAAGCATCTGAGGCCACTGCTGGACAACTCGATGGTCATGAAGCTCGGTGCCCAGGTCACCGTTGGTATGACGGGGTATACCGAGCTTAAAAAAGCCATGAACCATAAGGCGGTACTGGCTACCCATGATGTCTTTGGGGACCCCGCGTTTAACCGCGAACGGGCGCCGGTGGTGGCCGGGGTGTTGGCCGGGCAGATGAAGTCTCTGGCGCCGGCAGAGTTTCAGGATATCCTGCGGCCGGCATTTCGAGAGGAAGAGATTCAACTCATGCTGGTTGGAGGGGGACTGGGTTCCCTGGCGGGTGCGCTTCAGTTCTTGGTGATGAACAACGTATTGAATTAGGCGCTTGGAGCAGTATTCCTTGCATAATGAGCTGACCAGGAGGGCAGTATGGATTTTGGATGGGCAGTCGCGATACAGGCTCTGGTAACTGGGGCTGTTGTTCTTTCAGTGCTTGCAGGTTTCTGGTTCGGCATTGTGCGGCCGCACCTTGACCGAAAGGTGGTGGAGCTCATAGAAGCGTCGCGGGAGATAGAGCCCAGGGTGAGGCAGGGAGTACGGGAGGGTGTGGAGGAAACCCTTCGGGAATTGCCGGAAAGTACGGTGAAAGAGTCTACCCGCCAGTTCCTCCGGTTCGGTTCCGGGCTGTTCGAGAACGGCCTCAGCAGCTTTCTGGGTGAGGTGTCTGACCCCGGACGAAAGCCCCGAAACGATTTATAGACAATTCGTCGGTCTTGGCAGGCCTGCTATTCGGCAGGCCGTTTTGGCTGGTGTGCCGGGAAAGAGCTGCATCAAGTAAATGCTGTTGCCCTTTTCTTCGTCAAACGCCTCCTTGACCGCTTTCACAAACAACCTGTTCGATGGTGGTGAAATTTCATGTTGTTTGTAAAAATCCCTTAGGAACTCAATGATTTCCCAGTGATTCTCGGTTAAATCGATATTGTCGTCCGCAGCGATGTCACGGGCCACGTCAGGTGACCACGCCCAGGCGTCCTCCAGGAACCCTTCATTGTTTCTCGTCGGAGTTGTCATTACCAACTGATCACTCTGGTTGCCTCGGTGGTCAGGGCCACCATTGTGTCAAAATCAATCGATTCCGCGTCAAGTCCATCAACTGTGATGGCTCTGGCCTGCAGGTCGGGGGCCAAGGCATAAACCGTACCTTTTAGCGTTGCTTCACGATCCGCCAGTGCGAGCACACCAGATTCAGTCAGTAACAGGCCATCCTGGTCTGTGATACTCGACAGGCACGCTCCAAATGCCGGATGATCCGGCCGCTTGTTGACGATGTGCAGGGTGTGGATAGTTGCCATCAATGCGCTCTCCGGGTGTGTGGTTGCCTGCTCAGCTCAGGTTGACTACGTGGGCGTAGTGCTCGAGAACATCGGCGTTCAGGTTTGTCATGGTGACGCCCGGAATCATATTCGCTTCGTTGAGGCCAAACCGTTCACAGGCCCCATGATCGGCCATCAGGGCAGAAACGCCAAAAATCGGCGCGGCTGACAGGTTCCTTTCCATCGATTTCTGCTGCACGGAGTTCGCCTGCTGAGCTTTGCGAAGCCAGTTAACGCCTTCACTGGTGAAAAGCAACGTCACTGGCTGGTCAAAGGCGGCCAGGGAAAAGGCCATGTCTAGTGACTCACGGCCGGTCCAGTCGCAATACGGCGCCTGACTAATGATAACTAATGTCTCCACGCTCAGCCTCCACCGTGAAAATAGATAACACGATCAGAACGGGCCACGCCCTCCACCCACTCGCCCAAACCGGCAATTGTGAACGGTGAGGCAAGGTTGTTGGCGGGCAGTTCGTAACGCTGTTGTTCGCTCTGATCCACAATACCTCGTCGCAGGGCCGACGCGATACAGGCAAAACCGGCAACACCATGGCTTGCAAGGAAGTCCTGCCACTCCTGCGACCAGTTCACCTCATCGGATGGTGGGCTGGTCAATGCTGACGCCAGATGAACGCCATCGCCGTAGAGGAATACCCGGTCAATTTGATGGCCGTTTGCGAGTACTGCCCTGGCAAAGGCGAGTGAAGTTTGTGGCGCTTGGGTGGAATAGGGCGCCCCAGTGATGACCAGAGTGAAGGAACAGGGTGTGTGCGGGCTCATAGCTGCGTATCAGTCTGTTGGAGTCCAGAGTGTAGTTTACCTTATGAATGAAAAAACCCCGACCGAAGCCGGGGTTTTCTGGCAAATGCCGTCTGTCACCAGAGTGATCAGTCGTCGCCGCTGAACGCCATCATCAGGTGAAGCAGGCTGACGAACAGGTTGTAGATGGCCACGTAAAGGCCAACAGTGGCGATGATGTAGTTGCGTTCACCGCCATTGATGATCCGGCTGGTTTCAAACAGGATCATGATGGAAGCGAAGATGGTGAAGCCTGCAGACACCGCCAGGTGCAGAATGGAGCTCTGCATGAAGAACGCCAGCAGCATCGCACCGATCAGCACGAAGGCGCCCGCTGTCAGGAAGCTGGACAGGAAGCTGAAGTCCTTCTTGGTGATAATGGCGGTTGCGGACAGACCCACAAATGCGGTGGCTGTGAGGGCCAGGGCATTCGCGACAATCTGGGAAGCACCCGCTGCCACCATCTGACCGATGATCGGACCGAGAGTGAAGCCCATGAAGCCGGTAAGGGCGAACGTCGTTACGATACCCCAAGGGCTGTTTTTGAGCTTATAGGTCGCGAACAGTAGGCCGATATAGCCTACGATCGTGATCAGGAAGCCCGGGTGTGTGCCGTTCATGTTAAGGAACGCGGTCAGTGCGGAGAATGCCAGAGTCATTCCCAGCAGCATGTAGGTATTGCGCAGCACGTTCATGGCATCTGCGCTGATACCCGTCGCCCGACCTTTTTCTGTGGTCGAATAGGCTCCCTGGTTTTGCTGGACGCCAAATCGTCTGTCTTCCATTGTCTTCTCCGTCTGTGTGTCACAACCGTTTGAATCTAACACTCATCATAATGCCAGATACACAACTTTCAATCATTTACGACAGAAAACGGTCTCATGGATTCCATTAAATGGAGTTAATGTTCGGTCAAAGGGCAGATGATGTGGCCAGGGCGTTGACAGGAAAAGGAATTCCGGTATCATGCTCCCCGCTGTCGCAATGACGGCTGTGGAAAAAACGGTGGGCTGGCAGAGCGGCTGAATGCAGCGGTCTTGAAAACCGCCGAAGGTTAGTAGCCTTCCCGGGGTTCTTATATTAGTGTGCAGTTTGATGTGCATTACAAATGACCACCAGATCACCGTAAAAAGTTTAGGAGGAGTGGCAGAGCGGCTGAATGCACCGGTCTTGAAAACCGGCGAAGGTTAATAGCCTTCCGTGAGTTCGAATCTCACCTCCTCCGCCAGATTCCGTTTAAAATCAAGGGCCTAGGTTTTTCCTAGGCCCTTTTTTTTCGCCTCAAGTTACCCGCACGATGTGAAATTACGTAATATGCATCAAAAATGATGCGTATTTAGTTGACGCTCAGAGAAAAGCCATCTAAAACCCTTTCTAAGTGATGCGTATTAGAAAGGCGGTCTTATGAGTCAGAATTCAAACCATTCAACCCTCGTTAAATCCTCGCGTGATGGACGAACATTTTTTCGTCTGGTTTGTCGCGATGATTATTTGTGCAACTTTTTTGACGACTGGTCTTTCTCCCTTGCCAAAAGCAAAAAGTTCAACACAGTTGAAGCTTATGCCTTCGGGGTTAAAAAGTTCATCAACTACTTTCTGGAAGCCGATAGTCAGCTCAACGGTTCTGTCAGCAGCTTGGACCTCTACCTGTTGTTGGAAAACTTTGAGAGCTACCTGGCATTCGGTGCCGACAGCGATATTGAATTGATCCAAAAAATCGGAAAGGCAGCGCCTCCTGGCAATCTTGGGGGAGCAACAATCGAGCAGACAATGGCTGCTGTAAATAACTTCTTGGAAGCTAGTGAGGCATTCCGAATTGCTTTACTGCAACTGACCGAGGCAGGGTACATTGAGTCGAGCACACCCGTGGCGAGTTCGGGCCTTATAAAGCATTTGGAGCGAGTTGAGCCGAAAGAGTCGGTGAAACGTGCAGTCAGGAAAAGTTCTTGGTTTGCTGCCTGTATCAGTGGCGGCATGAGAAAAATGAAGCAGGCCCGCTTAAAGCCCAAAAGTAAAACCTCAGAAATCATCGTCTCTGACGAGTTTGGCGGCGACCACAAAACGTTTCCCTTCGATCTAGCCAAGGATCTTATTAACAGTGCTCCAAATCTTCGGGATAAACTCCTTTGGAGTCTATTAGCAGCCTCCGGAATTCGAATTTCGGAGGCCCAGACTATGTTTTCCTCGGATATCGTTGTAACCACATCGGCTAGAAAGGGAAAACTGCAAGATCAGCGACGAGTGGTCTCGAAAAAAGTATTCGTTATCGACCCAGATACGCGTCAATCTGAGCTGATTCCATTCCTTACCGAAGCAGAAATCAACAGCCTTCCGCATAAAGGTCGTGAAAGGCCAGATACTTGGCTAATAGAGCCATTCGCCTCCATGTTTTGGAAAACTCTGCATGAATATCGATTAGAGGAAAACCGCAAAGCAAAAAGGCGTCCGATAGCTCCGAAACATCCTTTCTTATTGAATTTAGTGAATAGCGGTAGCCCAGTCGTCCACTCCTATCAAACGCTTTATGACAGCTTCACGAAAGCGTCAGTGAAGGTAACAGGGAAACAGTATGCCTTTCATGCCCTTCGCCACATGTACGGGTACTACATCCACAATTTTGCTCCTGTGGGCAACGGTAAATTTGGCCTGCCCCTGAAAGAAGTTCAGTTGCTGATGGGTCATGCGGAAATCAAAACAACTCAAAGGTATGCAAGGCAGGACATGATGAAACTGGAAGTAGCTATGGGTGCCCTCAATATGGCCCAGGCAAGTGACCCTTTCTTCAGCATTCAAAAAGCGAGGCTTAAATATCTGGAGCAACAAGTCGCCGAGACGAAAGCGAAAATAGAGCAAAGCAAGCTAGGAGCTTCCCAGGATGATTAATTTAGACGCCGACAAAACGGTTTTACTGGCACCACTCGAAGAAATTGGGCTGGCACTTGCGACAGAGCTTCGGAGAAGCGTCCATGATCTTGAAAAAAATGGCACCCACACCAGAAGTGACAGGGCCAAGAACAACCCAGTGATTAAGTTCTTTCGCTCCGGAGGATACAAAGACTTCGCAGGGATTAGCGAAGAGTCTCTGCAAGGCTTGGTGGCAGCATGTGGTCGAGGTTTCACCGGGGACCTTGATGCAAGCGAATTGAAGACGTGTTATCAAATCTACGCTGAGCTGCGTTCCGGTCAAGAATTTTTTCTTCGACGACCAGCGGCTCACACAATAACTGCGTTCATCAGCCTCACAAAAATCACATTGATCTCTTTGTGGGCTAAGGGCCTGATTATACTGCCTCGGAACTTCTCTCCAGTTAAGATTCCCCATGAGCGCTTGGCCGAAATTGCGGAGACGATACCTGCAAACTTTCTCTATAAAGCGCTCTCCGCGAATCCCTCGGCAGATCTAGTGTTTGAAGGAAACGTCGATATCAAGCTTAGAAAAAGGGCCTGCAACCACTGGCTTCGCTTGATCTTCAATACAGACTGGCATTCACCAGATAACGTGATTGAGGAAGATATTCGTGCGTTGATCGACAATTCTCGCGGATCAAAGCATCCTCTGCTGGGTAGGTATTATGTAATTGAATTATTAACTTTTTTGTTCGCTGATCATCCACATCTGAATCAGCTATTTGAGGAGATAATCGGTGACATCGTTGGTCAAAAAAATCGACTAAAAGAGGAGCGCAAAAAGCAAGCCGAAGCACGTAGGGCGGAAAAAGAGAAAAATCGAAAACCCAGGACCGGGACTCCTTATGAATCAAAAACCACCAAGCGAACGAAAGAGTTAATAGCCTACGCACACGGAACGGGTTCTGCCGACATTAGCTCGCTGATTGGCACGAGCATTGCGCCGCGAACACTAAGACATATTTTCTTCCGCAAAAAGCTCGACGTGGCAAGCGATTATCCGTATTCGGAGCTTGGTGATGAGGTTCAGAAAATAGTTCATATCATTGATCGAACTTTTCAATCCTTTATCGATTCGAAGCGGCTTGAAAAGCGATCTTCTTACGAGTTCTTGCTGAGTATACTTCTCTGCTATGTCAGCATTTATCTACCAAGATTCTTCAAGGAACGCGACGGCGACTTGCGTAATTTCCCCACATCGTTCAATGCTCTTACGTGCGCCTACTTCATAGCTAGAAACGAACACCTCGCTGAATTGGTCAATGAAACTCGTGAAGCTCCTCTTACCTATTTTAAATTTATGGAGCTTTTGAGTGATAAGTTTGATTGGGAATGGAATACGACAACCTATGGGTACTTGATGAATGCGCAACGGTATTTCAAGTACATAGAGCTTTTGAATGACCAAATCCCCGATGCTGAAAAATTTAAGTGTACGGTCGCAGAAGCAGATATACCGAAAACGTCAAGAAAAACCACCACTGTCAAAAATGTGCTTCCCCGTGAGTACTTTAGAGTTTTTATTTCTCTTCTCGAAACACTGGACTATTTCATCGATCACCTGAATGGCATGGCCGATGGCACGAATCCTGGAGTGCTTGGTGGAGAGTTGGTTTCCCTAACCTACAACAAATTGTGCACACAGAAAGAGTGGAGGTCCATTTGGCCAGAACCTGGGAAAAAGGATTTGCACATAAATGTAGAGCGCCTCAATTATACCCCGGTGGTCCGGTTCGAGGATCGCTACTATCCGTTGAAACAAGTGATGCGCTTCTACTGGCTTACTCCCTATCGCATCAATGGAATTGATGAGGAGCGAGCTACTCCCCATGTGCCAAGAGTCTTATGGCTAATGACCCACACCGGTATCCGGCAGAAACATCTTTTATGGCTCGACAAAGATGGGTTTGATGCGGCTATCCCCGAAAAAAAGAGCGGTTTAGCCCCACTCATTGTGAGCACAGACAAGGCGCATGCTGAGTGGGTCTCTGTTGTAAGTAGGGAAGTAATCGACGTTTGCCAACGTCAAAGGACATGGCTTGAAAGGAACGAGATTGATTCGTTGAAAGAGCCGATGTGGTATTCCGGATCAGCTAAGAGCCGGTTCGGTAAGTTCATTCCGCTGTTTAGACTGGACTCTTCGCACACTAACTGGGATGTTCATGAGGAAACAGGCAAGATCTTCTGGATGCTGGAAAAGTTACTAAGGCACGAAGTCGGTGAAATCGACTGTCCGCAGCTTGCACATTGGAAGCCTAGGAACACCGAAAAAACACCAGGTCCAACGTCCGACCACATAACAAGTATTGATGACTTCGATCCAAAAAAAGTTGATAGCTCCTGGGAGTGGCGCGTCTATACGCCATATACGCCCCACGGGCTCAGAGCCGCTTTTATATCCGAGCGCATGCGTTTCTTACCTCCGTCACTGATTGGACGGCACCTCACAGGTCAATTTAGTGATGACCTTGTTTGGTATTACACGATCATGGAGGCCGAGGATGTTGGTGATCATCAGCAGCTTCTAGTGAACCTTTTGATGAGAAATGAGGATAGGCTTAAAGGTGGCGGTGCTCCGGAGCTTGCTGAAAAGATAACTGAGATCAATCGGATCATAGCAAAGGATATTGAAACCGATCCGGATGAGGCAATTTCGACACATGGTTTGTTCAGTCTTTCTGATGTCGATGACTCGAAAAACGGTATTGCTGAACTAAAAGCTAAGCAGTACACGAAGCTCGCTTGTAATTCCACTCACATCTGTCCATTCGGAAACGTTTGTCCTTCAGAAGTCGTGCAGAAATATGGTTTGGATAAACCCTGCACCATTTGCCCGTACGCGATAAGGGGCATTATGCACTTGCCTGCGATCAATGCGGCGAAATTCAGAGCTGTTGAGCTGATGGAAGAGTACGGGGAAAAGATAAAGGCTTTTAAGAAAAGGCCGAAAACCGGTGCGCTCACTTCAGATATCGAAAGTATGGAGTCGCAATATGACCGCATGACTAGGGATGCGTTCGCACTGGAGGCGATTGAACAGCAGCTGTATCACATGCGTGATTCGAATAGCGATGACTTCATGGCTCAAGACAGCGAAACCATAAAGAACCTTTATGAAAAGTTAGAGCTTGGAGAGGGGGAGCGCCTCATCAAGCGACTGATTGATGTCCAGTGCTTCCCGGATTTAGACAGCCCTGGTATTCAAAGAAAATTTGCGGCCTTGAGATACAAGCTGATGGTGGCCAGCGGCAACATTCGAGGGCTACTGGAGTCTCACGAAGAGCCTGAGAATGCGCTCCTTGCTTCCCAACTCCATTCGATGATGTCTGCAAATGGTCTAAATGTTCGCGATGTTTACAAGCTCGCAACTGCGAATCTTTCGGAGAATATGGACTCTCTTCCACAGCTTCCAAAGATCGGGTTCGACAAATTGAATCTTGTTCTTTCCAGAGCATATGAGGCAGAAAGTGAGTAACAAAAAAAAGGGAAAAAACCCTTTCGCCCAGAGCCAAAAAAAGAAGGTTGAGAACCGAGAAGCCCTTGTAAGAAAGGCTTTAACGCTTTTGGCGGGAGCAAGTTTCGACTCTTTGAACTCGCTGGCAGTAAGTACGGCTCAGGTAGTAACTGAGCTGGAGAGGAGGCAGGCCAAAGACGGAGAGGATGTCTCTCCTATCAGCCGAACAACGCTGACCAGGAAAGAGGGGAAGTACAGGCATATATTGCTTGCTCACTTTGAAGGTTCTGCGCATGCCGAAAAAAGTGATGAGGAGGCTGAGCTAGAGGAGCTTCAGCTCCACTGCGCACACCTAGAGCATGAGAATGAGTTACTCAAACATCGACTTAGCATTACAGGCGGCAATGCGCCTGAGACGCCCTCAGAAGCTCAGGAAGGGCGTTCCGACAAAGACGACATTGGAATGCTCATCGACATCATAGACGGCATTATGGATCACCTTTTCGACGCCTTTGTGATTGTTGGGCCGAATGAAGTCTCCGAAGAAACACCGGACCCAGGTATCTACGCGATTGAAACATTGATAGCGGAATACGACGACTTGATTAGGCTGAATGAGCTGCGCGAGGCGGTGAAGAATGAAAGATAAGACCTTCATCTGTGAGAAACCTCCTGAAGGCGTGAAGCTTTCTGGGCCTGAAAAAGGAAAGCTCAACAAGCGTAATTTCGATGCCTATGTAAAGTATCTGAAAAACACAGAGCAGAAGTTTCCGATCAGCCAATTCGGCGACATCAACTATTCCCAGATTGCCGAGTTATGTGGGTTCGACAGACAAGTCTTCGCCAAAAACAAAGCCTTGAAACAGCAACTCCATGACGAGGCGAAGGTCATTGGAACCGACGCCGTGGAGGGCAAAGACCCAGAAACGCGCACTGACAACGAACTAAAAAATCTCAGAAAGCAGCTGAGCAATGCCCGAAAAGACTTGGCGCTTGCAGAAGAGAAAATCGAGGGACTTCAAAAGCAGTTAATCCAGGTGAATTCTGAACTTAGACGGTCTGAGGAAGATAAGGAAGAGGCTGCTGAGTCTTTAGATTTTATGATTAATACCGGTCGGCGCTTCAGCCTATGAGCTTCTCTCGCGTCGTAGAAGTTAAATCAGTTTTCCCTTCACCCATGGGCGGTGCCGTGTTCAAAGGCATACCGGTTGGCAAGTTCAGAAAGAAGTCTTTCCGTGCTCCTAGGAGCGTTGTGTCGCGGATACCAGCTGAAGGAGAGTTTTGGAAGATTGAGGGGCAGATACTTGAAGACCCAAAATACGGTGATGTTGTTGTTGTCACAGATGCGTTTCTGACTGAGCTGCCCTCATTCAACTACGTGGGGCGTCTGCTAGAGAATCATCCAGCCTTCCGAGGATTCCATTTTGGTAAGGCGAAGGTTGCGAAGTTGATTGATGCAGCCGGGAAATATGCGTTAGTTGAAGTCCTCAATAAAGGTGACGTCAATGCTTTGATAGATGCTGGACTGAGTGAGCCAATCGCAGTTCGTGTGTGCGATGCCTGGTCAAAGCTAAAAGAAGAAACAGAGGTTGCCACCTTTCTCCACGAGCACAAGCTAGATAGTGCTCTAGCAAAGAAGATAATCCGCCTCTGTAAACATGACACAGTCAGCCGACTCAAACGAAATCCGTTCGCTTTGATCGCTTTGAGCAATGCGAACAGGAAGAATCTCCTCACCATCGCTAGGGTCGCAGAGAAGCTGGGCATTTCTCTTGAAGATGATCGTGTCCAAATCGGAGCGGTCGAGTATGCGATGTTTAAGGAGCTAGATGCTGGCAATACCGTAGTCCATCTCCCCAAAGCTTTAAAGCGGATCGCGGACGCACTTTCAGCCATAAGAAGCCCTGTTTCGGCTGAGGTAGCGGTAAAGTCAGCGCTGGCAGTAAAAGCTGTCTGTGTCTATGAGAGGGATGGAGAGAAATATCTGCAAGCCATTGCTGTTGCTTATATCGAGCAATATGTTGAAGAGGCGCTCTTGCGTCTCCACCACACTCAGATACCTCGATCTCTTTTCAGTTTCGACTCAGCGTCGTTGAAGAAGCGGATCGAATCTTACAACGCAAAGCAGCTTGAAAGTGGAGGGTTCGCACTAAATAGGGAGCAAAACGAAGCAGTGGAGATGGCACTCCAAAACCGGATATCACTTCTCAGCGGTTACGGCGGAACTGGAAAAACAACCGTACTCAGAGCCATCGTACGGCTTGCTAGAGAGAGCCTGATACCGGTTTTTGTTTGTGCTCTGGCAGGTAAAGCGGCGAACCGAGCAAGCCAGTCAGTCGGCGAAGAGGCAACCACGATCCATTCCTTTATCCATCGGATAAAAAATGACCGGAATCTCGAAGAGGAATTAAATTCTGATCCTCTGATAATTGTTGATGAATCGTCGATGATTGATATGTCCCTGATCTGTACGCTACTGAAAACCCTGGAGGGAATAACCGTTCGATTCTTGTTCGTTGGTGACACGGCACAGCTGCCGCCCATTGGCTTTGGCCTGTTCTATCACAAGCTTGTAAAGTCGGAAGTGCCACAAACCCGACTGATTCAAGTCCACAGGCAGGCGGACGGAAGCCCCTTGCACGATGCCGCGATGTCCATAAGAAATAGGCAATCGCATCAGCTACCAACATATGAAGGGCAGGAAGAGGGTATTTATCTGCTAGAACCGTCTGATAACTCCAAAAGAACGGCGATAGAGTTGAGGCAAAAGATGAATGCCATGATTCTCACGCCTTACAGTTCTGGCCGGTATCACAGTTCCACAGAGGCGCTTAACCCAGTTATTCAGTCTGCCGTAAACAAACAAGAGGAATCAAACCTGAAGCTCAAACTTGGGGCGCACACACTCCAGGTTGGAGACCCAGTGATCGTCACTAAAAATGTGGCGCACCTCAATTTGTTTAACGGTATGACAGGTGTCGTTACGGGCATAACGATTGAGGGAGAGACTCTGTGCACAGTGTTTTTCGAGGGGTCGGATTCACAGACCACTTTAAGTCGGGATCAGGCCTGGGAACTGGGGCTCCAACTCGCATACGTCATCACGATTCACAAGTCCCAGGGCAGTGAGTACGAGGTATGCGCGATCATTTTGGGTGGACCAATGATTGAGAATAGCGCCTTGTATACCGCGATTACCCGGACACAGAAACTCTGCATCGTCATAGGAAGCCAAGAGATGTATAACGAGGCGCTGAACAGGCCGCCCCGCTATGAGACTGTGGAGTGTGGATTCTCGCCTGCATTTACTTGAACGTTAGAGTAGGACCGGCAGGAGGACTCATGGACGACAGTGATAGCACATGGACGGTTGCGGACTGGTTGATACAGGATACTGAGGGAAAAGAGGGTTTCCGGGCCTTTAGCGCTTTGGTTGATCTTTCTGTACGATCTCTAAATTTATGGAAATTAAATCGAAGCACTAAGGAAGATTCGCATGAAACTAAGTCTCGAATATATTTTGCTTGTCGGATTTTTGGCGATTTTCATGTATCGGGCTTATGCCTGGAAGCAAGTTTTCAAGGAATCGTTGTCAGATCAAAGCAAAATTCTTAAAGAAAAAAACAGAGAGATAGCAGAGTTATGTTCGGAGCTTCTGCAACAGGCGCTCAAAAAATTTAACGAGCACGCGCATCAGGGTCGAGGGAAACGGTTGTTAATTACGCACGGTCGGTTACACAATGACAAATTTCCTATGAAGGAATTACAAGATACATTGAACTCCTTGGAGACTCTTTATTTTAAGTCGTTGACTGCATCGCCTGAGGTTCGATCAAGCACTCGAATTACTTACCAGATTATTTGTGATATAAAGTCGTTACATGAAAATGATAGCTTATACATTAGGCAAGATTATTTCTATAATTTCGTTTACTTATCTTTAAATTTAATATTCGAATCCTTGAAGTCAACTGTTTCTATTTCTAAGCCAAATCTTATATTTACAAAATCAAGGTACGGAAGGGAGCTTGCGAAATACACAGTCGGCGAAAATAAAGATTTTTTCAGTGAAACCGCGCAGCTAACGGAGAACAATCCACTGAGTCACATTTTTGCAGCGTTTTATTTTGAAGTTTTGAAAAAGATTCCAGAGGTTGCTTACTCTAAGCTTTTCTTCAAAAATATGGGCTACGATAATTCAATTTTACTAGCCGATATGGCGCTATCGAAAATTGCGTTCCATAGAAAGCTACCTGATACATCTAAAGCGATTATAGATGGAGAAAAGTTTGACATTGGAGCGATTGCCCAGACGGAGCGCATGAGCACTGGTTTGGCAGAGAATAAAATAATAGAAATATTTTATTCAGCGTTTGTTTGTAAAAGAAACGATAATAACAAGCAGGTAATTAAGAGACTTGAGGAAGTTTATTCGGACTATGAGGCTAAAATTTCTGTTACGAGCGAAGCTTTGGGAATTGTCAGTGTTAAGTTGCCAAAGAGAATTTGTCTTGAGCTATTTAAAGAAAGCTCAGTTGCAATAGACTATTCGATCTGGGAGGTCGCGGGAAGGTCTCCTGCAACATTCTACTTCAGAAGTGTAATGTCTTCTGCGAAGACGCCGATAGCATCGTATATAAATTCGATCAACGAAAAAATAAAAAGAAAGTTCAAAAAATACGATTTCTAGAGTGGTGGTTTTTCGAGCGCGGCGATTTCTAGAGATGGTGGTTTAGAGCACCAGAATAAGCACTATGCCACTCGCTAGTGAGGGATCTTGGAGATGTCGCGCTAAGCAGGCCTCCTCGCTATGAGACTGTTGTGCGCAGGTTTTCGCAATCGCTCAACGGAAGACAGCACTCTAAAGCGGTGTCTTCGTTCTATACGAGCTTTGGACCGACCACCAACATCATCCCCACTCCTTTTCCGACATCATAGCGGTCCACCTTTTCCTCTCGCGTTGTTTATACTAGAGAAACCGGATGTACTACGCCAGGAGGGTTTATTATGGGGGAATTCACGGCTGATGGACTGCATGCAGATGGCCCGGACCGTATTTTCGAGTTGGTCTGCGATGCATGGGCGCTGTCCGATGAAGAGCGTGAGACGCTGCGTCAGAGAGCCCTTGAATGTGAAGATTTTGAAGGCTATCTCAACATCTCACGGATCTATCGCGCCCTCCATGCGATTTTTTCGGAAACAGAAGATGGCCGTGCCGATAGTTGGGTTAGACGTCCTAACCGTCGCTTTGACGGGGCTCCAGCGCTTGAGTACATGATTGAGAAACCTGGCGGGATCGCCGAAGTTAAAGGTTATGTCATGGGTCAGGTCTTTGGTGGTTGGTGATCCTAATGAGTCGAAAGTCCTCGTAGAAGCTGATGCGAGCTGCCAAAGACTGCAAGCCTATTTGGGATGACGATTGGTTATCGCTAAAAGACTTTCCAAAAGCCGACGCAGATTTTCTCAAACATCGCTCTGGCAGGCCAATAGTCTTAAAATCATCACTTGGCTCAGATCAGCCGATATACATCAACGCCAGCGAGACGCGATGATCCATTGGCTCAAGAAAAGCGATTACTGGAACCCGAGTAAATCGGGGTCAAGGGGTTGGTGCGGCCCGCAGCACGCAGTGCGAGGACTCGGCCCCTTGACGCCTTCTTCGAAGCTATCCTCTTAATGGGGTTGCAGTGCAGCTGCAACCCCTGCCTAACGGCGAGTGATGCTTTGTCTTTTCAGCGTTCCCGCGACAACACCATCCCAAATCCAGCAACTCCATTACGACCTAGAATTTAAATATGCATCATGATGCGTATTACTTAACAACTAAAAGTCATTCATTTGAGATGTTAATCCTCTTCGCTAGATGGCCCGGAATCAGGGATTCCTAGAGGTTTAAGGCTCATGGAATTTATGGTGTTATAGATACACACAGTTGTCGGTCGGGGAAGATTTGTACTTACATAAGGGTTCGAATCCCTGGCCCACCGCCACTTTCTCTTCCTTTCCTGATCTATCTCGTATCCCTTCAAGACGTTAGCGCTTCTAGTTCGTAGTCAATGCTTTCCGAATAGCGCGAATACCGCTCAGTGCTGCTTCATTATCGCCGTGGACGCACAGGCTATCAGCAGGCAGTGTGAGCCAGTTACCGGATGAACTGTAGACCCCGCCGTTGTGAGCGAACGACACCGCCTGATCAACGATCTTGTCTGCAGACTGGTGTACGGCCCCTGGGAGGCGACGGGACACCAATTGGCCTTCGTCGTCGTAGACACGGTCGGCAAAGGCTTCCAGCAAGATGGGGAGGCCGACATAGTCCGCCAGTTTCCGGTGTTGTTCGTGTTTGACGGTCACCGGAAGCATTAGCGGCAGATCCGGCTGATAGCGCTTAACAGCGACCATAACGGCTTCGAGGGTGCTCATGTCCCGCATCATGTCGTTGTTCAGGGCACCGTGGGGTTTTACATACGACAGTCTCAGGCTTTCGGCCCGGCACAATCCCTCTAGCGCGCCAAGCTGATAAAGGATCAGGGCGTGAATTTCCTCGGGGCTATGGCTGATGGAGCGTCGGCCAAAGCCGGCGAGGTCGTGATAGGAAGGGTGGGCGCCGATCTCTACCCCGTGCTTCGCTGCCAGAGCCACGGTTCTCTGCATTACCGAGGGGTCTCCGGCGTGGAAACCGCAGGCGACGTTCGCCATATCGATAAGGGGCATCACCAGGTCGTCCTGGCCCATGCGCCAGGCACCGTAGCTTTCCCCAAGATCACAGTTCAGTTTCATCTCACAGCTCCCGGCCCGGGTACTGGGCCTGTTTCTGTTCTTCCGCGAGCCTGACCCTCTCTGCCAGTTCCTCGGGCTCATTTCGCGGCACCTGCCAGCCCTGAAGATTTTCTTCAATCAGCTGGGTGAGGGCGTCGATATGTCCTGGCGTGGCATTGAGCGCCGAAATATAGCTGAAGCCCTCGCCGCCGGCCTCCATAAAGTACTCACGGTTTTCCTCGTCAATCTCCTCGATGGTTTCGAGGCAATCCGCCGAAAAACCGGGGCAGAACACATCTATCGATGTTACGCCTTTTTGGGGCAGTGCCTTAAGGGTTTCGTCGGTATAGGGCTGCAACCATTCTTCCCGGCCAAAACGTGACTGGAAGGTGGTTATATACTCATCCTTTCCGAGGCCAAGCCTCGCGGCCAGCAGACGGGAGGTCTTGTGGCACTCACAGTGGTACGGGTCGCCACGCTTCAGGTATTTCAGGGGAATCCCGTGATAGGAAAGGATCAGTTTCTGGTTGCGCCCATGCTTGTCCCAGTGTGCCTGGATATGGGTTGCCATGGCCTCTATATAAGGGGGGTAGTCCGGATAATGGGACACGAACCGCAGATCGGGCAGCCAGCGCCGACGGGTGAAGTCATGGGCAATAGCGTCGAACGTTGAGGCGGAGGTTGAGGCGGAATACTGCGGGTACAAGGGCAGTACCAGCAATCTGCGAACCCCCTGCGCCTGCATTTCATCAAGCACTTTGGGAATTCCCGGGTTGCCATATCGCATGGCAAACCCCACGAGCAGGTTGTTACCGTGTTTCGCTTGCAGTTGCTTTCGAATGGCTTCGGCTTGCCTGGCGGTGTGAATCAACAGCGGCGAGCCTTCCGGTTGCCACACGCCGGCATAGGCTTTGGCAGATCGGCTGGGACGCAGCCTCAGGATAATGCCGTGGAGTATCAGCCACCAGATCGGGCGCGACACCTCAACCACCCGTGGATCCCAGAGGAATTCCCCCAGGTAGCGACGGAGGGCAGAGGTGGTTGGGGCATCCGGGGTTCCCAGATTAGTGATCAGTACACCGGTTTTTTCGGGATGGTCATGGCGAAAATCGGCGGTACCCTTGTACGGCATGGTTCTGGATCCTGGAAATGGTTGGTGTCCGGTCGAGAGTGGCTTAGGAGCGCTTTCCCGCCTGTTGCGCCATCCTCGGCGCTAGCCCGCCAACATCGTAACCAGCGTTACGGGCCTTATTGACGATGTCCCGAGCCGGCTCGGTGCGCGCCGAGCTTAGCGCCCAGAGTACGGTGCAGCGGGTTCCTGAGCGGCAGAAGGCAAGTACGGGCTGCGTCGCCTGACGGATCATTGTGTCAAAGCGGTCGACGTCATTATCAAAGATGTTGCCGGACTCGACGGGCAGGTACACCCATTCCATACCGTGTTCGTGGGCGGCGGCTTCGATGTCGGCCATGCCCGGCTGTCCGGGCTCTTCGGCATCGGGTCGATTGGCGACAAGCGTCTTGAAGCCGAGTTTCGCAGCCTCGCTCACGTCTTCAACTGTGAGCTGGGGTGAGACTGAAATCGTGTCGTCGATACGTCTGATGTCCATAAGCGATCCTTTTACCGGTCTCGTAAATGCCTCAGCATAATGCCACAGGACATAGCCGCTGTCAGAGCCTGGGCCATGGGAAGTTTTAATTCAGGAGATAAAAAAAGCCCGGCACTGGTGGCCGGGCAGAGGCGTGCGAGTAGTATCCATGAAAGACTTCCAGACAAACCGGCATCAGCAGGGACACCGGTATAGTGAAGTATTGACGATATTTTGAACACTTCAAGCCAGCGAGCGATTCGTTTGATCACATTTTTTCATATTGAACGTGTGCTTATATTAAAGCCGTTCACTGTGGGCCTTTCAGGCCATTGAGGTTCAGCTTTGAAACAGAGAAAAAGGCCTGTTAACTGAAATTCTGTGCCCGCTGTAATACAATAATGGGTTATTGAGAGTCCAACGCCTCCGAGGTTTTGCATGTCTGACGAAAACGAAAACACGCCGGAAAACGACGAGCAGCTGGCGGGTAAAATAAAGGGATCTGCGCGGCAGATCTGGCTGGCTGGGCTCGGTGCCTACACCAAGGCCGAGGAGGACACGGGTCGCTTCTTTGATCGCCTGGTCCAAGAAGGCGAACAGTTGGAGAGTAAGACCCGGGGCGTTGTTGAAAAGCACGTACGCTCTGTGGAAGACCGCGTAGACGATGTGCGGGAAAAGGCCACTGGTACCTGGGACAGGCTCGAAAACATGTTTGACGATCGCGTGTCCGGAGCGCTGCGCCGTTTGGGTATTCATCGTCGGGATGAAATCGAAGCCATGGAACGCCGGATTCAGGTCCTGGAGGCCGAGCTTCACCGCCTCAGGGAACAGACCGAGGATCGTTCCGAAGAGGAATAATACTCGCCACGGGGCACTGGTATCAGAGGTAGTCCCGGCTCATCAGGTAAATCTGTTCCTTTCCATCCGGATCCAGGTAGGGCAACAGCAGGTGCATCATCTGGTAAACACCGCGGCCCGGGTCCATGGAGTCGCGATCGTCTAGGTGTGACAGGCTGTCGAAGCTGCTCCAATAGCAGGCGGTGAGTGTCAGCTGGTCGCAGAGTGCATCCAGCTCCCCGCTTGTAATCTCCATGACGCCCTGACGTCGAAAGCTCTCGCAGATGACTCTGAAACCATTGGTTTTCTTTTTCAGAATGCGCCGGAAACGCGTTTGAAGCTGTTCGTATCGGGACAGGACGTTCACCAGGTCCTGATACAGGAATCGGTAGCGGGCGACGGTTTCGAACAGTAAATGCAGGAAAAAGCTCTGCTGGTCCAGGCTGATGTCTGCATCCTCCGGTACGGCCAGCAGGTCGTGCATCTCGTGCTCATAGCTGGCAAACAGCTCCCCGACAATATCGCCCTTGCTCTTGAAGTGGTAATAGAGGTTGCCTGGGCTGATCTCCAATTCGTCCGAAATCAACAAGGTGGTTACGTTGGGCTCGCCGATGCTGTTGAACAGCATCAGGCTGGCCTCAAGGATGCGGTCGCGGGTTTTCATTTTTTTCATGTCGCGGCCCAGCCGGGTGGGTTCAAAGCGCGAAGCGGGCCCACACCGGACAATGGTCCGAAGGCCGCTCCATGGCGCGAATATCGTAGCTGACGCCTGCTTCATTTGCCTTTGGCAGAAGCGCGTCACTAGCCATGACCAGGTCGATCCTCAGGCCCCGGCGCGGGTCCCTGTCAAAGCCCTTGCTGCGGTAATCAAACCAGCTGAAGGTATCCGATTCCTCGGGGTGGAGGTGTCGAAACACGTCGGTGAAACCACGGCTTTCAACCTGTCCCAGCCATTCACGTTCTTCCGGCAGAAAGCTGCACTTACCGGTTCTCAGCCAGCGCTTGGCGTTATCGGCCCCGATGCCGATGTCCTGGTCAGTGGGGGATACATTCATGTCACCCATCACGACGATCTCACCGTTGGCCGCTTTAAGGTCGTCCAGGTAGCGCATCAAGTCCGCGTAGAATTTTTCCTTGGCAGGGAATTTCACGGGGTGGTCTCGGCTTTCGCCCTGGGGGAAGTAACCGTTGATCACGGTAAGCTTGCGGCCATTGACCGTGAAATGACCGGTGATCAGCCGGCGCTGTGAATCCTCTCCGTCCCATGGGTAGCCTTTCTGAACGCTGTCTGGCGCCTGGCGGGAAAGAAGTGCAACGCCGTAATGAGTCTTCTGGCCATGGAAGTGAACGTGGTAGCCGAGTTCGCGAATGGCGTCCTCCGGGAATTCCTCGTCGGTCACCTTGGTTTCCTGCAGGCCGATAAAGTCCGGATTCAGGCTATCAATTACGGCCTCAAGCTGGTGCAGCCGCGTGCGGATACTGTTGACGTTGAATGAGACAAACATCATCGGCGGAAACCTTCTGTTTTGCAGTTTTGGCGGTTGTCAGGGTGCGTCAGGAAACCGCAAGTCTACCACAACAGGTCGGTGTGTCCGCGTTGGCTGCAAGGACGGATTCAGCGGGTCAGTTCACAATCCGGCATGGTTTCCACGGTATAGCGGATATGGGCGGTGTAGTTTGAGTCTTTGTCTTTGCGGATATTGGTCAGCCCGAGGTAGTCCGTCAGCGCCCCGTTTTCGTCATAGCCCAGGAGGATTGGGTCCACCAGAAAGCTCAGGATGGTGCTGGAGGGCTTTATCAGCACCGTGTGTGCGGCGTTGATACGATCGTCCTCCGCCGGTTCGAGTACAAAGCCATAGGCCTTGCCCCGGGTAGGCGCCAGAAAGTGGAATTCAATGCGGTCATCGGAAGCGACCTTGGGCCAGTGATTGCGAACCAGGTTGTCGAAGCCCGCATCCGCCACCAGTTTTGGGTTGATCTCCACCGTAGAGTTTTCCGTGTCGCCTTCCGGAGTCTGCCACTCGATTTCCAGCTCAGCGTCATCGCGGTTGCGGATCTCCATCACTTCATTGAAACCCGGCTGTTGGAAGGTCATCGTCGGACGCAACGGAGACTGTTCGTAAGACAGTGTCTTTTCAGCAAACGTCTCTCCGTTACTGCGAACGTAAGTCACCTTGTGGGCGGCGGGCAGGAAAAGACCATCGGTGCACTTGCCCGTCACTAAGTGCTGCTCTTCATAGAGCCGGTTGTCGCCTTTCAACGGCATCGCCTGGCCGGTGAACCGCATCTCGACGGCCGCAACCGACAGGGGCAGGGCACAGATGAGCAGTAGGGCGCTGGTCCTCATCGTATTAGCTCCGGATAGAGGGCTTTGCGGAGGTAGAGAAGGCTCGGGAATACAACCAGCCAGCCGAATGCCAGAGCTGCCAGGGAAAGCGTTAGATCCGGAAGTTGCACCGCGCCCAGCGCGCTCGCGGACCAGTAGGCAAAAGGCCCGGCGATGGGGGCACACACAAAGGGCAGCCAGGGTTTGCTGCCAATCCAGGACAGGGAATGGCTCAGGGTGGTCATGAAAATGGCCCAGATGCCGACCAGCCAGACCGGAGTGATCTGTACGCTGCCAGTGCCATCGTCAAGGATACCGGTCTGGAACCAGATGCCATCCAGCACGCCCCCCAATACCGTGCCTGCGCCGATGAACTGTAGCTCGGTAAAACGGTGCTGGCTGATAAACATCACGTGGAAAGCCAATAGCAGCACCACGAAACCGGCGGCCGGCAGCCCTGGATAAAGCACGCACACAAACCAGCCAGTCTGGAACAGGGCGAAGTTCAGGACATTGCGCAGGGTGTCGTTGCGGATCATACGCTCAGAATGTTCTCGCGCTTGTTGCCCGGCTTGGCCAAAAGGATCTGGGAAACACCAATGGCTCGTTCACTGAACCCGGCTTCGCAGTAGGCGAAGTAAAAATGCCACAGGCGGCGAAAAGCGTTGTCGTAGCCGAGGCTGTCGAGCGTATCCCGCTTTGCCGTGAAGCGGTTGCACCAATCTCGCAATGTTCGGGCGTAATGGAAGCCGATATCCTCGGCGTGGGTCATCACCAGGTCCGAGCCGGTACGAACGGAGCCCAGAATCGCGCCAAAGGAAGGAATGAAGCTGCCCGGAAAGATGAAGCGCTGGATGAAATCGACATTCTTCAGGGCACGTGTGTAGCGTTGCTCGGGCATATTGATGGCCTGCACCAGGGCCAGGCCATCGGGCTTAAGCAGTTGGTTGATTTGTGAGAAATAACTGTCGAGGAACTGGGGGCCGACGGCCTCAATCATTTCGATGGAGACCAGTTTGTCGAATTGCCCTTCTAGGTCACGATAATCGTCGAACAGTAGGGTAATACGATCTTCCAGGCCCTCCTCGCGGACCTTTTCTCGTGCCAGTTCCAGTTGTTCGGCGGAAATCGTGGTGGTCGTCACGTGACAGCCATAGTGCTTGGCGGCGTGCACAGCAAACCCACCCCAGCCGGTCCCGATTTCGACCACCTGATCGCCCGTCTGCAGGTCCAGCTTGCGACAGATGGTATCCAGTTTGTAAACCGCCGCCTGTTCCAGCGTGGCCTCCGGGCTTGGGTAGATAGCAGAGGAATACATCATCGTAGGATCAAGGAAGGTTTCGAACAGGTCGTTCCCCAGGTCGTAGTGGGCGCTGATGTTCTTGCGGGAACCTTCCTTGGTGTTGCGATTTAGCCAGTGCAGGCCCTTTAAGGCTGGTTTGGTCACCCAGCTGAAGCGGTCTTCGAATGCGTTCATGCGGTCAACGTTTCGAGTGAAGAATCGCAGCAGAGCCACCAGATCCGGTGTTGACCAGTCGCCGGCCACATAGGCCTCGGCGGCGCCCACGCTGCCTCCGGTAAGCAGGTCCTTCCAGGTGCTGTGGTCGTGGATGACCAGCTCCGCGGGCGCGAATCGGCTGTCGCTGTCTCCAAAGGTCAGGGTTTCAGCTCCGGCTTCACGAATCGTCAATGTTCCCGCTTCAAGAAGCGAAAGCTGCTGACACACAAGGGCTTTCGCCCACCGGCTGGTGATCGGCGCCCGGCCAGTGCCAGTGGATTCAAGCGAGGTGTTCAGGTTCTCCATGAGCTTACCTTTCCGGTTGTCTTGTTCTGGGCTGTGGGTTCGGTGACATCCTGGCCTGAGTCTTCTGCGCCGAGCCGGTGCGCCGGGTCGTTTTCAGGCAGCTTGTTTGGATGAGTAAAGAACGGCACCCCTTTGAGCTTGAGCTTCAGGGCGTGCCAGTAAATACCGCCCACCACCTTCAGCGCTTCCAGTGGAAACTGCCTAAGGCTCCTGTGTAGTTCTTTACGATCCAGGGGGGTGCGTCGGACCACCAATGTGGCATCAAAATGTTTGCGCTCGTCCTGTCGTACCCCCATGTGAATGCGAAGTTCAGGGCCGCGAAAGCTGAATGTCCACTGGTAGTGCTGGTCCATGGGATTAAAGGGCGATACGTGAAAGCGTTTGCTGAAGCCGAAGCGCTCAGTGCGCCAGCCGGCGTTGGTTGGCTCTGCGCCCGTGGTTTCCAGGCAATACACATGGCGGTCTTTCCACGGGGTATTGGTGATCTGGGCCAGGATGACCCGGGGCACAGCCCCCTGGTCAGGGCGCTCACCAGGGTTGTAGCAAAAGTAGAAGCTGACCGGGTTGAACACGTAGCCAAAGTATCGGGGATGGGTGATGAGCTCCACTGCGCCATCCGGGCGCCATCCCGTCGCCTGTTGTACCTGGTCGCTTACCGCCTGAAGGAGGTTTTCGGTTTCGGGCCGGAAGTAGTCGCGGCGGTGCAGGGACAGCCAGTTAAAGCGTTCCAGGGAAAACAGACGGCTTATGTGGGTAATAGATGGCCATTCACGCAGATCCAGCGCAAGCATGCCGGTGCTGTAGCTGAATTCGTGGCGCACCGGTGACTTGCGGCGATGCCGGATAGTGCCTTCCAGCCACTGGCTGGCGATGATGTTCTCCGGTACGGCTGCGTTCATGACTACAGCTCCACTCCCAGCGCCTGGGTGACACGGATAGCACTGCTCACACCGTCCTCATGGAAGCCATTGAACCAGTAGGCGCCACAAAAATGGCTGCGATTGTGGCCGCCGATGTCGTCATAGCGTTTCTGGGCGGCCACAGCTTCCAGGGTGAACACGGGGTGCGCGTAGTCGAAGCGTTTGATAATGCGCTCCGGGTCAATATCCCGGCTGCGGTTGAGGGTGACACAGAAGGTTTCCGGTGCCTCCTCAAAATTCTGCAGTATGTTCATGTTGTAGGTGACGGATACAGGCTCGGTACTGTGCTGCGGTATGAAATAGTTCCACGCCGCCCACGCCCTGCGATTAGACGGCAACACCGAGCTGTCCGTATGCAGCACCACTTCATTGCGTTGAAAGGTAATGGCGCCGAGGATGTCCAGCTCCCTGGCCGACGGATCCGCGATCATGCCCAAGGCTTGATCGCTGTGGCAGGCAAACACCACCTGGTCAAAGTAATGGTGTTCTTCGTTTACGGTAACCACCACCCGGTCGGCCTCACGAACGACGGAACTGACCGGGCTATTCAGATGTGTGCGGTCGCCCAAACGCTCCATCATCGCATCGACATAGCGAGCGGAACCGCCGGAAATGACTCTCCAGGTAGGCCGGTCATCCACCGACAGCATGCCGTGGTTGTTGAAGAACTGAAGGAAGAAGCGGATCGGAAACTGTTCCAGAACAATCTCGGGAGCCGACCAGATCGCAGCTCCCATGGGTACGATGTAATATTGACGAAAGTAGCGCGAGTAGCCGTTGCGGTTCAGGTATTCGCCCAGGGTTTCGGTGTCTGCGATACTCCCGGCGGCCAGGTCTGCCCGGGATTCCTTGTTGAAACGCAGAATCTCCCGGACCATGCGAAGAAACGGCAGATTCAGCAGGTTGCTGCGCTGGGCGAACAGGGTATTCAGGCTGGTGCCGTTGTACTGTAGCCCAGAGGAATGGCAGTCAACACTGAAGCTCATGTCGCTAACCTCCGAGGCAACGCCCAACCGGTCCATCAGTTTCATGAAATTGGGGTACGTCCAGTCATTGAAGACGATAAAGCCGGTATTGACGGGCCATTCCCGGCCGCCGGCGGTGACCATTTCGGTGTTGGTATGGCCACCGGCGTAGTCGTCGGCTTCGAAAAGCTCCACATCGTACTTCTCTGATAAAAGCCAGGCCGTGGTCAGGCCAGAGACCCCTGCGCCAATGACTGCAATACGTTGACGGTCGTTACTCATCTATTGGTTTCCTGTTCATGCCTGCTTTGCCGGCTCATGCTGGCGGCCATTCGGTCGATCAATCCCTGGGGCAGGGCGCCCAGGGCCTTTAGTGTCCAGGTAAATCGTTTCGGAAAGGCGATTTCGTTCTTACCCTTGCTCAGTCCTTTCACAATACGATTGGCGGCATCTTCCGCAGACACCAGGAATGGCATCGGAAAATCGTTTCGGTCAGTCAGTGGTGTTTTTACGAATCCCGGTGAAACAACCACCACGTCGATGCCTTCGTGCGCCAGATCCGCTCTCAACGTGTGGGCAAAGTAGGTGAGCGCCGCTTTGGAAGCTCCGTATCCCTCGGCGCGGCCAAAAGGAAACCACCACGCCGATGAACTGACAATCACCAGCGTCGCCGGTTGGCCTTTTGCAACTGCGCGCCGCAGAGCCGGCAAGGCAATATCCAGGCAGCGTGCGGTACCGACAACGTTGGTGCTGATGTTGTTTTCGATCACGGCGCTGTCGTAGTTGGCGATGTCCAGGTATTCGCAGGTGCCAGCGTTGAGGATGGCCATATTGAGGTCGCCATGTGTCTCCAGGCTAGAGGCAATGCCTTGCAGGTCCTCTCGATTCGTCGTGTCGGCCCGCGCCGCCACGACTCTCTCCGGCGCCAGCGCGCACAAGCCGTCCAGCGCTTCCTGTCGTCGACCGGTGATCACCAAACGGTGCCCCTGGTCCACCAGTGCCCGGGTTACAGCTTCGCCGATCCCTGAGCTGGCGCCGGTAATCCAGATGTTTGATACTGCTCCAAGCCGTTTACTCATCCCGCCTGAGTCCTTATCCAGCGAATCACGCCACCCATCAACGGCAGGTTTTCGTACAGCAATTGGCCGATGTCGAAATAATCCCGATGGGAGAAAACACGACCGTCCCGAATAACCAACTGGCTGATGCCTTCCACTTCAACCGCGTTGCCTTTGCGAATACGCTTGTGTTGGAGACGCATTACCCAGGGAATGCAAACGTTCTCGCCGTTGACCACTGGCTCGCCGAAGTCGAAACCGCAGGAAATCACGTTGGCGTAGGCGCCGGAAAAATATTCCGTCAGCTCATCAATGCCCCGCACACTGGTGAACGGGTCGGAAAATCTCACGTCCTCAGCGTAAACGCTGGTGAGTTCCGCCATGTTTCCGGCACAGAGGTTATTGAAGAGTTGCTTGAAGCGCCCAAGGGTTTCGTGAACGGATGAATTCTGGTTGCCCATGTCAATGATAGAGGCGGTACTCATGATTGTTTCCTCCTCATGGAATCCAGTTGGCGGGTTTCTTCCTGAATGTGTTCTGGAATAGGGTTCATGTCCCATATGACTCCAAGGCGCGCGAGTAACCATAGTCCGTACCAGGTCATATCCACCTCGTACCACCGGAATCCCTGGCGCACGGATTGCGGCCAGCGATGGTGGTTGTTGTGCCAGCCTTCGCCCATGGTAATGAGCGCGAGCCAAGCGTTATTTCTGCTGTCGTCACTGGTTTCAAAGCGGCGTTTTCCCCACACGTGGGACAGCGAGTTGATTGATACCGTGGCGTGGAACAGCGCCACCGTAGATATAAAGAAACCCCAGGCGAGCAATTGCAAGCCATTGGTGCCCAGGCCCGGAGCCCAGGCCGAAAGCACTTCACCCAATGCATAAATGCCAGCCGCAGCGGCTGCTGGCACCAGTGAGTCAAAGCGGTTGAGAAAGCGGAGTTCGGGAAATTTCATCCAGTCCTTCACCCGGCGCTCATTCATAGCGAAGCCCGCGTCACAGGTAAACCAGCCGACGTGGGACCACCAGAATCCGCCTTGGTGCGGTGAATGCAGGTCCTTCTCGTCGTCAGAATGCTGATGGTGGTGTCGGTGATGGGCGGCCCACCATAATGGTCCTCGCTGTGCTGCGCTGGCACCCAGTACCCCGAAGAAAAATTGCGTGACGCGGCTGGTCTTGAAGGTTTTGTGGGCGAAATAACGATGGTAGAAACCGGTTATGGCGAACATGCGAACGGCGAAAAATCCGATTGCAAAGACAACGGCAAAGGTACTTGCGCCAGTGACGATGACCAGCAAGCAGGCAAGATGAAGTGCTATAAAGGGCACCACCCTGAGAAAATTGAAAGCTCGCGAGCTTGTGTCGAGGTGATCCGAACCCGCAGCGGAATCGAACCATCTCAGAATGTTTGTCAGCCAGTGTTGCACTCGGGTCATACCCTGATTGCCCTTTCGTTCGTGGTTTAACCTATAAAGCATGGACGTTGATTGATCTCAATCAGATGCCTGACGGGTTCTACGTTCCAACAACCGAATTTGGATGCACGTTATACGATGTTTAACCAAACCGATCAGATGCCTGTTATACGCCGGGTTGCCATTGTTGGTTCAGGAATGGCTGGCCTGACCGCAGCGATTCTGCTCCAGGAGAAGAACCACGAAGTGACGGTCTTCGAGAAAAGCCGCGGCCCGGGTGGTCGCATGGCGGCGAAGCGCGTTGCGGGTGGCTCCGTGGACATCGGGGCGCAATACTTTACGATCAGGAACCCGGCCTTTTTCTCACTCCTGAACCGTTACGCCGAAGGCAGTTTCAGGCCGTGGCCCGGCCGATTTGGTTACCAGACGACCTCCGGGCAATGGGAGCCGTTCCCGAAAGAGACTCGCTACGTCGGCGTTCCCCGAATGACCGCCATCACCCGTGGGCTCTCCGCGGCAGTGGAAGTCCAGCCGCAAACGCGTATCGATAGTTTGATTCGGCAGGACCGACAGTGGCTGCTGAAAGATACAGACGGCGGGTCGTACGGCCCCTTTGACGCGGTTATCGTCACAGTACCCCCGGCCCAGGCCCGGGATCTGTTCAGCAATAGCAAGCTCACAGCGCTCTCAGACCAGATGCGGGGCCCTGTCAGCCATATCCAGCCGTGCTGGGCAACCGCCGTCTATTTTCGGCAGCCTCTGGAACAGCCCTATGACGCCATGCGTTGCCAAAACCCGGTGCTCGACTGGATTGCGAATAACACCAGCAAACCGGGGAGGGAGGACTCCGGCCAGTGGTGGGTGCTCCATGCAACGCCTCAATGGTCCCGGGAGCACGAGAATACCTCGGCGGACAAGGTGTCGGCTGCCATGATTGAGGCGTTTAAGAAGGTCACCGGTGTTACTGTCTGCCCTGACGACTGGATTTCGCACCGGTGGCTTTATGCGAAATCCTCGCCTACAGAGCAACCCGGTTTTCGCTGGTATGGCGACCAGCGCATCGGGCTGGCCGGGGACTGGCTGAGCGGCGGCCGTGTGGAGGGCGCGTTCAACAGTGCCAGTGGCCTGGTCGCGCATATGCTGGCGGACTAAACCCAACTTACGTGCCAGTCAGCACGGTTGGCCGAACGTAAAAATGCGTAATGGTGCCGTCGCTGAATTTGCTGAAGAAGGCGCTGATATCGGTAATCTTGCGCAGGGAGCGGGCACGGTTGATCGGATCACGCACCAGTACTTTGATGCCATTGAAATTGTCCTGGATATTGGAAAACCGCGCCCGCATGGAGCAGGTCACGACCTCGCCCGGATCCAGGTCCAGCTCCATGGCCAGCCAACGGCTGTGATCCTCGATGCCGGTGGCCGTCAAATCCTCTCGGGTGTCGAGGTGGTTCAGCTTGGCACGGTCCACGATGCAGCGTGAATAACTGCCGGGCTTTCTCCGCGCCACTTTGCGGAAAGCCTCCCAGAAAAAACTGTCGGTCAGTTCTGCGAAGTAACGCATATCGCTCAGGCAGGTATCCACCCAATCGAAAATCTCCGGGTCCTCAAGCACTTCGTTGATGGCTTCCCGCAACAGCCAGTCAAAACCCAGCGCTGTTTTGTGGGCATACACCTTGCGGTACATCTGGTGGCGGCTGTAGACGAAGTCCTCAAGTGCGCCAAGGCCCTTCTGGGTGATGGCCAGGCCAAGCCAGGGCTCACGCACGTCCCAGCCGAAGCGAAGGTTGCTCAACAGATGGTCGAGATTGAAGCCGCCGATGGTGACCGAGGAATGGAAACCGTCCCGAAGCATATAGTCGGCCCGATCAGCATCGATTTCACCAGAAACAATCGACGACATCAGATCCATCACCAGGCGGGGCGTGTCTGCTTCGCTTAGAACCCCGGATTCCGCATCGTTGCCGGCGATGAAGTTCCAGAAAGTACGCGCATGACGACAAAAAGCCTCGCTGGGCCGGACATCGGTGGTTTCCATGATGCCGATGACATCCCTGGGGTCCAGGCCTGCGGACTCAAGGCCAATGGACGAAAGCACCTCGTGAGCGACTCGCACGGAGTAATGTTCGTGCTCCAGCTCCTCGGGGCGTTCGCGGTGATACTCGGAATAGTCCACGCCACTCCAGAGATCATCAAACCGGTCGGGCCGCGACATAAGATCGTGAATCCGACGCGCCTGAGTGAACTGATGGGAGAAACTGGAATGACCGCTGTCGTGCAGCAAGCAGCCCAGGCGAATGGCTTTCGCCAGGTAATCAATGGCATCGAGTTGGCTCAAGCTCAGGTCTGTCTGGTCGCTGAGCTGGCGTTCCCGCAGATAGGCGTCGATCATCGAGCGGAACATCCGTGTACCCACGTGCATCACGCCAATACTGTGAAGGAAGCGTGAATGGGTTGCCCCCGGGAACACCAGGCTGAGAATGTCGTTCTGGCATATGTTGCGCAGGCGCTGGAACAGGGGGTGGTCGATAACCTTGATTTCATGCCGGTAAAGCGGAATTCCGCCATGGACCGGGTCCATGATCAGTTTGTCATAAGCCCCGAGTAGGTCATTGACGGCACTTCTCATAGATTACAACCTCCCAAAAACATCAAACATGTCTTGTTATATCACAGGGGCGTGCCAGAATAGGTATCAGAAACCCAATTTCCTGTTTACCGATGGTAGTTTAGGGTAATCACCATGACATCGCGCACCGAGCGCATTCTTATTATCGATTCGGATGAACGTGCCCGCTCGGAACTGGGTCGGTACCTTGAGGCCAGGGGGTTCTACGTCACCGGTTATCCGGACCTGGCTTCTGCTCGTTCCCTGTTCGACGACAATATCCCGGACATCATCTTTGCCGACCTGTCACCAGACGCCATTGGTGAACTCGCTGGCAGGCTGGAAGATGCGGAGACCTTCACACCAATCGTTGCCTGCTATTCCACTGCACACGCTCCCGAAATTGTTAATGCGTTGCGGGCCGGTGCCGCTGATATTGTGCTTAAACCCTGTTCCGATGATCGTGGCGCCCTCGATGATGTCATTGGCAAGCTGTTTGATCGGGTGCGTGTGAACCGGCTCAACCAGCTTTATCGCCAGGAACTGGAAGAGGCAAACCGGGACCTGCGGGATGGTATTGCGGAATTGCGTGCAGATCAGCGCGCCGGCCGAAAGGTCCAGCTCAGAATGCTGCCGGACCGGGAGCAGGCGCTTTCCGGTTATTCCATCAATCACCTCATCAAGCCCTCGCTGTTTCTCAGCGGGGATTTCCTGGATTACTTTCGAATATCCGAAGACAAGGTGCTGGTTTATATCGCCGATGTGTCTGGCCATGGTGCCAGCTCCGCCTTCGTAACGGTGCTGCTGAAGAATCTGACCAACCGCCTCCAGCGTAACCTCAGGCGCGGGTCCAGTGATGACATCCTGTATCCCGACCGTTTCCTTGAGCGTATCAATTCCGAATTGCTCGATACCGGGTTGGGCAAGCATGTAACGGTGTTTGTGGGCATCATATCTACCTCCGACAACAGTCTGCGTTATTCTGTTGGCGCCCATTTTCCCATGCCAATCCTTTCCTTCGAGGGCGGCACAACGGCGTTTCTGGAAGGTAGCGGCCTACCGGTGGGGCTGTTCGAAACGCCAGAATGGGAAGTATACGAAGTGCCCCTGGACAAGCCGTTCCACCTGATTCTTTTCTCAGACGGTATATTGGAGGTCATTAAGGCCAAAAGCCTTGATGAAAAGGAAAAGACATTACTTGAACTCGTCTCGGGAGGTAGTCACACTATTGATTCCCTGGGCGAGGCTCTGAATCTCGACGAGATCACAGAGTTACCTGACGATATTGCTATCGTATCAGTAACGGACACCGATCCCGATACCAATGGCCCGACGTCGACATAGTGGCAGTGGATTCAATGGCTGGTTACAAGATCCTGCAAGCTGAAAAACAGGGCATCTATGTCCTGAAGTTTATTGGAGAAATCCGGCTGAACCTGTGTTCGACGCTGGATAATCTGGTCGAGTCCATTACCCAGGATCCAGATTTCAAGACGGTGGTTATTGATCTTACCGAAACCGAGATCATTGACAGCACCACTTTGGGATTGCTTGCCAAGATTGCCATGGCAGCCCAGAAACGCAGCAATTTCCTGCCTACGATGATATCCACCAACCCCGATATAACCCGAATCATTACCTCCATGGGTTTCGACAAGATTTTCATCATTGTTCGCGAGCCTGCGTCCCGAATCGAAGAACTGGAGGAAATCCCCGTACTGCGCGCGAGCGAGCAACAGGTCAGGGATAAGGTGCTGGAAGCCCACCGTGTGCTAATGGGCCTGAATAGCCGGAACCGGGAAGAATTCAAGAACCTGGTACGCGCCCTGGAATGCGAAGAGCCCAGCTGAGCCACAAAATATAACGGAACGACTATGCCTGAGAAAAATGACCGTGGGCCCACTGAAGCTTCCCAGACCGGCCATGATGTGGCGGTTCTTGGTGGTGGCAGTTTCGGTTCCGCCATGGCCAAGGTGCTGGGAGAGAATGGCCATACCGTCCATTTCTGGATGAGGGACGAAGCCCAGGCGGATGAAATTCGCAGTACTGGCATCAATAGCCGCTATATGCCCGATGTCGCCCTCACGGGTGATATTCAGCCAACCACCAGCCTGCCGGAGGCCGTCGGTAAAGCCGAAATTGTTTTTGTTGCCATTCCCAGCAAGGCCTTTCGCTCCGTCATTCGTGAAAACAGCTCTGAGTTCCGCGAGGGACAGATCGTCGTCAGCCTGACCAAGGGCATCGAAGAACACGGTTTCAAACTGATGAGCGAAATCCTTCAGGAAGAAATCCCGCGTTGCCGCATTGGCGTGCTCAGCGGCCCCAATTTGGCCGGAGAGATCGTCAGCCAGGACCTCACGGCGACCGTTATCGCTGCCAAGGACCCTGACGTGCGCCGCACAGTGCAGGAGCTGCTCGGTTGCGAATATCTGCGGGTTTACGCCAATGTGGATGTTTATGGCGTTGAGCTCGCGGGCGCGCTGAAGAATATTTACGCCATCGTTGCCGGACTTGCATCAGCGCGGAACCTGGGAGAGAACGCCAAGGCGATGTTGATTACTCGCGGGCTGGCGGAAATGAGCCGGTTTGCAGTCAGCCTGGGTGCCAACCCCATGACGTTTATGGGGCTGGCTGGGGTAGGGGATCTTATTGTTACCTGTACCTCTCCAAAAAGCAGGAACTACCGTGTCGGTTACGCCGTTGGCAACGGCCAGGCGCTGGATGATGCGGTCGCGGAGTTGGGCCAGGTGGCCGAGGGCATCTATACCCTGAAACTGGTCAAGGAAAAATCCGAGGCGATCGGCATCTACATGCCCTTGGTTCGAGGTCTTTACGAGATTCTCTACGATGGCGCCTCCATTAGTGCGGTGATCAACAGTTTGATGATGTCGGTCCAGAATTCAGACGTGGAATTCATTCTTCCACGTACTATAAGCCAGTAAGGTTTGGTGAGCCGGAGGGAAGCCAGTGCACTTGATCGTGATGCGCCATGGTGAGGCCGGTTGGCACACCTTGGATCGGGAACGAGAGCTGACAGAGTTTGGTCGCCATGGGGTGGCGGATGTGGCAGCCCAGATCGCAGAGTCACCCTGGCGCCCTGAGTTTATATGGTGCAGCCCGTTGGTCAGAGCCCGGCAAACCGCTGCCATCGCGTCGGAGATTCTTAATTGCCCGGTGACTGAAAAAGACTATATTACGCCGGATGATGATCCCGGTCGCTGCCTGGACGAGTTGATCGAATCCGCCCCATCGCCGTTATTACTGATTTCCCATATGCCCTTTGTTGGCAGCCTTTCGACACTCCTGGTGGATGGCCATCGTAAGGGCATTCCCTTTATGACGGCCCAGGCAGTGGTTCTTGAAATGCCTGTGGCGGGTCCAGGTTGCGCTGACTTGCGGGCACAGTTCCTACCCTGAAATCTCTCACAAGACCTTTAAAATCGGTGCGTCAGCGCCCATAGTTTCTGTGAATCCACACAGGAATAACCTTTATGAGCCAGAAGCCAGAGACAATTGCGCAACAAGTGGAAAGTGCACAGGCTCCCGGAAAAGGTCTCCCACCGCTCGAGACATGGAATCCGGAGCTTTCCGGAGACATTGATATCGTAATCGCCCGTGACGGGCAGTGGCTGTATCAGGGCAAGCCGATCGGCCGGGACGCCATTGTTAAGCTGTTCTCCACTATTCTGCGGCGTGAAAGCGACGGACACCATTATTTGGTTACGCCGGTTGAGAAGTGGCGAATCACCGTCGAGGACGCGGCTATTGTCGCTCATTCTCTGGAAGTCTCTGGTAGTGGGAAGGATCAGGTCTTGTCAGTGACAACCAATACAGGCGAGACACTGTCAATCGGGGGCGAGCACCCTCTGCACGTTGGTGTTTATGAGGGAACCGACGAGCCACGCCCCGTTGTCGGTTTACGCCATGGTGTGGAAGCAAGGCTGTTGACGACCGCTTATTACGATCTGGCCGATCGGGTGACTGAAGAAAACTCCGGCAAGGACTGCGTTATAGGTGTCTGGAGTAGCGGAAATTTCTATAAAATTGCCGATAACGGTTGAATTACCAGTCACCGTCCCAACTAACTCACGGTAGAAAACACAGTCTGACAGTTGTTAAACTGTGTCTTCGAACTTGTTAACGAGCCTGGCTCTCTAACGAGGCCCGGTGGTCGTAAGTCCCTCTGTGCAGTCTGGCTGTTCAAGATCACTTTCGATTGCCCAAATTTACATCAAACAGTCATTGCGACACGCAAGGAGATCACATGGCCCAACCTCGTGTTGTCACCATCCACTACACGCTCACCAACGACCAGGGAGAAGAGCTGGACTCCTCCCGTGTAGAAGGTCGCGAGCCTCTGTCCTATGTGGAAGGTGCTCAGAACATTATCGGCGGACTGGAAAATGCGCTGAACGAAAAAAACGCTGGCGATCAGGTTAAAGTATCTGTTGAGCCAGGTGAAGGTTACGGCGAAGTCAACGAAGAGCTGGTCCAGCCGGTCCCGCGTTCTGCGTTTGAAGGTGTCGACACCATCGAGCCGGGCATGCAGTTCCAGGCACAGACTCCGGGCGGTCCCCAGGTAGTTCGTGTTGTGGAAGTAGGCGACGAAACCGTCACCATCGACGCTAACCATCCGCTGGCAGGCGAAACCCTGCACTTTGATGTGGAAGTGGTTGAAGCGCGCGAAGCAACTGACGAAGAGCAAGAGCACGGTCACGCTCACTGATCTCGTTATCGTTGTTCATAAAAAAAACGGCCCCATCAGGGGCCGTTTTTTTTGGCTATCCAAAACCTTTTACATATTCGGATAGTTCGGGCCACCGCCACCTTCCGGTGTCACCCAGGTAATGTTCTGGGCAGGATCCTTGATGTCACAAGTCTTGCAGTGAACGCAGTTTTGCGCGTTGATCTGGAATTTCTTGCCACTGCCATCATCCGCCTCAACCACTTCGTACACGCCGGCCGGGCAGTAGCGCTGCGCAGGCTCGTTGTACTTCGGCAGATTTTCCTGAATGGGGATGTCGGGGTTGGACAGTTTCAGGTGAACCGGCTGATCTTCCTCGTGGTTGGTGTTGGAAATGAATACTGAGGACAACTTGTCGAAGGTCAGTTTGTTATCCGGCTTGGGATAGGCAATCTTCTTCGCCTGATCCGCAGGCTTTAGCGTGGCATAGTCCGGAGTCGTGTCGTGGAACGTAAATGGCAGGCTACTCCGGAGAATGTTTTGCTCGAAGTAGGCAATTGCGCCACCCACGAAGTTACCGAACTTATGCATGCCGGGGCTGAAGTTGCGCTCGGCATACAGTTCTTTATAAAGCCAGCTGTCTTTGAAGCGCTCTTCGAAGCTGGTGATTTCCTCACCGCTCTTGCCATCCTTCAAAGCCTCAAACACGGCCTCTGCGCCCAGCAGGCCTGACTTCATGGCCGTATGGGAACCCTTGATCTTGGAGCTGTTCAGCGTGCCGGCGTCGCAGCCCAGCAGTAGGCCACCCGGGAAACTCATCTTCGGCAGCGAGTTGAAGCCGCCCTTGGTGATGGCACGGGCACCGTAGGACACTCGTTTGCCACCTTCCAGATGCTTGCTGATCTCCGGATGCAGCTTCAGGCGTTGGAACTCATCGAACGGGCTCATGTGCGGGTTGCTGTAGGACAGGTCAGAAATCAGACCTACATAGACCTGGCCGTTCTCAAGGTGATACAGGAACGAGCCACCGGTGGAACCGGATTCGTTCAGCGGCCAACCCGTGGTGTGGATGACCAGGCCTGGCTCATGCTTGGCCGGGTCGATGTCCCACAGCTCCTTGATGCCAATGCCGTAGTGCTGAGGATCCTTGCCTTCGTTCAGCTTGAAATCGTTGATCAGACGCTTGCCGAGGTGACCACGGCAGCCTTCGGTAAACAGGGTGTACTTGGCGCGAAGTTCCATGCCTGGCATGTAGCCGTCTTTTTCCGAACCGTCACGGGCTACGCCCATGTCGCCGGTGATGATGCCCTTGACCTGACCATCTTCAACGATGGTTTCAGCGGCGGCAAACCCGGGGTACACCTCAACGCCCAGGCTTTCGGCCTGCTCGGCCAGCCAGCGGCACAGGTTGCCCAGGCTGATAATGTAGTTGCCGTGGTTGTGCATGTTTTTGGGCACAAAGGCGTTTGGAATCTTGGTGGCGCCTTCCTGGTTCTTTAGCAGGAAAATGTCATCACGGGTGACCGGCGTGTTCAGTGGTGCACCTTTCTCTTTCCAGTCCGGGAACAGCTCGTTGAGGGCCGTGGGCTCAAACACCGTGCCAGCCATGATGTGGGCGCCGATCTCGGACCCTTTCTCAACGACGCAGACGGTCAGTTCCTGCTCGGCTTCCTGGGCCATCTGCATGACACGACAGGCTGCTGAGAGGCCAGCCGGCCCACCGCCGACGATCAGAACATCAAATTCCATCGATTCGCGTTCCACGTTGGTCTCCTCATCTGTTTTATAGTGATGCCAACAGGCAAATTCTTAGGGGCGTCATCATACCGGTAAAAGCTCGTATAGACGACTCCCTCAAAGCGAAAGCACCTGCCTTATAAGGTGAAAGGATACCGCAATTGAACAATCAAACAAACGTTTGTTTGAAATTTGGGTCTACCTTTGGCATTGTTTGGTGGCGCTGGGCCAAAACGTGTTTTTTGAATCGTTTTTTAGTATCGTCTCACGCTCAGGTAGAGTCAACCGGCGTTCATTGGCCAATAATGCGGCGGTGCAACGTCTTTAGGGACTATTGACCCCGGTAGCCTTTGCCTGCAGTATTATGACGCCCTGACAGACAGCAGGTCCCGCAAGTATGTGCTGTTCTCAATTGTAAACTCATCGTAGAAGAACGAGGAATCTATGAAGGTTCTGGTCGCTGTAAAACGAGTAATCGACTACAACGTAAAGGTGCGCGTCAAGCCGGACAACACCGGCGTTGATCTCGCCAACGTCAAGATGGCAATGAACCCATTCTGCGAAATCGCTGTTGAAGAAGCGGTTCGTTTGAAGGAGAAGGGCGTTGCCAGTGAAATCGTGGTGGTATCCATCGGCCCGAAGGCCTGCCAGGAGCAAATCCGTACCGCTCTGGCACTGGGTGCTGACCGGGGTATCCACATCGAAACTGACGAAGAGGTTCAGTCTCTCGAAGCGGCCAAGCTGCTCAAGAGCGTGGTTGAGAAAGAAGAGCCCAAGCTCGTCATTCTCGGCAAACAGTCCATCGATTCGGACAACAACCAGACTGGCCAGATGCTGGCCGCGCTGACCGGTATGGGTCAGGGCACGTTCGCGTCTGAGGTGGTTGTTGAAGGCGAGAAGGTTAATGTGACCCGCGAAGTTGACGGCGGCCTGATGACCGTGGCCCTGAACCTTCCAGCGGTTGTGACCACCGACCTTCGCCTGAACGAGCCGCGCTACGCTTCATTGCCGAACATCATGAAGGCCAAGAAGAAGCCGCTGGATGCCATGAGCCCGGCCGATCTGGGTGTTGAGCTTGCTCCGCGTCTGTCCACCCTGAAGGTAGAGGCACCGGCCTCCCGTCAGGCAGGTGTGAAGGTCGCTGACGTAGCTGAGCTGGTCGACAAACTGAAGAACGAAGCGAAGGTGATCTAAATGAGCATCCTTGTAATTGCGGAACATGACAACAGCGAGCTGAAGCAAGCCACCCTGAATGTTGTGGCTGCTGCCAAGGCCATCGGTGGCGATATTGACGTACTGGTAGCCGGTGAGAACTGTGGCGCTGTAGGCGAAGCGGCTGCCAAGGCCGAAGGCGTTAACAAAGTACTGGTTGCCGATAACGCTGCGTACGGTCACTTCCTGGGTGAAAACCTGGGTGAGCTCGTTGCCGAAGTAGGCAAGGGTTACGGCCACATCCTGGCAGCTGCCGGTACCACCGGTAAAGACTTCATGCCGCGCGTTGCAGCGCTGCTGGACGTTGCCCAGGTATCCGACATCATGCGTGTGGAGTCCGAAGACACCTTCGTTCGCCCGATATACGCCGGTAACGCCATTGCCACGGTGAAATCCAGTGACAGCATCAAGGTGATCACGGTTCGCCCGACCGCCTTTGATCCGGTGGCTGGCGAAGGCGGCTCTGCTTCTGTAGAGCAGCTGGACGTGGTGAAGGACGCTGGTCTGTCCACTTTCGTGAACGAAGAGCTGGCCAAGTCTGACCGTCCGGACCTGGGAAGCGCGGGCATCGTGGTTTCCGGTGGCCGTGGCATGCAGAATGGCGACAACTTCAAGATGCTGGAGCAGGTTGCTGATCTGATGGGTGCCGCTGTTGGTGCCTCCCGTGCCGCTGTCGACGCAGGCTTCGTGCCCAACGACATGCAGGTCGGCCAGACCGGTAAAATCGTTGCACCCCAGCTGTACATTGCTGTTGGTATCTCCGGTGCCATCCAGCACCTGGCGGGTATGTCTGACTCCAAGGTGATCGTTGCGATCAACAAGGACGAAGAAGCGCCAATCTTCCAGGTTGCTGATTACGGCCTGGTCGCGGATCTGTTCGAAGCGGTTCCGCAGCTTGAGGAAGAGTTGAAGAAAGTTCTTTAACTTTCTGATTCTATATAAAAAAGGCACCTAAGGGTGCCTTTTTTATTGCTTGTCTTTCGGCCTTTTCCGTGACGTCAGCTGTTTTTCTTTCTTACCGAAAAACAGCGTGTCCGCCAGGATATGCAACGCCTTGTTGGTGGTGTGTACCGAGCGATAAATCTGGTCACTGGTCTGGTCGTGGGATTCCCGCGCCCGACGGGCGTTTTCGCGGAACTCCTCATTGGTGGAAAAGCGGTCGATCAGGCTGAACGTTGTGGTGGTGAAAGCCTTATGGACTTTTTCTACCGCGCTGGTGCCATTCTTGACGGTTTCCTCCAGCAAGCGGGCCCGGTTTCGGGTTTCCATAAGATCCATCCGGGTTTTCTGGATATGGCTGTTGGCTGAAATCCGCTGCGAATGAAGGAGGCGAAGGGTTCGGGTATTGCGGTTGTGTTGGCGCAACGCAACGGATATAAGCCCTGTTGACGTTATGATGGCGCTTATACTGAGCAGTGATGCGATGTCCATGGCACCTCCTATCGGTACTCAAGCTTCATTTCCACGTCGATGTCTCGTTCGGCCAGCTCCAGGTCGAGCTCTTTCATCACTTCCTGGTACACCAGCCGTTTCACCATTACCGGAAGGCGGTCTGCAAGCATGCGCGCTGATTTCGATTCGCGTTTTGCCAGGGCAATCGGATCTTTTACTCGCAGCGTAAGTATCAGGTCCGGCTCCCGTGTATTATCAGGGCCATAGCTCTCAGCCATCGCCTTGCCAATGGATCTTTGCTGGAGACGTACCTGCCAGAACAGCCAGGCGCTGAGAATGGCAAGTATGAGGCTCAGTACCAGAAGCAGGGTGTTCAATGGTTTAACCTCCGGGATTCGGGTTCATTGAGTCTGACAGAGTGTGCAGTATCGGTAACATGATTCGATTGGCCGATGCGACGTTTTGTTGCAACCTCCAGGGAAATAATCGAAAGGATAGTGACATGATCTGGTTAAAAGCATTTGTCAGTGGTCTTCTTGCAACCCTGATTTTCCATCAGGGGCTGTTTGCCGTGTTCTATTTCGTGGGAATGGTGCCATCCGCACCTTTTAACATGGCTGCGGTCCCGCCGTTGGGTATTCCCGCTGTTTTTTCGCTCGCTTTCTTTGGCGGGCTTTGGGGAATCGCGCTCTGGGCGATTCTTGGCCGCTTCGGCGGCTTTAAGTTCTGGCTGGGTAATGCAATAGTAGGCGCCATTGGGCCGACAGCCGTTGCCATGTTGGTGGTCTTCCCGCTCAAGGGCATTGCTGTAACCGCCCAAACCTGGGTTGGCGGACTGATCCTGAATGGCTTCTGGGGCCTGGGCGTGGCGCTTTTCCTGGTATTGATGGGGGCGAAAGCATCGCAGCCGACCGCCACCAATTCATAATTGATCCGGACGGATTAAGGACAACGAATGAGCACAAAGACTGACACCACTTACGACATCGTGGTATTCGGTGCCACCAGTTTCGTGGGGCAGATCCTTACCGGTTATCTGCTGGAATCCTATGGTATCGGAAATGACGTTCGCTGGGCGATCGCCGGGCGCTCTGAAAGCAAGCTGAGCACCCTCAAACAAGGGCTGGGCACGTCAGCGTCCGAGCTGCCCGTCATCGTGGCAGACGCCGCGGATGAAAGCAGCCTTAAAGCCATGTGTGACCAGGCACGCGTGGTGATCTCAACCGTTGGTCCCTATGCGCTGTATGGCGAGCCGCTGGTGAAAATCTGCGCCGAAACCGGAACGGATTACTGCGACCTCACGGGTGAAGTGCAGTGGATCCGAAAGATGGTAGAAACCTACGAAGACAAAGCAAAGGCATCCGGCGCCCGTATCGTCCATTGTTGTGGCTTCGACTCGATTCCGTCGGACATGGGTGTCTGGTTCCTGCAGGAAAAGGCCGGGGAAGCCTTTGGCGCTCCGTGCCAGGACGTGCGCATGCGGGTCAAAGTCGCCAAGGGCGAGTTCTCCGGCGGCACTGTGGCCAGCATGATGAACATCGCCAAGGAAGCGGCCGCCGACCCCAAACTGCGCAAGGAGCTGGCCAACCCGTTCTCGATCTGCCCGCCGGAACACCGTTCCAAAACCCGTCAACCGAGCCAGAAAGGCGCAGAGTTCGATAACGACTTCGGTGTCTGGCTGGCGCCGTTCGTAATGGGAGCCATCAACACCCGGATAGTCCATCGCTCCAACGCGTTGCAGAACGCCCGTTATGGCAAGGAGTTTACCTACGATGAGGCCATGATGACCGGTCGTGGTGTGAAAGGGCGCCTTGCGGCTTACGGAATTACCGGCGCGCTTGGAGGTTTTTTCACCGCATCTGCATTCAAGCCAACTCGTTGGGTGGTGGAAAAGTTCGTACCCAAACCGGGTGAGGGCCCGAGCCCGGAAGCCCAGAAGAATGGCTTTTACGATCTGCGCTTTGTGGGCAAGACGACTGACGGCAAGATCATCAAGACCAAAGTCACGGGTGACCGCGATCCCGGTTACGGTTCAACCGGCAAGATGTTGGGCGAAGCAGGAATGAGCCTGGCGTTCGATGTACCGGCCGAAAAGCAGGGTGGCTTCTGGACCCCCTCATCGCTTCTCGATGGCAAGCTTTATGAGCGCCTGACCAGCAAGGCTGGCCTGACCTTCGAGGTACTGGAAACCAGCTGAGGCCGCTAGACCAGCCGAATAGTGCGGTCGGAGGCCGGCAAGGCCTCCGGCGCGTGCCCCAGTGACACCACGGTTTTTCCTGCCAACCACTGCTTCATACCCGTCGCAATGTCGTTCCGGGTTTCGACGTCCACTCCAGTGAACGGTTCGTCCAGAATCAATAGCGGCGCTGTGTTCAACAGCACCCGTGCGAGCGCAATACGCCGGGCTTCACCGCCAGACAACTGGCTGCCCATGGAGCCCAGCCAGGTATTCAGCTGTGCCGGTTCGTGGACAAACCGGTCCGCCATCGCTACCAGCTCAAGTACCCGCCAGAGCTCGGTATCGGACGCCTCTGGCTGACCAATCAGCAGGTTGGCTTTCAGAGAGTCATCGAACAGCACGGTTTTTTGCGTCAGGTACGCCAGGGGAGCGCACTGCACGCGCCCAGTTGCCGGTTCCTCCAGCCCGGCAACTACATCCGCAAGTGATGACTTGCCGGCACCGGAGTTGCCAATTATCGAGACCCACTCTCCAGGCGCGACAGTCAGATCAAAATGACTGAGCACGGGGGCATGGTCTCCAAACCGGATGCGAACCCGTTCTAGCTCAAGAGCGTTGCCGATACTTTCCTGCAGCCTGTCGTTCGCTCGTGGGGAGGGCTCCGGTGCACAGTCGCGGTTTAATGCGGCTGCCGAGGCAAGGGTTCCACCCAGGCGTGCAAACGCATCCGGCAGCATCGAATAGACTTCCTGTAAGCCCAGGAGAGCGATTGGCAGCAACACCACCATGGGGCCGGATACTGCGCCGGCCTGGAAGAGCTCCAATCCTATCCACAATGCAAGCACCACCGCCAGGTTGACCATAACCTGCGATAGCCCCAGGTTCCAGCCCGTTCGCGTGTCGGTACGTGCTTCGTTGCGGGTTATCTGGCCGGCCTGTCGCAGGCACAGGGCAGCGTGTTTGCCGATTCGGCCCGCTGCGGTGAGCTCCCCGAAGCCTTCGATGTGTTCGATGACGTCTGTTCTTACCCGTTCACGGGCAGCCGTCTGCTGGTAAACCAAGTGCCGGGTACGCAGGTACACCAGCAGTGTTGCCACCAGAAACGCCGGTACCAGCACCAATGCCAGGCCCACGGCCAACTCCCCCCGATACATCACCCACGCGGCCAGCAGCAATATCATCGTCACCAGAGCTGCGAGCGCCGTGGGAGCGATCAGACGCAGATACAGAGTGTCCAGGGCGTCCACATCATTCGTCAGGCGGGATAGCCATTGCGGGCCCCGCAAGCGGGTTCTCCGGTTACGTCCTGCGATGGAAAGCCGCTTGAACAGCGCCACCCGGATATCGGTCAACAGGCGCAGTACGGTATCGTGGTTGTAAACCCGCTCTGCGTAACGGGCCACCGTTCGAGCTACGGCAAAGAAGCGAATGCCACCCCCTGGCACATACAGGTTGAGGGATGCCTGCACGCCGGCCGCCAGCAGGATTCCGGTGAGCGCCGTGGCAGTAATAAACCAGCCCGACAACGCCAGTAGCCCCATACCCGCGAGCAGGGTGGCCAGTATAAGAACGCCACCGATGACGAGACGACCGGGGCGGCGGAATATCAATGCCACCCAGGGGGCAAGCTCACGCATCTTCAACCCCTCCTTCCGTCACCAGAAGGGTGCGGTTGGCCAGGGTTAACAGCGCCTGGTGGTGGGTGGCGAACACCAGGGTTTTTCCGGCCTGGGCCAATTTGTGGAGAGCCTCAAGAACGTAGATTTCGCTGTCGCTATCCAGCCCCGCTGTGGGCTCGTCCAGCAATATCAGGTTGTAATTGGCCACAAATACGCGAGCCAGGCTCAAACGGCGTGCCTGACCGCCAGACAGTCCCTGGCCGTCCTCGGTAATGGCGCTGTAGATCCCCCGTTCCCGACCCTTTATCAGACTTTCCAGGCCAACGTGATGCAGGGCGGTTTCTATGGCAATGTCGGTAGCGTCCGGAGTGGTCAGGCGCAAGTTGTCGGCCCAGGTACCATGCACCAGAAAAGGAGATTGCCCCATCCAACCAAACGCCTCGTCGCCGGCACGCTCTCCAAACACTGAAATACGACCCCGATCTGGCCGCATGAAACCGGCCAGGAGGTGCAAGAGGGAGGTTTTACCGCCACCAGAAGGGCCGGTGAGGGCGATGACATCGCCCTTGTTGATAACCAGAGAAACGCCGTCCAAGACTGACCTGGAACCATTGTAGGCAAGAGAAATGTTGCGAACGGCCACAATATCGGGAGATTCCGGCTGGTGATGGCGCTCTGCCGGGGAGTGTGGCAGATCAACACCCTGCAGCCGATCCACAATCTCAGAACTGGCGCCCATTGCGGCTGCTCGATCGTGATAATGTTGGGACAACAATCGCAAAGGCTGGAAAAACTCAGGGGCCAGCAACAAAATCAGCAGCCCGGAAAACAACGTCAGGTCGCTGGACGGCCCGAAACTGATGTAACCCAGCAAACCAAAACCTATGTATATGGCGACGACTGCAATGGCCACGGAGGAGAAAAACTCCAACACGGCGGAAGACAGGAATGCAATCTTGAGGGTTTTCATGGTGATTCGGCGGTAATCATCCGAGCGCTTGCGTAGGGTTTCCGCGGCGGGGGCCGTCTGGCCGAACAACTGCAGGGTGGTCAGCCCCCGAACCTTGTCGAGGAACTGGCCAGACAAACGGCCGATGGTCTGGAAGTGCTGCTGGTTGAGCTTTTCGGCGCCCATACCCACCAGCGCCATAAACAACGGTATGAGAGGGGCGGCCAGCAGCAGGAAGACCCCCGCGAGCCAGTCCTGCGAAAACACCACTACCAGAATCATCAGTGGCACCACCACCGCAAGCATCATCTGTGGCAGGAAGCGGGCGAAATACCCGTGCAGGGCGTCGGTGTGATCCAGCCATTCCCGCGCCAGAGTGCCGGCGGAGGTCTGGCCCATCAATACCGGCCCGCTGGCCTGCCAACGGCGATTGATGCTGTGGCGCACCTCGCTACGCACCTCACGGCTGCAGTGCGCTGCATAGCGGGCCTGTAGCCCCTGGGCCACGCCCCTGATCAGAATGGCGGCAATGGCTCCCGTAAACAACAGCGACAGTTCCGCAACCGGCACCTCCTCCACAATACCCTGATGAACAATGCCCGCCAGTAAGGCCATCTGCGTGATAGTGGCAAGGGCTACTACAACCCCGGCCGATACCGTCGCCAGGATCAGTCGCCGGCTATGGGCGGCCAGTCCCCTCAGCCAACGTTTCGACTCAGCCTGCTCAGCCACCTAGTGGTATCCCTCGCCAGCCCGCACCTTGCCCCTGAACACCCAATACGTCCAGGCGGTGTAGACCAGCACAATGGGAATCACGAACAGCAGCCCCAGCAGCAGGAATAACTGGGAACCGTACGCCGAGGAGGCGTCCCAGAGCGTGTATTCTGGCGGCACCACGTAGGGCCAGCGGCTGACGATCAAGCCCAGATAGGTGAAGATGAACAGCCCCAACGTGGAGACAAACGGCATGCCTTCGAACCGGTTCCGAACCGACCGGAAGATCTGAAAGGCGCATAGCAGGGCGAGCACGGGCAATATCCAGATAATGCTCAAATTGGAGAACCAGCGGTCTTTCACCGTCTCATCCACAAACGGCGTCCAGACGCTGATCATGGCGAACACTACCAATACACCCAGCAGCAGCGGAATGGTGATCCGATAAGCCCAGTCCTGCAGGCGACCTTCTGTTTTCATGATCAGCCAGGTGGAACCCAGCAACGCATAACCTGCCATCAAGCCGAAACCGGTTAGTACCGTAAAGGGCGTCAGCCAGTCCAGAGCACCGCCGGTGTAGACCCGGTTGGTAATCTCGAAACCCTGGATATAAGCACCCACCACGGCCCCCTGGGCAAATGAAGCCACCGTAGAACCGCCGGCGAAGGCCCAGTTCCAGAGATAGCGCGAGGTTCTGGCCTTGAAGCGGAACTCAAACGCTACGCCACGAAAGATGAGGCCGGCCAGCAGCAAAAACACACCAATGTACAACGCCGGAAGAATGGTGGAATAAACCAGTGGAAACGCAGCCAACAGGCCGGCTCCGCCAAGCACCAGCCAGGTTTCGTTGCCATCCCAGACCGGTGCCACGGTGTTCATCATGGTGTCCCTGTCTTCTTCCGTCGGTGCGAAGGGGAAGAGAATGCCAATGCCGAGGTCAAACCCATCCATCAGCACATACATAATAATGCCGAAACCGATAATAAACGCCCAGATCAGGGCCAGATCGAACAGTTCCATAATCAGTGGCCTCCCTCGTTCAGCGGTTTGTAGGTTGTGTCGTCCTCAATTTCAAACGGCACATGGGTGGCTGAGAAGGGCCGTTTCGGACGCTCAGCTTCATAGCCTTCCTCCGCGTCGTCGTCTTCCATGCCTACGTACAGTACCCGCATCAAGTAATAGACCCCCGCGCTGAACACCAAAGCATAGACCACGATGTAACCAATCAGTGAGAACAGCGCCATACCGCCGGTCAATGACGGTGTAACCGCCTCGCTCTGGTTCATCAGTCCATACACCAGCCAGGGCGCGCGGCCAATTTCCGTGACAAACCAGCCGGCCAGTACCGCCACAAAGGGTGTCAGGCTCATAAAGCGCAACCCTTGCAGGAACCAGGGGGTTTGCCAGTATCGGCCACCGGCCCGCAATACCAGGCCGGCCAGGCCAAAGAGGATCATCAGCATGCCCAGGCCAACCATCACCCGGAATGACCAGAACACGATTGCGACCGGCGGCTGCTCCTCCACCGCAACTTCGTTCAGCCCGGGCACTTCACCGTCCCACTCGTGGGTCAGGATCAGACTGGCCAGGCTGGGAATGGCTACCTCGAAATGATTGGTCTGGTTTTCCTGATCTGGAATCGCGAACAGCAGCAGCGGCACGTTACGCGAGGTTTCCCAGTTGCCCTCCATCGCCGCTACCTTCATGGGCTGATGTTCCAACGTATTCAGGCCATGGAAATCCCCGATAACCGCCTGGGTGGGGGCAAGGATCAGAATCAGCCACAGGCTCATGGACAACGCACGCCGGTTCGCCTCCACCTCACGTTTGCGGAGCAGATACCAGGCACTGACTCCCGCCACCACGAACGAGCCAGTGAGGAATGAGGCCACCACCATGTGAGAAAGGCGATAAGGGAAGGAGGGATTAAAAATCGCCTCTGCCCATGATGTTACGAAGAAAGTGCCGTCACGGAATTCGGTACCCGCCGGTGTGTGCATCCAGCTGTTGGCGGAGAGAATCCAGAATGATGAAATAAAGGTTCCTGTGGCGACCATAACAGCGGCAAACAGGTGGACCCCGGCGGGAACCTTGTCCCGCCCGAACAGCAGGATGCCGAGAAACGATGCCTCAAGGAAGAAAGCGGTAACCACCTCATAGCTCAACATCGGCCCCAGGAAATTGGCGGACGCCTGGGCAAAATTGCTCCAGTTGGTGCCGAACTGAAACGACATCACAATGCCCGAGACCACACCCATGCCAAACACCACGGCGAACACCTTGGTCCAGAAGGCCGAGAGCTTTACCCACGAAGGGTTGTTGGTTTTGAACGCCAGGCCCTCAAGCACTGCAATGTAGGACGCAAGCCCGATGGTAAACACCGGAAAAATAGCGTGGAAGGACACCACGAATGCAAACTGGATTCGCGACAGAAGGACGGGATCAAGTTCCATGCGGAACCTCCGGACACTACAGTGAACAGAATAAACAAGCTTAACGCCCGCTTGGCCGCTGCCTTGGCTGGATTGTAGTGTTGTTTTACCGGCAGATAGTAGCCATGCTACCTGTAGCACAGGGAAAACCAAGGGACAGAATGTCTCACCCCTTGATTTAAAACAAGTATAGGAAGGCTCCATGGGTTTCTACGACGAGCGAATACTGCCGCACCTGATCGATTACTCCTGTTCTGTTGGTCAGGTAATGAAACTGCGTAGCCAAGTGGTGCCCCAGGCACATGGCACCGTGCTGGAAGTGGGTATGGGCTCGGGCATTAATCTGGAGTTCTACAACCCGGATACCGTTAGCCTCGTCTACGGCCTGGAGCCGTCCGAAGGCATGCGCCGGAAGGCTCAGGCCAACCTGGCCACCTCACCGGTGACCGTCGAATGGCTCGACTTGCCAGGCGAGAAGATTCCACTAGCGGACAACAGCGTAGACACGGTGCTGCTCACCTTCACCCTCTGCACGATACCCGACTGGCGAGCCGCGCTGGACCAGATGAAACGCGTGCTCAAGCCCGACGGCCAACTGCTGTTCCTGGAACACGGTGAATCGCCTGACCAGAGCGTGTGCAAATGGCAACACCGCATCACCCCAGGCTGGAAGAAAATCGCCGGCGGCTGTCACCTTAACCGACCGATTGCGGACCTGATACGGGAAGCGGGATTCGAGATCACCGAGCTGGAAAATCTCTATATGCCAAAGGCCCCGAAATTCGCTGGTTATATCTACAAGGGCAGGGCGCGGAAGCCCTTGTAGCCCGCCTTAAAACACAGCAAACGCAATCCCAATTGCGTTACCGGGCGCGGCCTTATACAATCCTGCCCCTCAAAAGCTCCTCACAACCCCCTCCGAATGCCCGGATGGTGGAATAGGTAGACACAAGAGACTTAAAATCTCTCGGCCGTAAGGCTGTGCCGGTTCGATTCCGGCTCCGGGCACCATATTTGACAACATTCTAGGGCCTTCTCTGTTTTTCTTCCTCGGATCTAATCGTACTATGTAGACGGGCATGTAGGCAGTTTGGCAAGCTGTCGTTTAGGCAGAGCACTCTTTACAGCGATAGTGGTACTGAAGGTCAAAGAGGTTCACCAAATCCTGATCAAGGAGCCCATCAGTCCCTTTTGCCAGTCTATCGCTGTTTTTATACAAGACTTGCGATAGACGATTCTGTGAGCGCTGAAGCACTATTGAATCTAGTTACTTGTAGCATATAAAAAAGGCTTTTGAATATGTCAAAAAATAGATGCGAGTTTTGGCATGATTTCTGGGACGACAGATGGGAAGAGTACCGTGACTTCTTTCAGTTGATAATAGTGCGATACCTAATAATATGGTTTTCAATCGTCCCGGTTGTTGCAGGAATAGTCTCTCAGTTTCCTAGCCCTCTCGTTGTTGAGTTTGCCAATGAGGTGCATGAGATCGAGCTGGTTATGCCTTTTAATTGGCAGCTGCTTTGGCTGTCTTCGTTATTCTTTGTATTTGCTTTGTCTGTTTATAAAATATTTTGTCCAAAGTTTATTCAAGAATATAACAATTTTTCAGATTATAAATCGCTTGGCCATCATCCCCGATGGCTCGTTTGGCAGGCGCACAAGCTTTTTAAAAAAATAGATAACCGTAACAAAGAAAAATTTTTTAAACGACTTTCGGACAAAGGTTACTTAGAAGAAGTAAAAAAGAAAGGTTTGTCAGAGCTGTGTAAGAAGCCAATTGTTGCGCGAAAAGAAACGTTTATGACGTTCAAGGTTGAAGGTAGAGCTTATAGGTTTGGGATGCCAACAAGGAAAGTTGACAATGAAAATGAGCCTGAAAAAGACGTTTTCTATGAGATTTTTGGAAGATATTCTCAAAGCAAAAAATCCGCTCGTGTCATTATAAAGGCTTCTTTGTTATTAAGCTTTGTGTTGTTTTTGGTTGTTCTTTTTCAGCATGTGTGGAATGGTGGCGTATTCGTTTTGGATTGGGTTCAGGGTTTTACTAATGAGGCCATATAAATATTACGCTGGATTAACCAGCCAAGTCGCGTTTTGCGCTACTCCTCTTAGGCTTGATTCATATAATCGATGTCAATTTTCTTGTGAGTATTGTTTTGCCGCGACACGTCAAGGTTACGGTCGCGGGGAAGCTCTTCAGATTAGCAATCCTAAATCTCTAAAAGAAAGATTGGAAAGGGTTTCGAAGGGAATCATACGTTCAGCTCTCGATGAGATGATTGGTAGGAATATTCCTTTTCAACTCGGAGGTATGTCTGACCCGTTTACTAAAATTGAAAAAGAAAAAGGTGTTACCTTAGAGTATCTGAAGATACTAAAAGACTATAACTATCCTGTAATAGTAAGTACTAAAAGTGATCAGGTTATCGGAAAAGATTACTTGGACGTAATCAATGGCTCTAATATTTATATTCGTTTTTCAACGACCATTGTTTCCCCGCACCTAAGAGAGAAGATTGATCGCGGATGCCCGCCATTAGCTGATATTGGCTTTGCCGCTAGCGTCCTTGCTAATGAAAATATCCCGGTTTGCTTTAGGTTTCAGCCTATCATCCCTGGGCACGAGCAAAGTTTTGATGAGGTGTTTGAAGTTGCTAAGAAAGCCAACGTCAAGCACATTTCAGCCGAGTATTTGAAATGTCCGATTGATGCTAATAGAAATTTTGGAAAATCATTGGTAAATGACTTGGGCAAGAATCCAATAGAGTACTACAAGGAATTAGGGGCAGAGAGATATGGTCGAGAATATATGCTGCCTCTTCGTTACCGTGCCCCGTGGTTGATAGAGTTCGCAAATAAAGCTAGAGATAACGGAGTTACGTTTGGGTTTGCAGACAATGATCTGTTGTTACATTCTGATGGTCAATCTTGTTGTTCAGCTTCTGACTTGTACCTCAAAAAGGCTAGTTTTTTCAATGCTAATATAGTTGCTTTAGCGAAATCTAAGCAATATGGTGACCTGATTTATTTTAGCGACTATCTTTCGCGGTGGATTCCTGAGTTGTCGGTCTCAACATATCTTAATTCGACAGCAAGATTAAGGTCATTGAACTTTGAGGAATCTCAATGGTTGCAGTATCTAAGGGAAATGTGGCTTGGTCAATATGGTGTGTTCCGCCCGGATTTTTTTGACGGTCTTGAAAAGACCAAAAAGGTTGATTTGAACGGTCTACCAGTTTACGTAAAACGAAAGTCTGATTTCGTGAATCGCTTAGAAACCAGTGCTGCGAGTTCCGGCTATTTAGAACGTAAAGTTCAGTTGAATTGAGCGCTGATTTCTCAAAGATCAGGTTATTGTATCTAACATACAGTTACTGAAGGCACTCTAAGGTGCCGGTGAGTCCAACTGTCAGAGGTTACCCGAACTCGGAAATGATAGAGCCGAGCAGAGCTGTCACCGCCGTGATGAGGTTGGGCCTCTACCCGATAGCTTCCGTGCCTTTTGGGTATTGTGCCGGTGCAATATTATCCATCTTGTCTCAAACCGTCCTTCATGGCACGCGCCGCATGCAACTTCTTATAGCTATCAACCAACCGCTGATGCTTCTCCAGACCTTCCAGCTTCATGCTTGTGGGTGTCAGGCCATGGAAGCGTACTTCGCCGCTGACTGAGCCAACCACGGCGGCCATGGTGTCTTCGCCAAACATGCGCTGCAGGTTGGGCAGGTAGTCGGGCAGTTCCAGTTCGTCGTCCAGGGTGATTTCCAGAACGGTGTTAACGGCGCGGTAGAACAGGTTGCGTTCCACGGTGTTGTCGTTGAACTGCAGGAACATGTCGACGAATTCCTGGGCTTCTTCGTGCCATTGCAGGGCCAGGCAGATTAGCAGTTTCAGTTCCAGAATGGTGAGCTGGCCCCAATCAGTGTTCTCGTCGAACTCAATGCCAATCAGGCTGATGATAGTCATGTAGTTGTCGAGCTGGCTGGCTTCCAGGCGCTCGGCCAGATCGGCCAGCTGATCATCGCTGAGGGCGTGGAGGTTGAGGATATCCTCGCGGTAGTCCAGCGCCATGTTGGTGTTGTCCCACACCAGATCTTCTACCGGGTAGACCTCGGAATAGCCGGGCACCAGGATGCGGCATACCGGTGCGCCCAGGTCTTCATGGGTCGCCACGTACACTTCTTTACCAAGGTCTTCCAGAATGCCGAACAGGGTGCTGGCCTCTTCTTCGTTGGTGCCGGAGAAGTTCCACTCGCAGAACTCCAGATCGGATTTGGCGCTGAAGAATCGCCAGGACACCACGCCCGTGGAATCGATAAAGTGCTCAACAAAGTTGTTGGGCTCCGTCACCGCCTGGCTGCTAAAGGTGGGCGCCGGTACGTCGTTGAGGTTTTCAAAGCTGCGGCCCTGCAGTAGTTCGGTCAGGCTGCGTTCCAGCGCCACCTCGAAACTCGGATGCGCGCCGAATGAGGCGAACACGCCGCCGTTTCGTGGGTTCATGAGCGTCACGCACATCACCGGGAATCGACCACCCAGGGAGGCGTCTTTCACCAAAACCGGGAAGCCTTGTGCTTCCAGAGCATTGATGCCCTCAACAATGTGCGGGTATTTATCCAACACACCTTGGGGCACGTCTGGCAGCGCCATTTCCTCTTCAATGATCTGTTTCTTGACCGCGCGTTCGAAAATTTCAGACAGGCACTGTACCTGGGCTTCTGGCAGGGTGTTGCCCGCGCTCATGCCGTTGCTGAGGAACAGGTTCTCGATCAGGTTGGAGGGGAAATACACCGTTTCGCCGTCGGATCGGCGTATGAACGGGAGCGACACGATGCCTCGGTCTGTTTTGCCGGAATTGGTGTCGATCAGGTTGGACCCACAGAGCTCGCCCTCGGGGTTGTAGATCGCCAGGCAGTGGTCGTCGAGGATGCCGTCGGGCAGCTCATCGTCGGGCCCCGGCTTGAACCATTTTTCGTTGGGGTAGTGGACGAACTCGCTGTGGGCGATGTCTTCGCCAAAGAACTGGTCGTTGTAGAAGAAGTTGCAGCTCAGGCGTTCGATGAACTCGCCCAGGGCCGAGCACAGCGCGCTTTCCTTGGTGGCGCCCTTGCCGTTGGTGAAGCACATGGGGGAGGCGGAATCGCGGATGTGCAGCGACCATACGTGGGGCACGATGTTGCGCCAGGAGGCGATCTCGATCTTCATTCCCAGGTCGGCCAGTATGTCGCTCATGTTGGCGATGGTCTGTTCCAGCGGCAGGTCCTTACCCTCGATGTAGGTGCTGGTATCGCTTTCCGGCGCCATCAGCAGGGCCTGGGCGTCCTCGTCGAGGTTTTCGACGGTTTCGATCTGGAATTCAGGGCCGGTTTGCACCACTTTTTTCACGGTGCAGCGGTCGATTGAGCGCAGGATGCCCTGGCGGTCCTTGTCGGAGATGTCTTCCGGCAGTTCCACTTCAATTCTGAAAATCTGGTTGTAGCGGTTCTCCGGGTCGACGATGTTGTTCTGCGACAGGCGGATGTTTTCCGTGGGAATGTCCCGCGCCTTGCAGTACACCCGCACAAAGTACGCCGCGCAGAGCGCCGATGACGCCAGGAAATAGTCGAACGGGCTGGGAGCCGAGCCGTCGCCTTTGTAGCGAATGGGCTGGTCCGTGACCACGGTGAAATCGTCAAACTTGGCTTCAAGCCTGAGGTTTTCGAGAAAATTAACTTTGATTTCCATGAACAGCGTACCGGGTTTGCAGAATTGAGCGGGCTTTCAAAAGCCGGATGGCCATTATCCAGTTTTTGCCGCCCTGCGTCTTGGGTGGCTTACAAATCGGCGGGGAATGTCCGTACATCAACGGATGCGTCAGACCGTCCGCCTTCGCCTATACCGTTTTACTTCGATCCAGCCATGGACCACCAGCGCGGAGAAGACAATCGCGCCGCCGATCAGGCTCAGGGTGGTGGGAACCTCGCCCAGGAACAGCCACACCAGGAAAGAGCCAAGTATGGTTTCCAACAACAACATCAGGCTGACTTCTGCAGCTGGTATATAACGCGGACCGATCTGGATGAGCACGCAGGCCACCGGAAGGAAGAAGAGGCAGAGCAGGGCGATGAACAAGGCATCCCGAGGTGAGAGCATCACTGCGCCGCCCGCCAGCGCTGCGGTGCCGGCAACGAGTAGCGCGCCGAACATCAGTACAAGGCTCATATCGCTGTCCGGCTTTGAGCGCGCCACGTTGAGATTCAACGCCAGAGCGGTAGCCGCAACGCCCGCCATGATCAGCCCTAACGGATCACCACGGCCCCATTCTCCCAGGGCCATCAGGCTGGCGCCCGCCACGCAGACGAGGATGACCATCCAGGTTCGCCACGGCAGAGCTTCTTTCCAGACCAGCCAGGCGATGAGCGCGGCGATGACCGGCGAGGTATTGAGAATGACCAGCACGTTGCCAGCCGCGGTGTTTTTCATGCCCATCACAAAACCCAGCTGGCTTAACCCGAAGGCGACAGCGCAAAACACCCCTTTCCAGCCGCATCGACGGATCTCAGCCCCCAGGCGGGCGCGATAGCGGACCGAACTGATCACCAGAAAGCTGAACGCCAGCAACAGGCCGCGCCAGAACAGAAACACCACCGGCTCCACGGAGGTGATTTTCACCAGCAGGGCGTCTGGCACGATGAACAGCACACCCAGTGCGGCAATGCTCAGGCCTTTGAGTCGGGTCGTCTGCAAGCCGCTACTCCGCTGCGTTGTCGGTGGCGGCGCAGGCTTTCTCAAGCCGAGTGATGCAGTCGCTGAACGTTCGGCTGATGCGTGTCTGGTCTCGAATCATGGCCATTCTCGGCCAGGTAGCCTGTTCTCCAAGCCGGATGAACATTTCCAGGTCTTCCTTGTTGGGGTTGGACAATATCTTGCGATACAGCATCGGCTTGAACGGGAACTGTATGTTGATGTCCCCCAGATAGGTCTGCGTGGCCATGGCATGAGCCTGCTCCAGTAAAGGCCGCAGTACCGTTGATGACCAGCTGTTGCGGGTGAGCTGAAGCGTCGTCGCCACTTGAGCATGCATCAGCGATGCGGCAGCCTGTTTGGCAGAGGCGCCCGGGCCGCGCTGGTGGTGATGGCTGATAAAGGGCAACACGTGGGGATTCGCCTGGCTGACAATGGTGCGATTAACGTTGTGCAGCCGCGCCATGCGCATCAGCGGCAGGTCCCCATGAACGCTGCCGTCGATCCAGCGCTCCGTGGGCATATAGGGCTTGCCCCCGTTGTCACCCCTATCCTTGTCCCTGGCCTGGAGTGTTACTGGGGGATAGATGCCAGGCACGGCACAGGATGCCAGAATGGCGGAATCCACCAGTACCTCCGGTGAGGCCAGGTTGTTCAGCAGGCGGGGTTTCTGGCGAGTACGGGTCGGCGAGACAGAGATGTTCAGGGTGCGCCCGCTTCGTTCAGCCGCTTCCTGAAAACTGGTGCGGCCGATGTTGGTGCGAATGTGGTGGAGCAGCTGGAACTGGTCCATGGCATGACGCTTTCGCCAGATACGCTTGGGTTCGAGCCAGCGAAAGGCGTCCAGGTGGATCTCCCCGGGTTCGTTGAAAAAACGTTCGAGCTCGCGATTGTTGCGGGTACAGATGGCGCCAGCCACAATCGCCCCCATACTGGAACCGGCAATCACGTCGGGAAGCAGGCCTTCCTGCCAGAGCGCGCGGGTGACCCCAATATGATAGATACCGAAGGCGGCGCCACCACTCAACATAAGGGCCGGGCGGCCATACACTCGCTCGGCATCCCGGAACAGGCGCAGTTTCTGCTGGTCGGATACGCCTGGCATGGGATTGTCGCAGATGAAGTTCATGGAACGTTCCACTTCATCAAGGAACTCACTGACCAGGACTTTGGTGCCGCTCCAGGCGATGGCGTAAAGGTCAGGGTTGCCAATCTCACCCAAGTGGCGATAAAGGCTTTCCTGCAGTACCCGCGTCAGCGCTCGGGTATCGCCTTTGTCGCGACAGCGTTTCATGGACGTGATGTGGTCACGAATCAGGGCTTCGTGGAGCAGTTCGCAGCCATCCTCTTCCCGCCACGCCAGCGTGCCCTCCAGTTCATCCAGGTTTGTGGCAGTGGCGAGCCAGTGCTTGTAGGAGGAGGCTTCGGTGAGTTGCTTTTCCAGTTCCCGGCGTTGTTTCTTTGTATCTCTCATGGGATAAAGGATACATCAGGAAAACGAAGTAGGGGGCATGATGACCGAGCAAACCGAGGTGTTGGTAAAGAAATACTCCGAAAACGGAATCACCACACTGACGCTGAACCAGCCGGAGCGCCGAAACAGCCTGTCCATGGCCATGCTGGAAGCGCTTTCCGCCGAATTGGAATCTGTTGCGGATGACGTGGACACGCGGGTGGTGGTGATTGCTGCTGCAGGGCAGGTGTTCTGCGCCGGGCACGACTTGCGGGAAATTCGCGGCCAGCTCGACAGCCATGAGCTCCAGCTGAAACTGTTCAACCAATGCAGCAAGGTGATGCAGCAGATTGTGAACCTGCCGAAACCGGTGATTGCCCGTGTGGCTGGCGTGGCGACCGCTGCCGGTTGCCAGCTGGTGGCCAGTTGCGACCTGGCGGTAGCGGCTGATACGGCGCGTTTTGCCACGCCTGGCGTGAACATCGGCCTGTTCTGCTCCACGCCCATGGTGGGGCTGTCCCGAAACGTGTCGCGTAAGCAGGCCATGGAAATGCTGTTAACCGGCGAGATGGTTGGCGCTCTTAAGGCTGAGCAGATCGGGCTGGTGAACCGGGTGGTGGATGAACAGGTCCTTGATGAAACCGTCTACCGCCTGGCCGCCACTATCGCTGAAAAATCCGGCCATACCCTGAAAATCGGCAAGGAGGCGTTTTATCAACAACTGGAGATGGGGCTGGCAGAGGCCTATGACTTTACGTCGGAAGTGATGGCGAAGAACCTACAGGCGGCAGACGCCCACGAAGGTATCTGCGCATTTCTGGACAAACGCAAACCGGAATGGAAAGACGAGTAGGGCGGGTTAACGGCAGTCTGATGGTTTCAGGGAGAGTCGATCTCCCACTCCGATCCTCTGGCTTTCGAAATAGCCCAGATTCATCTCCAGCGCTTGATAGAACGGGACACCGGCTTCATAGGTGGGGCAGTCCCGACCCTGGTCCGACGGGCAGGGCACCATAGGGTGAATGGCGCCGATGATGCCGTCACGGTCCAGATAGGCAATATCCAGCGGAATCAGTGTTCGGTACATCCAGAATCCGTGGTCGGCACGGCGTTGGTTGTTATAGACGAACAGCATGCCGGTGTCTGGCGCTAGCCTCTCCCTGCCCATCAGCCCGCGGCTGCGTTCGGCGGACGTGCGCGCAACTTCCACCGTGATGGGCACCGCCTGCCCGGCGGAGATCAGGCATGCTTTTTCCACCGGCAGGTCGTTATTGTCCGGGAGTGCTGCCAGGCAACCGGAGAAAAGCAGCGCCAGGCAAACCAGCAGAGCTCTCACGAACGCAGCCGGTAGCCGGTCTTGAAGATCCACCACACCGCGACCATGCACGCCGTCAGGAATAGCAGGGTCATACCCACGCTGATACCCACATGCACGTCAGACACGCCGTAGAACGCCCAGCGGAAGCCGCTGATCAGGTACACCACGGGGTTGAACAGGCTGATGGTCTGCCAGATCTCTGGCAGCATTTCGATGGAGTAGAAGGTGCCGCCAAGAAACACCAGCGGCGTCACGATCATCAGCGGAACAATCTGCAGTTTTTCAAACCCATCCGCCCAGATGCCGATGATGAAACCGAACAGACTGAAGGTGATGGAGGTAAGCACCAGGAAGGCAAACATCCAGAAAGGGTGCAGCACGTCGTAGTCCACAAACAGTTTAGCTGTAAGCAATATGATGACGCCGAGTATGACCGACTTGGTGGCGGCGGCACCGACGTAGCCGAGGACGACCTCCATGTAAGAGACCGGCGCGGACAAAAGCTCGTAAATAGTGCCGGAGAACTTCGGCATGTAGATGCCAAACGAGGCGTTGGAGATGCTTTGCATCAGCAACGACAGCATAACAAGGCCAGGAATGATATAAGCCGCGTAACTGACATTATCGATATCGCCCATGCGGCTGCCAATGGCGGAGCCAAACACCACGAAGTACAGCGAGGTGGAAATTACCGGCGAGGCCACGCTCTGCATTAAAGTGCGGCGCATGCGGGCCATTTCAAAGTTGTAGATTGCTCGGACACCGTAAAGGTTCATTGCGTTACTCCCGCATACCGGTTGGTTTTATTCATGCACCAGGCCAACAAAAATCTCTTCCAGGGAGCTTTCCCTGGTCTGAATATCCCGGTATTCGATGCCCAGGTCGCCCAGGGTTCGAAGCAGTCGTGCCACACCCGCCTGCTCCTGTTGGGAGTCGAAGGTGTAGATCAGCTCGTAGCCGTCGTCTGACAGGTCCACCGGTTCCAGCGTCAGTACGCCTGGTATCTGCTCTAGCGGGTTCTGCAGATGCAGGCGAAGCTCTTTCTTTCCCAGCTTGCTCATCAGCCGGGACTTGTCCTCAACCAGGATAATCTCGCCTTGGCGGATAACACCGATTCGGTCGGCCATCTCCTCCGCTTCCTCGATGTAGTGAGTGGTGAGGATGATGGTGACACCGTTTTCCCGCAGCTTTCGTACCATTTCCCACATGTCCCGGCGCAGCTCCACGTCTACGCCGGCGGTGGGCTCGTCGAGGAACAGGATGCGGGGTTCGTGGGACAGCGCTTTGGCAATCATCACGCGACGTTTCATGCCACCAGACAGGGACATGATGCGATTATTGCGCTTGTCCCACAGTGACAGGTCTTTCAGGACTTTTTCGATGTGGTCCGGTGCGGGTGCCTTGCCGAACAGGCCCCGGCTGAAGGAAACAGCGTCCCAGACGGTCTCGAAGGCGTCGGTGTTCAACTCCTGGGGAACCAGGCCAATGCTCTCCCGGGCTTTGCGATAATCCTTCACGATGTCATAGCCGGCAGCGTTCACTTCGCCGTCGGAGAGGTTCACAATGCCACAGATAATGCTGATCAGCGTGGTCTTGCCGGCACCGTTTGGGCCAAGCAGGGCAAAGATCTCTCCCCGCTCGATGTCGAGGTTGATGTCGTTGAGGGCCCTGAAACCATCCGCATAGACTTTGTTGAGGTGCTTGACGGAGATGTCCGGTTGCACTGGCTTATCCTGTTGGTGGTGAATCAAAGCGCAACATTTTCTCATGACCGGTGATGATTTAGAAAGCTTTGCCTTGTCAGCGATTATCCCCATAATGCCCGCTTAATCGTGGAGGAGTGGATGTGTTGAGAGCGCTTGTTGCTATGCTTGCCATTGCCGGTGTCGTCACGCTGGGCATTTTTGGGCCGCATTGGTTGATGTCTGAAGACGCCGCCGAGGCCGATCAGGGCACGGTCGTGTGTGACCTTCTCTATACTACGTGCCAATGGGAACAGCAGGGTAAGAGCTGGCAGGCTCGGTTGAAGAAAAGCGGTATTCAGGCACAGGACACGGAATATCACCTGACGGTAAAGACCGACAGAAATCAGCCCCGGATGCTGGCAGTGCTGCGGGGCGAGTCCATGTACCTGGGGGAGTATCCCGTTCCCATGACCAAGGTGGGGGTCTCACCTGACGGCGGAGGCCAGCTCTGGGAAGCACGATTTACCGCGCCTTTTTGCACCACGGACCCACACATGACTTGGCGGATCGACCTTCAGGCTGGAATGGATCAAGCCTTCGCGATGCCCGTAAAACTGACGTTTGTTGCCAAGGGCCGCGTCTGACGACGGGATGACAGTGTGTCAGGATTGTGTAAAATCAGCAGATCACCACACCGCACCACGACAGATCGTCCAGGGAAGCGCATATGGATTACGGCGATAGCGTACAGAAAGTCCTGCTAAGAAAAATCCAGAAGACGGAACAGGACCTGCTTCAGCTCAAACTGGATTATTGCCGTTTCATCTTTGGGCTAAGCCACCGCACCAGGGTAGTCAGCAATGGTACCAGCTACGTGGTACGTTCCGTGGATGTGGAGTCGATGGAGCGTCTGGAGGACGGGTGCTTTTCCCGGCCAAACGTAGCAGGGAGCCCTGTCGATCACCCGGATACGTCGGATGCAGTGAACCTTGGCGTTGACTGGACACTGGAAGAGCCAGCCACTCGCCCCAAAGCCCGCAGTTGAGAGGGTGTTACTTTTAAAGTGTCAGATAAAGGCGTTCGAAGTAACCGCTGAGTAGAGGCTATGTTCCTGGGGAACGTAGCGATGCCCGCTCCAATATTCCGCACCGCTTACACCACTTCTGAAACAGGCTAACAAGGTCGAGCTACCGGTTATCGTCGATAGCGCCTGGACGGCCTCGGGTTGCCGTATGCCTATTTTGCGGCTGGCCAGTTTGCTGACCAGGTTAAGCAGCGCATCTGAATGCCGTTGCGGTTTTTCACACAGGGCGCAAGCAGCACCATACAACCAGGCGACGGCATATTCCCGAACAGCATGGGGCGCAGTTTCCAGATTAAGCCCATGTTCCCGGCAATCCCTGTCCTGAAGGCTGAGCAGGATATGCAGTTGGGTAATCAGCCCACACTTGTCCGAGGAGGCTGTGGGCGATGGTTGCGGAGCGGCAACGGAGCGCTTCTGGAGAGCCTCTGGCATTGGAGCCTGGGCCGAATGCTGGTTGCCCGCTGTCACCATTGTGACTACGGAGGCCGGCACAAACGGATCGTTTCGGACCAGCGTAAGCATTCGGAAAACCAGTAACAGCAGCAGCGCAATCAGCCCGACTTCGAACAGCATAATAAAGCTGCTAATCATAGGTGTTTCCTCTTGCTCAAATGCTGCTCAGGTCATGGCCGAGCGGTCTACTGGTTGAGAGTGTTACATCCGTTATCCGAAGTGTAACCAAATGTATCTCCGGCACGAAGGGAGGCGGGGCCAAAAGCGGTAGGAATCTACGGAACTGTGACGCGGTAGTCAGCTAGCAGGTGGGCATGGTCTGAAGAGCGAGTTTCCTGCGAATAAAACGGCCCAGTACATCGACACCGATATTCAGCGATGCGGTAATCAGGATTAGTACCATAGCGCGGTCAAACTGGATGTTCTGGATGGCGCTATCAACATAGAAGCCCAGTGTGTAGATGCCCAGGATACCCAGGATCGCGGTTTCCCTCATGATGATTTCCCAGCGGTAGAACAGGAAAGCCAGGAATGAGCGGTATACCCTGGGGACGAGCTCGTAGGTGTAGCGATTGAGACCGCTGGGAGCATCTGGCCGCAACCGTAGGGTGCTAGACTGGCGACCAATGAGATGTCCGATAATGCCGCCGTTGTGCAGCGCCAACGCGACAATGGCGGGCAGCATGGACGGGCCCCACAGTTGCAATAAGATATAGGCCAGAATGTACTCTGGGGTTGAACGCATTATGACAAGGAAGACGTGGCCAGAAGTGCGGCGTACCGGTCCACCGAAATGGGTGGAAATCAACGGGAAAGTGAGTAGCGCAATCAGGCCCGTTGCTACAAGAGCAATCTGCGTAAGTACCACGGTATTGAAGATGCCTGGCAGCGCTTGATTGACAAACATGTCTCCGAACCAAGTGCCCATACCCGACCAGCCTTCTTCGCCGCGCAAAGGCGATGGCACAATATCCTGTGTGAAAAATCGGGCGATATTGCCCCAAACGATAGGCAGCCCTTCACCCAGGAAAAACGGGGCGCCGATCACGTACACGGGCAGCAGCTTAGGCCTGACCCAAAGCGGCATAGTGGCGATCAGGACGTAGAAAAGAATCAGCATGGCGCCGGCATCGGAATAATGGCCCTGGGAAAACGCTGACTCCAGATAGAACCCGAGAGTCGGCAGACCGACAAACCCGAGAATTGCACTGGAGCGTAGGCCGCACTCCAGCCGGTAAGCGGTGTAAGTCCGCAGCTGGACCCAGCAATCGGGAATTCTGGTATAGAGAAAAGCAGCTATCACATGGGTGCGAGGCGGCAGCAAACGACCCGGTTCGGGGTCAGCCTCATCAATGATTTCTGAATACACTTTGGCAAATATACCGGAGTAGGGAATTGCGATTGCCAACACCCCTGTCAGCGGGTGGAAACCGAAGAACTGTAGAAAGATCAGCGCCCAGAAAAGTTCATGGATGGCACGAACGAAGGCGCAGAAAATTCGCACCGGCCAAGCTTGGTAAACAAGGGATAACAGAAACCCGCAGATGCTTCCCAGGGCCACGCCCACGAAAGCAAAGGCAACGGTTCGAAGCAGGGCAGTCGCGAGCCCTTGGGTGCTGAAGAAGTCGGGGGTAAGAACTCCGAGAAAAAACTGGCCCAGGTCTTTCCAGGGATTCGCTGCGGTGATGGCGATATCCGCAAAGACCAGACCTATCAGGGCGATAGCAGTGAAGATCAGGCTGGTTTTTACGGTCGGCGAAGACAGCATAGAGGTTTCTGGGTCAGTAGAGTGGCGCAATATCGGCCGGGGTGAGCTTTGCGCTGGGCTCATCCAGTGCGATTTGTCCGTCCTGGATACCCACGATACGAGTGCAATATGTCAGTGCAAGTTCGACATCGTGGAGTGCAATCACGCTGGTTTGGAAGCGTTTATCCAGTAACTTCATTATCTGATGAGCCATGGGGCCATCCAGTGCTGATACTGGCTCGTCCGCAAGCAGAAGGTCGGAGTTCCTGTAGAGGGCCCTGGCAATCGCAATTCGCTGGCGCTGACCACCCGACAGTGAGGCCGCTGGAATCCATACTTTTTCCGCCATTGCCAGCTCGGACAACAGAGCTTTCACATCGCTGCTGTCCTTTAAAAATGGTCGCATCAACGTGACGATGTTGTACCAGGTGGCATGGGCATCCAGGCGGCCCATATAGACATTATGGAACACCGGTAATGCATTCACCAGGCCAAGGTCCTGGGGAACCAGTGAGGCCAGCCTTTCGACGTGTTGGTACACCAGCCGGATCAACGTGGATTTACCGGCACCGCTACGGCCAACCAGAGCGACCTTTTCGCCTTCCTTTACATTCAGGGAGAGCGGGCCGATAACCCGCTCTCCACCAAATGATGCTGTCAGGCCAGTCAGATCAAATCCTGACATTAATCGATGATTCCGATCTGCTTGCCCACAACCCGGATGGGCTCGTAGGCATCGTTTGAAACCGGAATGAAGCCGCTACGAGGGAAGCTCTCGAGCAGGGCCGGATCATCCATTGCCAGCAGTGCTTTCTGAACGCGCTTCGAGAACCCTTCGCCGAACTGTTCATCGACGTTGCCGCGGATAGTCCACTGGTAGTTGGGGTAGGCCGGCGTTGTCCAGATGACTTTAACGGCGTCGGTATCGATATTGTCGTTCTCCATTTCCTTCTTCCACACTGAATAGTTGATCGCGCCCACGTCGTAGGTGCCCGCCTCAACGAGACGAAGTGTGCGGGTATGGTTGCCACTGAAACCAACACGGCCAAAGACTTCTTCAGGGCTTTCCCCAAAGGCTTCCCGAACGTAGTACTCCGGGATCAGGCGGCCGGATGTGGAGCCCTTGGAACCAAATGTGAAAGTCTTGCCGCGTAGTTCGTCGGACAGGTTCTCCATCTCATCAAGGCCGGTGCTTTTATGAGCAATAAAATGAGAGTTAAACGCCTGGTCTTCCACGCCCTGGGCGATCGCTTGCGAACCGGGGACCAGCTCCCGGGCCTGAACACCGGAAAGCCCGCCAAACCAGGCCAGTTGAACCTGATTGTTACGAAACGCCGAGATTGCTGCAGCGTAGGATTTTACCGGAATATAGCGTACGTCTACGTCCAGCTCTCCAGACAGATAGTCGGCAATACCCTTGAAGCGCTCTACCAATTTGGTTTCGTCTTCATCCGGAATGGCTGTGAACACGAGTGTTTGGGCAGAAACGGTGGCAGAAACAACAAACATCAGGAGACTGCCGGCAGCCAATTTCCGTATAAGATTCAGTAACATTTGAATTTCCTTGTGATTGATCTGTGGTTGAGCGGAATCAGTATGCGAGCAAGAGGCTCGAAACGACCCAGAATACCGTGATTTACCTCAACTCTGAACAGCTATACGATTCCCAGAGCTAAACAGGTTAGGGATATCCATCAAAAATGAAAATCTTTACGGACACCTGTACCAATGAAAATAGCATTAATTACGCCCGCGCCGCCCGGGTCTAAAGCCGGTAACCGGGCGACAGCGGAGCGTTGGAGTCGACTGCTCCGGCAAGCGGGGCATCAGGTGTCTTTGTTAACCGAGTACACGGATGAGCCCTGTGACCTGTTTATTGCACTCCACGCCTGGAGAAGCCACGAAGCCGTGACGAGTTTCCGGAACTTGCACCCGGAAATCCCATTGATTGTCGTGCTTACGGGAACCGATATCTACGAGCACCAGTACCGTTACCAGAGACAAACCCACAGTTCCATGGATATGGCGGATTGCCTGGTCGGGCTCCACCACCGGGTTGATCTGGACATTCCCGAGCGTTTTACCGACAAACTGGTCACTGTGCTCCAGTCAGCCGACAAACCTGCAAGCGAGCCCGACCTCCAAAAAAATAGGTTTGATATCTGCGTCATCGGGCACCTGCGCCAGGAGAAAGACCCCCTGAGGGCTGCATCGGCGGCAAGGCTATTGCCAGGCACCTCGGCTATTCGCGTAATCAATGCCGGAAGCGCCCATACTCTGGATTGGGAGCAACAAGCCCTTATCGAACAGGAAGCCAACCCCCGCTTCAAATGGTTGGGGGAATTGGACAAGCCCGCTATCCATCGATTGATGCATTCATCCTACGCCATGGTGATCAGTTCCTTGATGGAGGGCGGTGCCAATGTTGTTTCTGAAGCCTGCAGAGCCGGCCTGCCTGTAATTGCGTCGGATATTTCCGGAAACCTCGGCCTGCTGGGTGACGACTATCCCGGATATTTCCGTGTTGGCGACGAGGCCGATCTTGCCAGGGTGCTGCAACGAGCGGAACAATCATCCACGTTCCTCGGAGAACTGTGCAATCACGTCCAGGAATTGGCCTGCTTTTTCACGCCTGAAGCGGAACTGGCGGCCTTGCTGACCGCCATTGAGAAAGCGTTGACGGTGCGTACCCGGCTCAGTCCCGGAGCGTGATCGGCTCAATCGGGCCACTTCCGTCCTGAGCCAATACCCTCCCAATAATCGCTGTGTGAGGATAACCCATGGCCTTCAGCTCACTGACGCAAGCATCGGCCTGGTCAGCGGGAACACTGGCCAGCAGGCCACCAGCCGTCTGGGGGTCGAAGATCAACGGGTAGCGGGAATGTTTGACCCACTGCTCCTGGTCGCGGATGCCACGCCGCAGGCGGATATTGGCCGGCTGTAGTGAGCTGAGAATTCCGGCCGCTGCCGTTTCCTCGGCGCCCGGGAGTATCGGGATTGCGCCCAGATCCAGTTGTGCATCGACACCCGATGGTCTCGTCATTTCAACAAGGTGCCCCAGCAGACCAAAACCGGTCACATCCGTACAGGCTTTTGAGCCATAACGGCGCAGGCACTGTGCTGCGTCTTTGTTGGACTGGACCATGGAGGCGAGCGCCGAGTCAATCCAACGGCCTTTGGCAGCAAGCTTGGCATGGGCAGCGAACAGGGTGCCGGTACCGATGGGTTTAGTCAGGATCAGTACATCTCCGGCCCGCAGGCCGCCCTTGCTCATCACTTCCTCTGGATCAATCAGGCCGTTAACGGCAAACCCGAGGGCCAGTTCACGACCTTCGCCGGTATGTCCGCCGACCAGCGCGCAACCGGCTTCATTCAATACTTCCACAGCCCCGGACATCATCTGGTAAACCACGTCCTCCACCTTGGATTCGATACCGTAGGGCACCGTGGCAACGGCAGTCGCGCTCTGGGCTTCGGCACCCATGGCAAACACATCGCCAAGCGCATGATTGGCAGCCACTTTGCCAAACACATAGGGATCGTCGATGAAGGCTCGGAAGAAGTCGACCGTATGCACCACCGCCTTGCCTGGCGGAACCGTGAGTACTGCGGCGTCATCGGGCGCGTGCAGGCCGATCAGTATGTCGTCGCGTTCGATCGGGCGCAGCTCACCCAAAGCGCGAGACAAAACGGTACTGCCCACTTTGGCGCCACAGCCACCACAACGCATGGCCACCGCAGAGATGGCCTGGGAGGCCTCCTCAGCGTTTTGCGCGGCACCGGTGTCGGGCAGGGCGCCATTATCTTCCATGGCGGGGAGATCATTGAACTTCGCCATGAAACGTCTATCAATGCTGTCTTTCCAGCGCCAGACCCAAGAACCAGACACCGACAAATCCCCGCGAGAGGCCACTGCGAATTTGTCGCCGGTACTGATCAGCGCCAGCCACTTTTTCTGCGGCCGGAACGGCCTGGTCTGCTTTCCAAGGGCGTAGCGCCGGAGGTTATCCGCCAGTGGTCGGCCTTGGCGTACGGCGAACACACCGGCTTTTTCCCTGGGATAATTCACAACGTTGGCGATGTCTCCCGCCGCGAAGATGTCGTCGTCTGTCTCGGTCTGCAAGGTATCCGTTACCCGGATAAAGCCACCGTCGTCCAAGGCGAGGCCAGTATCCCGAAGCCACTCAGGGCCGCCGGCACGGGTGACCCAAAGCACTTCATCAACCGCCAGGGTGTCGCCGGATTCCGTGGTCAAACGATTGGCCTCCACTTCTGAGACCGCCGATCCCAGATGAACCTTCACGCCGCGGTTTGCGAGTGTTTCGGAAAATACCGCACGCACCTTGGCGTTGTGGGTGGGCAGGATCTGCTGCTCCGAATCGAACAGATGGAAATGCAACTGGTCGGGGTCGTGGCCGCGTTTCTCGAGTTCATTTCTTAGCCGGAACTGCATGGCCAGCGTGAGCTCAACGCCCCCGGCACCCGCACCGACCAGGGCAACGGTCATTGGGCTGTCGTGGTTTTCAAGCCGCGATAGCAGCGACAGCCAGCGATTATTGAATCCGTTGATAGGCTTTACGGGCACAGCATGTTCGGTAGCCCCGCTAACGTCACCCACCCGAGGAGCGGAGCCGATATTAACCGACAGAATGTCGTAGGGCACGTCCGGCCGGGAACGGCAGATCACCCGCTTTCGACCGCGGTCGATGCCTATAACTTCATCGCGATAGAAGCGTGCGCCCGCAAATTCGGCCAGTTTGCTGAGGTCGATATGGACGTCGTCGTAGGAATAGTGCCCAGCCACATAGCCGGGCAGCATGCCGGAGTAGGGTGTGTGGGTATCCCTGCAGATGAGGGTAAGGCGGACACCAGGCACAGGGTTCATAGCAAAGCGCTTAAGAACACCAACGTGGCTGTGTCCGCCGCCAATCAGGACAATGTCCCGTAAAACAGGCTGTTCGGATGGTTGCATCAAATAACTTTCTTGGCTTCGTCGCTGAAGGTGCTAAAGCCTTTCACGTTTGAAAATGCCTGAAGCTTTTCTTTGTCCGCGTCAGACGGATTGGCGATCTGATCAACCGAGGTGATACCGGATTCCTTCATTTTGCGGGCGGTGGCCGGTCCAATACCTTTAACCTGGGTCAGGTCGCTTTTGTCCTTCGGCTTCGGAGCTCGTTTCGCTGCAGACGGTTTTGCAGCCGGCTTCCGCGCGGCCGTGGCGGCTTTTTTGGGAGCGGCTTTAGTGGTTGCGGCCGGACTTTTGGCGGCTGTGCTCGCCTTGGGCTTGGCGGCTTTCTTCGCAGTCGCCGCTTTTGGCGTGGCGGTCTTCTTGGCGGCCGGTTTCTTAGCCGCTGTCTTACCTTTACTAGCGGGAGTCGCCTTCTTGGTGGCCGTGTCCGCAACCTTCTTCGCTTCTTCGCTGGCTTCCTTGCTGGCAACGCCAAGACGATCCAGTATGTTGTTTTGCAACTCGTGGAATTCACCCAAACGACGCTCAAATTCTTCGTTAAAACGTTTCATTTCACGATCACGAAGTTCATCCACTTCTTTTAACAGCTTGCGGACGGGTTCCTGAATCTGATTTTGCAGGCTGTCGAACTGCTTGAGAGCGTCGTTGATCAGCTTTTCAATCTGTGATGATGTTTTATCGAACTCTTTGTTCACTTTCTTGACGACTTTATCAACGCTTGGCTTTTTGGCTTTCTTCGCCATGAGGACTTTCTCCTTAAAGTGCGAGTTGATGCGGGGCTTGGGTGGGTTCAGGCCAGTTGCCGAATGCTGGAGGCAGGCCCAGAGGAACGTCTGGATTTCAGTGTCTGCTTCTTGATCACCACCTCCCGAATGCGCTTGAGTTTTTCGCTCAGGGCAGACGAGGAGTTGTCATTGAGTTCCACGAAATCAACGGAATAGAAGAAGTTGCTACAGTGTTTTCTGCGCTCTGTTACAAGGCCGGTGATGCCATCTGCCCGGATGTCGTCAAACGGCATTTCCATTACAAGATCCAGAATGACCGTATCACCGGGATTGAATATCTTGTCCGTCTTCATCACACATCCGAAGTGGTCCAGCTCGAACAGCGCGGCCTGTACACGCTCTCGACGGAAGAGACCACGCTTGATGTGAAAATGTGCGACAAGATCCGGTAGTGCTTCATTCATCTAAAAATCATCTCTTATGCACCCCCGAGGATGTCCGGATGACACCTCGAGGGCGTATTCCTGAAAGTATATGGTTAAACAATAGCCACACTCTGTTGGTTTGGCAACGTGTTCAGTGTCCTACGATAAAGCTCTCAGGCGGTTCATCAACTGCTTTTATCATTTTGGCCCGTCTGTAGGGTGTTCAACTCGTAAATGTCCGTGCGCCGGTCTTTCAGGTTGGTCACCGAGCCTTCATTTCGCACTAGCTTCAGCTTTTCCAGATCCATATCCGAAAACATGATCATTTCCGTGTTCGGCGTCGTTTCGGCCATCACCGCATCGTGGGGGAAGGCAAAGTCCGACGGCGAAAACACGGAAGACTGGGCGTACTGGACGTCCAGGTTCTCAACCTTGGGAAGGTTACCTACGCTACCGGTGATCACGACGTAACACTCATTCTCAATCGCACGGGCCTGGGCACAGTGCCGGACACGGAGGTAGCCGTTTTTGGTGTCTGTCCAGAAGGGCACCAGAATAATATCCACCTCTTCGGTGGCCGCCAGGCGCCCAAGCTCCGGGAATTCGATGTCATAACAGATCATGATGGCCACGCGGCCGGCGTCGGTGTCAAACACCTGGAATTTTTCGCCGCCTTCGATGACCCAGTCACGGCGTTCGTGGGGCGTGATATGGATCTTGCGCTGCTCGTCCACACGGCCGTCGCGGTGGCACAGGTAGGACACGTTGTAGACTCGGTCGTTTTCCAGCAATGGCATGGAACCGGTGATAATGTTGATGTTGTAGCTGACCGCCATTTCTGACATCTGGTTGCGGAACTGTTCGGTAAAGCCTGCCAGAAAGCGAATGGCCCGTGTCTGGTCGACCTGGTCCGTCAGGCCCATCAATGGCGCGTTGAAAAACTCTGGAAACAGTGCGAAATCGCTCTTGTAGTCGGAGAGTGCATCCACGAAGTACTCGACCTGCTCCAGCACTTCTTCCACAGAGGTAAACTCACGCATCTGCCACTGAACCGCGCCAAGGCGCACCTGGGTTTTCTTGACACTGAGCACCGGCGAGGGTGGGGTATAGAGGATGTTCCTCCATTCCAGCAGAGTGGCGTACCCGAGGGACTTTTCGTCTTCCGGCAGGTACTTGTGCATTAACCGGGTAACCTGAAAATCGTTGGACAACTGGAAGCTGAGGATCGGGTCGTAGATATCCTTGCGGTCTACGCGCTGGATGTACTCTTCCGGGGAATGCTGGTCGGAATACTTGTGATACCCGGGAATACGGCCGCCCGCCAGGATGGCGCGCAGGTTCATGGAGCGGCACAGTTCTTTGCGGGCTTCGTAAAGCCGCCGGCCCAGACGGTAACCGCGATAGTCCGGATGGATAAACACATCGAGGCCGTAAAGCGAGTCGCCTTTGGCGTTGTGCCAGATCTTTTCATTGCGCAGGATCAGGTCGTCGTAGGTATGGGGATTGCTAAATCGCTCATACTTGACGCACACCGTGAGGGCTATAGCCACCAGATCTCCGGATTCCTCAATGCAAATCTGGCCATCCGGAAACTGCTGCACCAAAGCTTCAATCGTGTCCTCTGGCCAGGCACCGCCAATATCGTCGTAGACTCTGTCCATCAATCGCTGGAGCTGTGGGTAGTCATCACTGGTCAGGTTACGAAGGTTGAGGTGCAGTTCTTCGTGGGCCATATACGGCAGCTCCCGTTGAGTGTGGAAATGACGGCAAGAGTGGTTGATTGCCAGAACTATTTTAACAGATAGCGCTAAAGACTTCGCAGCCAACGCCGAAAACCAGTCTATGAATAATAGGCAGACGATACGCTGTTTGCTTAAGCCCCCGAATAGAATGTCTCGAAAAGGACCCGGAAAATGAACCTGAGTTTCGGCCAGAAGTTGCTTGTCGCCTTTGGTATTTTGCTCTTACTTGTAATGGGGGCGTTTACGCTCAGCGGCAACCTCAGGTTACAGAACACCACGGATACCTATGTAGATGCGCTGATTGAAGACACCGTGGCTCAGAGTACGTCCAGTATCGCGGATTGGCTCAACACGCGCCTTGCCATGACCGAAGCAACGGCAAAAGCGCTGGAATCGGTGGAAACCGACGCCGAGGCCCGGGGTATCCTGGCTGCCGCGACATCCGGTGGCGGGTTCATTGATGTGTATGTTGGCCGTGACGATGGCTATATGCTGATGAAGGACGACGCTTCAGAAGCCACGCTTCCTGCGGATTTCGACCCACGCACACGCCCATGGTTCAAACAGGCGAAGCAAAAGGGCTCGGCATCGTTCACCGAACCCTATCTGGATGCCGGCACTGGAGGTACCATCATTTCCACACTGGCGCCGGTCAGGCGTGGGGCCTATCAGGGGGTTGTCGGTGGTGATATTGCACTGAAGACCATAGAGCAGACGCTCTCCACGATTACGCTGGCCAACACCGGTTATGCCGCTCTGATCAGTGACGATGGCACAGTGTTGTTTCACCCGAACAAGAAACTGGTTGGTAAGAAAATCAGTAGCCTTCTGGGAGAATCACCACGGCTCAGCGGTGAAGTCCATCAATATGACACTGGGGAAGCCAGTTGGAGTGCCGGTTTCCATCGGATCAAAGGCGCCCGTGGTGTTGAGTGGTATCTTGGAACCTTTATCAACGAGGACAAGATCAATGCTCCGGTTCACGCGGCCCGGGTGACAGGACTGATCATCGCTGTGATTGGCCTGCTGGTGTCACTGGTGATCCTGCATTTCGGAATCCGGTTCCTGATGTCTCCGGTTCGCAGGCTTAATGCCGCCATGGCCTCAATCGCCAGTGGCGACGCAGATCTCACCAAACGCCTGGATGATAGCGCCAACGACGAATTCGGCAAGCTCGCGGCGGAATTCAATAGTTTTGTGGAGAATATTCAGAATGTGGTCCGGGACGTTCAGCAAGGCACGGCAGAGCTTGGCGAGAACGTGTCATCCCTGCGGGATACGGCCAGCACCAGCCGAGACAGCGTTGAAAAGCAGCAGGCAGAGATTGATATGGTGGCCACTGCAATCAATGAGATGTCCGCCGCTGCCGGGGAAATTGCACAAAATGCCCAACAGACTGCGGATGCCTCCAATACCGCCGATGCAGACAGTCGCGCTTCCCTTGAAACCGTTGCCGCGTCTCGGGATGCAGTGCAGAAACTGTCGAAAGAGATCAACGCCGCTGCGGAAGTCATCGACAAACTCGGCAAAGATGTTACCGACATTACTTCGGTTCTCGAGGTTATTCAGGGTATTGCTGAACAGACCAACCTGCTGGCACTAAACGCGGCGATTGAAGCTGCCAGGGCCGGGGACGCAGGCCGCGGCTTTGCGGTAGTGGCGGACGAAGTGCGAAATCTGGCTCGCCGTACCCAGGACAGCACCGAAGAAATCAACAACATGATTGAACGCCTGCAAAGCGGTGCAAACCAGGCTGTGGACGTCATGAAGGCATCAACAGCGGTATCGAATGTGAGCATGGAGAAAGCTCAGGATGCAATGGAGTCGCTCAACCGTATTGCCGACGCGATAACGTCGATCAGCCAGATGACGTCCCAGATCGCAACGGCTTCTGAAGAGCAGACCTCGGTGACAGAAGAGTTGAACTCCTCCATCACCCGGATTGCCGACCAGGGCCAGGAAGCCGCCAAGGCTGCCAGTGAAAATGATGTCTACAGCGGCCAGATTGAGTCGGTTGGCCACACACTCAATCAAAACGTGTCACGATTCAGGGTTTGAGTAGGACGTTTTTTGGGGCGAGGATAATATCTGGATTCGCCGCCGGAGTTCGAGGAGGGTTCTGGTGCCAATAGCCCAGGACTCGTCGGTCAGGTAGGGGTTATCCAGGACAAGAACGTTCCTGCTATGCAGGTTCAGATCGTCGATGGCCTGGCCGTAGTATTGGTTGAGATATGCACCGAAGCTGCCATCGAAAACGGCCCTTTCCATACCTAATTGAAGCCGGTGAGCCGTTTCGTGGTCGTGGCGGTTGACGAAGAAGTAAGAGGGCATCGGATAAGCCAGTAGCAGGTCGGGTTCGATGACAAAGTCTTCGTTGTTTTCAAGCTCCAGATCGAATAAGACTTCGCTGACACCCCGAGCGAAGCATTCAAAACGGTGATTCTCCAACATGCGGAAAAGGATTTCATACCGCGAGTGAGTCACCACATTGACTCCGTTGACCTGCAGAATCGACGAGTCCGGCCAGTGTGCGCCCTGGCCGATGCGGATGCCGGCTTCCCGCAGATTGCCCAGGTTTCGGATACCCTCGAACCTGGGCAGCGATTCTTTAAGCACGACGCATACCCGAAGCCCCAAAAGGCCGCCATCAATAGGTATGGGAATGGCCCGCAGGCTTTCTTCCCTCTGGCTTGAAGTCGCGACATTTGCGAGATCGACCAGTTCTGATTGCTGGCGTTCGAGTTCGCGGACAACCCGCCCCTGGGCCATTTCCGGAGTGCGTGTGATTCGATAGGGGCCGTATTCCGGTGTCTTGTCGAAGGCGAGGGCGACCAGGGCGCGTATAGGGGGGCTATCGTAATTGCGGTACCACAGGCGATACTCCGATTCCTGCGTTTTGCCAGCTGGGTATTCTGAAGACACACTGGTGCCCGAGCCAGCCAGCATTAATGCCAGGGCCGTTAGCCAGCCAAGCGCACGCCTCACTTTCATTGAAGACTGACTCCCGCGTCCATTCGAAGTTCTTATTGTCGCCCGTTTTGATATCAAAGCAGTTTAGGTGAATTTCCGTGTCCTGGAAGGGTTTGCCGCAAAAAATCCCAAAAACAGTTGCGATACCTTTTAAACGGCTGCGATCATGGGTGTTAAATCACCAGAAGGTAAAAGGCATGGCGTTTATCGACAATCTGATTGGTGCAACCGGCCAATGGGTGTCTGCATCGGACCCAGGGGCACGAATCACCCAGCCTCTGGCATGGCTCCGTAAAACCAGCGGTTATGCGGCGGTTAACCGGATTATTGGTCTGTCGATTCCTTTTGCACCGCGAAACGGCTTCAGTGTTGAAGAGGTCCGCCCCGGATTCGTAAAGGCAAGAATACGCCTGAAAGGCAATAAGAACCACTTTGGCAGTCTGTACGCCGGTGCCTATTTCCTGGTAGCGGAAATCCCCGGTGGTGTTTTGACGCTGTTTGATCTGGGCCCGGCTTACACGCCGATTCTCAAGGAAATGACGCTTCAGTTCCTGCAGCCGGCGAACTCCGATGTGTTTGTGGAGTTTTCACTGGACGCCGCCACGGTGGAAGCCATCAAGGCCGAGGCCGATGCAACAGGTAGGGCTGCGTTTGAGTTGGAAGGTATCCTTTACGACGGTGAGGGCAATCACGTGGCCACCTCGATGGCCCACTATCGCGTTCGCAAGAAAGGCTTCCAGGCGCAATAAGCTCAGGTCGGGTCAAGCGCCGTCCAACTCCCGCAGTGCTGTGAGGAACGTTTCCCCGTACTTCTCCAGTTTTGCCGCACCCACGCCGTTAATCTCGGCCATTTCGGCAAGGCTGTTCGGTTTTTTGTCCAGGATTTCAAACAGCGTGGCATCGTGGAAAATCACGTAGGGCGGCACGCCTTTCTCATCCGCCAGCGCTTTGCGGCAGGCACGCAGCGCCTCCCAGCCGGGTTTGTCAGTGATCTGGTCCGCAATCCTGCGGCGGCCGGACCCTGATGACCCGCGGCCACCGGAGGCTTTGACCACTGGATCCTTGCGTAACAGGATGGGTACCTCGCCCTTAAGTAGCGGGCGGCATTCTTCTGTGAGTTGCAGCGCTCCGTAGCCTTCCGGATCCGCCCTCAGGTAACCGTTGGCCACCAGCTGACGGAACACGGACTTCCAGTCGTTCGCAGACAGCTCGGTACCAATGCCGTAGGTGGAAACCGTTTGATGGCCGGATTGCAGGATACGTTCGTTCTCAGAACCACGTAACACATCAATCAAGTACGTGACCCCGAAACGTTGGCCGGTTCTGAATACGCAGGAGAGAGCCTTCTGAACGGCAACCTTTCCGTCCCAGGTTTCCGGTGGGATCAGGCAGGTATCACAGTTCCCGCAGGGCTGTTCAAGGGTGTCGCCGAAATACCGCAACAATACCTGTCGTCGGCAGCTTGTCACTTCACACAGGCCCAGCATGGCGTCCAGTTTCTGGCGCTCAACCCGTTTGAAGTGATCATTGCCCATGGAGCCTTCGAGCATCTGTCGCAGTTTGATTACGTCCTGCAGGCCATAGACCATCCAGGCGGTCGAGGGCTTGCCGTCACGACCCGCTCGGCCGGTTTCCTGATAGTACGCTTCCAGGCTTTTGGGAAGGTCCAGGTGGGCGACAAACCGTACATCGGGTTTGTCGATGCCCATGCCAAACGCAATGGTGGCTACGATGATTATGCCGTCTTCGCGAAGGAAGCGTTCCTGGTGCCGCGCGCGATCACCGGCATTGAGCCCCGCATGATAGGGCAGAGCAGTGTAGCCCTTATCGCGAAGCAACTTTGCGGTGTTGTCTACTTTATTGCGGGACAGGCAGTAAACGATGCCGCAGTCGCCATCATGCTCTGCTTTAATAAAGTCTAGCAATTGTTTGTTTGCATTAATTTTTGGCGCAATTCTGTATTGAATGTTCGGGCGATCAAAACCACTGATAAAGTGTCGGGCTTCGGTCAGGGAAAGCCGTTCAGCGATCTCCTTGCGGGTGCGCTCGTCAGCGGTGGCGGTGAGGGCAATTCGGGGTATTCCCGGAAATTCATGGGCCAGCCGGCTCAGTTCAAGGTAATCCGAGCGGAAGTCATGCCCCCATTGGGAAACGCAATGCGCCTCGTCGATGGCAAACAGGGAAATCGAGGCGTGATGCAGCAAGTCCAGTGTGCGTGGCTGAATAAGCCGTTCCGGCGCGCAGTAGAGCAGGTCCAGCTCGCCGGTCATCAGGGCATTTTCCGTGTCGCGGGCCTGCTCGAAATCCATGGTGGAGTTGAGAAAGGCCGCTTTTACACCGAGTTCTTTAAGCGCCGCCACCTGGTCCTGCATCAGTGCAATCAGTGGTGATATGACGATGGCCGTTCCGGCCCGAACCAGGGCTGGCACCTGATAACAGAGGGATTTACCGCCGCCGGTGGGCATCAATACCAACGCATCGCCACCGTTAACGAGCTCGCGGATTATGTCGCCCTGCAGGGGCCGGAAGGTCTCGTAGCCGAAAACACGATGCAGGACTTCTTCAGGGTCTTGATCGGAAACACGGGGGCGCTCTGTGCTGAGTTGTGCAAAATCCATGACTTGGCCAGCGGTTTGGTTGAGGGTAGACGTCAACTAGGGTGTTAGCTAAAAAGTGCCATTCTGGCAGGCAAGCCATGATACCAGAAACCTGTCACGGAATCGGCGGAGACAAACAAACCTTATAAACGCTACAATGCGCCTTTTTTCTGCACCCAACAAACAGGAACTTCATGCAGGAATTTGACGCCATCCGACCTTACTCGGACGAGGAAACCGGAACCGCTATCAACAATCTGGTACGGGATCCGGAGTTTCTGGATATGATTGGCCGCTTCAAGTCACCCACACTGGCCAAATGGGCACCAGCGGTTCTCCGGGTATGGGTCAAGCGCTGGCTGGCCAGCCACTTCGGCGGGCTTACCCGTATCGAGGACCTCCAGGCCCGGCTGTCGGGTTACGTTGGCGAACTGGTCGACCAGACCACGACACGGGTGACCCACAGCGGTTTGGAAAACCTGGATAAACAGACTGCTTACCTGTTCATCTCGAACCATCGGGACATCGTGTTTGACCCGATGGTGGTCAACTATCTCCTGTTCGCGAACGGTTTCAACACCACCCGCATTGCCATTGGCGACAACCTTCTGGCCAATCGCGTGTTCGCCGAAATGATGCGGCTGAACAAGAGCTTTGTGGTTCGCCGCAGTATGACCAGCCCACGTGAAATGCGGGACGCCTACATCATGCTTTCGGCGTTTATAAATCACAGTATCGACAACAACGAAAGCATCTGGATTGCGCAACGTGAAGGGCGGGCCAAAAACGGACTGGACTTTACCGATCCTGCAATCATTAAAATGTTTTACATGAGCCAGAAGAAAAGCGGGCTGGATTTCGGCGAAGCCATGAACCGGTTGCACATTGTCCCTGTCTCCATTGCCTACGAGTATGACCCCTGCGATATGGACAAGGCCCGAGAGCTCGAAACCCGCGCTCGCACGGGTAAGTATATCAAGGCCGAAGGTGAAGATACTGACCAGATTATGCGCGGGCTTACGGGATTTAAAGGGCATGTACACGTGCATTTCGGAGCGCCCATCGCGAATGCCGAAAATACGCCAAAGGAGCTGGCTGCCCGGATCGATCGGGAGATGCATGCCAATTATCACTTGCACACATCCAACCTGGTCGCTTATCAGCAGCGGGGCATACACCCTGATTCACACGCCACCAGAGACTCTGTGAGTGATGCAGTGGTGACGGCTGAGGCCTGGTCAGCGGCGGAAATAGAAGCCGCCGAAGCGGAGATGGAGCGCCGACTTGATGCCTGCGACCCGGCGATTCGCCCCTACCTGCTGGATATGTACGCCAATCCTGTGGTGACAGCGCTTGAGGCCCACAATGGCAATGACTCAGCGGATACACCAACGGAACACTCCTGATACCCGAGGTATTTTGTGCAAGAACTTCAATATATCGAGTTAGAAACCAACCCCAGTCCTACTGCTGCCGTTATCTGGCTGCATGGCCTTGGTGCCAGCGGCCATGATTTCGAGCCGGTTGTGCCGGAATTGGGGCTGCCGGACGATGCTGCGGTTCGATTCATCTTCCCTCACGCCCCCAACCTGCCGGTCACCATCAATGGCGGAATGACAATGCCAGCTTGGTACGATATCAAGGCGATGGATATTGACCGGGTGGTGGATACCGACCAGCTGATGGCTTCGTCAGACGCCGTTGCAAAACTGGTGGACCGGGAAATTGAGCGTGGCGTGAAAAGCGAGAACATTGTGATTGCTGGCTTCTCCCAGGGGGGCGCCGTGGCCTACGAGCTTGGGTTGAGCTATCCGAAGCGTCTGGCGGGCATTATTGCCCTGTCAACCTACTTCGCCACGGCGAAGACCGTGAAGCGTTCAGAGGCGAATCGCGACATTCCCGTCAAGATCTATCATGGCACTTTCGATCCGATGGTACCTGAGGCCCTGGGCCGGCAGAGCTTGGAGAAACTGCAGGACATGGGGTTTGACCCCACGTATCAGACCTATCCGATGGAGCACAGCGTGTGCATGGAAGAGATCGTCGATATCGGCAAATTCCTTCGCGATAACGTACTGTAGCACGCCTGCCGTTCATCGGCGGAGCTGGCAGGGCACGTACTCTGCTTAGCTTCGCCAGAATGCGGGTGACAGCACAATCACCACGCTCAGTATTTCCAGACGCCCCATCAGCATACCCACCGATAGTATCCATTTGGCAAGCTCCGGGAGCGGTGCAAAGGTGCCTGCCGGCCCTATTGTGCCGCCCAGCGCCGGGCCAACGTTGGTCAGAACGGTGAGCGCCCCGGAAAGGCTGGTGATAAAGTCCAACTGCAGAGCTGCCAGCGCGACCGTTATGATCAGCAGGCACAACAGAAAGATAAAGGTGTAGGCGATCATGGAAGAGATAATTTCGTCGCTTACCGCGCGCCCATTGTAGTTACGGGTAAACACGGCCCTGGGGTGCAGCAGTCGCATTAGTTGTTCCCTCAGCACGATCAGCGACAGCTGGAAACGGAACACTTTCATGCCCCCGGCTGTTGAGCCAGAGCACCCGCCGATAAACATCAAGAAGAAAAACAGCACGAACGCAAGTGGCCCCCACGTGGAGTAATCTTCCGAGGCATAGCCGGTTGTCGTGACGACAGACGTAACATTGAACAGTGTCGACACGTACCCGTTAAAGAGGTCGAACTCCACCGGCGAAACATACCAGCGATAAAGAGTTAATAGCGCCGGTACTACCAGCAGGATGGTCACGAACAGCCGCACCTGCTGATCCCTGAAGAGCACCCCGTGCTGGCCATGCATCTCCCGGACAAAAAGAAAGAAGGGCATGCTGCCAATCATCATGAACAGGGTGGCTTCCAGCAGAATCAGGTTGGAGTCGAACTTGCCCATGGACATATCAGACGTAGAAAAGCCACCGGTCGCAATACTGGTCAGCCCATGATTAAACGCATCAAACAAGCTCATACCGGAGAGCCAATAGATCGTGACCGCAAGCACCGAAAACACCACGTAAACCAACAGCAGGCCACGACTGAGGGTCTTCATTCTCGGCAGGGCCTTGTCAGTCCATTCTGAGGACTCCGTAGCAAAAAGCCGCATGCCACCTACGCGAAGAAAGGGCAGTACGGCAACGAACATGCCGATGATCCCGATGCCACCAATCCACTGCAGAACCGAGCGCCAGAGCAACAGGTCCTGGTCCATGGTGTCCAGGCCTGTAAGTACCGTGGCACCGGTGGTGGTGATACCGGATGTGCCTTCGAAAAAGGCCTCGCCGAGGGTGAGCCCCAGATCACTGAGGTAGAACGGGAGCGAGGAGAGTAGGGCGATGAGAAACCAGCTGGAGACGGTCAGCACAAACATGTAACGCGGTTTCAGATCTCTTGCCTGGCGGTAGGTCGCGAGAATGCCCAGCAGACCCGTACCAAAACAGATAGCCGCAGACTCCGCAAACGCCATCGCATTCGGCGATTCAGAAGTTACGAGAAGAAGCACGGGTAACGTCATGAAAATACTAAGAAGTATAAACATGACACTCATGATAAAGATTACGGGGTTCAGGTTTCTCAAAGGACGCTCTAGCCGGCTGAACAGAGAGACGGCGTCAGAATACATGCGGCTTGGGGCTTTCGCAAGGTGGAACCCGTAGTGTGTCAGGGTCTTACAGGCACATTAAATCACTGTAAATTCCGAGTAAATGAGGATCCGAGCGCTGGTGTTTGTCGTCATCCTGATGCAACTTCGAATTGCGAGTTCGGTTTGAAATCGAAAGGAGAATTCAAATGAAAAAGCCGATTGCATTGATGCTTGGTCTTTCTGCAGCACCTCTGATGGCGGTCTCCCCAAGTGCCTTCGCTGATGTCTACAAGTCTGATGGTGGTAGCCTATACGCGGGCCTGAACTACAGCTTTATCAATATCGAAAACGGCAGTGACGACGTTGATGTTGGCACGCTGTCCGCAAAGGTTGGTGGCTTGGTGTCGCCCTTCTTTGGGCTCGAAGCCCGTGCTGGTTTTGGTGTGGACGACGATCGTATTGGCGGCGTCGATTACTCGCTGGACAATTTCTTCGGCGGCTACGCAACCTTGAATCTGGCGAACGAATCACCCGCAACTCCTTACGTTATTTTTGGTGTTACCCGGGTTGAAGTGGAAGCAGAGTCGTTTCTGGGTACCACCACAGAGGATGAGTCCGACTTTTCCTATGGCGCGGGTGTGAATGTTGAACTGGCACCGGAAGTGTCTGGTAACGTGGAATACATGCGTTACTATGACAAGGACGGCTCCACGGTTGACGGCCTTGGGCTGGGTGTAACCTTTAACTTCTGAAGCGTTAGAGAGAAACGCTCGGCAGAATAGCACTTTGGCGGCGGAGCCGTTCGCCGCCATTGTTTGTTGCTACCCTGTTTCGCGACAGCTTTCGTATGACTACCGGGAGCCAGCTTGAATCACCTTTCCCATCTTTTCCTAGCGCCGGATTCCCCCAAGGCTCGAGTGGGCAGCCTGCTGGGGGACTTCGCGAGAGGCATTGTGCCGGAAGAGCTGCCCCGGGAGGTCAGGGCAGGGCTGCAACATCACAGGGCGGTGGATGCGTTTACCGACCAGCATCCGCAAGTCATTGCCAGCAAGCGGTTGTTCTCCCCTCAGCGTCGACGTTTCTCGGGCGTGGCCCTCGATATCCTCTACGATCACTACCTGTTAAGAAACTGGCAACGCTTTAGTCATGTGGATTCCGATACCTTTATCGAGCAGGTCTATCGGGAACTCGATGAAAATGCGTCGTTAATGCCTGAAAAAATGCAGAGGGTGACCCAACAGATCGTGCTCCACGACTGGTTCCACTCATATCAGGATATTGAAAACATTGGGTATGCTCTGGACCGGGTCGCTGATCGCATACGTTTTCGGAATGCGTTCAGCGGAATCATCGAAGAAATCAAAACACACGACCAGGAACTCGAACGCAGGTTCCTGAGTTTTTTTCCTGAACTCAAACACTTCGCCACAAAGGATTTTGAATGTTGACGAACTCCACAAAATACGTTGTCGCAGTGCTTCTCGCTATCTTGACCCCCACCATCGCCATGGCTGAGAGCAGCAGTAGTGACAACGCTGTGCCAGAGCGGCTTGGCTTCGTGGAATGGCTTGTACTTGAGGGCACAGGCTTGCGCATGAAGGCCCGGCTGGACACCGGAGCCAAAACCTCTTCACTGCATGCTGTCAATGTTGAACCTTTTATGAAAGGTGACGAAGAGTGGGTCAGTTTTCAGTTGCCGCTGGATGATCACCAGGATAAAGACGACGCCGACGGCAAAAATCTGGAAGAGGTGATTCTGGAATTCAGCTTGCCCGTCGAGCGTACGGTTAAAATCAAGCGCAAGGGCGCCCCCTCGCAACGCCGCTTTGTGGTGATTATGGACTTTTGTATTGCGGGTACCAGTCACAAGACTGAGTTCTCGCTCACAGACCGCGGGAGGTTTTCCTATCCGGCGTTGTTGGGTCGACGGTTCATGCGCGACGACAACATCCTGATTGATTCGGCGGACGCCTTCATCGCGAAGCAGGACTGCGAGCACAAGAGCCTGGCCGACGTGGCTGAAGAACACGCTGGCTGAATTGTCCGGAAAGTCTTCGTATAGACATATGGTTTAATAATGTCTACAATGATACTACGTGTTCAATGGGCAAAGCCCGAGAATAGTGGTGTCCGTAATGAGTAATGCGCAGAAACTCGCAACCGTCGAAAAAAACAACGTCTCCGGCGTCGGCCTGAAGACTGTGTTCAATATTCTGGACCGTTGGGGCTGCACTCCGGAGCAGGTACAGAAAATCCTTCAGATCTCTCGCCCGGCGTATTACAAGTATCGTAAAGCGCCGGAGCAGGCGAGCCTGACCCATGACCAGATTGAGCGTCTCAGTTATCTGGTCAACATCCATGGCTGCCTGCGGATGATCTTCGAGAACCCTAAGAACGTTTACGGTTTCATGGCCCTGAAAAACGACAATCCGTACTTCAACGGCAAAAGCCCCCTTGAGATCATCAGTACGGGCCAGTTTTCTGCCTTGTATGAAACGTTCAGGCGTATCGATGTGTTGCGTGGGGGGCTCTGGTGAGCCAGGAATTGCCGTCAACGATCACACCTGAAAGCATCACCGGGTTTCGCCTGATCAACTCAAGATTTCCGCCCATCAGCCTGTTTGATGATGTGGCGGACGCAGGGGAGTTTGACGCGCTCTACGAACTTCAAGCACTCACCAATCCCCGTCTTCAAACCGAGTTGGGCAATCTCAACCTGATCCACAAAGCGGAGATCCCGTTCGGAATCCCTGGCTGTTCCTACGCCACCGGCCCGTTTACCCATGTGAACCCGGAAGGCAGCCGCTTCAGCGATGGCCAGTATGGCGTTCTGTATATGGGGGAGAGCATCGATACAGCCATCGCGGAAGTGGCCTATCACCAGTCACGCTACTGGCAGGGCGTTCACGGTTTGGGCTACGACCGGCTGGTGTTCCGCGGGCTTAAATGCAAGGTCGGGACGATGAACCTGCACGATGCCACAACCCTCTCTTTTGAGGATGCCATCTACGATCCTGACAGCTACGAGGCTTCACGAAATTTTGGTCGCAGGCTCTACAAGGCCGGCTCGGAAGGGCTTCGGTACCATTCTGTTCGAAAGCCCGGCGACGCCTGCTGGGGGTTGTTTACCCCCAGGCACGTCCGCAGTGTTATCCAGACGGCGCATTTCGAGTTTATCTGGAACGGTGAGGAAATCAGCTCGGTAAACAAGTTCACCAAGGCGTAAGAATACCGTTACGGTTTCCATTCACTGACAATCAGGTCGAACAGTGCCCGTAATTCTGAACGTTCATAGCTTCGCACGCCACATATCAGGTTGAGGTTGGTGGTCATCTCCGGATCATCAAAAATGCGCACCCCACCGCGGCTCTGTGATTGCTCTGCGAACTCCCGCTCGACAAGCCCAAATCCCATACCGGATTTGACCATAACCACCGTGGAATACTCGTCGTCGGAACTGGTGGCCGCTTCGGAGAGGCTTGCCTGAGGGCCAAGCAGGTCCTTCATGAAATCAAAAAATGGGCAGTCCCGATTGGGCCAGACCCAAGGCAGGCGCCGACGTGAGTCGAAGTCGGCCGGTAGGGTGTCGAATTCCGTATCCGCTGGGCCAACAACGGAAATACGCACTGGCGTGAGTGGCACGACCTTCAACCTCGGGTCCTCACAGTTGCCATAGACATACCCCAGATCCAGCTCTTCCGAAAGCACTTGCTCGACAATCAGGGTTGACGACCGGGTTTTCATTTCCAGGTTGAGGTGAGGGAGAGCGTCCGTCTTCCGGCGGAGCACCTCGTCTACGCGAAGGTATTCAGGCGGAGAGTTCAGTCCAAGGCGGAGTGTCGCGTGAGGCACCGAGCGCAAGGAAAGCGCAGTGTTACGTACATCTTCCACTGCGGTAAACACCTGACGAACGGGCATGAGCAATCGCTCGCCTGCCGTAGTCAGGGACATTCCCTGTTTACTCCGCTCGAACAGCAGAACCTCGAATTCTTCCTCAAGCTGGCGCAGGTGTTCGCTCACCGCTGATGGTGTTGAATGACGTCGAGCGGCTGCGCGAGTCAGATTGGCCTCTTCAGCTACCAGAAGAAAGGACTTGAGCCTGTCCAGCTTTATGTTCATATTTTCCGAACACCGGGTTCATATAATGTCGATGGACGACCTATTAAAGCGGGTCGAGAATGGTTTCATTGTAGTCATCGTTCATATTTAAAGGAAGATGAAAATGAAAGCCACCCTCGTCAACCAAACACTCGGACAAGCACCATCGATTGCATGTGTTCCCTCAAAGAGCACTACCCTGAGGCGGGCCATCGCAGCCATCAAACGCTACTCGGGGCGTTGGAGCCGCCGGTACCAGTTGAGACAGTCGCTGTATGAAATGAACACCCAACTGATCGAAAAAGACATAGGTCTGCCCTACGGCAGCCTGGCAGAGGAGGCACACAAGCCATTCTGGCGTGAATAGTCACCGCACTGATCCCCGGCTGGGGTTCAGCGACGGGTCTTCCAGAACGGGCTGTGTGCTTCTCGCACTAATTCGGCTCTGGTTGTTCCGATGTCCCATGCCAATCGGTCCAGCTCTCTCATTGGCATTCCCCGCAGGCGTCTTTTCAGGCGAGTGCGGGTTTTTTGGTTATCGATATAGCGCTTGATCCTTCGAAACAGGACTTTGTTGATGTTCATATTCCACCTCCGGTGCCTGATAAAATTCTATTGCTCCAGTGTTGGCGGAACAGGCACAGAAGGGTGCTATTGGGGGAGTACAGATTTACGATACAGTTGACGCCAGCGAAACGGGTGCTAACCTTCCGTAGGTGCCGGGCTCCCATATGATTTATTTTTCAACATGACTATTCGTTTCGTGGCCGACTTGTGAGGGATCACCTGAAATATCTTATTCCCCTAGTTCTCAGCCTGTGTCTCAGCCTGGCGTCGGCGCATGCATCTATACGCTCGGAATATGAAGTCAAAGCGGCGTTCCTCTACAACTTCACACGCTTTATTACTTGGTCAAACGGGGCAACCGCTTCCGCGCCTCTTGACGTGTGCATCTACGGCGATGACCCCTTTGGCAACCTGCTTGATCCCATGCAAGGTCGTAAATCCCAGGGCAGGGAACTGCAGCTTCGATACCCCAGCGTTCCGGCCGACATTGCGGGATGCGACGTACTTTATATAGGCCAGTCCCAGTCCAGAAATGTCGACGAACTTCTCGAAATGGCCCAGAGCCAGGAAGGCATACTGACAGTCAGTGATTTGCCAGACTTCATTCGCAAAGGCGGGATTGTCGGTTACGTAAAGCAGGGTAATGTCATTCGTTTCGAGATCAGCCTGAAAGCCGCAATGGAAGCGGGCCTGACCATTAACTCCAGACTTCTGGAGCTGGCAGTGAGGGTCCTGAGATGATTGGGCGGTGGCGGTACTGGCGGCTTAAAACCAAACTGCTTTTTCTCACGCTGTTCACCAGCGCACTTGGCATCGCCCTGGTCTGCGCGAGCCTCATTTTTGTTGAGAACCAGAATTACCGGAAGCAGCTCGAATCCGAGCTTCATGTCATTGCCGGCATCCTGGCGGAACAATCCGCTGCCGCCCTGGTATTTGAAGACAACGAACAGCTGAGCAGCATTATCGCCAGCCTCAAGCGTATCGACACCATTCGGCAGGCCTGTGTCTACGACCAGCAGGGCAATGTAATGACGTCTCTTTCAGGCCGGCAGCAGGGCCAATGCCCGTCGGTTGGTTCGTCGTTGGAAGTAGGGTTCGTCGAGGACGTCTATCGGTTATTGATGCCGGTCACACTGGACAACGAAGTGGTCGGGCAGCTTTTCCTCGCATCACACCTTGAAGTTTTGCGGGGCCATATCCGGACCTTCGTATTCGTTGCCTCTGGTATCGGTGCGGTGATCCTGATCGCGCTGGTGTTTTTGGCCCTCAGGCTACAGAGAATTGTGTCCGAACCTATTCTCAAGCTTTCAGAGACTGCCGAGCGCATTGCCCAGGATCACGATTATTCAATTCGTGCGCCGGTTACCGGCACCGACGAACTCGGGCGCTTGGGCAACACTTTCAACGAGATGATCAGCACCATCCAGCAACAGAACCGCCGTATCCTGGAGAGCCGTGACGGCCTGGAGCGCATCGTCGAGGCCAGGACTTCCGAGCTGAGCATGGCCAACCGTGAACTGGAGGCATTCAGTTACTCGGTCTCCCATGACCTGAGGCAGCCCCTTAGAGCTGTTGAAGGGTTTGGGCAAGCACTGGAAGAAGATTGTGGCGACCAGTTGAATGACATCGGTAAGGATTACCTGAAGCGAATCCGCGCGGCAAGTGTACGGATGGCTGGCCTGATCGACGGACTGCTTGTTCTTTCCCGCGTCAGCCGACAGTCCATGGAAAATCAGACAATAGACTTGAGCCAGATGTTGGAAGAAATTGCGGAAGAACTGCAAGGCATCAGTGATGATGTGCCAACGGAAATTCTCATACAGCCGGCTATGTGGGTTGTAGGCGATAGCCGAATGCTGCGTGTTGCATTCCAGAACCTGCTGGCGAACGCATGGAAATACAGCGCCAAAGAAGAAAAACGAATCGTCGAAGTGTTATCGAGAAGAGAGGGGCGCTGGGTCTCTATTGAGGTCCGTGATAACGGTGTCGGCTTCGATATGAGGTACATCGACAAACTGTTCGTGGCGTTCAATCGACTTCATACGCCGTCAGAGTTCGGTGGCACGGGTATTGGCCTGGCGACCGTATACCGTGTGGTTCGCCGGCATCATGGCGATATTTCCGCCACGTCACAACTGGGTGAGGGTGCGAGTTTTATTGTGAAGTTGCCTGTTTCGGGAGATCAGGACTAGACTGTAGTCAGATTTAACCTATTTATGCAATTCATTGAAAGGGCAAATAAAATCATGGATGGCCATTCAATCCTTGTGGTTGAAGACAACCCGGATGATCAGGTTCTGGCAGTGCGAGCTCTCAAGAGTGCGAGCGAAAACAGCCCTGTCATCGTGAAAGAAGACGGGCAGGAAGCCCTGGATTTCCTGTTTGGCAACGATGCCAGGCAGCCGTGTAAAGATCTGGATTCGCTCGGTCTTGTTTTGCTTGATGTAAAGCTTCCAAAGGTCAGTGGCCTGGAGGTCCTGAAAGGCATTCGCTCCTCACCACTGACCAACTGGCTGCCAGTTGTTATGGTTACATCCTCTGATGAACCGGCAGACCTGTTGAATGCATACCGCCTGGGGGCCAATAGCTTTATCACCAAGTCGATCAATTATCGGGAGTTTACGGAACAAATGAAGTTGCTTGCCCGCTATTGGCTTTTTGTCAATAAAGTGCCCAAGGCAGGTGCGGTTCGCTCGTTTTAAAAAGGTAAGGCCATTGACAGACACAGCCAGCCCTCTACGGATGTTGATCGTCGAAGATTCAGAAGACGATGCGCTGCTTCTACTGCGAGAGATGCGCAAAGGAGGCATCGCCCCCTATCATGAGTTGGTAGACAGCGAAGACCGTCTGTCCTATGCCCTTCGCCGGGGTAAGTGGGATATCGTCATTACCGACCACAACATGCCAGGTTTTTCTTCCTTTCGAGTATTGGAGCTGACCAAGAAGTACTGCAAGGACCTGCCAGTAATCATCGTATCCGGAACGATCGGTGAGGGCGTTGCCGTTACTGCCATGAAAGCGGGTGCGCAGGATTACATCATGAAGGACAACCTGTCCCGACTGATTCCCGCCATTGACCGGGAGGTACGTGAAGGATTCATGCGTCAGGCCAAGCGTGTTGCCGAGAATGCTCTGGAGCATATGGCCTTTCATGATAGCCTGACCGATCTTGTGAACCGTCGAGAGTTCGAACGGCGACTGGTACAGGCGCTCGAAGACACCCATAAGACTGGCAGCCAGCATGTACTGCTCTATCTTGATCTCGACCAATTCAAGATCATAAACGACACCTGCGGTCATGTAGCCGGTGATCACTTGCTTAAGCAGGTCGCCGCGTTGCTATCACATCAAATTCGCTCTGATGACACCCTGGCTCGCCTTGGCGGCGACGAATTCGGGGTACTGCTGCGAGGTTGTGATGCGGTTCACGCGCAGAAGGTCGCCGAGAAGTTGTGCGAAGAGGTCCACGAATTCCGTTTTGTATGGCAGAACAAGCCGTTCTCGGTGTCGCTCAGCATCGGTATGGTTTTGATCAACGAAAACTACAACAGTGCTGGCGAACTTCTCAGCCATGCCGACTTGGCCTGCTATGCTGCCAAGGATCGGGGGCGAAACAATGTCCAGCTGTACGAAACCAACGACGTTGATATGCAGCAACGTCAGCGGGATATGAACTGGACCAGCCGAATTCAGCAGGCCCTGCAAAACAACAGTTTTTGCCTCTGGCAGCAGGAGATGGTCGCCCTTCAGCCAGAAGCCTCCGATGGTTATCGAACCGAGTTCCTGGTCCGCTTGAACGAGGGGGATGACATAATACCCCCTGGTGCCTTTATTCCCGCGGCGGAACGCTTCAACTTGATGACAAGAGTTGATCGCAAGGTCATTCAACTGGCATTTGATTACCTTGATCGCACGGGTCTTGGCCGTGAGAGCACAGGAACGTTTTTTATCAATTTGTCTGGAAGTTCGTTTAACGAACCAGAACTGTTTCTGTACATCAGCCAGTTGGCGGAGCGGTATAAGCTCATTCCAGAACGTATCTGCTTTGAGATTACTGAAACCTCCGCGATTGCCAATTTGAACGCGACTCAGAAGTTTATCGATTCCTCCAAAAGGCGGGGGTTCAAATTCGCGCTTGATGATTTCGGCGCGGGCATGAGTTCGTTCTCCTATCTGAAAGCCCTCCCAGTGGACTACCTGAAAATTGATGGTGGTTTCGTCCGCAACTTGCTGGACGACCCAATCGATTTATCCATCGTCGACGCATGTAACCGAATTGGCCACTCCGCTGGACTCAGGACGGTTGCCGAGTTTGTCGAGAACGACGAGGTAAGAGCCCGCTTGGTCGAACTGGGACTCGATTACGCCCAGGGATATGGGATTTCCAAGCCTCGACCGCTGGAATAGTTAACCTTCCGTTTTTATTCATACTTCAATGGACGTAACCTCCAAAAGGATTATCAATGCTCGAAAATGGTGACTTGATTATTCGCTATCTTGAGCGATTGGGAGTTGAGTATGTATTTGGGGTTCCCGGCGGGAGTATTGAGCCTTTTTATAATGCGCTTGCTCGCAGCGAAAGACGTGGTGGTATCAAAGCGGTCATCTCAAGACACGAAGCGGGCGCGGCGTTCATGGCCGAGGGGTATGCCCGGGAAACAGGTCGACTGGGTGTGTGTTGCTCAACGGCGGGTCCTGGCGCAACAAATCTGATAACGGGTGTGGCGTCTGCCTATGCTGACAACATTCCTATGCTCGTTATCTCAGCTCAGACGTCACTTGATCGCTTTGGACAGGGATCTCTTCAAGAAAGTTCTTGCACCAGCATCAACACCATGGAGATGTTTGCCCGTTGCACACGTTACAACACGTTCGTCTCGCATACTGCCCAACTTGAGACCAAGTTGCTTCAGGCTGTCAGCTATGCACTGGGAAACCAACCGGGCCCCTCGCACTTGGGCATTCCGTTGGATGTGATGAGACACCCTGTTTCCGATGACTCCAGCCACCACAATCTACGAGCTTTTACTCATCACAACGTTGCGCCAAGCCCAGATTCAATCCGGCTGTTGTTAGATGAGCTGTCGGCGGCTTCAAAAGTAACCGTTGTGCTGGGGGAGGGCGCAGCGGAGGCTGCGGATACTTTAGTTAGCCTGGCGGAGTCGAGGAACTGGCAGATGGTGACTACGCCTCGCGGCAAAGGGATCGTCGATAGCTATCACCCGCTATACCGTGGAGTCTTCGGATTTGCGGGACATGAAAGCGCAGCGGAAGCACTCAAAACCGAAAACACAGATTTGGTACTGGTGGTTGGGTCCGCTCTGGACGAAGTATCAACCTCCGGATGGGATACGACAGCCATACTCTCTGAGCGTTTAGTGCACATATCGAGAAATCCTGAACACCTCACCCGATCTACGATGGCCCGATTGGTCATTCTGGGTTCGCCAAAGCTAATGCTTAAGTCTATTGCAGACGAACTCGCGATTGAAATCGGCGGAGGTTTTGTCTCAACGACAGCGCATCATGCGCAATTACCCGCACAGATACGTCTCGATAACCGGGCAGCCTGTGAGAATTTCAACGGAAAGATAAAGCCACAGGCTCTAATGACCTATTTGAGCAGGGAGTGCCCCGCAAACTCCAGGGTGCTTATGGACAGTGGCAACAGCTTCCTCTGGGGCATTCATCATTGGAATATCCGCCGTCATGAGGATCAGGATCCTTCCAAGAAGTTTTTTCATATTGGTATTGGGTTTTCTTCAATGGGTTGGGCGATAGGGGCTTCGGTAGGTGTAGCAGCAGCTTTAAAGAACGCCCCGGTCGTATGTTTTACAGGCGATGGTAGCTATTTAATGGCTGGTCAGGAAATCACCACCGCATTGCAGGAGAATCTCAACCTGCTCATGGTTGTACTAAACGATTCCGCGCTAGGCATGGTTAGGCACGGGCAAAGCCTCAGTGGCGGAGAGCCAATTGGTAATAGTTTGCCGGTTATTCGATACGCTGATATGGCTAAAGCAATGGGGATAGAGTCCTATCGCATTGAAACAATGGAACAACTGCTTTCCCTGGATCTTGGATCAATCCTGCAGAGACCAGGCCCGTGTTTATTGGACGTAATCGTTGACAGGGATGAAGTTCCGCCCATGGGATCCAGAATGAAGGTTTTAACTGGCGCCGCTTAAAGATAAAGAGCACTGTATATGACTTCCAATTATGTCTACCACTCTAACTTTTGGCTGGAAGAGCCGGAAGAGTCCAACCCATTCGCAGCCAAGCAGTGCTTTTGCTCAGGCTACGATGTCTATGGCGAAATCGTCCCCCAGGCTCACTGGTTCGATTATCTGTTGCTCATGTTTGATGGTGAAAAGCCCGCTCCCGGAAAAACAGGGCTTTTGGAAAAGCTTGCCATGATACTGGCGAATCCAGGCCCCAGAGAAGCAAGCGTCAGGGCCGCCATGAATGCCGGGGTAGCGGGCACCAATCACAGTTCTGCTCTTATGGCGGCATTGGCAGTGGGAGCCGGTCAGTATGGCGGTGCACAGGAAGTTTCTGTTGCGGTCAGACTCTGGCGTGAATGCGGTAGAGACCTCCCAAAATGGATTGAAAAGCTCTTCAACCCAGAAGAGGATGAGAGGGCTGATATTTGGCTACCAATGGAACATGCCCCAGGGTTTGACCCCAACGGGAAGTCCATCACTACGCCGGTATGGCAGGCGCTGCAGTATCTCGTTAACTTAGCCCCTGAAGATGGTGCGCTCCGATGGCTGAAAAAACACAGGGAAGAACTCGAGCTAGCCGTCGGCTATCCTCTCGCCCTGAGTGGTGTTGCTGCGGCGGCTTTTGTAGATCTGGACCTTAACGAAGACCAGGCCAGCATGTTGTACCTCATATTGAGACTGCCCGGAGCCGCCGCCCATGCAATTGAACAGAAGGGAATGGGGTGGAAGAAGTTTCCATACTACGGACCAGCTATCGAATTGGCAGACGACCCCGGCCCGGCTTCTGCCGATTCCTATGGGGAGGATGGACAATGAGTCATGAGCACCTTTTTGAAACTGAGAGCCGGTGGTTAACCTACAAAGGAAAGGCGTATTTATCCGATCGGGTGGTTATGCATGGCAAAGACCTGCATAAAGAGTTGGGTGAAATGGATTGGATACATCTCTATCTGTACGCCATCTTAGGCAGAGATCCTGGTGAGAATGTTGCCAAACTACTTAATTTTTATTGGGTTTCGACCAGTTACCCGGATGCATCCATTTGGCCCAACCATGTGACCGCGCTGGCAGGAACCGTTCGAACCACGCCGTCACTCGCGCTGATGGCCGGCATGAGTGTTTCTGAAGCGTCCATATATGGCCGCAGACCGGAAGTTCGTGCTCTGGATTTTTTCTACCGGGCGGGGCAGTGGTGTGATGATGGTGGCCAGCTAACAGATTTTGTCGATCAGGAAAAACAAAAGGGGCGAATCCTATACGGCTATGGCCGCCCGCTGGCAAAAACTGACGAACGCATATCCTACACACTCGATAAGGCCCGAGAACTTGGATTGGCGGGCGGTCGCTATCTCCAGATGGCATTAGACGTACATCAGCACCTTGATGAGAAACATGGATACTCGATGAATGTGGCGGCAGTTCACGCAGGACTTGCAGCCGATATGGGCTTGACGTGTCAGGAGTACCAATTATTCCTCACCCCATGTTTCGTGACAGGAATGGCTCCATGTTATCAGGACACCAGGGACAAACCTGAAGGTAGTTTTTTTCCAGTGCGCTGCGAGAGTATCGTTTATGGTGGTCCGGCCAAACGTAAATGGCGGTCGGATTGAGCGATTTGCACTTTTGGGGGAAACAGCTTCAGAAACGGTATTGAAGCTCCCCAACTATTTGTCGCCCTGGCATTGGAAAATCATTGGGGATTGCGGGGATGGGATCTGCATAGGGACTGGGATCTCTAACATTTTCGTCAAGCAAATTCTTTACCGCAAAAGAAAGCGTCCAATCGGGCAAAACATCAACGGCTCTTAGTGTTAAATCCACGGTTGCATAGTCATCCACTGGGGAGCGGGGGTCATTGGCCACTCGCTTCTGCTCGCCAACCCAATTGACCTGCGTGGAAAACTTCCAAATCGGGCTTACACTCCATTCCATACGCCCATACAGCTGATGGTTCGGTGCTTCGCCAACACCAGAATTGTTTCGTTCATCGGTCGACTTTTGATACGCGTAGTTCGCCGTTAACTTTATTTCGTCGATTGGACTGTAGGAGAATTCAACTTCACCACCATGCCCTGTCCGCTCCTCAGAGTTCCGGTACTCCTGAGATACTGGGCCGGTGACAGCAACTGCCGTGATTAAATCATCAATCTCGTAGTAGAACAGATTAATACCGTAGAACACCTGCGCGCTCAGTTGATGGGAAACAGCAATTTCCAACGTATCGATCGTTTCCGCGCCTAAGTCCGTGTTACCCATCGTGACGGGGTTGTTCGCCACGTAAAGCTCATTTAGCGAAGGGGCACGGAATGCCCGTCCGTATAGGAGCTTGGTGGTGATTGTGTCGGTGGTTGCCCAGATTAAAGCAGCTCGGGGATTTACTGCATTGCCGAAATCCGAATAGTCATCGAAACGAATACCGCTTACCAGTTGCCAATTCTGGGCGAACTGCCACTCATCTTGCACAAAGACATAGTAGTTGTTGCGATCCTCTTCGGGCATCCAAACCTCAGTCGGGTCGCCTGAAACATCAACCACGGCACCCTTGGGACTAAAATCAGGATTAAAGTTCTTTCTTTCAGTGACCTCGTACAGATCAGCCCAAAGCCCCCCCAAACCTATGTGTATGCGATGATTTGTAAAGCCACGGTAGATCGCACTGAGGTCGAAGCGAGCCTGGTTTTCCTTGTATCCCGGGCTTCCAATCAAACCCTCCGGAAAATCACCGTTAAAGGCTCCGGGCGGGTAGAGTACAATGTCGTTCTCTGGTTCCTGGGTTATATTGAAATAAGATACCCGTGCTTCCACATCCAGCGCGTCAACAAGATCAGGCAAGCGATAGCCGAAATCTGCATTAATCCGCCTGGAGGAGAATTCGCCTTTTGGATCCAAGGCTTGCGCAACGCCCGGGCCAGTGCCAAGGTTGCTGCGGTCTTGGAGTCCTGCGCGGAAAGTCCATTGTTCGCCGCCAACTTCAAAGCGAGCATCCAACTGATCTACACCTGTATTGACGGGGCCGGGCGCCAAAGAAGCTGAAGTACCGAACATCTCGTCAAAGTTTGTTTGAGCATCTCGCTCGACCGTTTCTCGCCATCCGTCGGTGGTTTGATACTCAAGAATCATGCTCATGCCCAGATCGCCTACCTGGTGGCCAGATTCCAACCAGCCTCCACGAGTATCAAAACTCCCAACCCTTCCTCCAATCGTTTGACCATCCACTGATTCGGGGCCTTTGGTAATGATATTGATGACGCCGGAATAGGCATCAGCACCATAAAGCGCAGAACCAGGGCCCCTGATAACTTCGATTCGTTCGATCGCCTTAACTGGCATGCCACCCCACGCGTTGCTGCGATTTCCGTACATCATCGTGGTAGCGGGGATTCCGTTGATTAGCATCAGTGCTTGAGGGTTATTGCTGGAAGTAATACCCCGAAACACATACTTGGGTGAGAACGCTTGATCGGAGTGATTCACATGGAGCCCAGGCACTGTTTCAAGTACCTGGTCCAAGTCCGTGGCGCCCATGGCTGCAATATCGTCCGCATTGATAACTGAAGTGATCGCAGCGGCCTTATCCAGCGGTGTTTCGGTGCCAGAGGCAATTGAGACAACACGAATTTGACCGAGCTCTTCCAAGGGAATGTCCCAAAGGGAGTCGTCCGCGGCAACAACATTGGAAGAGGCTGAATAGCAAAGAACGGCGGCTACCACCCTCGAAACCACTTTGGGGCGTAAAGCTCTGCTTAGGGGCGATAGACGTTCCTGCATGCGCAATCTCAGCACTTTACTCTTAGCATTATTTGAAACGATTCAGTCAATGATTGCACTCCGAGACCCGCTACTGACAAACCCGGCGGTCACACTGCCAGGGATGGCACACTTTTTGGCCAAACAGCGACGAAAAATGCAAGCTGAATAGGAGTTTAGCTGCATTCATCGTATAAGCAAGTCTTAAACGGAATGGAACCTAACGATACAACCAAACCCGTATTACTTGGCAGGCGGAGGGGAGCAGGGCGCCACTGTGCTGCTCCAATTGACGAGTTTGTCTTCCAGTATCCGGGCGGTCCTTGGCGTGCTGTTCTCAGCGACCGCTTTTTCAATGATGGCTTGATACCTACCGTTGTTGCGCAACTTGGTTAACCCATCATTGAATGCCTGCCTGAGGCCGGCTGACTCCGCGTTAAACACCAAGTGGTAAAACGCTTTCCGGAGCGGTTTGGGGTGAAATGTCAGGCGATACGCCTGGGAAGCAAATTGCTTTCTTATCATCGCTTCACCGACGACGGGATCCATGGGAAACAAATCAATGCGTTTAAGGAGCAGTTTCTTGAAATTAGCCGCATCGGAGGTGGTGACGTCGGCGTCGACGAAACCACTCTCAATAACGCCACTGAGAGTTTCGCCGTAACTGTAATCCTGTGTCAGACCAACTCTCTTTCCTTTCAGCTCCACCAGGGCATCCCAGTCAAAAGTCTCATCAGCGCGGTGATAGAAAACGTATTGATACGGCAGAAGAGGAGAGGAGAACAGGAAGTCACGGCTTCTTGACTCCGTGCAGGACCAGACCGCAGAAGCCTGATACTTTCCGGATTTAACCATTGCCAGCGCCCGCGACCATGGAAGAAACGCAAACTCTACGTCGACACCTTCGCTTTTAAAGGATTCACGAATAATCTGGGAGACAAAACCACCATCAGGTAGATCGTCGCCTAGGTACGGCGGCCATTGCCCGGTACTAATTTTAATGGTGCTCGCTCCAAACAACGTAGGACTAAACGAAACAAAGATCAGAACCATGAAGTACCGAATATACCGACATCTTTTTGGGCCTTTCATCTGTCCAAAATCCTGAGATTCCTGCGTTGGAGGAGCTACATTTTATACTGCTATCAAACCTCGCAAACATCACAAGGTCATATTTCTCGCAACATTATGTAAACGACAATCGGAGAAGAGCCGTCACCAAGTGTTATAGAAACGTTATGTTTGGGGAGGAACCAAAACCGTCACCTCTTGCTCTGATCCATTAATATAGATGGCCAATCTCTTGTGAGGTTCCCATGACAAGATGGTTTCTTGCGTTGCTTTTCCTGTCGCCGTCGTTTGCCAACGCCGCAGAGTGGAGTAGCGGAACGAGTAGAACCGACGTTGTTGAGTTGTTTACTTCAGAGGGATGCAGCAGCTGTCCGCCCGCTGATCGCTGGCTGAGTTCTTTGAAGAGCAATCCTGAGCTTTTCAAGGGGTTCGTTCCCATGGCATTCCACGTTGACTACTGGGATTACATTGGCTGGAAAGATCCGTTTGCAAAACCTGCTTTTAGTGAACGCCAGCGTGAGTACGTGCGGGAAGGGCACGTTAGTCAGTCCTACACTCCGGGTATTGTTATTAACAACAAAGAATGGCGCCAATGGTTTCGCGGGCAACGCACCTGGACAGACGACACGAAACAGGTCGGGGGACTCAAGGCTAGTGTTAATGACGAACGTCGCTTTAAGGCGGAATTTGATGGCGAGAAAGCCGGCCAGCTGCATATAGCCATACTCGGTATGGGGTTAACAACATCCGTGAAGGCTGGAGAAAACCGGGGCCGTGAACTCTCACACGAATTTGTGGTGTTGAAGTTGATAACAGTACCCGGAGAGAAAAGCTGGACCATTACACTTCCGGAATTCCCCGAAAAAGGCCAGAAACAAAACGCTATCGCAGCCTGGGTGACCCCCAACAATTCACAGACGATTCTGCAGGCAGTGGGTGGCTACGTCGACTGAAAGTGGGCCATGCTCGATGTTTCATTTTCTAGCCTAGTGACGACTCTCCTTATGAAGCACAAGAGCGAGATCTTCAGGCAAAGGCATTGGCGCAAACGGACTGACGTTCGCACGCCCAGTATTTCCAACTGGAACCCATATGCGAGAAAACAACAAGGCGGCGAACGTTCGAGTAAACTGCCCAACGACTTCTCGTATGTCACGCATCCGCCAACCAAGTTTGAGCATGCGTATGTGGGTAGCAGTATGCGGGATTGCGTATTTCTGACTCAAAATATGAGCGCGTTCAAGGTGCGCGAACGCCTTTGAAAAGTCACCCGAATCCTCAGCCTCGCGCGAGGCTATAAGTTCTGCTTGATAGAACGCTTTCAGATCGCCTTTCATCGTAAGGGTGCTTCCATCGATTGTTGATTTATGAGCTTCACAGAGCCCGTTGCTAGCCGTGATTAAAAACTCTGTAGCAGCTACAGAGTCAACTCAATTCGCGTCAAATTTCATATGGGTGGCCAGATGAGTGAGTTTTGTCGAGTAGAGTGAGGGGGCTTGGGATGGGTTTCAGCTGAAGTTTATTATAGAATTTAACATAATATACATTATGCGCACTACAGGATTTGAGCGATGGACGAACTGTTAGCTCTTTTTGGGCGAACACAGAAAGTACTAAAGAATCGTCACAAGAAGTACTAAATTTTCACAGAAAGTACTTAATTCGTCGTCCACTCGCCTAAGAGTATGTTTCTTCTGAATTTTCAGATCCTCTTGCTCACACCCGATTTGGACATGTTTAAGAGCTTTGATGCTGGCCAGCTAACTTACTTCAGTGGCATGATGGCTACTTGGACCAAAGTATTGCGGGTGAGATCTATGAGTACGAAAGCATCGATTACTGGTGGGCAGCGACACCACCTCTATTTTCAGGAGTATCTGGATGATGAGCCAAGGAATGTTTTCTTTGAGCTCACCAAGCCTCGTGAATACTCGGTTACAAAAGAAACAACGCGTGAAGGAGCCATCGATAACTTGGTCGTGGAAATCCCTGCCGAAATTATGGACGACATTGCCATCGCCTGGATCAAGAAGCGGAAACTACAAGGCGCTGTTGGCGGCCCCGTCGGAAATGAATGGGGAAGTCCGGACTGCCCATGGGAGTGAGCTTTCCCTGACGATATGACAAAAATCCGTTAAAATAACATTAATACGGATTTTAATTTTACCCTATCCTTGCGCTTAAGTTGCAGGAAGTTGAGCGCAATAAACTGGCCGCTTAAACGCGGTCATTTGGACAACTGGGTTGAAAATCGCCGCAAACCGGAATCCATGATTTTGCAGGATCGGCCGAATTGGAATTGGCAAAGCACATTCGAATCAAGTTAATCTAGGTAAACTTCAGTTTTCGAGGGCCTCCCAGCAATGTCGAGTTCAGAAAAATCGGAACCGCCACAGAACATGTTTGTGAGACGAAATGCCGAGAAGGAAGCCGCGCGCATGGAAGAATACAATGATCCCGAGTACGGTAAGGCAATCCGCTACCTACTTTACAGCGGCGTTTGTCCTGCCCCCGTTCGAGCACCGTTCAACCGATAAATCTCCCATTGCCCCTTAACCAAGCCGGGAGTTGGGAGGGCACAGTTGGTGATAATCAGGAAAATAATGTTTACTTCGTTCAGCCCAGTGGTGACAGTGAACCGATAGAAGCGATTTGCTGTGCGGTAAGGTCGCAAAGCGGACATTCGGGTTATGTGACAGCAAGGCCTAAATTGGCCTCCGTGCAAAGCAGAGGCGTCGTGTCATCCTGTAGTAGCCCCCATTTAAACCGGACACCTTGGTAGAAGCAAAGGCCTAGGCATAGACCTAGTGCAAAGGAGTGTCCAAGGTGGAGAGAATCGAAGTCATAACCGGAGTGCAGCGTCGTCGCCGGT